>DATJWB010000292.1:0-37445 GCA_035501495.1 Bryobacteraceae bacterium | reverse complement strand
TGTGCGGCCCGGTTCGCAATCGAGCATGTGGGAAAAGTGGTGCGAGTGGCCGATCCGCAGATCGCGCCGGATGGCAGGACCATCGCGGTGGTGGTCTCGCGGGCGAATTTCGACGAGGACCGCTATGATCCGGAACTGGTGGCGATCGACGTCTCGACTCGCGCGCAACACGTGCTGACGCACGACCGCCGCGGACTGAGCCAGCCGCGATGGAGCCAGGATGGATCCAGGCTGGCGTTCCTCGCCACCATGGACGGCAAGCCGCAGGTTTTTGTCCTGCCGGTGGGAGGCGGCGACGCCTGGCAAGTCACCAGGTCGGCGACCGGCGTGCAGCAATTCGCATGGCGCCCCGGTGGCGATCAGATCGCCTACGTGGCGGCCGATGAGGCGCCGAAGGTGGCAGGCGAGGAGCGGCACAACCATGCCTTCGAAATCCGGAACAACCACTTCCTGCTGCAGGAGGCGCCCCGTCCGGCGCACGTGTGGCTGATCGCGGCGGATGGGAAGAGCGCCGCGCGGCGGCTCACGTCGGGTGCCTGGACGCTGCCCGTGAGCCTGCCGCCGAGCGCGCCCTCTTCGCCGCTATCGTGGTCGCCGGACGGGAAGCGGCTGGCGCTCGTGAAGGTCGAAACGCCCTACACCGGCGATTCCGACAGGAGCTCGATTCAATTGCTCGATGTCGAGAGCGGCGAACTGCGGGCGCTCACCACTCGAGCACGGCACGAGACACAGCCGCTCTATTCCCCGGACGGCCAGCACATCGCGCATTGGTATCCGCGCGACGGCGACACGAAGAACGTGAACGAGATTTACGTAGGGCCGGTGGCCGGCAGGGATACAGCGAGCGTCACCCGCGCGCTCGATCGCAACGTGCAGCGCGCGATCTGGATGCCGGGCGGAAACTCCCTGCTGGTGAGCGCCAACGACGGCACGACTACCGCGTTGTGGATCCAACCGGTCGACGGCAAAGCGCGCCGGCTCGAATTGGACACGATCGTAGCGACCGCGTCGTTTTGGTTGGACGCTTCGGTGGGGCCCAAGGGCGAGATTGCGCTGACCGGCAGCGAGCCGGATCGGCCCGGCGAGGTGTATTACCTGGCATCGCCCGAGTCGAAGGCGCAGCGCCTACGGACTTCAATAGGGAGACGGCCGCGCTGGAGCTCGGAAGGTCGGAGACGATCCAATGGGACTGCGACGGCTTCCACATGGACGGCGTGGTGACCTACCCGCCGGACTTCGCCGCCGGAAAGAAATACCCGTTGGTGTTGTATGTCCACGGCGGGCCGCGGTCGGCCTCGAAGCAGGCATTTTCCAGCCGCGCGCAACTGCTCGCGGCGCAGGGATGGATCGTGTTCGAGCCCAACTACCGCGGAAGCGATAATCTCGGCAACGCTTTCGAAGCCGCCATCTGGAACGATGCCGGCAAGGGTCCGGGCCGCGACGTGATGGCGGGAGTGGCTGCGCTGGAGAAGCGCGGCTCCATCGACACGAGCCGGATGGCGGTCTCCGGCTGGTCTTACGGCGGGTATATGACGACCTGGCTGCTCGGCAATTACCCCGACAAGTGGAAGGCGGCGGTTGCCGGGGCTGCCGTCACGGATTGGCTCGACCAGTACAATTATGGCGACGCCAATGTGCGCCGGGGCGCGGCGTTCGGCGGCTCTCCCTATACGGACGAGAAGCGGTTGCAGGCGTATCGGGAGCAGTCGCCGATTCACTATGCGTCCAGGATCAAGGCTCCCACCCTGATTCTCTCGGACACGGGGGACTACCGCGTGCCGATTACGCAGTCGTTTCAGCTCTATCACGTGCTGATGGATAACGGCGTGACGACGCAATTCATCGCCTACCCGGTCACTGGCCATAGCCCGAGCGATCCGGTGCATTCGCGGGACATCGACCGCCGGTGGATCGCCTGGCTCGCGAAGTACCTGTGACGGCAAAGTCAGAAGCTCAAGCGCAGGGCGAGTTCGAACACGCGCTGGTCGATGCCTTCGCGGCCGTTTCCGGTAGTTGCCGTGATCACCGTGAATCCTCCAAGGTTGTTGATGGTGCCATTGGGATTGAGGACCAGGCTGCCGGCATTGGCCGCGGGATTGGCGAAGTGCGGCGTATTGGAGGCGTTGAACACCTGAGCGCGAAACTGCGCGGCAATCCGTTCATGGATGCGGAACGTGCGGAACAATGAGCCGTCCACGTTGACCTGGCCGGGGCCGCGCAGCACGTCGAAGCCGGAGGTGCCGAAGCGGACCGCGGTGACTGAGGCGTAGGCCAGCGGGTCGAACCACGATTGGCCAGGTCCGGCGCCGCCCAACATCGCCACGTTGGGCTTGATCTGGTCGGCGGTCTGCGTGTTGCCGGGAGCGTTCAGCGAGGTGCTGGAGCCGGTTACGGTAAATGACAGCCCGGTGTACGCGTTGAACAGCCCGTTGATCTGCCAGCCGGAAACCAGGGCATTCACCACGCCTGCACGATCCAGCCAACGCTTTCCGCGGCCGAAGGGCAGCTCAGCGATCCCCGAAAAGGTGAAGACCTGCTTGCGGTCGAACGGCGCGACGGCGCGATTCAGGAACTCGTCGCCGGGGATCGCGATGGATGGTCCCGCATCCTCTTTATCGGCGCAGCACAGCATGATGGCTTTGGAAAACGAATAGCTGGCGCCGATTTGATACCCGCCGCGGAACCGCCGGTTGAGCGTGGCCTGCAGCGAATCGTAATGCGAGTGGCCCCACGGCTCGAAGAAGTTGGTGGTGGCGGTTCTGCCGAATTCCTGGTTGAGCAGCTGTCCGGCCGTCCCGGCGCCCAGAACGTTCCCGTTGTTGACGTTGATTTCGTACTGCTGGTGCACTTGGCGGGTGCCCGCGTATCCCACTTGTCCCACGAAGCCGTACTTGAATTGCTTCTGCACCATGAAGTTCCAGTTCAGAATGTAGGACCGCGTGTACGTGCTGCCCAGAGAATTCAGCGAGACACCGGAGGGCATGGGAAGGACACCGTTGCCGATGGCGGGGAATACCAGCGGCGGGATGCCCTGGGCAAGCGTGGTGATGGGCGTGAAGGAATTTGCGCCGGAAACGGAGTAGGAAATCTGGTTGGGATAGACCCGCAGGATCTGTTGTCCGATGAAGAAGGGATCGTAGCTGATGCCGAATCCCGAGCGAATCACCAAGGTATCGCTCGGCCGGTACGCCACGCCGGCGCGTGGAGCGAACAGCTTCTTGCTGAAACTGGTGCCGCAATCACTCGAAGGATTGGCGCTCGAACCACAGACCACCATGGTGTTGTTTTGGGCGTTGTATTGCTGCATATCGCCAACGGGAGGCGCCATGTATTCCCAGCGCAAGCCGTACGACAAAGTCAGGTTGCGCGCCACCTGCCACTTGTCTTGCACGTAGAGGGAATAGAACCATTCGGAGCTGACATTGTTGCCGTTCTCCTCGCCTTTGGCGACGGTGGAGGCGTCTCCCAGCAGGAAGGCCGCGTAGCTGTTGTACTGATTCTGAGCGGGTCCGCCGGAAAGACCGGTGACTCCGGCGGCGAAGCTGAAGCTGCCCGACGCCTGGTTCAACTCCTGGAACATATTCAGGTCCTTCTTCAGCAGGTTCATGCCGAAACGGACGGTGTGCGCGCCGTTGGTCCAGTTGCCATTGGCGGTGTACTGATAGTTGCTGTTGTGGAAGTAGAACGGAACCGTGCTCTGGTTGCCTAAAGCCGTATAGCTGCTGACGGAAAAGGCCGGCCATCCGCCTTCGGCCGGATTGTTCCCGTTGGTCCCCGGAATGCCGAGGACGTTCGATCCGACGTTCTGGTTGAGACCGGGCGGCTCCTGGTTGGAATCCTGCAACGTGTAGCCGAAGTAGCCGTCGACGACCAGATGAGGCGCCACCACGTAGTTTGCGGTGATGGTGTCGCTGAAGACATTACCGGACCCCACGCCTTCGGCGCCGCCCGTGGAGCCCAGTTGCGGACCGCCGACAGCGCCGAATGCCGGCGGGTCGTTCATGTAGTAATGCAGCCAGCCGAAGCGGACGCCGAAGTTCAGTTTACCGGTGGCGTTGTAGGTGACCTTGGAGTCGATCGTGTCGCGGTTCTGCTTGTAAGGTCCGTCGGCGAAATAGTTGTTGGCGAGGAGATTTCCGGAAAGGTTGGGAAGCGGCGTGAGGCTGGCGATTTGCTGCGCGATGGGGCTGATCCGCGACTGCGGAATGATGTTCCCCGGAAATGCCGTCCGTCCGGTGCCGTTGCTGTTCCCGGTGGCGGGATCGTAAATCGACGTCGGGTCGGCGCTCTCGTCTCCGGACTTGATGGCGGCGGTGGGCACCGTGTAATAGCCCGAAGCATTCTGCCGTGTGAAGTTGCCGTCGTAGCTGGCAAAGTAGAAGAGCTTGTTCTTGCGGATCGGGCCGCCAACGGTTCCGCCTGCGTTGTTGAGGATGGACTTGGGGTTGGGAGTGCCCACCGGCTGGAAGAAGGGGCGGGCGATCATGCCGTTGTTGAAGTTGTACCAGAAGGCCGACCCGTGGACCTGGTTCGTTCCGCTCTTCACCTGGACGTTGACCGCGGCTCCGCCGGTGAAGCCCTGCGCCGCGTCATAGCTGTTGGACATGACGTTCACCACCTCGACGGCTTCGAGGCTGGGGACGTAAGCTGCGATTTCCTGAATCCAGGTGCTCTCGACCGTGGCGCCGTCGATGGCCAGCACATTGCCGCTGCGGGTGGACCCGTTCGCCATGTAGGCCAGTGAGCGGGCGGGGTTGGCGGATACGGAGTTGGCGTTCACGGGAGGCGTGATTCCGGGGACGGTAATCAAGAGGTTCTGGAAATTGCGGCCGGGCGGCAGCGGGATGTCTTCGAGGGTCTTAGCCCCGATTTCCTGCCGCACCTCGGCGCTGTCGGTTTGCAACGCTGCGGCCGCTGCCGTGACCTCGACGCTCTGGTTGACCACTCCGACCTGCAGCGCGAAATCGGCGCGCACCGTGGTGCTGCTGCGCACCACGATATCCCGCTCCGTGGCCGTCTGGAAGCCGTTCACGCGGACTTCCACGGTGTAGGTGCCCGCGGGGATCGACGGGAAGCTATAGACGCCAGTCCCGCCGGTGCGCGTCTCCCGCGACTCGTTGGTCGCAACGTCTGTGATTCGGACGGTGGCGCCGCTGATTCCGCCGCTGCTGGGATCGGTCACGTTGCCTACCAGCGAGCCATAAAGGACCTGGGCAAGTGCGAACCGCTCAACCAACGGAAGAAGCAGGAATAATGCGGCAGCGAAAGCCAGGAAAGAGCGCTTTTGTTTCGACATAGAAACTCCAGAAGCATCCCGGAAATCGCTTTATGATAGCGTGGCGGGGACATTGGTGTCTGCCGCGTGAGTCTGGAAGAGGCAGCGGCCGAAAGCGTCCCGAAGAGTGGGGACGCACAGCCTCGAAAACCCTTCGCCGCGAGCGACGCAGTACACGCCCGACAAGCGTCCCCATGAGTGGGGACGCGGCACGTAGGAGTGCCTGCGCCACGTCGTCTTTGTAAATCCCTAAAGTGCGGCGCGCCGCAAACGATCGAGCACTCCAGCCCATTCGGGCGTATCGGGCGGGCGTTCGATGGCGATCCAGTCCAGGCGCTGCGCATCCAGCCGATGCAGCGTTTGGTACAGCAGAGCGGCATACTCGCGTGGAGCGGCCGGCATCTCCCGGCCGATTCGCAGCCAGGCGCCGTTGCCTGCGGGCGGTTCGTCTTCCGCGGCCAGCAGATAAAGGGGAGTCTCCGGGCGGTAATGGCGCGGATGCATTCCGGGCGAGGCGTGCGGGCCGTTCGCGGGTGGGCCGGCGAGCGCCACGGGACCGATGACGGACTCGATCTCCGGCAGCGGAATCACTCCGGGGCGCAGCAGCAGCGGTCCGTTTGCCAGCGAAAGCACGGTCGATTCGATGCCCACGCGCGCCGGCCCTCCATCCAGCACATAATCGGCGAGGCTCTCCGCTACATGTTCCGCGGTGGTGGGCGAGAGCCCGGTGAAGCGGTTGGCGCTGGGCCCGGCGATCGGCAAGCCCGCCGCACGGATCAGCTCCAATGCCAGCGGGTGAGCCGGCACTCGCAGTCCGACCGTCGGGAGTCCCGCGGTGACGATCCCGGGAATCTTCGGGCTCTTGGGAACCACCAGCGTCAGGGGGCCCGGCCAGTAGCGGCCCGCAAGCGCCTCGGCGGCATCCGGCCAGTACGCTGCCAGGCTGCGGGCCATCTCCACCGAATCGACATGCACGATCAGCGGGCTGGTTCGCGGGCGCCCCTTCGCGGTGAAAATCCGCGCGACCGCCGCTTCATCCAACGCGTTGGCGCCGAGGCCGTAGACGGTTTCGGTCGGGAACGCCACCAGACGGCCTGCGCGGATTAATCGCGCCGCATGCTCGATACTCACTCGCCGTTCTCGTCCTTGTCGTCTCCCGCGGTCTTGCCGGTCTTGCGCCATACCAGCCAGGCGTGAATCAGAGGCTCGAGGTCGCCCTCGAGCACGCGATCGACATCGCCCAGAGCAAGCTTGCTGCGCAGGTCCTTCACCAGTCGATACGGCGCGAGCACGTAATTTCGGATCTGGCTTCCGAAATTGATCTCCAGTTTGGAGTCTTCGGTCTTGCGCGTCTCCTCCCGCTTCTTCTCGAGCTCGTGCTCGTAGAGGCGGGCGCGAAGCTGCTTCATGGCGCTGTCGCGGTTCTTGTGCTGGGAGCGCTCATTCTGGCACTGCACCACAATCCCGGTGGGAAAGTGTGTGATACGGACCGCCGAATCCGTCATGTTGACGTGCTGTCCGCCGGCGCCCGACGAACGGAAGGTATCGATGCGGAGGTCATCCGCTTTGATCTCGATCTTGATCTCGTCATCTACCTGCGGATAGACGAAGACGGAGGCGAACGAGGTGTGCCGGCGGGCATTGGCATCGAAGGGCGAGATGCGTACCAGGCGGTGGACGCCGATTTCCGATTGCAGCAGACCGTAGGCGTTTTCGCCGTTGACCTCGAAGGTCGCGGACTTGATGCCCGCGCCTTCACCTTCGAGGCGGTCGGTGATCACGGTCTGGAGTTTCTCGCGCTCGGCCCATCGCAGGTACATGCGGAGCAACATCTCCGCCCAATCCTGGCTCTCGGTGCCACCGGCGCCGGGGTGGATGGTCACGATGGCGCTGCGGGCGGCATTCTCGCCGGAGAGCAGCATCGCTGTTTCCAGGCGCTCGAGCAGCTCGCCATAAGCCTTCATGTCGCGCTCGAGGTCGGTCTGGACCTGCTCGCCTTCCCTGGCGAGTTCGAACAGTGTGTCGAGATCGTCCGTCATGCCGCGGATGCGCTCGTCGTTGCCGATGAGTTCTTCCAGGCGCTTGCGCTCCTGCATGACTTTCTGGCTTTTTTCGGGCTGGCTCCAGAAGTCCGGGGCGGCGATCTGTTCCTCGGTCTTGCTTAGTTTCTGTTTCTGTGCGGGAGCGTCAAAGATACCTCCGCACGGCAAGGGCTTGCTCGCGGAGGGGTAGATATTCGCGTTCCAACTCTTCTAAAGTCATGGCGGGTTCAGCTTCAATTTTAGCAGGCCTAGGAATTCCCCAGGAACAGCACGTGAATGTAGGTCCCCAGCCGGACGTTGTAGGCCAGGTAGTAGCCAACGTGGTCGGGATCCTCATAGATCACGATCTGGTCGGAGTTCCACAGCCAGTCGCCGCAGTACGACAGATCCGCATCCGCGACGGAGAAATAAAAACCATTGAACCAGAAGCGGCTGGGACCGCCTCCCGCGAGGTGCCAGACGTGCCTCGGCCCGAAGCCCGCGGTGAAATGGCCGTGCTCCCAGGGGTGGTCGAGATGGAAGCGGGCGTCCGCCTTACCGGTGTCATGTCCCACCCAGTTCTTTCCATCAACGTGGGGAGCCTCGGGGTGACCGGAGCGATCGGCAAAATGGGTCTGCGTCTGCGGCGTGGGAGCCGGCCGCGGGTTTCGAACGGGTGAGGGTCCGCGGCTCGGAGGCTTGCTGGGCGTGAAGTGCTGCGGCGCGCCGCCACCTCCTTTACCTTTTTCCTGGCCCTTTTCCTGGGAAGATGCTTCCGCTGCCGTTAGCGTACACACCGCGATCACCAGCAAAACACGAGTTTTCATACCTTTGATGGTAGGTCTGGGTTTTGGGAGCCCACCATGGCGCGATAGGGCCACCACCGGAACCAAATGTATGGTTCCTTACCGAAGCTGGTCCTTATCGTACATCGGCGACATAAACATTGGCTTCGAGCGCATTGTATTCGAAGGCCACCTGGTTGTTTCGAGGCGACCACGTGGGGTAACGGACAAATTCGGACTGGGACGTGAAATGCGTCA
This sequence comes from Bryobacteraceae bacterium, assembly GCA_035501495.1. Lineage (GTDB taxonomy): Bacteria > Acidobacteriota > Terriglobia > Bryobacterales > Bryobacteraceae > JAIQFL01. Next base: position 29,106 of record DATJWB010000292.1, on the reverse strand, counting down.
ACTGATGCACCGCACCCGTGGTCCGCGACACCCAGAAGATGTTCCACACGCCGTCCCGCAGGCCCGCGAACGCGATCCGGTCGCCGTCGGGCGACCAACTGTTCGCCCACGATTCTCCCGGATCGCTTACCAGGGTCCGGATCTCGCCGCCTTCCGCGGGCAGAATTACCAGGCGGGTGGCATCCTGGACCCGTTCCTGGGCCGCGATCCAGCGTCCGTCCGGCGACCACGCTGGAAAGCCAATGCTCCTGCCCGGCGGAGTGACCTCGCGAACCGTACCCCGCTGCAGATCTTCAACGACTACTTGAAAATTGTCGGGTGTGCCGATGTGGGCCACGAGGCGAGTGCCATCCGGAGAGATCCGAAGGCGAGATGCACGATCCAGGTCCATCTTCAACTTCACTGCTTTGGCACGGCCATCGAGAAACGCGAGCACATACGTTGCGCCGCCATGCCTGGCGGAGGTGGCAAAGCCGCACGCGAGTTCCTTGCCGAGCCATGCCGGGTCCCAACTGTTATTCTCCGCGGCGCTGATCGGCCGGGGCGCAGACCCATCGGCGTTGGCCACGTACACCAGCGCATTTCCACCTTGACGCGCGGATGTGAACGCCAGCCGGGAACCATCGGGAGAAAACATCGGATTCGAATCGCGGAAGCTGTGCCCCTGGGTAATCGCAACGGGCTTGCCGGTCTCCCGTCCGGACGGGTCAATCGGCACCGTCCAGATGGCGCTCTGCGGGATCTCCTGGCTGAAGGCGATGCGCGATCCATCCGCCGTGATGGTCAGGTCGCGAGGCCATGCAACCGTGGCGGGGCTGACCGCTTCGGGTGTCTGAGCGGTCCAGTTGGGCGCGACGCGTGCCCGCCAGAGACCCATCGGCTCGCGCAGACCGCCGCCGATGAAGTACAGGTACGACGAGTCCTTCGTGAACGAGGGATAGGCGACCGTGTTCATGCCCATTTCGACCATGCGTTCGACACTGCCACCCTTCGTGTCCACGACCCAGGCTGCTTGCGATGCATGTTCGCCAGGGGCAGCGAACATTACATGCCGGCCGTCCGGCAGCCACCTTGGATAATTGTGGCCGCCGCGGGGACTGCCGGGACGTGTGAGCGTCCGGGGCGCCGAACCATCCCGGTCTACCAGGAGCAGGTAGGAGTTCCAGGAACCGGCTTCGCGAACCGTTTTCAGATTGGTGGAGCGGTAGACCAGGTTTCGGCCGTCCGGCGACCAGTGCGGGTCGCTGCCCGAATCGGTCAGATATCGGGCTGATCCACCCGCGGCCGGAATCAGGCCGATGCCGCCGCGCACCTTCGACACAAAAGCCAGGTAGCGCCCCTCGGGACTCCAGGCGGGCTGGATGCAATCCTGGCAGTCTGTGGTGATCTGACGATCGGCTCCGCCGGCGAGGGCGCGGGTGTAGATTTCGAAGTGCCCCGTGCGGTTGGAGCTGAAGGCCAACTCCTTGCCATCAGGCGAGAACGACGGCCACAAGTCCGCGGCGGCCGAACTGGTGATCTGTTCGATCCGCAGGAGCGGCGAGCCTACGGAAGCTGGGGCGCGGCGGGTCCACCACATCAACAAGGCGAGCGTCGCGAACCCCAGAGCCAGCGCTGCCAGCGGCCGAGCCGGGTAGGCCGGCTGCGAGACGTGGCCGGCGGCCGATTGAGCACCGGCGCCCGCCTGCTCCGTCACGGGAGCGATGAAGCGATAGCCGGCGGTGGCGGCAGTCTCGATGAGCCGGGGAGAACGTGCCTGGTCGCCCAGTTGTTTGCGAATCTGGGCAATCACGCGAGTGACGGCGTTGTCCGTGACGAAGGCGCCCTGCCAGACGACCGCGATCAACTCGTCCTTCGGCACCACGCGTGTGCGGTGCTCGATGAGATAAAGTAACACCCGTAAAGCTTTTGGTTCGAGGGTCACTGGCCGGCATTCGCGCTCCACCTTCAGCCGGCTGGCATCGACGCGGATCTCCTCAAAAAGGTAAATCGGGGCCGTCGGTAGCTCCATCTGAGATCCTCTCTGGTTGGACGTCGATCCTCACCGGCCCGTCACGACACTCGAGGCGCTGGCGGCGACTGCGTCGGCCGCACCAGCTTCGCTATTATGAGTGAATGACTAGCGCCGTTCCTCCCGTCACGGAGGCCTCCGCACAGGCGATCATGGACCTGGAGCGCGATTACGTATTGCAGACCTACGCCCGATACCCGGTGGTTCTTTCGCGCGGAAAGGGATGCTATCTGTACGATCTGGAGGGTCGCCGGTACCTCGATTTCCTGTCCGGGATCGGAGTGAACGCACTGGGCCATGCGCATCCACGGATTCTGAAGGTCATTCGCGAACAGGCCGGGTTGATGATCCACTGCTCCAACCTCTACTTTCACCAATATCAGGGGCCGCTGGCAAAACGGCTGGTGGAAATGAGCGGACTGGCGCGAGCTTTCTTTGCCAATACCGGCACGGAAGCGATCGAAGGCGCGCTCAAGATGATTCACTCGCACGGCCGCGCCATCCATCCGGAGAAGTACCAGGTCGTTGCGCTGGACAATTCGTTTCACGGCCGGACGCTGGGATCGCTCTCGATCACCGGGCAGGCCAAATACCGGCAGGACTTCGAGCCTTTGATCCCAGGCGTACGGTTCGCGCCGGCGAACGATATACCCGCCCTCGAGGCGGCTGTGAATGAACAGACTGCGGGACTGGTGATGGAGTTGATCCAGGGCGAGGGTGGGATCAATCCACTCACACCACAATACGTGGCCAAGGCGCGCGAGTTGGCGGATCGCTTCAACGCGCTGCTGGTTGCCGATGAGACGCAGTGCGGAGTGGGGCGTCCGGGGACTTACTTCGCCTATCAACGCTCTTCGCCCGTGGTGCTGCCGGACGTGGTGGTGGCGGCGAAGCCGGTGGCCTGCGGCATCCCGCTGGGTTTCATTCTGGCCAACGAAAAGGCCGCAGCCGCGATCAAGCCGGGTATGCACGGCACAACCTTCGGCGGAGGAGCGTTGGCCTGCCGGGTGGCGCTGGAGTTTCTGGGTATCCTGGATGAGCTGCTGCCCGCGATCCAGCGGGTGGGCGGCTACTTTCACGTCAGTCTGAACGAACTGGCCCGCAAGCACCGCTTCGTGAAAGAGGTGCGCGGATTCGGGCTGATGCTGGGGGTGGAATTGACGATGCCCGGAAAACAGATCGTGCAGGACGCCCTGGCCGAGGGCCTGCTCATCAACTGCACGCACGAAACGGTGCTGCGGTTCCTTCCGCCTTACATTGTTACGGAGAAGGAAGTGGACCAGGCCGTGAAGACGCTCGGCAAGATCTTCGCAAAGGTGAAGTAGACGCGTGCCCGTCGCGTTCGCGATCTATGCGTTCCGGCCTTCCGCGGCCCTCATCGATCTGGTTCGGGGGCTAAGCGGGGGCGGGCAAACGATAGTCGTGGTGGACGATGGCAGCGGGCCGGAGTTTCGGGCCATCTTCGCAGGCGTGTCCGGCGGCGCGGATGTCTTGCGCCACGCAGTGAAACGCGGCAGGAACGCAGCTCTGCAGACGGCGATCAATCAACTCCTTTGCACGGCCCCCGATATTTCGGGAGTGGTCGCGGCAGATTCCGAAACGCTGAATGCAGACGCGATTCTGCAGACGGCGGCTGAGTTGGAGAAGCACACCGGGAGGGTGATACTCGGGCCTGGGAAGGGACTGCGTGGAATTCCGGCGGGGATGCTGCCACGGCTTCTGCAAGTGCCGGATGACGAGGTCGAGCCGGTGCTGGCCAGAGCGGCCAGAAGCGCCGAGACGAGTCTCGGCGCGGCAGGTACGAGTGCCCGCGCCACGTCGGCTGTTTTCGCGCTCGTGTTTGCGGCGCTCGTGGGAGTCGAAATCCACGGATTCCGTACGACTCACGTGCTCGCCGAGGATATCTGGTATCCCATCGGCTTGAAGCGCTTCATACGATACATCGCGGAATTCGTAGCGTTTGCGGTGCCGCTGCTGGCGATGTTTCCGTGGACGTTCGGGGGATTCATTACGCTGCTGGTTCTGTTTCTGACGGCGGTTTCCGTTGGCCCGGTGGCGCTGCTTGCGACGGTCTTCTTTCTGCTCTCTTCATGCGCGCTGGGAGGCCTGCTGCTGGGGCGCACCAAGACGCAGTCCATCACGGCCGATCTATGCGCCATGCTTCTCGGCACCGGCGTTTACGTGTTCCTGATGACCTTCCTGGCGCGGGTCAGCGTGAACTACCCGGCTGTCTGGGCCGTCTTGCTCGCGATCCCCATCGCAACGGATCTCCGGCATGCGGGCGGGCGCCTGGTTCGCTGGGCATCGGGCATCCGTTCGGTTGAGCTGCGGCCGGCCGCGGAACGCATCTCGTTCGGCTTACTGGTCCTGGTTCTAGGGGCGCAGTGGTTTGTGGCGATGCTGCCGGAGGTCAGTGCTGACGGGCTCGCGATGCACCTGGCGATCCCCATGAACATCGCCGCGAATCACCGGATGACGTTCGAGCCGGCCCGCTACCTGTGGTCCGTCATGCCGATGGGCGCCGATTGGCTGTACAGCATCGTGTACCTGCTGGGCGGCGAGTATGCGGCGCGGATCCTGAACTTCGCGATGTTACTCACGATTGTGACGCTCCTGTATCAGGTAGTGCGCCGCTGGGTCACTCCCGCGACAGGCTTCCTGCTGGCAGCGTCGCTGGCCGCGACGCCGGTGGTGCAGTTTGTCACCGGCTCGCTGTTTGTGGAGAACTATCTGGTAGCGCTGGTGCTCGCCATGGTGACCGGCATCTGGCTGTTCCATGACACCGGCGAGCGACGCTTTCTGTACTTCGCCATGGTCGCGGGCGGTACAGCCATGGCGACCAAGTATGGCGCCCTGGTGTTCGTCGTTCTGGCACTGCCGTTCGCGGCGATCGAGACCGGGCGGCTGTGGAGGATGCCGGGCGCGAGGCTGGGGCCGAATCCGGTACGTGTGTGCGCGGCGGCATTGGGGTTGCTGCTCGCCACGGGACTGCCCACCTACGCGATCGCCTACGCGAAGACCGGAAACCCGATCTTTCCGTTTCTCAACAACCGGATGCACTCCCCGCTGTTGAATCCTGCGGTAGTGATCGCCGACGCGCGCTTTCACATACCGGTGGATTGGAGCTCGCTCTACAACCTGACCTTCCACACCTCGAAAGCTTACGAGGGCCAGGACGGTTCGTTCGGTTTTCAGTACCTGGTGATTGTGCCGCTGGTTCTGCTCGGGCTTCTGGTGGTGCGCCGGGGCCCGATTCTGGCCGCCACGGTACTGTCGCTTGCCGGCGGACTACTGATCATGCAGTCCACCCCGAACGTCCGGTATCTCTATACGGCGATGCCTCTGCTGCTGATCGCGATGGCAGGCCTGTTGGGATGGCTGAGTTCGCACCAGCGCTGGATCTACTCGGCACTGATCCTGTACCTCTATCTGTGCACCGGCCTGAACACGTATTTTCTGGCCTCGTCGAGCTACTACCACAAGGACTTCTGCCCGCAGCGCCCGTTCTCGCGAGCGGATCGGGAGCGGTACCTCGAAGAGGCGGCGCCGGTGCGGAGCGTGGTGGCGTATTACAACCAGCACCACCCGAACTCGGTGGTTCTGCTGACCAGCAGCACGGCGCATGCGGGTATCAACGGCGAGGTGTTCATGAACAACTGGCACCAGTTTCCCGTCGTAGAGCAACTCCGCGGCGCGCAAACCCCGCTCGACATGTTCCACCTGATGCAACAGTGGAAGGTGGGGTATTTCATCGAAGAACAACTGGCGCCCGGCGACCAGTTGCCGGGCGGTCTCGAGCCGCTGCTGAGCGCCTGCACGGTGCCGGAGTACAAGGCGGGCGGATTCACCCTGGCCCGTCTCAGTCCGGATTGCACGCCGCCGCCTCCCGCAGGTCCGCTGCACGATGTAGACCCGGCAACCCAGACGCCGGTCGGCGCCGGAACGTATGACGACCTCGATGCGGCCATCATCTTCCACGGCGACTGGGCGCACGACAAGAGCTTCGATAACCCCTACAAGCACACCATCAGCTATACCGATACTCCCGGCACGAAGGCTTTCATTTCCTTCGAGGGGACAGGGCTGACGTATGTGTTTACGAAGGCGCCCAACCGAGGTATTGCCAGCGTGACGATTGACGGAGGCACTGCGCACACGGTGGACTTGTACTCGCCCAACGCGGAGTGGCAAACGCGGCAAACCTTCTGCTGCTTTACTCCGGGCCGGCACCACGCGGTGCTCGAGGTCACGGGTCAGGCGAATCCCAAGTCAGCGGGAAGGTTTGTGGACCTCGATGCATTCGTGGTGCAGTGATCCAAACTGCGGCCGATAACCCGCCGGCCTTGCAGAGGATACACTGATTCGAGGAGCACTCTCGTGAAACCATCCCGCCGAGACCTTGGACGCATCCTTCCCGCCGTGGCAGCGGCCGCAACTGCGGCAGCGCAGGAGAAGGAGACTCAGACACTGCCTTCGAAGGCCTTCCCTTACGGAGACCTCCCGGTGAAAATCAACGGGCTGAACAAATCGCGCGCGGTGCTCAAGGGCCAGACGCATTCGGCCTTCGACATCGAACTGCACATGACTGAGCTGGCCGCCGGGCAGGCGCCCCATCCTCCGCATCACCACGTGCATGAGGAATTGGTGATGCTCCACCAGGGCAGCCTGGAAGCCACCATCAGAGGCGAGACGACCGTCGTGACCGCCGGTTCGGTGCTATATCTCGCGTCCAACGACGAGCACGGATGGCGGAATCCCGGCCCCGGGCCGGCACAATATTTCGTGATCGCGCTCGGTAAGGATGCCTAAGGGCGACACCACGGGAACTTCCGTCGCGCTCCCGGTGTCACTCCTCATCATGTACCAGGATGCGCGCTTTGCCTTCCGGATGCTGTCCCGAAACCGCACCTTCAGTCTGGTAGCAATTCTCTCGCTGGCTCTGGGCATTGGCGCAGCCACGTCCGTCTTCAGCGTGGTAGACCGCATCCTGTTCCGCAGCCTGCCTTACGCCCATGGCGACCGCATACTCTCGGTCGGCATATCCGCGCCCATGCTCCCCTACGAGTTCGTCTTCGGCGCTGCTTATCTCGACCTGCGCACCCACCAGCAGGCCTTCGAGGCCGTCACTTCCTGGTCAGGCGTGACCGACTGCGACCTCACAGACGGCGAACCCGTCCGCCTGAGCTGCGCGGCCGTCGAGTCCACATTCCTGTCGACCGTGGGCATCAACCCACTGCTCGGCCGCAGCTTCACCGTCGAAGAGGACGGCCCTTCGAGCCCGCGCGTGGCGCTGCTCACGTCCGGACTGTGGCGCGCGCGATTCGGAGGGAACCCGGATGTGGTGGGACGCACGATTTCGCTCAACGGGCAAGCGGCGAGGATCGTGGGCATCCTGCCGCCGGAGTTCGAAACTCCCACCCTGGCGCGTGCGGATGTGCTCGTTCCCCAGCGTCTCGACGATGCCACTCTGCAACGCGCCGTCACCGGAAGGCCGCTGCGGGTGCTGGCCCGCATGCGTCCCGGAAGCGACGTTCAGGCGCTGCGCGCCGCCGCCGAACTGGCCTTCACCAGCACCCTGCCCAATCAGCCGGGAGCGCGTGAACTCCGCGTCCGGGTTCGCACACTGCGCGATTTCCAGGTGGGCGACGGAAAGACGGCATCCTGGGTGCTCTTCGGAGCGGTGACGTCGCTTCTGCTGCTGGCGTGCGCAAATCTCGCGAACCTGCTGCTCGCCCGCACGGTGGCACGCCAACGCGAACTGGCGGTGCGCGTGTCGCTGGGAGCGGGACGATGGCGGCTGGCCCGGCAGTCCCTGACGGAAAGCCTGGTACTGTCGGCCATCGGCGGCATCGCCGGTGTGGCGCTGGCCTGGGGACTGCTGAAGCTGTTCGTCAGCCTCGCGCCGGAAGGCATCCCACGACTCTCAGAGGCCAGCCTCGATGTGCGCGTTTTGGCGTTCACTCTCGCATCGTCCCTGCTGTGCGGCCTGGTTTTCGGAATCGGACCCGCGCTATCCAGCGGATTGCCCACGGCGCCCGGCGTGACTCAGGGACGCGGTTGGCTGCGTCCGGCGCTGGTCGTCACCCAGCTCGCTCTCTCGCTGGCATTCCTCACCGGCGCCGGGCTTCTCACGCGCACGCTGTGGAAGCTCCAACAAGTTCCGCTGGGCATGGAGACGCAGCAGGTGCTCACAGCGTCTTTCTCGCTCGCGGCAGCCCGCTATCCCGATGCGGAGCGGCAACTGGCGTTCTCCGAGGCGCTCGAAGAACGCCTCCGCAACTCGCCGGGCATCCTCGCCGCTGCCATCGCCGACGGCCATCCGCCGGATGTCCCGCTGCGATCGAAGCCCATGTGGGGACTCGAAATCGATGGCCGGCCGCCCGATTCGCCGTACCACGGAACGGTTGTCTGGCGAGCCGTCAGCCCCGACTATTTCCGCGCGCTTGGGATCCCGATCCTGCGCGGCCGCGCCTTTACCGAACCGGATCGCGACCCGAATACCGAGGTCGCCATTCTCAGCGATTCGCTGGCGCGCCGTCTGTTCCCCAGCGTCGATGCGATTGGCCATCGGCTGGGCAAAGCCACCATCGTCGGGATCGCCGCCAACGTACGCAACAGCGGCGGCACGGCTCCGGACGATCCCGAATACTACGTCCCCAGGTGCCATTCCGCAGGCGCGCCCGTGTATCAGTATCCCGACGAGCTGCGGCGCGCCACCGCCATCGTGCGTACCCCCATGGCCCCCGACGCGGCCGCGCGCCTGTTGCGCGAGACCGTCGCCGATTTGGATCGCGCCCTTCCGGTGCAGGTCGAAACTTTGTCGCAGAGCACCAGCCGTCTGTCCTCCCGCCCGCGATTCAATGCCACGCTGATCGGCCTGTTCGCCGCCTTCGGTCTGGCCCTGGCGGCGTTCGGGCTGTACGGCGTGCTCGGCTACCTGGTAGCGCAACGCACCCGCGAAATCGGCATTCGGATGGCGCTCGGCGCAACACCCGAGGCGGTGTCTCGCATGGTATTGGGACGTGCCGGCCGATGGCTGCTCTGCGGACTGGCCTGCGGCATCGCACTCTCCGCCGGCGTCTCGCGCGCCCTCCACTCCTTGCTCTACGGCGTGGTCTCCGAGCGCGACCCCTCGGCGTGGGCGCTCTCGGCCGCGGCCCTTCTCATCGCGGTGCTGGCGGCGGCGTGGCTGCCGTCGCGAAGGGCGGCGGGTGTAGACCCCATGGTGGCATTGCGTCATGAGTAGCACTCCCATCCTCGAGGCGCAGGAGCTCACCAAGCGCTACAGCGCCACGCTGGCGGTGGAACAGATCAGCTTCGCGATTCACGCCGGCCAGATCCTGGGCGTGCTGGGACCCAACGGCTCGGGCAAGAGCACCATCGTCAAGATGATCACCGGGCTGTTGGAGCCGACCCGCGGCGCCGTTCTGTTTCACGGCGAACGCATCACGCGGGAGATGAGCGCCTTTAAGAGCAGCCTGGGCTACGTCCCCGAGCAGCCCGATCTTTACGGCTTCCTCACCGGGTGGGAGTATCTCGACCTGGTGGCCACGCTGCGCGGGCTGGATCGACGCCGCTTCCGCGAAAAGGCCGGTGCCATGCTGCAGGGCTTCACGCTCTATTCGAGCCGCGATGTGCCCATCGGATCGTACTCCAAGGGCATGCGACAGCGCGTCGTGGTGATCGCGGCGCTGATGCATGATCCCGAACTGCTGGTGCTCGACGAGCCCTTTTCGGGCCTGGACGTCACCAGCGCTCTGGTGCTGCGCAGCGTCATCGCCAGGCTGGCGCGCGAGGGGACGGCCGTATTCTTCTCGTCGCCCGTGCTGGAGCAGGTGGACCGCCTGTGCACCCACCTGACAGTCTTAAAGCGCGGGCACGTGGTGGGCCAGGGCTCCATGGAGGAGATGCACGCGGGCTTTGCCGGCCTCGGCCTGGAGGCCGGCTTCATGCAATTGACGGAGCAGGTGGATGCCGATCGCATTGCGCAGGATATTGTTTCCGCGGTTCGTGCGCCGGCCCATTAGACGCCTGGCGCGAAGCCCGCTCGGGCGGCTGGTGGGGCACTTTCTGGCACGCGTAGTGTCGTCGTCCGCAGGCCAGGACTCCGAGTTCGAATTCGGCGCCGGCGCCTTGCTTGGCCTGCTGGCCGCGCCAGGGGCCTTCAACTGCTTTCTGCTGCTCGACAAGTATTCCAGCTTCCTGAACTGGCTGCGCGGCCGCCGCCACCTGGACGTGCTGGTGACCTCCATTCCCGACAAGTACCTGTTCCTTTCATTGGCCATGGCCGTGACCGGCATCGTCACGGTGCTCAAGTGGGACCGCATCCTTCCGGACTCCCAGGACTACATCAACCTGGCGCCGTTGCCCATCCGCCCGCGCCGAATTCTGATGGCCAATGTCACCGCAATCCTGATCGCCGTGGTGACCGTGGCACTCGACGTCAACCTGCTGCCGTCCGTACTGTTCCCGCTGTTCGTCACCGCCTCGGAGCACGCGTCGTTCGGCTACTTTCTACAGTTCGCTGCGACTCAAGCGGCCTCCGTTCTGCTGGCCAGCTTCTTTTCCATCTGCGGCGTGTTCGCGCTGCTCGGGACGCTCGCGGCAGTGCTGCCCCGCGAAGCCTTCCGCGCCTGCTCGTCGTGGGTGAGGGCGTTGACTCTGCTCGCGCTGCTGGCGCTGCTGCCCACCGGATTTGCCGGCGCGGGCCTGGTCCGCACGCTCGAACAGAATCCCGATTCACCGCTTCAATATCTGCCCACACTTTGGTATCTGGGCCTTTACCAGTCGCTGCAACACCGCGCCACGCCGGTGCTGGCTGCCATGGAGCGGCGAGGCCTGATGGCGGCGGGCGTGGTGTTCGTGCTCATGGCGATCTCGTACGCGTTCAGTTATCGGAGGCGTTTCGCGGGCGTCCTGGAGGGCGGCCGCAAGCCTGCCGAGCAGCGCCTGTTCGCCGCCCTCCTTGCGGTGCTCGACGTCTTCTCCTGCCGCGCTCGTGGATTTCCGCGCGCCTGCCACCGCTTCATCGTGCGCGCCATGCTGCGCAGTGAGCCGCATCGGCTGGCGATCGCCGTCGCCGGCGGGCTGGGATGGCTGCTCGCCTGCCAGGACATCTTGAGCGCACCGCCGCCGGAGTTCTGGGATGGCCCGCCCGCGCTGGAATTGCTGCAAGCGCCCCTGGCTGCGGCCTACCTGTTGATTCTTGGACTGCGGCTGGCCTTCGAGATCCCGGCGGGCGTCTCGTCCAACTGGATCTTCCGCGCGATCCTCGATCCGCGCGAGAACCAGACGCTGCCCGTCGCGCGGCTGGTGATCCTGAGCTTCCTGGCCCCCGCGGTGCTGCTGCCCGGTTCTATCCTGGCGTGGGACCAATCGGGATTCCCCATGGCCGCGATCGAGACACTCTACGTCCTTGCGCTTTCGGTGAGCCTCATCGAGGTGCAACTGGCGGGCTATCGCAAAGTGCCGCTCACGTGCCCCATGCCCGGCTTTCGCGATCACCTGCCGATGCTCTGCTTCATCCAGTTCCTGGGGTACGAGTTATTCACACGCGGCGGCGCCGCCATGGAGTTGTGGATGTTGAGGCAGCCTGCGGCATTCCTGCTGGTGCCCGCCGCCATGGCAGGCGCCTGGTATTGGAACCGGCGCCGCATCGAGGACGCGCGCGAGGCCGGCGAACTGGAAGAAGGAGTGACGTTCGAGAACGCGCCGGTAAGGGCAGTGACACGGCTCGACCTGTAATGCCGCATACTCGTGTTATGGACAATCCGACCGCAGTCGAATGGAGACGGCTCCTGACCATTCTCCTGGCGCAGCGACTGGAGTTGAACGCCATCGAAAGCGCGCTGAAGAACGCCGGGGTGGTGACCGGCGAGAAGCTGAAAGAGATCCGCACGCAGGCAACCAACACCGCGGCGGCGTGGAGTTCACAGGCAGACGACGACGTCCTCAGGCTCCTCTCCATCCACTCCCAGCCCGGAGCCACCATGCTGGTGCCCCAGAGTCACGAGGAATTGCGGAGGCGCTTCGAGGCGGAATAGGCCGGCGGCGCCGCTCACGCGGGCCCGGGCACTACATACCCGGTCCTGGCACGCACCCGCGACTTCGGGTACCGCCTGGCAGCCTCGGGCGTCAACTCTACGTGGATCGTTCGCGTGGTGCCGGGCTTGGCCTGCGGGAGTCCGTAATACAGCCCGTAACGCGTGCGGATCCGGTGCATGGCGTCCCGGAAGGCGGTGCCCGGGTCTCCTGAATTCACGGTGTCGCCGCCGGTCTTCTGCGCGATGCCCTTCATCCCGGCCTCCAATGCCAGCCTTTGCGGCCCCATGATGACTCCCACGGTATGCAACGCCTGGTAGGTGGGGTTGCGGACGATCAAGCCGCTCAGAATCGCATCCGCCTCCCAGAAGTCGCGCACCACCGACTCCTCGCGGCGCGTGCGCTGGCCGATATTGTCGGTAATGATCAGAACCGCGCGCCGCCGCTGACTTCTCTTTTCGTGCAGAAAGCGCAGCGCGGCGTCGTCCACGGCCTGCTGAATGTACGTACCACCGCCGAACCGGAGCCCGAGCACATCGTCCTGGATACTGCGGTTGACGGAGTCCAGGTCCTCGGTGAACTGCGACACCACGCGTGCTTGCGTGTTGAACACCATGACCGACACCCGGTCGCCCTGTCGCAGTTCGCGCAGTCCTTCCTGGGCCGCCGCGGCCACTCCCTCTACGACCGCGCGCATGCTGCCGCTGATGTCGAACAGCAGGATCAGGTCGAGCGGCTCCTCCTCCGCGGAAAAGTGAACGACCGGCTGTTCTTTCCGCTCGTCCAACACGCGGAAATCGTCTTTGGTGAGGCCGGTCAGGATCGTGCCCTCGGCGTTGGTCACCTCGGCATCTACGTGGACCAGGGCGACCCCCGAGCGAAACACCACGTCGTCCTGGGCTACGGCGGCGGCGCAGGCCAGGAGCAGAGCAAACGTCCAGCGCATGTAGAGCGTTAGACTCGCGGGGACCAGATCGGGTTTCTTCCGAGGCCATTTCGAACGAGATTCGATCCCGGGGCCCAAGCTCTTCCACGGCGTAGAATCTACTTATGCGACTCACGCTCTCCTTCCTGGTTGCGGCCGCGGCCTGCGCCCAGGGACCCCCGCAACCGCCGATTCCAACGCCGCCGGTGGCGCAACTTGCCCGCCTGGTCAAGGACTACGGCAACACGTTCCGTTACGCCGCCCAGAAGCAGACGGTGTCGCCGCCCGCCGCGGGCGAAGATCAGGTGGTCTTCATGGGCGACTCCATCCTGCGATTCTGTGCGGACGTCGTTGCATTGCAGCCGCGGGCGGTGGTGATTCCGGCCGGCACCAACGACATCGGAGGAAGCATCGGCGCGCTGCCGCTCGAAGCCACAGAGGGCCTCGCCCTCAACCGCTGGATCAAGGACTCTACGGCGAAGATGCATTTCGTCTACCTCGACCCGAACGCGGCCGGGTACGAGATCATGGGCCCTCTCGCCGAAAGGGCAATCGCTCAGGCACCGGGGAAATAGACCGCCATGCACGATCCAAATCATCTGAAACACGAAATGTTAAACGTGATGCGTCCAATGTACGCGCGGCAGTGGTTGCTAGGCCCCGCTCCGCGCCACGCCATTCCCGAGGACGGCATGCCGCCCGGCACCGCCTACCACCTCATCCACGATGAGCTCATCCTGGACGGCAGTTCGCGCTTCAACCTCGCCACGTTCTGCGGCACCTGGATGGAGCCCGAGGCCCACAAGCTCATGGCGGAGACGTTCGACAAGAACATGATCGACAAGGACGAGTATCCGCAGACCGCCGAATTGGAGATGCGCTGCGTCCACATGCTGGCCCAGCTTTGGAATTCGCCCGACCCGGAGAACACGCTGGGATCGTCCACCATCGGATCGAGCGAAGCCTGCATGCTCGGAGGGCTGGCGTTGAAATGGGCATGGCGCGAAAAGATGCGCAAAGCGGGCAAACCCGCCGAACGCCCCAACCTCGTCATGGGCACCAACACCCAGGTCTGCTGGCACAAGTTCACGCGGTATTGGGACATCGAAGAACGCAGCGTGACGCTGGAAGGCAACGCATTTGTCATGGATCCGGAGCGGGCCGCAGAGATGTGCGATGAGAATACCATTGGCGTCGTTTCCGTGATGGGCAGCACCTACACGGGCGACTACGAGAATGTGGAAGCGCTCAGCGCCGCGCTGGACCGTCTGCAGGAGAAGACCGGGCTGGACGTCCCCATTCACGTCGATGGAGCCAGCGGCGGCTTCGTCGCTCCCTTTCTGCACGCCGATACGAAGTGGGACTTCCGCCTGCCGCGCGTGAAGTCGATCAATGCCTCCGGTCACAAATACGGCTTGGTCTATCCCGGCGTCGGCTGGATCATCTGGCGGGAGGCTTCGGACCTTCACCCCGACCTGATCTTTCACGTGGACTACCTGGGCGGCACCATGCCCACGCTCGCGATCAACTTCTCCAGACCTGCCAGCCAGGTGATCGCTCAGTATTACAACCTGATCCGCCTGGGCAAGTCCGGCTATCGCGCGGTTCACCAGGCCTGCCAGAACGTCGCGGTTCACCTTGCCGGCCAGATTGAATCGCTCGGCCCGTTCGAACTCGTCAGCACCGGCCGCGACCTTCCGGTGTTTGCCTGGAAGATGAAGACGGCCGCGAACTGGTCCTTGTACGACCTGGCGGACCGCTTGCGCGATCGCGGCTGGCAGGTCCCGGCCTACCGCCTTCCGGCCAATCGCCAGGACACCGTCATCCAGAGGGTGGTCGTCCGGAACGGATTCACCTGTGACCTGGCGGACATGCTGGTCAGAGATATTCGCCGCCATCTCGACTGGTTCGCCTCGCAGCCCGGGCTCAACGCCAAGCTGGACAGCGGCCAGTTTCACCACTAGAGACGGAACCGGGCAGGGGCTGAGGTCGCGATATGCTTGATGCGGGTACCTCACAGCATGCGCCACATGATCTATGGGATGTGTTTGCTTCTCCTTGCCTGCTGCTCCCCGGCGTCGGCGGCTGACGATCAGCAGTGCAATGACATTCTGCAGCACGCCCTTGCCGCCAGGAATCCCGACACACGCAAGCAGGCGGTAGTCGCCCTCAGCCTCACGACGGAGCGAGGACCGCTCATGACCACCCTGGAGAAGATGCTGGATGACAAGGATATGGAGGTGAAGCTGGCGGTGGTCGCGAGCCTCAGCGAGGTCTCAACGCCCACCTCCACCGCAGCCTTGCTGAAGGCGCTGAACGACGATATCCCAGAGGTGAGCTTTGCCGCAGCCAAAGCGCTGTGGACCCGCAAGAATCCGGCCGGCAAGCAAGCGCTCCTGTCTGTACTCCAGGGGGACAGCAAAACCGCCTCCGGCTTTTTCACCTCGCAGAAGCGCGAGGCACTTCGCATGATGCACACACCGCGCACCACATTTCTCTACGCCCTGCGACAGGGCATTGGGTTCGCCCCCGTGCCGGGCTTGGGCGAGGGCATCTCCTCCATGCAGGCGATCCTCACCGACCCCGGCGTCTCCGGCCGGGCGACTGCCGCGCTGATGCTCGGGAAGGATAAGGACGCATCGACCTTGGCGGCATTGAAAGATGCGCTCTACGACAAAGATTGGCGTGTCCGCGCAGCGGCAGTGCATTCGATCGCACTCCGCAACGACGTCTCGCAGCAGAAGGAAATCGAGCCGCTCCTGGCCGATGACCGTGAGGAAGTCCGTCTGCGCGCGGCAGCCGCTTATTTGCGTTTATCGGCGATTCGAGCGCGTCCGCCGGCGCGCAAACCGGCAGCCGCGGCTCCGGCTAATTGACGCGGCAACTACTTCTTGCCCGCCAGTCCTACCAGGCGCTCCACCTCCGGCATCAGCCCATTGCCTTCGAAGATGTCCCTGCTCATCGGGCCGTATTCGTAGTGGCGCTGAATCATGCCGCTGGCGTCGATCAGGTACACCTGCGGAAGATCGAACTGTACGACCCGCAAGTACGAGTACGCCACCTGCCCGCAGTCGAACAGTATCGGGTAGGTAATGTTGTAGCCGGCTATATATCCCTCCACTTTCATCTGATCGTCCGGCGGATTGGAGATCGCCAGAATCTCCAGCTTGGGGCCGAAACGCTGCTTCACCTTGTCCAGGATCTCCACGAACGACGCACAATGTGGACACGTGGTCTGCATGAACTCCAGCAACACCACTTTGCCATGGTAATCGGCAAGATCGTGCTGCACGCCTTTCAAGTCCGGAAGCGAAAAGCCGGGTGCCCGGCGCGGGAGATCGGCGGCAAGAAGCGACATGGCACAAACTAGCGTCAACAGAATCGTTCGCATGGGTTCCCCTTCAGGATACCTTGGCGCCGGCCAAATCCCGCAGCGACTGCTCGTAGGGAGCGCGAGCCACGCCGCGTTCCGTCACAATCGCGGTCACGTACCGCGCGGGCGTCACGTCGAAGGCCGGATTCTCCACCGCGGTGCCGGACGGAGCCACCTGATGGCCGAAGACGTGCGTCACCTCGTCGGCGGACCGCTGTTCAATCGGGATCCGGTCGCCGGACGGGAGGGAAAGGTCGAGCGTCGAGATGGGCGCAGCCACGAAGAACGGAACCCCGTTCTCGTGCGCCAGTACTGCCACCGAGTAGGTGCCGATCTTGTTCGCCACGTCGCCGTTCGCCGCAATCCGGTCGGCTCCGACCACCACGCACCCGATGCGGCCCGACCTCATGAAGTGGCCGGCCATGTTATCGGTGATCAGCGTGGTGGGGATGGAATCCTTCTGCAGTTCCCACACCGTGAGCCGCGCACCCTGTAAGAATGGACGCGTCTCATCGGCAAAAACGTCCACCCGCTTCCCGGATTCGACGGCCGCGCGGATCACTCCTAATGCGGTTCCGTAGCCCGCGGTTGCCAGTGCGCCTGCGTTGCAGTGGGTGAGCACCGTTTTCCCGTCTGGAACCAACGGTGCGCCGTAGCTGCCCATGGCGCGGTTGATGGCGATGTCCTCCTCGCGGACCAGCACCGCTTCCTGAACCATCCTCTGCCGGATCTCGTCGATCGGCCGCCCTCGCAGGCTTTCATACAGCCGCCGCATGCGGTCGATGCCCCAGAAGAGATTGACCGCGGTAGGCCGCGTCCGCGCCAGTGTGTCGCAGATGACGGCCATCTGCGAGCCGAGGCACTCCTCGTCGGCATGCAGGACGCCGAGCGCCACCCCCATGGCTGCCGCCACTCCGATGGCCGGAGCGCCGCGTATGATCATGTCGCGAATCGCCGCGGCGACCTCTTCATACGTCTTGCAGGTCACGTACACTTCTTCGAGCGGAAGGCGCGTTTGATCGATCATCACCACGCCGCTGTCGGTCCATTGAATCGTCTCTACCATTTCGGGAAACAGGTTTCATTCTAACGTGGTCAAGACAGTCGGGCGTTCGAGTCCCGTGTGGCGCGGACGCTCATGTCTGCCGTCTCATGCCCAACGCGCCGGTCTCTGGCTCGCGGCGAGCCCCGCTTCCTCCCCGGGCCCGATCCATTACAATCGACTTATGACAAGGCGGGAACTTCTGGCGGCAGGAGCGGCCTGCGCATCCACCCTGTGGGCGCGCAGCCACATGGATAAGTCGCGCATCAGCGCCATCACCGACGAGATCGGCCTCACCACGGATGAATCGATCGCCTTTGCCCACCACTACGGGATGCAGTGCGTCGAGATCCGCAATCCTCCCAAAAGCGAAGCCAACGGCAAGCAGGAGTATTTCGCCCTGTCGGAGCGTGAGATCCGCGCCGACGCCGGCCGTTTCGCCAAAGAGGGACTCAAGGTCACCTTCGTCAACACCAGCCTCCTGAAGTTCGGCTGGCCCGGCAGCGAACCCGTCCGCCGCCGGCCCGAGGAGCCCGCCGCCCGCGAAAAACGCCTGGCCGCCGAGAAGGCGCGCTGGGACAATCGCATGGAGGACCTCCGCAAGGCCATCCGCTGCGCGCAGATCATGGGATGCGACAAAGTGCGGGTGTTTGCCGGCTCCCGGGTCGAAGATCCCAAGACCATGTACACCCGCATCGCCGAAATCATAGGGGGAGAAATGGCCGCCGTAGCCGAGCGCGAAAAGGTCTACCTCCTCATCGAAAACGAGGGTTCCCAGAATATCGGCACCTCCGCCGAACTCGGGGACATCTTGAAGCTGATTCCCTCGAAATGGGTCGGCATGAACTGGGACCCCCACAATGCCTACGGCAAAGAAACCTCCTACCCCGACGGCTACGCGCTCCTGCCTAAAGACCGGATCTTGAACGTGCAGGTGAAAGGCAAGGGCGTCATGCCTGCGAGCCCCGAAAAGGAGGATTGGAAAGCCATCATGCTCGCCCTCGACAAAGATGGCTACCAGGGGCGGATTGGCCTCGAGACTCACATCTTCGACGGCACGCTGATTCCCGCCGCGCATACCTCCATGGAGGAGATCCTGCGCATCGTCGGCGAGATCGGAGCATGAAACACCAGTTCTGGGTGGCGTGCGGTATCGGCATTGCGTGCGTCGGCCTGGTCGTCGCCGGCGTGCTGTTCATGCAGCGCGGCGCGCGCGTGGGCCTCACCGGCAGCGTCCTCAAGGTGCGCACCGCGCCGCTCGATGACAACAGCTCGGTAGTCGTTCTGGACTTTCGCATCAACAATCCCGGCAACGTGCTCTTCGTCGTGCGCGGCGTCACGGTCGTTCTCGAGGAAAAGGACGGCAAGCAGTTCGACGGGCAGACCGTCGCGGAGATGGACGCCAAGCGCCTCTTTGAAGGACTCCCGCTGCTCGGACCCAAGTACACCGACACACTGGTGGAGCGCGACCGCGTACCGGGGCACACCTCCCAGGACCGCATGGTAGCCGCCCGGTTCAATGCGCCGGAATCGCGGCTGGAAGGGCGAAAGCGTTTTCTGTTGCGAATCGAGGAAGTCGATGGGTTGGTTTCGGAGATTACGGAACGTTAGCCTCGCGGCCGCGTTGTTTCTACCGGTCTCTGCCTTCGCGGTAGATTTGCCGGCCGGCACGGAGATTCAAATCCGCCTCAAGACCAAGGTCTCCACGCAAAGTTCCAAGCCGCAGGATCCCGTGGACGCCGTGGTCATTGCTCCGGTAATGTCGGGATCGCAATTCGTGATTCCCGCCGGCGCCGAGGTGCATGGCGTTGTCCAGACGGCCACACAGTCGTCCAAGCCGGACGAGCGCTCCGTACTCGCCCTCAGCTTCACGCAGATCGCCGCCGGCGCCGCGAAAGCAAAGCTCGCCTGTCAGCTCGCGGGGATCGACAACGCCCGCGAAAAAGTGGACGACCAGGGACAGATCAACGGCATCCTGGCATCGGAGACCATCACCGGCAAGATCGATGCCGGCCTCGACAAGATTGCCGGCAAATACTCCGGACTGGCCGGCGTGCTGCGCGAGGCCAAGAACGCCGTGCTTAAGGCTGCCGAGGGCGACATCACCTACGATAGCGGCGTGGAGATGACCTTGCGGTTGACCGCGCCGCTCTCGTGGGCCGGCCCCACGGGCCGCTCGACCACCGGGAGGCTTCAGCCGGTCCGCAACCATGCCGCGCTGGCCGCCCTGGTGGCGCGCGAGCCCTTCCAAACCATGGCGGAGAATCCGACCAAGCCCTCCGACATTACCAACCTGATGCTGGTCGGCAGCGAAGTCCAGGTCAAACAGATCTTCGAATCCGCGGGCTGGTTCACCGCCCAAAAGCTGAGCGCGGTGGCCAAGTTCGAGACGGTGAAAGCGCTCGCCGAAGACCGGGGCTACAACGAAGCGCCGGTCTCCGTGCTGCTGCTCGACGGCAAGCCTCCCGACCTGGTTTTCGAGAAGCTCAACAACACGTTCGCGCGCCGCCATCATCTCCGCATCTGGGCCCGTCCGGCGACGTTTCAGGGAATGCCGGTGTGGGCAGTCGCCGCCACTCACGATATTGGTATCAGTTTCTCGGAGGAAAATCGCACCTTCATCCACCGCATCGATTCCTCGATCGATACTGAGCGCGCCAAGGTGGTGAACGATCTCCTCTTCACCGGGCGCGTCCAATCGCTCGAAATGATCGATCGGCCGAACGTCCCGAAAGACGGCGAGAACGCCACAGGCGACAAACTGGCCACGGACGGCAAGATCGCGGTGCTGGTACTGAATTGACGGGGCAGAGTTCAACCAGCTGAGCGTGGTTGATGCTCTGACCTCCCAGACCAGCTTCAGCCCAGCGTTACCTTCCATTGCGTGGGCGTTCAGTTCGGTTCGCGGCCGGCTGTGCCACACCCAGCGCCCCTACCAGTGCCACCCTCCATGTGAAGGTGGCGCGCGCCGGGGTCACGGTAACTGGAAGCGGACTTAGCACTGGCAGCGTGTACTCGCTCGCAGTACCATTGGGGCTCGCCCTTGGCGGCAAGTACAGTCAGTGGGACGTCATCGCCTACGACGCCTCCCGTGGCTGGGCAGGGCCGGCATCTTTGCTTTCAACTGAGAACAACCAGCTTACGGGGGCGCACACCGCCCCCTCTCGCGGGCCGATGTCACTGGCCCCACTCACAGCGGGCGCCGAACACGTGTCGAGCGCGGCACTGCGTGATAAGTCTCGACGTTAGCCGCTGATCTTCCGACGCGATTGTGGTCGGCTTAGTTGAGGTCGCTCTCCCGGGCCTCTGGCTTCTCCGCGATCATCAGTTCCGATTCGCTACCAGGAGGGCTTCGTGCCGCGCCTCTGGGGGCTGTGAACACCAGAGGCAGCCTTCAGAAAACACGCCACACCAGACGGAGAGATGCCCGACGCGGCCGGCCTCGTCCGGGGAGTTCGGATTTCGAGGTTCACTTATGGCCTCGCCGGATGACCATTGCGTTGATCACAGCGTCAGAGACATCCGCCACCATCTTCAACTGCAATAGATCCGGGACGTCGAGTTTGTAGTCGGCACCCGAAGCCCGAATCCTCGAAATGATGGCTTCGTCACTCTCGCCAGCCGCTTTCCATTTGAGGATGTCGGCATTGGTCAGCTTCACTTTCGCTTTAAATGCGGCCTTAACCGGGGCGGCAGGCCCGATCTCCGAGTCCATCCGTTGCGCTGACGACGCCGCCGTCGTGACACCCCGGGAAAGCACTGGTAATGACTGCTGCGGTGGAGCGGATGCTGCCTCTGGGGAGGCCGGATGGCTGCCGGATAGAACCTCTCGAACTCCACCCAGCTTGGGTTCGAAATCCGGGGTGGGTGAGGAAGCCTTGGGCCTGAGCAGCCGCTGTGGCAAAAATGGTCGTCCAACGTCCATTTCGAAATGTGCGGATAAGGTCTCAGGGACAGGGACGGTCGAAACCGCAAATGCCGTCCGGCCTTGGTTCGCGCCTCCAACCCGCGTCATCATCGCACGAACAACGTCGTCGGAAACGCCTTTTCTTTTCAGATTAATCAGACATTCCGGTGAAACGTCAAACCGGGTGGCCGATTCCAGAATCGTTTTGACCATGACATCTCCGGCCACGCCAGAGTGTGCCATCTTCACAACATCATCGTTCGTGACCAGCCGCTGGGCCGGGAGCGCCCCGCAAAGAACCATTGCGAGGAGGAAAGAGCTTGGTTTCATCCCTGGATTGACATCGGCGGACTGGGGGACAAACATTAGGCTTTCCGCAAAGCTCGTGTCAGCGACATCCACAGGGGACCTGCGTCGCGCGACGTTGTGGCGGCTTTCGGCTACTCTTTGGAGCTACCCATTCCGGATCTGGAAGTCGGAGGACCTTCCATATGCCATGCCAATGCTTCTCCACGGGACGCTCACCCGAGGGTGTCGACCGTAGTGCCGCTGGCACCACTCGTCGTGGTCGTTCCGAACAACGACTGAACCTCCTGCGCCTGCAGTTGGGCCTGGTAACTGGCGACCCGGTTGGAGGGCGCTGCGCTCGCAGCCAGGTTCGCCAGGATACTGTCGGGGATTGAGTCCGAGTTGGCTGGAGGGGAAAGGGAAAAGAGCGCGTCGACGGATTGCAGGTCGAGCGCCTGATCGCTCAGTTGGACTATATCCTCAGGAGAGGCTTCCTGGAGCATGGATTGTATTTGCGAGCCGGATAGACCGGTTGAAGTCGCGAGAAGTTGGGTGAGGTAGGTGAGGCCGGGGCTGTCACCGACAGAAGCTGTTGTACTCATTTGGACCCTTTCAACCGTCATATCGGCCACTACGACGGTTTCATGAGCCGGAAACCGATGTGTCCGGCTCACTCCATGAAAGAAGCACCCACGTCACTGATCTGTCTGTACGGTCTCTTGACGATCCAATCCGGAGCGCCTGATCGGCAAAACTGTGTCTGGCGTCAATTACCTTTTCCGAGCAACCTTCTTGGCAGGTTTTGCCTCTTTGGCCGGTCGGAATGCCGCCCACCTCTTGCGAGTTTCCTCAGCGATGGCTCGCCTTTCGATATTTGTGGAGGCACAGCGCAGTGTGTTTGCGGTAAAGGGCCGGACGTTGTTTGGTTCCGGATCACATTCGGCTCTTTGGCGTTGCTGCGGCCCTGTCGGCCGGGAAGGGTGGCCGGAGCAGCGCGATCATCGCGGCGAGGGAGGTCCGCGTTCCAAAGATCGTTCGGGCGATCAGTACACGCCCGACTCAGGGTCGCTATCGATGATTGTCTCGCGGTCTTGGCGATATGATGGCTTACGATACCGGCTTTGGAGTCAATGGCATGTTCTGGAGGCCAACGATGAGATCACTCGTATGCACATCCGGCGTGGTATGCTTCCTGGCGCTCCCAGTGTGGGCCGCCGATTTTGCCACGCGGGCGGACTGGCCAAGTTACGGCGGCACCCACTCGGCGCTGCGGTACAGCGCCCTCGACCAGATTAATGCCTCCAACGTACAGAGCCTGGCGCCCGCGTGGATTTTTCAGACCGGAGACCCGGAGAGTGGATTACAGGCTACCCCCATCGTGATCGATGGCGTGATGTACCTGTCGAGCGCCAGCAACTGGGCGTTCGCTCTGGACGCCGCCAGCGGCCGCATCATCTGGGAGTACCGCTATCCGTGGCCAAAAGGGCAGGCGCCGGTTTATGGACGGCAGAATCGCGGCGTGGCGGTAGGCAACGGCCGGGTGTTTATGGGCACCGCGGACAACCACGTACTCGCGCTCGACCAGAAGACGGGCCGGGAGGTTTGGCGCGTCAATGTCGAGGACGCGCGGCAGTGCGGCTGCAATGTTACGGGAGCTCCACTGGTGGTGAAGGATATGGTCGTGGTGGGAGTGACCGGAGGCGATTCGGCGCACCGCGGCTATCTCACGGCCTTCGACGCGCGAACCGGCCGAATGCGCTGGCGCTTCTACACCATTCCGGCGCCGGGCGAGCCAGGGTCGGAGACATGGCCGGGTGATAGTTGGCGATTCGGCGGCGGGGCTACCTGGATGACCGGCTCATACGACCCCGATCTGGACCTATTGTATTGGGGGGTCGGCAATGCCGCTGCCGACCTGAATGCCAGCCATCGGCGCGGCGACAATCTCTACACGTGCAGCATCATCGCGCTCGATCCCGCTACCGGCAAGCTGAAATGGCACTACCAGGAGGTGCCGCAAGACGTGTGGGACTATGATGCGGCGTTCGAGCTGGTCCTGGCCGATATGGCGATCGGCGGGCAAGCCCGCAAGGTTCTGATGCAGCCCACCAAGACCGGGTACGTTTGGATGATCGACCGCGTGACCGGGCGTTTTCTGAAAGCCTGGCGCTTCGCGAACAACGTGAATTGGGTGAGCGGCATCACAGAGGAGGGCAGGCTCGTGGGCCGGGTGGAGCCGGAGGTCGGTAAGTCAAAGCTGGTGTGCCCTAGCGCGATCGGCGCCAAAAACTGGAACCAGTCGGCCTATTCGTTGCGTACCGGATGGCTCTATATTCCGGTTCAGGAGATCTGTAACGATCTGACGGCGAGTGAAGACGCGGGTGTCGAGGGCAAGCCGTTCATAGGCGGCAACTGGGTCATGAAGCCTCCACCGGACGGCAAGATCGAAGGCTACATCGCGGCCTACGACCCATCGACCGGCGAACGCAAGTGGACCTGGCCGGCCTCCACTTGGATTCTGGCCTCGGTTCTGGCAACCGCGGGCGACCTGGTATTCAGCGGCGATCCGGAGGGCTTCTTCTTCGCGCTGGATGCACGCACCGGAAAGCGCTTGTGGAGCTTCCAGACGGGCGGTGGCCATCGAGGCTCGCCTGTGACGTATGCGGTGAACGGCCGCCAGTACGTGGCGACACCCAGCGGATGGGGTTCGGTGGTTGGCGGGACGCACCAGGCGTTCTGGCCCGACCGCCCCGCGCCTCGCGGCGGGTCGGCCCTGGTTGTGTTCGCGTTGCCGCGGGCGGAGGAGCGGTAGATGAAGCTCTGGATATGGGTTTTGGCGGTGCCGTTCTGCGCCCAGGCCGCGGACGACGTGTTGTCGCGCGGCGCCGTGGTCTTCCGGCAGTCTTGTGCAGTCGCCTATTGCCACGGCCCGGAGGGAAAAGCCGGACGCGCGCCGGCATTGGCAGGGCGCCATTTCGATGCCGGTACCGTCATGGGGATCGCAGCCATGGGAATTCCCAATACTTCCATGCCGGCCTTTCGCGAGCAACTGAAACCGGACGACCTTGCGGCAGTTGCCGCCTACGTCGTGAGTCTTAACGCGAACCATGCAGAGGAAGCGGCAACGGTGGCGTCGCGTGCCATGCCGCCGGAGGTGGAGCGGGGGCGCAGTCTGTTTTTCGATCCAGGGCGGCCTGGGGCGTGCGGCTCATGCCACGAAATTGACGGACGCGGAACCCCGGTGAGTATCGCGCTGCAGGAAATTCGGACGGCCAGGCTGGGAAACCTGCGCACCATCGAGTCGCCGAACGTGGTGACCGTGCGCACCTCGGGCGAGCAGCCGTTTCCCGCTGTGGTGGTCGAAAAGAGCGCCGGCCGCACACGGGTGTACGACCTCTCTTCTCGTCTGCCGGTGCTTCGGACCTTCGAACCCCCGGAAGTGGTGCTGGAGCCGGGTTCCTCGTGGAGCCATCAGGCCGCCACGGGATTGTATACCGAGGCGGAACTCGCGGCCGTCTCGCGATACCTCGAGTGGTTGGTGAGGCGGTAAGCCGGAAGCCTCTATCGGTTTATCGATCGTGCCGCTCGTGTTCCCGGAAGTCGTGCCGTTCGACGCGGCCTCGTTCCGGGCGGCGCCAGCCTTCATACGGATGCACGTAGGTGCCGCGATTGCCCCAGGTTCGCACCCAAGGGCGCCCGCCGATCACGATCGAGTGTTCGCGCCATCCCAGGTACGGATGCGCCCAGAAGGGAGCGAATCCCGCGCCGATCGTAATGCCCGGGCCGAAATGGATGGCGGCGCCGAGGAAGTATCCGGGTCTTGGCCGGGCAAAGACGACCGCCGGACTGTACGTGGGTACATAAACCACCCCCGGATTGACGGGCACGATCTGAATCGCTCCGGGTTCGGGGATTACCTGTTGGTATTGGTTCGTGCGCAGGTAACCGTAGTCGTACGCCTGCTGGCGCATTTGTTGCACAGCATCCATTACGCCCGCGCGATTCGCGAGCACCGCATTGCCGAGTGTTTGGGTCCAGCCCGGGTCACTGCCCATCATGTTCAGGACCTGCGGAAATGGAATCAAAGCCAGCACGCTCGGATCCCAGGGAAGCTGGTCCTGCTGGATCGCGGCGGCCAGTTCGTCTCCACGTAGATAGCCGTGCTGGTTGGCCCAAGCCGCCGCCTGCGGGATCTGGTCGCTGAAGGTCGAAGCTGTCAGGATCTGGGCTAGCAGCGGGTCGGGATACAGCGCAATTCTCTGTACGACACCGTTGAGCTGTTCGGGCGGAACGTACGGCGGAGGCGCCGAGGGGTATTGTCCCGCCGGCGGGTATTGCCCCTGCTGCGGCGGATACTGCGGTTGTGCTGGCGGATACTGCTGCTGGGCTGGCGGATATTGGCCGGCTGGTGGTGGATATTGGCCGGCGGGCGGATATTGCTGAGCGAATGACATCGCGGCTAAACCCAGGATTCCGGCGACGATACCGGATTTCATGAAAGATGTATGACGCATGTTTTTGATTTGCGCTTCATACTGCACCTCCTTATCGACCATCGTGTGCTGTGGGCGATGTTGAATCAAAGCGATCCATACCATGTCGGCGGTCGGGCCAACACGCCGCTGTCCACTGCGAACGCTGCTTTCCATTGTGCCAGAGCGCTTCCGATGACGTGATCGCGGACATTGCGCCGATTCAGGTAGTCAAGGCTGGCCGGCGACGTATCCATCACTTTATTTCTCGCCTGCAGAAATCCAGAGCCCCGGCCGCCGCCACGAGTAGCCCGATTACGCTACTGATCAATAGGGCTGCCTGTAAATTGTGAGGTTGTCTCGCGAGTACGAGCATCGGTAGTGCCCACGGAAAATACTCGAACCAACTTCCCCCCTGCTGCTGAGCAGCCGCGGCGAATACGCCAACTACAATCGCCACAATACCTACGCCAATACCGACCGAAAAAGACCGCCATCGCAGACTGACCCAATGTTGGATGGTAAGGGCGAGGAAGCCCAAACCCATTACCTGAGCGCCATCTCGCAAAATCGCAGCCCAAGGAACCGGAGATCCGAAAACCACCTCGGATTGAACCCGTGCCAGGACGGCCCCGTCGATCAGGATGCCGCACAGAAGCACCGTTGTGCTGAGAGCAGTCATGCCCACTACGACAACCAGTTTGGCCAGATAAAGGGTCCAGCGCGGAAATGGCCTGGCAACCAGGCTCTTCCACTGATTTTCGGAATGATCAAGCCCGGCAATCAAGGCCGTTTCCAGGGTGACGTACAGCGGCATCATCAGAATCGCCCATACCCTAAGCGTTAAGATTGCCAGTACCCGCCACTTATTTGCAATGCCATTGTAATTGAACGTCGAAAATGGCGCCTGAGAGCCAACAAAGAGGATCGGGAGCACGACCACCGCTGGAGCGAGCACGACCATCTTTAGTGCAATGGTCCTCTTCATTTTTAGCAGTTCGGCATTCAGAACCCTCGCGAGTGTCATTGAGCGTACTCCGGCTCTTGTACTGCCGGGTGCGTGAGCTCCAGAAAGAGTTCCTCCAACCGCATCTGCTGATTCGCGAGATGAGATACAGCGACGCCGGCTTCCACCAAAATCCTATTGATCTGTGCCGGCGCATACAGGGTATCCGGCGCAATCATGAGGTGATCGCCTTTATGGGTAGCTATCACGCCCATGGCATTCAGTAGCGCGCATGCACGATCCATCTGGTCAACTTTAACGACAATCGTGGGCTTGTTCTTCTTCTGCAGTTCCTCCTGTGTACCTTCGAACTTCAGCTGACCTCTAGAAATGATCGCGAGGTGCGTCGCGACCTGCTCGACCTCGGCAAGGAGATGACTGGAGAGGAAGACCGTAACCCCATGTTTGGGCAGATCCCGGATGAGGCTTCGCACTTCATGTATCCCCGCAGGATCGAGTCCATTGGTCGGCTCATCGAGCAGCAGCAACTCTGGGTCGCCGAGTAAAGCTTGAGCCAGTCCGAGCCGCTGCTTCATTCCTGAGGAGTAGTTCCGGACAAGCCGGTTGGCAACGGATGCCAAGCCAACCCGCTCCAGCGCCTCATCGATAGAAGGTTTTGAGAGGCCCAGCAAGCGGCGATGGACTTCCAGGTTTTCGCGTCCAGTCAGATGCAAATACACGGAAGGTGCCTCCACCAGCGACCCAACCCGCCTTAATAGAGCAACCCGATCCGTATCGAGGGGCCGGTTGAACAGCCATACCCTGCCTCGAGTCGGCCGCTGGAGTCCAAGCATGATTCGAATTGTCGTCGATTTGCCAGCCCCATTTGGCCCGAGAAACGCATAAACACTCTGAGCCGGCACGCTCAACGTCAAGTCTCGAACCGCAATTGTGTTTTCGTAGGTTTTCCAGATCTCTTCAATGCGCACTGGTGCAGTCATATCGTGTAGAGCCAATCACACGTCCGAGTCACTCCTCCCGCAGTGTCGCTGAGGGGTCGATCTTCAACGCTCGCACTGCCGGCGACAAAGTTGCCAACGCTGCGACCAGCACGAAGGCGGCAATTCCGGCGGCGAACCCGATGACATCCACAGCATTGTTCTTTTGGAGAGCCACAAGGCTACGCACGAGCCGCGAAAGCACAGCAGCCAAAACAACGCCGGTTACGATTCCGATTCCAGTCGGCTTTCCGTTTTGCGACAGGAGTACCCCGAGAATGTGTCGCGGCGTGGCGCCAATCGCGATTCGAATGCCGAGTTCACGCTTTCTTTGCGCGACTGTGAAAGCGACTAGTGCGAACATGCCCGCAGCAGCCAACGCGGTCGCTACCGCGCCGATTGAACCGATCAATGTAATCATTCTTCGCTGGCCTTCGAGGAAGCTGTCTCGTGATGCACGCATCAGCACCACGGAAACTGTTTGCTTCACTTCTGCCGCGATCGCCGGAATCATCCGCACCAGCTCTGCGGGATCAGTACGCGTGTGTAGAATTAGCGCACTACGTTCCACATCTGCTGCCTGGATTGGCAGATAGGCCTCGACGGAATCGGCATCTACAAGAAGATTCGCCCCACTATCCTTCACGACTCCAACTATCGTCCGATCGGCTCCCGTCAGATTCAGAATTTTGCCCAGTGGATCTCGATTTGGCCACATTGCCCGAGCGGCGGATTCGCTGACGATCGCAACATTCTGCTCTCCAGCAGCAAAGGAGCGTCCACGTAGGAGCGGCAGCTTCATAACGGTGAAATACGACGGCGCAACGACGTTCCGGTAAACACGGGGAAGGCCTGGCAGATTTTCAAACATGACCCGTCCGCCTAAAGGCGGCGCCACTGCGGCGGTTGCTCCCTCTACACCCGGCATAGCGCTCAACCGCACCGAAAGGGTATCCATCTCTTGCCGCGCGGTTGCAACCGTCAATTGCTGCGCATAAAGCTGCGGATAGATGACCACCATATTCCGGTAATCAAACCCCAGATCGACGGACGCACTGGCAACTCCGTTGTGAGCCAAGACGCCAGAGGAGATCAACAAGAGA
>DATJWB010000291.1:0-16769 GCA_035501495.1 Bryobacteraceae bacterium | reverse complement strand
CCCGTGATGGCGGACTGATCCACCGCTGCCCGCCCTTCGAGAACCGTTCCATCGACCGCAATCCTTTCGCCCGGCCGGACCAGGATCTCGTCGTCCGGCTTCAGGCTGTTGGGGTCGACGCGCTCCTCCACGCCGTCGCGCCAACGCACCGCCTGTCGCGCGCCAAGAGCGCGGATACCGTCAATTGCCGCGCGAGCCCCGAGCGAACTGCGCTCTTCGAAGAGGCGGCCCACTTCCAGGAACAGCGGGATGAACGTGGCTGTGACGAAATCGCCGCTAGCCGCGGCGGCGAGCACGGCGATGGCGACCAACTGGTCGGTGGCGCGCCGGGTGTCGCCGGTAACCACCCCGCGCAGGCCCGAGATGAGTGTGGGAATGCCCACGACGGCTGCCGCCAGGCCGCGGAAAAACTCGCCGATCTGCCACTGGTCGGGCGCCACTCGCACCAGGATCGTCCCCAAGCCGAGAAGTCCGATGCCCGTCAGCCCGGCGCTCAGCCGGATGCTGATCCGGCGGCGTTCTTCGGGCGCGAGAACACCGGGCGCACTATCGTCGCCGGGATGCGGGCCTTCCAGTGCCAGAGGGTTCATGGCCTGTCGTCTCCGCCTTCGGGATCGCTCAGGGACTTGGCACGGGCCCCGGCGGGCGCGATGGTGATGCGGAGGCCGTGGTAGCTGCCGCCAATCGGCGGGGGTATCCAACGTACGCCGCCCGCGCTGGCGATGGCCTTTTCCACGGCATCGCGGTAGAGGCGCTCGCGAACCACGGCGGGGTTGGCCCGATATTCCTTGGCCAGTGCCAGAAAGGCTTCGGCATCGCCCTTTGCCTTGGAGATCGCGCCAGCGCTGTCCGCCCTGGCCGTTTGCACCGTGGTATCGGCCACCGCCTGGGCTGCGGGGATGGCCGTCTCGGCGAAGGCTTGGGCCTCTTTCTTGGCGGTCTCGGCGCCGATGAAGGCGCTTTGCACCGCGTCGAAATCGGTCGCCAGCGCCCCCGGAGGAGCCAGTTGCGTGAGTTCGAGCGAGGAGATTTCGAGACCCGAGTGGGCCGCGTCGAGCCCGGCCTGAACGCGGCGCGTTGCGGTCGCCACCAGTTCCCGGCGTCCGTCGGCAAGCACCCGATCGACCCCCATCTCGCCCAGGGAACGAACCATGGCGGCGGTGACCTCCGCGCGCAGGATGTCATCGGCCTTGGGGCCATAGAACGACCATTCGGCAGCGTCGCGAACCCGGTAGCGGGCCATCATGTTTACCTGCACGATGTTCTGATCCCCGGTCAGCGCATAGCCCTGAGTTACGGGGTCGAAGGTGAATTCCTCATCGGTGCTTGCGAGTGTGCCGACTGAAACCTCGTACACGTGCTTGACCGGAACGCGCACCACACGGTCTACCGGACGTGGGAAGGCAAACAGCAGTCCCGGCCCGTGCTCCCGTAGTCCTGGCGTATCCCCCACGAGGCGACCCCAGCGCAGGATCACCGCTACTTCGTCGGAACGCACGATGGTGATCCCCGACAAAAGATAGAGCACAGCCATGGCGCCGATCCACCAGTGCATGCGCTGCCAGGCGGCATCCAGAAGCCCAACAACGGGCGCTGCCAGGCGTCCGACTTCCGAGGGCAATCCCAGCTTTCTCACGGCTTGTCCTTGCTCTGCAGGAGCGAGAAGGGTTCCGAGTCCGTGCGCAGGATCAACGAGGTGCTTACCGTGACGAGCTTGTCGAGAGATTCGAGCGACCGCGTAAAGCGGTAGAGCCCGGGGTCGGTACGGTGCGCATCGGCGTAGGTCCGGGCGACCTGGGCCGCCGACTCGCCGCGGATGCGAGCCTCTTCCTCCGCACCCTTGGCACGGATGCGCGCTGCCTCCAGTTCGGCTTCGGAACGGATCCGGCTGGCTTCGCGCTCGCCTTCGGCTTGAAACCGGGCGGCGAACTGGCGGCGCTCGGCGCGCATCTGCTCGAAGACGGCGTTCACGTTCTGTTCGGGGAGAGCGATGCGATTGAGCCGAATCTGTTCAATGGCCACGCCGTAGCTTCGCATCGCCACAGGCGAGGTGGAGGATAGGAGTTCGGCCTCAATCTGGTCCATTTGCAGATCGGCGGGATTTGTGGATACCAGCGCGGAAAGATCGTGCCCGCCCAGGATGCCGATGGCCGCGTTGGCCAGCAGACCGTCCAGCTTTCCTCCGGCGGCGCCCTCGCTCCCCAGGGCCTGCGTGAAGGCGAGAGGGTCGCCCACCCGCCAGACCACGAACGTCCGTGCGATGACATTCTTCTTGTCGCGTGTCAGCATCTCGGTAAGGCCGGTCTCATACACCCGCCGCCGCATATCCAGAAAGATGGCGCTATCGATGGGCCAGGGAAGCTTCCAGTGCAGGCCCGCCCGGGTGGTGGCGCGCACGGGACGTCCGAAGCGCGTCACCAGAGCCGTTTGGCCTTCGGTCACAACCACCGCCGTGGCGTGGAAAACGATGGCGGCAAGAGCCATACTGCCGACGATCGCCCTCAGCCAGCGTTGCGTTCTCAAGGCATCAACCACAACTCACCTCCGTCCCGCTGGAAGCGGGAATCCACGATCGTGAAAGAGCGTATCGCCAGGCCCTTTTCAAGGGTTTCCAGGCGACGGCGAAAATAGTATTCTTCGGGCGCGGCCCGGATCTGTGACTCCAACGCCCGAAAACTCCACGCCTGGCCGGCCGCCTGGGCGAGGCTTTCGGCGCCCTTCGCGCGAGCCGTGTTCGCACTCATCAGCACGACGGTTTCAGCGAACGGAACGGTCTGGTTGCGGAACGCCTGGGCCTTCACCACCGCCGTCACTTTGCCAAGTTCCGCGGAGACGACGCCCTGGTAGTCGGCAGCCACCATCACGGGTGGATGCATCCCCCCGACCGTGAAGGCCATCACTTCCACGCCCAGACCGAGGGCGTCGGCATCCGACTGGACCATCGTCCGCATGCGCTCCGTCAAGGTGGCGACGTTCTCCGACAGCGCTTCGGAGAGTGTGCGGTTGACGGTGTTCCTCATGACCGCGCGGTAGGCGATGGCCTTCAGCGCCTCGGCCGGATTCTGAGAGTGGTAGCGCCAGGCGCGCGCGTCGACGATGCGGAACTGAACGGTAGCATCCACGGTGATAAGATCGCGTCCATTGCCGAGCAGGAGAGTGTACTCGTTGGCGGCGTGCTCGACGGCCCACAGGACGTTTTCCGGGCCTTTTCCTTCCTCCCCTTCGTGCCCTACGGCCAAGGCCTGAACACGCCTGACAGGAATGCGGAACACTCGATCCACGGGCCACGGCCAATGCAGATGTAGCCCCGAGGCGAGAGGATCTCCCCCCACCGGGACTCCCAGGCGCTCGACCAGACCTTGCTCCTCCACCCCCACTACCGTCAGGGAGGTGGAGAGCCAAGCCACCAGGCACAGGCCAATGACGAGCGGTTCCAGGCTGCGGCGGACCACCGTGAGTGCCCAGGTGGAACGCAGATCGATACCGAGCTGCGCCTCGGCGCTGTCCAACACACTGGCCAGAAGATTCGTCCGGGCTCCAAGGACGGAGAGTACGGTGAGGTCGAGCGGAAAGGCAGGGGGAGAATCGAGGGGCTGCCGCTCCCTGAGAAGGCCATAGCTCACCGCCGCAACCACCGCGAGAACAGCGAGGTGAAGGACTCGAATGAGCGTCTGGAGTCCCGCCCACGCCAAGCCGAACGATAGGGCGGTAAGTACGAGGATCCACGCGGTTACCCGCGCGCCACGGCATAGTCCGGAAGCCTCGGGGAGCCGGCATGGGTCGATGCCCGCGAGGTACCGGGCAGCGGTTCCGGCCAGGCCGGCCGCCGCGAGACAAAACACCGAGGCGGTCCCCGCCATCAATGGAGACGGAGCCGTGGCAAGGTCGCTTTGCACCACACGAAGGATGCCCACCGCTCCCAGCGCACCGGCGCCAATCCTCACAACGAGGATCGGATCGAGTTCGTTAAGATCCGGAGTCGGCCACCGGCGAATCGGCGGAGTGACTGCTTGCGGACCCTCCGCTTTCGGGGTCTCCTCTGCGACGGCGGAATTCTGGTCCGCGTTGGCGCCGGCCGGCTCGGCGGGCTTGGCTTCCGGAACTGGCTCACGGCTCTTCGGGGGTTGCGCGCGTAAAACTTGGGCTACCGCCACTCCGAAGAGAATCCCGGTCGCGATGCTCAGCGTCACAGCAACATCAAGGAGCAGCGGGTCCGCCAGCAACCCGTTGCCTGCTACGGCGCCGGCCGTGCCCAGGAGTGCCAAAGCGAGAAGGACGAAGACGACTCCGCGATACGGGTCCGGGCTGGGACTGGGGTTTGGGGTGGATGGGTCGGTCTGTCGGCGGTGCATGAAGAACACCGATTCTACAGCCCGTGGCCAACTTCCGCTATAAGTAATCGACGAGCGGACGGTACGGCGCAATGACCGGACTTCGAGGAGTCTGAACGCACTTAGTGCCCGCTTGCAAATGACGTGCATCCGTGGAAATTTGGGTGCTCGCCTGGCTTCCACCAGGCCAGGTAGCGGGCAGTCCATCGATTCCCTGAAGCTATCCGGTCACAGCGAATACAGCCCGGTTGCAAATCAATGCGCAGCGATTTCCGGGGCCTGAGCTATCATTACTGGTTTCCAGACACAGGAGGTCAGTTGTGCGAATTCGTGGCGTTCGCTCCTTTCTCTTGCCCGCTTTTTTGTGTGCCCTGGCAGGCTTTAGCCAGCCTCCAGTCACGCGTCTGAACCCCACTATCAAACAGATTGTGGATGCGGTTTCCGAAGAACGCATCGCCGCTACCATGAAGAAGCTGGAAGGGTTCGGGACTCGCTATGTCCTCTCCGAGCAGGACAGCCCTACCCATGGAATTGGCGGCGCCGGGCGCTGGATTCTCGATGAGTTCAAGAGCTACAGCCCTCGTCTACAGGTGAAACTGGACCCGTTTACCGTCAAGAAATCACAGCGGGTAGCTCACGATGTCGATCTTGCCAACGTTGTGGCAGTGCTCCCCGGAACGGTGGATGCCGATCAATTTGTAGTGATTTCCTCCCACTACGATTCGATTGCCGCGCGCCGTGGGCCCGGCACGCCGCGGACCGACGACGAAGGCCCCAGGAACGCACAGGATGTCGAGCCGAATGCACCCGGCGTTTCCGACAACGCCAGCGGCGTAGCGGCCGTGCTGGAACTGGCGCGAGTCATGAGCCAGTACGAGTTCGACAAATCGGTAGTCTTCATAGCTTTCTCCGCCGAGGAGGTCGGTCTGTTTGGCAGCCAGGCATATGCCGGCAAGGCCAGGCAGGAGAAAATGCAGATCGAGGCCGTTCTCAATAACGACATCATCGGGAACGATGTAGCCGGCAACGGCCGGTCCGCGAATAACCGCGTGCGAGTGTTCTCCGAGGGGCCTGAAGACTCGCCGTCCCGCTCTCTGGCCCGCTACACCAAGGAGATCGCGGAGCGCTATTTTCCCTCGATGACGGTGGACTTGATATTCCGGCGGGACCGGTTTGGCAGAGGAGGAGATCACACCTCGTTCAATCGCGAAGGTTACGCGGCCGTTCGCCTCACCACGCCCAGCGAGAACTACGCGAACCAACACACTGCCACCGACACCTTTGCCAATGCGTCTGCGCCATACGCCACCCGGATCGCGAAGATGAATGCTGCCGTGCTGTCCAGTTTAGCCCTCGCCCCGAAACCCCCGGTGGTGTCGCGGCCCCGCACCGGCGCGCGGTCGCCAGGCACCCCGGCAGCAACCGGGAATCCACCGGGCGACAG
The DNA here is from genome assembly GCA_035501495.1 of Bryobacteraceae bacterium. GTDB lineage: Bacteria > Acidobacteriota > Terriglobia > Bryobacterales > Bryobacteraceae > JAIQFL01. The sequence continues at coordinate 10,994 of DATJWB010000291.1, read as the reverse complement.
CGCGCCGGCCGCCGGTTCACAGGCCTCGGTCGCCAATGCTCAGGGGCGGGCGCGGGGAGCAATGGGGCCGGGACTCAGCCGCGGTCGGACGGGCTACGACGCCGCCCTACGCTGGGAGAAATGGCTCAAGCCTGAGCCCGATCTGGCCGGCTATGCGATCGTGATCCGGGCCACCACATCTCCGGTATGGGAGCGCGAAATCTACGTCGGAAACGTGACCGAATACACCATCCCGGACTTATCCATCGATGATGTAGTGATCGGCGTGAAAGCGATCGACAAGGACGGCAATCAGAGCTTGGTATCCGCCTATGACTTGCCCCCAACAACGCTCGTGCGGCAGGAGGGCGGAGCGCCGGCGACCCGCCCTGCAACCGGCGGTCCCGGTGGTCAGTAACATTGGCGCTGAGTGCCTGGCGGTCGTCCGGCTCATTCTGACTCAGTTGGCAAGAGGATAATATGCGCAAAATCGTCGTCAGCATTTCTCTAGGGGCAGTTCTCGCGCTCACCGCGGTGCTCGTCGCACAAACCGCGAAGTCCGAGCCGCAATCTAAGGCGAAAGCAGCCAAGATCGTGGCCCGCCCGGTCGTCGGCTATGGCAATGCCGACTCCATCACGGAAGAAGAACTGAAGGTATATCTCAACTTTCTTGCTTCTGACCAGTTGGAGGGGCGCAATCTCCCTTCCCGAGGCTACGACGTCGCCGCTCTGTACATCGCCAGCCACCTGGCGGAGTGGGGGCTCAAGCCGGGAGGGAGCACGACCGGTACGAACGGTCCGCTGCAGCCGTACCTGATGCCCATCGAGTTGGTCGCCAAACAGGTGGTGCCGGCCGAGAGCAAGGTCTCCATTACGGCCCCCGCTCCACGCGGTCGCGGAGGGCGCGGCGCCGGCCGCGGTGGGCGTGGCGGCGCAGGTGGCTCCGATTCTGCTTCTCCCCAGCCGGCGGATCTTCATTTGGATTTCGAATACGGGAAGGACTGGACTACCAGCGCCGGAGGCCGTGGAGCGCCCCTGATGCCTGTCGACGTCACAGGCAATCTCGTCTTTGCGGGTAACGGGTATGTGATCGACAAAACGAAAGTGAATCCGTATGAGGCTCTGGATGTCCGCAATAAGATCGTCGTGGTTGCCGGGCTGCCTCCCGAACTCGCCGCGCAACAGGCCGCCGCGGGTGGAAGAGGCGGACGCGGCGGTGGCGGAGGACGTGGCGCGGCGACGAATCCCCTGGGCCAGAATTGCACGGACTACCTGACACCCGAAGAATACGCCGCGAAGAACGGCGCTTTGGCGGTGGTCACCATCGGGGATTTTCAACAATTGACCGCGATGGCCAACCCCAACGCCGGCCAAGGATTTGGAGGTGGCGGGCGAGGACCGGCGCTCAATGGCCCCAACTTCCAGGTGCCCAAGCTGCTGCAGCCCCCGCCGTGCCCCAGCGCGCCCTCGATCACCGCCGGCCTGGCGATGACCAACGCCATTTTCCAGGGTGAGAAGATCAACGCGTCGCAGGCCTTCTATGCGGCCGGAACGAATGCCAAACAGGATTCGTTCGAACTGACGGCCGCGAAGAAACTGAGCCTGCATCTCGCCATCCACAGCGAGCAGGCCCATGGCGAGAATGTCGTCGGCATCCTGGAGGGCGGCGATCCGGTGTTGAAGAGCGAGTACATCGTGATCAGCGCGCACCTCGATCACCTCGGTCTGAGCGCCCCGCTTCCAGACGGCCACAATGTCTTCAACGGCGCCGATGACGACGGTTCCGGTTCTGCGGGCATGCTCGCCATGGCCCGGGCCTATTCGGAAGGCGCCGCCAAGGGCCTGCGGCCTAAGCGCAGCCTGATCTTTTTGTGGAATGCCGGCGAAGAGAAGGGACTTTGGGGATCGCAGTACTTCAACCAGTACCCTCCCGTCGATCTCACCAGGATCGTCGCCGACTTGAACATGGACATGATCGGACGGACCAAAGGCCCGGGCTTCACCGACCCGGATGCGACCCATGTCCTGGTGAATCCCGGCGAGGTCCTGGTAGTGGGGCCTAACATCAGCAGCGACGATTTGGAGAAGACCATCGAGACCGTGAACGGCGCCTATCAGAAACTGACGCTGAATCACTTCTACGACACCACGGCGCCCGACGCGACGCACGACAACCTCGGTCCGCAGCCGAATGGCCAGCGAGTCTTCTATCGGAGCGATCATTACAATTTCGCGAAAATGGGGATTCCCATCGCGTTCTTCACCACTGGGCTGCACCCGGACTATCACCGCCCCACCGACACCACCGAGAAGATCGATTACAAGGAGATGCAAGTGGTGTCGAAGACCGTCGCCGCTATCGCCTGGGTGCTGGGCAACGACGAGGGGCGGCCGAAGTTGAAGTCCAACCTGCCGGATCAGTTAACCAAGGACATGAAGGCGGCGAAAGATCAAGGCTGGGGCAAGATCACGCCCGTGTTGCCGCCGCTTGCCGGTATGCCATATTAAGCCGAGGGATACAGTTTATGCCGGCATATCTGATTCGCTCTCTCTTCCGACTGCCCGGCCTCTCGCTGATGAATAAGAACTTGCCGTCCGACTCGCGGAAGCACATCAGCACCCCGCGGTCTCCAGGCTCCTTGGGTAGTGGGTCAGTTTGAAACAAATTTCAAATTGACCCACTACCGCTCCTTAGGATTGCGCACCAGTTCGTTATTGGTGCCCGCGTAGACCTGGTCCCCGGCCACCAACGGATTGCCGTAGCTCTGCGACCCCAGCTCGGCAACCCACTTCACGTCCTTCTTGGTCTTGATATCCCACACACCGGAATCCCGGTCATGGCGAAACCATGTTGCGATCCGGCGTGCCGCTGCCGCCCCACATGGGCCAGTCGCCTGTCCCCGGGTCGGACGCAAACATAAACCACATTGAGCAACTCAGGAAGACAGGTATCAGGTACTTCATTGGTTGGGTGTCACCTTCAAGTTATCGAAATACACACCATACTGAGCGTCTGCGAAGATACCCGGACTGCCCTGCTTGTTGGAAATAGGGTCGATGCGGTCGATGGGCCATTCGTCGGGCTCTGCCTCGGCTGCGGGCCAGGCTTTACCTTGAATGTGCGTTTTTCCCTCGGGAGTGTTTTCCACGCGCAGTTTGAGCCGATACCAGGTGTCCGGCTTGAACGCGAACGGCGCCGACACGGCGCGGGCCACCTCCGGCTGCCACGAGTTCATTTCCAAACGCTGATTGTTGCCAAAGGCGAACAGGGTGTAGCGTTGCGCAATGATCCCGGCATCCCCCATCTGGCGCTTCTTCTCAGGGATTCGGATGTCGGCCTGGACCGTGTAGTTCGACCAGTCGCTCGGCCCCATGAACACGCGCATACGCTTGAACAGCGTATCCGTAGGCACTTTCTCCAGCACCTTGTTCCCTTCCAGTTCCGTCACCTGGAACTTGCCGACCGTCGTCGCGCTCACCCAGTGCGCCGGCACGCTTCCCACCGCATACGAATCGAACGTCTCGTTCCACGGCAGCGGCGGAATCACACGGGCGCGCGCCTCGCCGGTAATATCGCCGACGGTGGCCTTGATGAGTCCGGCCTGCCCCATCGGGCCTGTCGGAGCCGTGTACTTGCCGTCGGCCACCGTCCCGGTCAGTCCCTGAAGCGACCACGCGGCCTTGTCTTCGCGCAGGAAGCGTCCCTTGGCGTCGAACAGCCTGGCGTGTAATTGCAGCGTCTCGCCGGCCTTCACCACGAGTTCGGTGGGCTCCACTTGCACCCAGGTGGCAGGCCCTTCGCCAGCCTCCATCGCGGGCGCCACCGGCTTCCAGTCTGCCGCCTTGGTCTGCTTCGGTCCGATGGCGTAAAGCGTGTCGCTGGATACGAAATAGATGCGGCCACGCGCCACGGCGGCGCCTGCCACGATCGGTTCGGGGGTTCTCTGCGAATTGAGCCCCTGCTCACTGATGGGCAACATCACCTCGCTCAAGACCTCGCACCCATCGGCGTGGGGGCGAAGAATACAGAATTTGCCGCTCTCCGTTCCGATGTAAAGCTTGCCATCGGCCAACACCGACGAGGCCTTTTGGATGATGCCGAGGTTCTGTTTCCACAACTGCCGCCCGGTCTCCACATCGAAGGCGTACAGATTCGCGTCATCGGCCACCTGATAGAGTCGGTCGCCATCCATGACTGGAGAGGAGAAGCCGCCCAGGAACCCCTTGACCATCCATTTGATGCTGTCCATTCCCAGCTTCCCGGACTTAGTGGCGTCGAACGCGGCGATCATCCCCATCTCATTCCCTTCCAGATTCTCATCGCCGTGCGACAGAATGGCATATTTGCCATTGGCTACGAGGCCAGTGTTCATGCCGCGCTTAGCGACTGCCAGGCTCCATACCGGCTCACCAGTCTGCGGCTTCATGGCCAGTGCCGCGCCGTCCGCTCCGGCGGTGATCATTAGTCGCTTGCCGTTAATCGTGACAATGTTTATGGGCGCGTAGCTGGTATCGTACGGCCTACCTCCGGGCGTGCTAATCCAGATGATGTCGCCTATGCGTTTATCCATGGCGATGAACCGCTGCTGACGCTGCGCCTGCGTCCCCCAGGTGGAAGTGGGTGTACTGACGATCACCAGGTTGCCATCGACAATCGGCGAAACGGTGCGCCCGCCGTGCGTGGTGAAAGGAGAAAACTCTTCGGTGATGGAGCGCTCCCAGAGCTTCTTGCCGTCGCGTGTGAAAGCGGTGATCAGGTTGTTCACACCGAACGAGTACACGTTGCCGGTCTCGGGATCGACGACAGGGGAAGCCCACCCCACGCGATGCGCCGGCACGTCGCTTTGGTAGAGGTTAAACTTGTACTCCCAGAGCAGCTTTCCGGTATCGGCATTGAAGCATAGTAACCGCTCCTGCTCGGTTTCGCGGGCGCCCGCCGTGTTTTCCAGGTACAGGTGATCGCCCAAGATTACGGGCGTGGAGCGGCCCCCATAGGGAGCCTTCCAGGCCAAGTTATCGCCCTTAAGCGACCACTTCTCCGGCAGCCCCTTCTCGCGCGAAGTCCCATCGCGATTCGGACCGCGCCAATCCGGCCAGTCTCCGTCCCAGGACGACGCCTGCGCCCACAGTGCGACTGCGGCGGCCGGGATTGCAAGTAGGGCCTTGAATCGAATCCTTCTCATTAGAACCCCCCTCTAGTCGGAACAAAACGATCATGCAAACATCGCAGCGATTGCTAGGTGGATCCTGCGCCGCGGGACGCTAATTGTCTGGGAGCATATTTGTGATGTCGGAAACCTGCTTCCCTGAACAGGGTGAAATCGAATATACAACCCAGGATGATTAAATGGTTCATCCCACCGATGCTCGCCGCTCAGTCCTTCGAGTGGCCGATCCCTACCTCGTAGGGCGCGACCAGAACCGGGGATCCAGCGGGTACTCTTGGTTGGAGCGGCTGGCAACCGCGCTCTCCTGTACCCGGTTGGCCGGCAATCCGCAACGCCACCGCCGCCGGACGAAACGCCGCCAGAACTGGCCTTCCGATAGCACAATCCGCCAAGCTGAAACCGTAAATCCAGGCCAGAGTCGCCGCCGTGTCATAAGCGTAGACTGGGCCGTTGATCTGCCCCGGCGCCACGTCGGGGCCGCTGAAGACCCACGGAACCAGCATCTCCTCCATCGAGTTCCCTCCATGGTTTCGTCCCTTGCCGCCGTGATCGGAGGTGATCATGATGAAAGTGGAGTCCTCGGCTGACGCCTCATTCACCATGTCGAGAATCTCACCAATGTGTTTGTCGGCGTCCTCCACCGCGCGAAGGTAAGCAGGGCTGCTCCAGCCCTCCTCGTGGCCGGTGTGATCCACGTTATCCAGGTGAATAAACAACAGCGCAGGCAGGTTCCCCTTCCAGTACTGGATGGCGGCCGCGGTGGTCTTCTCGGGACCGCTCTCGTGCTTCAGCACGTCGGGAGCATTCTTCTCCAGCAGATTGGCGAAACCACCCCAGTCGTGGAAGACGGCGATGCGCGCCGAGGGCCGCGCAGCGCGCAGCAAGCCGAAGATAGTGGGGAACATGCCTTGCGCGTCGAGGCATGCCGGCTGGAACTCCACCAGCTTTCGCAGATAACCGTTCGAGGTGATGCCGTGCTGTTCCGTGCCGGCGCCCGTGATGATCGATTCCCAGTTCGGGCTGCTCAGCGTAGGCAGGACCGCGCGCGCTTCCAGGGTCCAAGCCGCGCGCTCCATCAGTCTTTTCAGGCGGGGAATGTGTGCCTTGTTGACTCCGTCCACACTCAACCCGTCAACGCCAATTACGATCACGCGCCGCGCGCGCCAATCGTCCGGAGGTTGCGCCCAGGCGCTCAGTCCCCACAGAAACACCACTACTTTGGCCACGGTTCTCATTCTTCCCCTCCCCACGGGTATCGTTTAACGGGTAGCAAACCCGTCACAGCCTCAATAAGAAGTGTGCCTGCGAGGCGGCATCCATTTTCAACTTGCCACAATACTACTCTACGCGGACAGACCCGTCGTGGTTGACAATAATCTTGTAAACGGGCGGGAAGCCCGGTGGCCGGTCCCCGAACCTCCATGGACGGGATGTCCCAACACCGTGGCACGGACACTTCGTGTCTGCCCCGTCGAGATTCGTCTCGGCGTTTTTTCGGAGTGCCCGTCAGATCCGGGAGCAGGGCTGGCTTTCTGCGCTTTTCGGTGCGCGCGCCAGTTTCCATTGGGACTTGAATTCTCGAAGCCGCCAGTTCTACATACCCCGCTACGGTATCTTACGCCCCACCGGAACGGGTCGAGTCTGTGCTTCAGCAGATCCTTGGAGAGCGGCAGCATCCGCCCGCGGCTTTGCTCTCGGCGGCCCATTCTACAATCTCGCGATAGTATTCAAAGCCGTCTATGTTGCCGAGCCAGACATTTTCCTCCGCGGTCGCAATCAGCACCACGTTCGGAACGTCGCAAGGCCCAAGACAGTCGCTGATCGTGAGTTGAATGTTCTTGAGGAGCCCCCGCCGCCGCCATTCCGTCTTAAGCCACTCCACCGGCACCGCGGGCTTTCCCCGGTCCTTCTGCCCGCAGCAGCAGCCGATGCAAACCGAAACCTGGCCAATCACCAGGCGCTTGGTGGTTACGGGATGGCACGTTTCGATCATCGGGGGCCTCCGGAGAAACTCTTTGGATTATATACCCAGACGGGGTATACTATCTATACCAATGGGAGGTGGCTCCTGGCCCACATCATTCGGGACAAAAAGAAAATGCTCAATCGCGTCCGCCGCTTGCGCGGACAGGTGGAGTCGATTGAGCACGCCATTGAGCGGGAGGCCGACTGCTCGGAGATCCTGCAACGATTTCCGCCTGCCGCGGCGCTTTCAACTCCCTGATGGCCGAGGTCCTCGACGGGCACATCCGGTTCCATGTGATGGATCCCGACCATGACCCCACATCCGAAAAGGCCAAAGCCGCGCAAGAGCTGATCGACGTCTTGCGAGCGTATTTGAACTAAGCCCACAAGGAGGGAAAACATGCCGGACCTGCGTTTAACGGATTCGAATCCGGAAAGTACCAGCGTTGGAGAGCCCCGCGGACCGAGCCAGGCGGACTCCCGGCACCATCCACACAATCACGAGCATCGCCAGGAAGATGAGGACCATGACGATCATCAGGACCACGACGAAGGCTGGCTCGAATGGGCGCGGGTAGGGTTCGTTGCCGTGATCCTCGCTCTGGTTTGGGCACAAGTGGTTCCACGAGTTAAGGGGATCGACATCCTCGCCGTGATCGGCGTCCTGATCGGGGGCTACCCCATCTTCAAAGAGGCCATCGCCGATCTGCTGGACCGCCGCATGACCATGGAACTCTCCATGACGATTGCGCTCGTAGCCGCTTCGGTGATTGGCGAGTTCTTCACCGCCCTGCTCATTACCGTGTTCGTGTTGATTGCCGAAATCCTGGAGGGAATGACGGTGGGCCGCGGCCGGCGTGCGATTCGGGAACTCCTGGACCTGCTGCCGCAAACCGCCGAGGTGCGGCGGGCGGGCCAGGTCGCCGCGCGAAACCTCTCGGAAGTGGAGATTGGCGACGTGGTGCTGGTCCGTCCCGGCGGTCGAATTCCAGTGGACGGTGTGGTCGCGAGCGGCCATTCCTTTGTCGACCAGTCCACGATCACCGGCGAGTCTATGCCTGTCGAAAAGATCTCGGGCACTCCTGTATTCGCCGGTACCATCAACCAATCGGGCGTCCTGGAGATCCGCGCGAGAAGATCGGCCGCGACACCGCTTTTGGACGCATCATCGAGGCAGTGGAGCGCGCGGAGCGGTCCCGCGCGCCCATCCAGCGCACGGCGGACCGCCTGGCTGGCTACCTGGTTTACTTCGCGCTGGCCTGCGCAGCCCTAACGTTTTTGATTACCCGAGACGCGCGATCCACCATCTCGGTGATCGTGGTCGCCGGAGCTTGCGGTATTGCTGCCGGAACGCCGCTTGCCATCCTGGGCGCGATCGGCCGCGCCGCACGGAAGGGCGCGATCGTAAAGGGCGGCTTGTATCTCGAAGTGCTGGCCTCCATTGACACGGTCGTGCTCGACAAGACCGGCACTCTCACTCTGGGCATCCCTGAAGTGTTCGATGTCCACGTCTACGATGGCGTCGATTCCACTGAAGTGATGCGCATCGCCGCCACAGCGGAACGGTTCTCGGAACATCCGCTCGCCAAGGCGATCGTCAAGAAGGGGTCGGAAGGGTCCTTGCCCCTCGGGGAACCGTGGGCTTTCCGCTACTCACCCGGCATGGGAATTGTGTGCCAGGTCGACGGCCGCCGCACCTTAGTAGGCACACGCGCCCTTCTCGAGCAGGACGGCCTGCTGATTCCCGAAAATGGAGAGGCTTCGGAGCAGTTCTCCGAGGTCGTGGTGGCCACCGGAGGTCGCCTGCTCGGCTCCATCCGGATCGCCGATGTGCTCCGTTCCGAAGCGACCGCGGCCGTCGCCGAAATGCGAAAGCTCGGTCTGCGGACCGTTCTTCTGACCGGCGACCGGAAGGAAATCGCAGAGGCCACCGCGGTGGAACTGGGCGTAGACGAGGTGCAGTCCGAGTTGCTCCCCGATCAGAAGGTGGCTCGCGTCCGTCAACTGCGCGCGGAAGGCCGCATCGTGGCGATGGTTGGGGATGGAGTGAACGACGCCCCTGCGCTGATGGAATCGAACCTGGGTGTTGCCATGGGTTCCGGCACTGACGTAGCGCGCGAAAGCGCGTCCGTCGTCTTGCTGGGAAATGACCTGCTGCGGTTCGCCGAGGTACTCAAGGTCGCGCGCCGCTGCCGCAAGATCATTTGGGCGAACTTCGCGGGCACATTGGCGGTCGATAGCGTGGGTGTGGCGCTAGCGGCTTTTGGCCTGCTGAATCCGGTCCTGGCCGCCCTGATTCACGTCTCTTCCGAGTTGTTGTTCATCTTGAACTCGGCACGCCTTCTCCCGCGGTCGGCTGGAGATGGAGGCACTCCCAAGACCTCGTAGGCAATCAGAGCTGTCATATTCAAGGATCGCGCCGTTCCGCGCCACTACAGAAAATGGGAGCAGTTTGGATCAACCCCAGCGATCAGCGCAAACCGCTTCGAGGCTGTCACCCGGGAACAAGTGGGAGCGCAGCGCGGCGTGCTGCGTCATGCGAAGTACGTATCTGAGGCGGCTTTGGCCACAAGTTCCCGCTTGAGCCACTCGTCTACCAGACCCAGATGGCTCGCAACGTCGTCTACACCTGAACGCCAGGGATCTCCTGGGAGCACGGTACCGAGACCAGCTCTGCCACATCTCCCCTGCGATTCGCTTGAGTGGAAAGGGCATTGATGCCCCGGCCGTCGTGCCGCCCCAAATGCCGGCTTGAATTGACCATTGTGAGATGCTCCGATACAGGCAGCAACGTTGTGGAACAACTCTCAGATCAACAGCCATCATTGCTCGGGCGACCGGATTGACCTTGACATTCTCGCCAGTACCGTTCAGCCACTTTTGCCCAGGGGTGGCGGCTAGAACCTCCAAGATGAAACCAAGAAGTATGACCTGCACTTGTCCCCAAAATTGAGACAACCAGAGAGTCAATGCCTCGATCTTGTTGATCGGATGCGTAGCGATTCGCGAGAGCACATCGGAGAACCAGGCAAACAGCTCGACCGCGTTCCGCTTGCACGTCGCGACGAAGCTCAGCAACACTGCTCCAATACCTTACGCTTTTCGTCGGTCATCCCCCCAAGATGCCGCACCTCCAGCCCGCGGCTGAAGGGTGGATCGGTGGATCACCAGACGCTTACCTCAAGAAGCGGTTTCCGGCATGGGACGCCGTTGCGCCGGCACAGATGAGCCTCACAGAAACGCGTCTCCAAGAACTGTTGATCGCGGACGGTGAGGCTGTCAACAAGACTTTGCTCGGACTGGAATCTAACACTATCTCTCTGAAGGCGGGATCTCTGGTCCACAACCCAAAACTCGGGGTTACGATGCTCGCGATGGAGACGTCGAACTGTCGGCGACAGTGCTCGGAGCGATTGCTACCACTCGGAAGATCGATGCACACCCGGCTTCGCGGCCGGGACTCGCTGCTTTCCTTACGAGCTCTTGCGATCCATTCGGTCAAGTCGCCGTAAACCGGTAGCCACCGGCCCTCCTTGTTCTTCGTGGTACCGGGATGTAGCACGATTCGGTCTCCGACGATCTGCGATGCATGGTCTGCACCCCGCCGAACCGCACCCGCAAATACGGCTTGGTGCGGCGTTTGGTGCGGAACTCACCGATCGGCGTTTCGACCCATTCGCCCGCTTGCAGCGCCGCCACCATCGAATCCAGGATGGCTCCCACCACGGCGCGCGCCTCATCGTAGGTCAATCCGCGCTTCTGCACTTCCAGCGCCAGCCAATCGCGCCCTTTGGCCTTCGAATCCGGCTTACGCTGCGGCACCCGCCAACGGCCTCCAGGTTTGCGGCTCTTGCCAGCCTGGCGGGCAATCAGCCGTCCTAC
>DATJWB010000290.1:0-5557 GCA_035501495.1 Bryobacteraceae bacterium | reverse complement strand
GCCGCAGAAAGCCACGTCCACTACCGCCGACTTGGGAGACTTCGGATCGGGCCTTGGCTCGGACTCTACCGTGGCCAATCCCACAACGCCTGAGACGCCGCCGCTGTGATAAATGAAGATCCGGTCACCCGGGCGCATTTCCCGGATGGCGCGTACGGCTTGCGGATTGGTCACACCGTCCCAGGCGGTCTTCTGGTCGCGCTCCAGGTCATCGATAGAATAGGTGTCGGGGTCGGTCTTCGCCAAAAAGTAGTTCATCGCATGCCTCTCTCCGCAGCGTAACGTTTCGCCGTCTCCTCAGTATAAGCAGTATGGGCTGGAAGGACGGATTGCGGCAAGATCTTCGGTATGCGGCCCGCACCATGCGGCGGGAGGCGGCATTCTGTGTGGTCGCCGTGTCGATCCTGGGCCTGGGTATCGGCGCCAATACCGCCATTTTCAGCGTAGTGAACACGGTGCTGCTCCGGCCGCTGCCGTTTCGCGCTCCGGAGCGGCTGGTGTGGATCGCGAATATCGGCACAAGCGGCCTCTCGGGCAGGACCTCGCGCGTTGCCAACTACCGCGACTGGGTCGCGATGAATGAATCGTTCGAAGAACTGAGCGCGTATTTCGCCTTCTCCGACTACGGCAGTTACAACCTGACAGGCTCGGGCGAACCCGAACGGCTCTCGGGGTACGGAGTTGCGCAAAACTTTTTCCCGTTTCTCGGGGTGCAGCCCATGCTGGGGCGCAACTTCGACGCCGAAGAGAGCAAATGGAACGCGCGCAAGGCCGCGGTCCTCACCTACGGGCTCTGGGAACGGCGCTTCGGGTCGGATCCCGGCATTGTGGGGCAGACCATCGTGCTGAACGATCAGCCTACTACCGTGGTGGGGGTCATGCCCCGGTGGTTCGATTTCCCTTCGGTATTCGTGCCCGGCGGCAAGGTGGACCTCTTCGCACCCTTCAGCATTGGCGACGAGACCGACCGCTGGGGCAACACGCTGGCGGTGGTGGGCCGTCTGAAGCCCGGAGTCACGTTGCCGCAGGCCCGCGCCGAATTCGGCCTTCTGGTAGACCGGATTCAAAAGGCGCACCCGGAGCGCGGGAACGGGTGGGGCGCCCGCCTGACCGGGCTGCAGGAACAGGTGAGCGGCCAGTTCCGCCTGGCGCTGGTGATCCTGTTGTGCGCCGTCGGCGTAGTGCTCCTGATTGCCTGCGCGAATCTCTCGAACCTTCTGCTGGCGCGCGCCGCTTCGCGCCACAAGGAGATGACCGTGCGGGTGGCCCTGGGCGCGACGCGCGGCAGGCTCATCCGCCAGATGCTCACCGAGAGCCTGTTGCTATCCGGCTGCGGCGGGGCGGTAGGCGTGGCGATGGCGTGGGCCGCTACCCGCGCATTGGCAGGGCTACAGGCCATGAACATCGCGCTTCTCCATACGGTCCGGATGGATGGAACGACGCTGGCGTTCGGAGTGGGGGTCGCCCTCGCAGCGGGGCTCCTGTTCGGCATCGCGCCCGCACTCGAGATCTCCGGAGCCGATATTCAGAGCGGATTAAAGGAGACGTCGCGGGGTACCACCGAGGGGAGGCGCGGCGCCTGGGTACGTGGAGCACTGGTGATTTCGGAAATCGCGCTCTCCGCGGTTCTGCTGGTAGGCGCCGGATTGCTGATTCGCAGCTTTCTGCGGGTGATGGATGTGAACCTGGGATTTCAGCCCGCGCGCGCCGCGGTGTGGAGCATCGAAACCGGCAATCGCTTCAAGACCAACGTCGAGCAGGCCAATTTCTACGTCCGCCTGGAGCGCGCCGTGGAGACTGTGCCGGGCGTGGAATCGAGCGGTGTCACCGACTGCCTCCCGCTCGGAAGAAACCGCGGCTGGGTGGTGCGGGCGAAGGGCGTGACGTATTTGCCCGGCCAAACCCCGGTCGCTTTCCCACGCCTGGTGGACGCGGGCTATCTTCCAGCCATGCAGATTCCGCTGCGCTCCGGCCGCACCTTCAACGGGCACGACACAGCGGAAAGCGAACGCGCTCTGGTGATCAACGAATATCTGGCACGGCGCTTGTGGCCCGATCGCGATGCGGTCGGGCAGGAAGCCATGGTGACGGATGGAAAGCCCTGGCGCGTGGTGGGAGTGGTGGCGGATGTACGGCATGCCAGCCTGGAGCAGGAAGGGGGCGCCGAAATGTACCTGCCGATTCCCCAACTCGGCGCCAGTTCCGTCGATCTGGTGGTGCGCACGAAACTGGCGCCCGAGGCGGTGGCGCCCGCAGTCCGCGCCGCGCTGAAGACCGTAGACCCGACGCTGCCGACCGCGGAGTATCGCACGCTCGAAGGCGTGGTAGACCGCGCGGTTTCGCCGCGCCGTTTTGTGGTGATGCTGCTGACCGGCTTCGCCACTCTCGCGCTGGTGCTGGCTTCTTTAGGAATCTACGGCGTGGTGTCATATGCGGTGAGCCAGCGGTCACAGGAGATCGGGGTGCGCATGGCGCTGGGCGCAACCGCGCGCGACGTTCAGTTCGCCGTGCTGCGTCAGACGCTTGGACTCGCCCTGGCGGGCGCCGTGGTTGGCCTGGCCGCGAGCGCCGGCGTGGCGCGACTGCTGGAATCGCTGCTATATGGGGTGAAGCCCGGGGATGCGGTGACGTTCCTCGGGATGCTGGCAGTCTTAATGGCGGTAGCGGCGCTGGCCGGGTACCTGCCGGCGCGCCGCGCTTCGCGGATCGATCCGATGGCAGCGTTGCGAACGGAATGACGCCGGCAGTGGCGTTCACTCCCGGTCGCCACTATTCCGGAGTATTCCAGTTCTTGCCGCTGAACATGCCCTTCATCATGCCAAAGACAGTTCTGGTCTGGGCGGTTTGTTCCTTCTCGAGAAGCTTGTAGATCTTGGCGAATGCGCTCAGTTCGATGCCGGCCATCTGCGCCTGGAGGGCTGCCTCGCCGGCGATCAGCGGCTTCAGATCGTCGCCGCTCCTGCCGCCCTGGATGGCGTCGCCGATCGCCAATTCGCTTTTCAGCAACTGGTCGCGCACCGGGTTGGCCTCTTTCTGAGCGTCGTCCAGGATGGTTTTCACTTCCTTCTTCTGCTCTTTGTTCAGCTTGAGGGCTTCGGAGATCTGGTCCATGCGGCTCACCGTGTGGGGCATCTGCATGCTCCCCATATCGCCGCCGCGCATGCCCTCATCGCCGCCACCGCCGCCTCGCCCCATTCCACCGCCGCCTCCTCCGCCCGTACCGCCTGGTTGGGCGAGGAGCATCGTGGACGCGAAAATACCAGCGAGCATCAGTTTGCAAAACATGGGCTTTCCTCTTATTGCCTTCCTCTTCCCCGGCCGCCACCGCCGCCGCCGGGCCGGTCCAGCACCGCTACGAGCAGCTCGAATGCCTGGCCGGCTTTGGCCTGCTGATTGGGCTTGAGCGATTCATAGATCTTGCCGAAAGTCTTGGCTTCGATGTCGGTGTATTGCGCAGAGAGTGAAGTGTAGTCGTCCAGGATTTTCTTGACGTCGTCTGTCCTGGACTCAATCATGGCGCCTGCCAGATCGATGCGGTCCTTTTCCAACTTGCTGCGCAAGTCCGTGGACTGCTCCATGGCGGCCTTCAGAATGCTGACCACCTCGTCTCGCTGTTCCTTCGACAACCGGAGCTTCTCGACGAACTGATCGAACCGGGTGGGGCGCGCCGCCGGCATGCCGCCGCCCATTCCACTGTTCATGTTGTTGTTCCGGCCGCCCTTTCCCTGGGCGAACGCGAGGGTGGTAGCAAGCGCCACGACGAGCAACAGCCGTTTGTACATGAGTCTCCTTTGCGAATGGCGGCTTGCACGAACCCGGAGGGCGCACGCCGGTCGCCGCTTCGCTCCACCAATAACGGTTTCCTAAATTTAAACACGATTTCCGGTCCGGATGTGTGGTGACGGGGAAGAAAAGGAGTCGAGCGTTATCCGCGGAGGGTAGCGATTGGTTATCTGACCAGTTCTGCCACTCTTCCGCCATCCCGCGGCAATCCGAGAGTCTGGATGTGGTCCACCGGCACTTCCTCGAACTCCACCGGCACTTCTTCCCACTTGTCAGGCGTCATTATCCACCAGGCCACCACCGCCAGGATGGCGAGACCGGCGAGCACGCCGGAGAAGACCGGCGGATTTTCGAGCGCCTGACGCTCGAGTTCGGCAAGGCGGACCACCAGCATGACCGGCAGCCCGATGAAGATCCAGAAGGGGTGGAAATTCCCCCTGGCGGGGAGGTACGAACAGGTGAACGGGATCTTCTGAGTGCCTCGCAGTGAGGCCTCCACCACGATCGCGCCCACCAGCAGCAGGAGTGCCAGGTGGCCCAACGCTTCACGCCAAGGCCACAACCAGAAAAACAGGGTGGCCGACCCCACCCAGACCGGGGAAACTCCCAAGACCCATAGCGAGCGCCGCCGCGCCGCCATGCAGACCCTTCCGCCGCGCACCGGCGTGATGCGAAATATCCAGTTGGCGCGCATATCGAGCGGCATGGCGAACACCACTCGCGCGCCCACCACCCAGAAGCCCAGCATCAGCAGGCTGGACGCCAACAGCGGCACATTCGGCTGGTGCCACCAGTCGGCGGCCGCCCCCGCGGGCATCGCGGCCAGCGGTGTCTTCACCAGCATGATGGTGAACGCGCCTGCCATGCCCAGGTAGAAGGCCAGAATCACCCGGTGCAGTCGGCTGCGCAGCAGGGTGCGGATGCTGAACTGCACAATCGCGGTCTGCAGCGCATTGCCGAATCGCGGAAGCCAGTTCCAGCCGCGCGAGCCCGGCACGATATCGGGCTCTTCGACGATTCTCCGGATGGTTCGGAAGTACGAGACCAGGAACGCGCAGCCCGCACCCGCAACCGAGCATGCCGTGGCGATGAAGGCGCGGTTTGCCAGGGGAGCGAACTCCGGGTGCATCGATCCGTTCAGATAGTGGAACATCCCGAAGAACCAATAGGAGGGCAGGCGGTCGAGCAGGCGGGCGTCCCAGCCGCCCCCAAACGGGTCGACGATCGGCGGCTGCAGAAAATAGACCGACAGGAACAGGCAGAATGAGGCCAACTGCAGGAATGAAGAGAGGCGCAGAAAATAGCGGCGCGGCAACTGCGCGGCGAGCCCCTGCGCCGTGAGGATGGAACAGAAGATGAATCCGCCGGCGGCGAACATCGTCACCCACCAGGAGAACAGCGTGCGGATAAATTGCCCGAAACTGCGCTTCGTGGGGATCAGCGCATTGGCGAGCGGCCGGGCAGGCTGTCCCATGAGCCGGTGGCGGATGTGTTCGCCCAACCGGGGCGCGGAGCTTGCGATTCCCGGCCCCTGATTCATCAGCACTACGGCGGCGTAATCGTTTGCCGGGCTGAAGAACGCGTAGCTGCTGTAGCCGCGCATGGAGCCCTCGAAAAACCAGATGCGCTGCGCGTTGCGATACTTCCAGCCGAGGCCGACCTGCATGCCTTGGTTGATGTCCCCCTGCGATTCATGGGACCACGCCAGGGCCTTTTCCAAGGATCCGGTGTAGCGCTCCGGATGCAGGTGGGCCTCCAGGTACGCAAGCATGTC
>DATJWB010000289.1:0-12226 GCA_035501495.1 Bryobacteraceae bacterium | reverse complement strand
ACGGCCAAACTGCAATCGCTGCCCGGAGCCAATGATCCGGCCTACGTCCACACCGACGCGGTATGGAGCCCCGACGGCAAGTACCTGGTGTTCGCCCGCGCAGCGGCGAAAGACGCGTATCCGCCGAATGCCAAACCGGCGCTGCGGGCCAACGATCCGAAGGAGACCCAGATTCAATATGATCTCTATCGCATCCCGTTTAATGGCGGAAAAGGCGGGCGCGCGGAACCGGTGGCGGGCGCCTCCCGAAACGGGATGAGCAATTCATTCCCCAAGATATCGCCGGATGGCCGCTGGATCGTTTTTGTGCAGTCGAAGAACGGTCAGTTAATGCGGCCCGACAGCCAGCTTTACATCGTCCCCGTAGCTGGAGGCACGGCGCGGAGAATGCGATCGAACACGCCGCTGATGAACTCCTGGCATAGCTTCTCGCCCAACGGCCGCTGGCTGGTCTTCTCGTCGAAGAGCCGCTCGCCCTACACCCAGATGTACCTCACCCACATCGACGCGGAAGGCCGCGACAGCCCCGCCATTCTGGTGGAGAACAGCACGGCGGCCAACCGCGCGGTGAATCTTCCGGAGTTCGTTAACATTCCGCCGGGAGGGCTGGCGAAGATAGAGACGCC
Source organism: Bryobacteraceae bacterium (assembly GCA_035501495.1). Lineage (GTDB taxonomy): Bacteria > Acidobacteriota > Terriglobia > Bryobacterales > Bryobacteraceae > JAIQFL01. The sequence goes on along the minus strand of DATJWB010000289.1, from coordinate 11,600 downwards.
CGCGGCCGACTTCTATGCGCGCTTCGACCGCGCGTGGGAACTGAACCAGAAGGGCGACTGGGAAGCCGCGATTGCGGCATGGCGCCGCGCGCTCGAGTTGAATCCCGAGGATGCCCGCGGCAATAACAATCTCGCCTTCGTGCTGGCCCGGCAGGGACGGCTGGAGGAGGCCGTGGTGCGATGGGAAACCGCGCTGCGGTCTAACGATCAGTTCCCCGAAGTTCGCAGGAACCTCGCGCTGGCACTGGAGAATCTCGGCGTAGCCGCACTCCGCCAGAGTGGTCCTGACGATGCCCTGCCGCGTCTCCGGCGTGCCGCCGAGTTGGACGCGGAGAATTCGGGCAACCAGTACAACCTCGGGCTTGCCCTGTTGCGAAAATCCCGATTCGACGACGCCATTGCCTGTTTCCAGAAGTCGCTCGCACTCGATCCAAAGGACGCGGAGGTCCGCAGCGACTTTGCCGTCGCGCTGATTCAGAAGAGGCGCTTCGGCGAGGCCGCGTCCCAAATGCGAGAGGCGATCCGCCTCGATCCGAACCTGGTCCGCGCACAATCGAACCTGGCCTGGTTATTTGCAACCAGCCCGGACGAGAAAATTCGCAACGGTGGTGAAGCTCTGAAACTGGCCACGAAGGCGGTGGATCTCTCGCACGGCCAGGATCCGATGGCGCTCGACGCGCTTGCGGCGGCATATGCCGAAACGGGCCGCTTTCGCGAAGCGGCAGGCACGGCGCATCGTGCTCTGGAACTGGCGGCTCCGGCCATCGTGCCCGGACTGAAGGCCAGGATCGCGCTGTACGAACGAAACGAGCCCTACCGGGAACGTTAATTCGGTCAGGCGACGGTCCAAGAGGACCTCCGGCGTACAACCTTTCACACTCCAGATTCGATCTGGTGCTTAGATCAACATAGGCAGCCACCAACCCCGCAACGTCCCGGCCCCGGCAACAATCCGTCTCGATAGACTTCGCCTCGAGAGCACATGAAAAAGTCGGATGCGCTGCGAGTCTGGGGACGCATACTACGCGGACAAACTCCCTTTCTCTCGCTGGAAATCACGAAGGAGTGCCCCCTCCGCTGCCCCGGTTGCTACGCATATTCGCAGGACCACCTCGGCCCGCTCACCACGTTGCGGCAGCTCTCGGATTATCGCGGGCGGGACTTGGTGAATGCAGCCGCCGCGATTGTCCGTCGCCTCAGGCCCGTTCATATTTCGATCATTGGCGGCGAGCCATTGGTCCGGTATCGTGAACTATGTGAGCTTTTGCCGCTGCTGGATCGCATGGGAGTGGAGGTACAGTTAGTCACCAGCGCGGTCCGTCCGATTCCGGAGGAGTGGAACTCAATCCGCTCCTTGCATCTGGTTGTCTCGGTCGATGGCCTTGCCCCGGAGCACGACCGCCGGCGCAGCCCGGCCACGTACGACCGCATCCTGAAAAACATCCGTGCCCACCGGATCACGGTGCACTGTACGGTGACGCGGCAGATGCTGAGCCGGCTCGGATATCTGACCGAATTCACCCGCTTCTGGTCGGATCGGTCTGAGATCCGCAAGATCTGGTTCAGCATCTATACTCCACAGGAGGGTGAGGAATCAGCGGAGCGTTTACTGCCGCGGGATCGGGAAACTCTCTTTGACGAGTTAGGCGCCGCCGCGCAGTTCCCAAAGGTTCACCTGCCGCGGCTGGTAATCGATGGCCTTCGGCGGCAGCCCGATTCCCCGGAAGCCTGTACCTTTGCACGACTGACCACCTGCCTTTCCGCCGACCTGAAAACTCGCATCAGCCCGTGTCAGTTTGGCGGAAAGCCGGTTTGCTCCGAGTGCGGTTGTATTGCGTCCGCTGCCATGCACGGCCTCTCCAGCCTCAAGCTGGGCGGGTTCATTCCGGTGTCCAGTATCCTGAACGCATCGATGCGAGTGGGACGGTCTCAGCGGGCAGCCGTTTGAGCAGATCTCTGGCGCCTCGACAGGCGAAACCGCCTGCCCCACCCACCACAACCGCCTACTTCTTCTCCCGCTCTTCGAGTGCGCGAATCGCAGCCGCGTGCCGGGCGGCGTCCCGCTCCCGGCCGGCGGCCCGGTACGCCTGCACCAGCAGAAAATGGACCTGACGGTCTGTCACGTCGCCCGTGTGCAACTGCAGCGCGGCCTCGCCTTCTTCGGCGGCGGCCGCGGCGTCTCCGGTCTTGAGCATCAGGCGCGCCGATTCGAAATGGGGATCGCGCGAGCGAGGCGCCAGCTTGAGCGCGCGATCGACCCAGCGGCGCGATTCGGCGAATTCCCCCAACTGCAGCAGGAGCCGCGAACAGCTCAACAGCATGTCCGCATCGAGTTGTCCCGATGCTTCGCCCGCGCGGATGGCCTCGCGGTAGGTCTGGAGAGCCTCTCTGGTCTGTCCCAGGCTCTCCCTGGCCAGACCCAGGTAGAGCAAAGTGCGCGCATCGCGCGGGTTCAAGCGGTGTGCCTGCTCCAACGCGGGGATCGCCGCCGGCAGTTCGTTCTGCTGATAAAACTGAAACCCGTACAGAAACTGCGCGTACCACGAAGACGGGGCGGCGGCGATGGCCTGCTCCAGGCTCTCGCGTGCCACGTCGTAGCGGTTCGCCGCCATCGCCAGCTTCGCCTTGAGCGTAAGGGCGGGCGCCAGCTTCGGATCCAACCGCAGGGCCTCGTCTACGGCATTAAATGCTTCCTGATATTTGCCGCCGGTAAAGAGCCGGTTGGCTCTCTCGTAAGCCGTCTGGCCGGCCGATGGCGGACCCTGCGCCGCGGCGCCATAAAGCAGCAGTAGCGCAAGGAGCCCGGTTCTCACGGCTTACCTTCCTCGATGTCGATCTGGCGGTCGCCGGCCACATCGCGCATGGTCTGCCGCTCGCCACCCGGCCAGCGCACTTCCAACTGTTTGACCGTCGCCTGTGCGCCTAGCCCGAAGCGGACCAACGGCTCGCTCGAAGATGCATACCCGACGCTCGTGGTGGCCTGCCCGTACAGTGTTCGTCCATCCTCGAGGGTCGCGGTAACTACCGCACCGAGACCCTGGCGATTGGCTTTCGTCCCGTGCAGCCGCACCGCGAGCCAGTGTCCCGCGCCCTCGGTGACGTTGCGCAACAGCTTCACTGGGCCGTCCAGCGTCGTGACCGCGACGTCGATCCGCCCGTCGTTATCGAAGTCGGCAAAAGCGGTCCCGTGATGCAGTGCGGGCTGTTGAAAGTCCGGGCCGGCGCCGCTCGAGACGTCCACGAACTTCCGTCCTCCGACATTCCGGAAGATGCGGTTCGGCAGAGCGGCGGCGCGGCCGATGTAGGGCTCGAGGGCGGGGAAATGGGAGAGCGCGAAGAACAGGTCGCGCCACCCGTCGTTGTCGAAGTCGTACATGCCCAGGCTCCAACCCGTAAACGGGCGGGTCGCCAGTTGCAGGCCGGTGAGTTGCGCGGCGTCCTGGAACAGCGCCGGCTTGCCCTGATTGCGGAAGAGCAGAAAGCCGTCGTTGATCATGCCCGAGACCACGAGGTCGGGCCGCCCGTCGTTGTCGAAGTCGCGGAAGTCCGCCCCCATGCCGGCGATCGGCGATCCGTCTTCGCGCAGCGCCACGCCGGCTTCGAGGCCGATTTCTTTAAAGGTGCCGTCGCCTTGGTTATGGAACAGGAAGTGGCGGACCGAGTCGTTCGCTACGAAGATGTCGGTGAAACCGTCGCCATCGAAATCGGCGAACGCCACGCCCATCCCCTTGCCTACGTGGCGCGCGATGCCCGATCGTTCCGAGACATCGGTGAAGGTGCCGTCTCCGTTGTTGTGAAAGAGCTGGTTGGGCAGTCCCGAGTATTCTCGGGGATGGCAGTAGAACCGGGGCGAGCCGCAGGCGGGCTCGGTGGCCGGTTCCCACGCCACATAGTTGGAGATGAAAAGATCGAGCCAGCCGTCGTTGTCGTAATCGAACCATCCGGCCGAGATGGCCCACATCTTGCCATGCTTGGGATCGACCCCCGAGAGGCCGGCTTTCGCGGTGACGTCGGCGAAGCGCCCGTTTCCCAGGTTGCGGTAGAGGATGTTGCGATTGACGCCCGCCACGAAAATGTCGCACAGGCCGTCGTTGTCGAAGTCGGCTGTGGCCACGGCCATGGAGTAGCCCTCTCCGGCCACGCCTGCCTCGGCGGTCACGTCGGTGAAGGTCCCGTCGCAGTTGTTGCGGTAGAGGCGGTTCCAGAACTCGGGGCCGGTCTTGCGCAACTCCGGAATCGTGGCTCCGTTGGTGAAGTAGAGGTCCATGCAGCCGTCATTGTTGTAGTCCAATGCGGCGACGCCGCCGAGCATCAACTCCACCTGGTGGAATCGGCCGCCGGCGGCGTTCTTCAGGCGGAAATCGAGGCCGGCCTTTTTGGCGATCTCCTCGAAGCGGATCTGGGCCGCGGCCGGGTGCAGGGCGGCCAGGACAAGCAGGGCGAAAATGCCGACACTGTAGCGCGGCCACTCCTGGCTGCCGCGCCCCGACTCATCGGGGCGCTTTTGGCCGCCTTCGATCAGTTGCCGAACCTTCTCGTGCTCTCCCCTCGAAGCTGGATTTTGGATGCTGCCGCTGCTGCACCGGCAAAAAGTGCCCCGATGAGTCGGGGCACGGCAGCCAGGAGTGCCTGCGCCACATCGATCAGCGGCCGCGGAATCTGGTGCGTACCGCATAGAGGGATGTCCGGGCGGGGATGAAGAGGGTTCGCCCATCCTTTCCGCCGAAGACCAGTTGCAGGGGGCGTTCTGGTACTTCGATGGTGTCGATGAGCTTGCCGGCCGGATCGTAGACGTAGATCTGTCCGGCGGCAATGTAGACGTTGCCGCGTTCATCCACCGCGACGCCTTCGCCGCCCTGATCGACGAAAAGTTTCTGGTCCGACAGGGTGCCATCGGGCCCGACGGTGGCTATCCAAGTGGTGAGCTCGGATTCGTCGGTCCGGTAGAAGGGCTTGCCCGGGACCGCAGGTGCCAGGCCGAAGCCGCGGATCAGGTCGGCGCTTTTGACTCCCCAGGCGAGTGCGCCGCTGACGAAGTCCTGGCCGGCGGAGAGGAACGTAGTGCCGTCGGGCGAGACAAATTGATAGGGGCGCGCCGCCGGCTGCAGGTGATAGTCGCCGACAGGAAGCAGCGCGGTCATGCCGGGGCGCGCGGCGGCGGGCTCGGCCTGGAGCAAGGTGATCTGGTCTTCGGGTGTGCCGGGCTTGAAGCTATAGACGGTCCCGTTTCCGGAGTAGCCGACCACCATGAGGTTGCCCGCCTTGTCGAACGCGAGGTTCACGGGATCGAGCGGGCTGTCGCGCACGGTCGAGAGTTGGCGGGCGGACGCGGACCAGCGGTAAATCCGCTGCCACTTCGCGTCCACGAAGTAGAAATCGCCCGCGGCATCGGCCGCGCCGCCGGAAATGTTGTAGAAGCCGCCCGCCAGTTTCTCCACCCGGGCGCCGGGAGAGAGAAGCGCGGAGGCGGTCTTCGGGCGCGGCAGCGGTGCGTTGCCGGAGATCGTCAGCCAGGCGAACTCGCGCTGGCGGATTTCGACGTTGTGGGTCTGGTCATAGACTGCGGCGTCGAAGGACACCTTGCTGTTGCTGTAGCAGTGGACGTTGCGGAACCGGATGTTGCGCGAGCCCGAAACTTTGATAGCCCAAGGGAACGGCTGGAACGTGCTGATGACGCGATAAATGTGAAAATTCGCGAGGGTGATGTTGCTCGAGTTGTCGATTTCGAGGGGCAGGGCGAAGCCGCCCTCGCCGCGCTCCTCCTCGGTTTGCAGCGCATAGATCTGCCAGTTCGCGGCGTTTCGAATCTGGATCTCGTGGCGCACGTGGTGCTCGCTCGACATCTCGTAGACGCGGCCTTCGGTAGTGGTGTCGGACACCAGCATGCCGGCCTGGGCGAAGGTGCTGGGGGTCCAGATGTCGAAGAACGTTCCGCCGCCGCTATCCGTCACCCAAAGGCTGGGGTACTGCCCGTCCCAGCGGCGATTGAGGTCGGGATCGGCGGTGTGAGTGTTGTTGTAGGGATTCTCGCGCGTGCCGTCCAGGCGATTCGTTCCATGGCCTCCGAGGAAGCGCACGTCGTTCATCATGGAGTCTTTGCCGGCCATCCACCTGGCGGCCACGGCGCGCGGGTTGATCCCGTTGGTGTAGAGGCCGATCCCGATCAGGATGTTGTTGCCGCCTTTGGGCGCCTCGATCAGGGCTTTGGGCGCTCCGGTGCCTTGAAACGCCGGCGTGGAGTCGAGCAGGTCGATCTGCGTGGCGCTGGGATGCAGGCCGATGAGCACCGTATCGGGACGCAGCGTGATGGTGTCGCTCACGACGTACTTGCCGGAAGGCAGATAGATCGTGCGGTTCTCTGCGATCGCTTTCCGGAAGGCGGCGGTGTCGTCGGTGGCGCCATCGCCCTTCGCGCCGAGTGTGCGGATGTTGACCCAGGAGTCGATGGGCGGCAGTTCGCGAAGGTCCGATGCGACGGGCGGCGGCATCGTGGAGAGCGGTGTGGCTTCGAAGATGTCGCGTGTGGCCGGCACGGCGCCGATGTCGTCATAGTGCAGGCCGTGGGAGAAGGCCTTTACCTCGTAGATGCCGGCGGGGGCCGCGACTTTTTTGCCGCTCTCGCGAAACGACGCGAATACGGGCACACGCCGGCAGGCGATGTTCTCGAGATTGATCTCGGTGCGTGCGTTCTTCTCCAGGCTCACGATCACCGCGGCGCCGGAGATCTCTTCCATGCGGCCGTTTTTTACCCAGAGCTCGTCGGGGAAGCCGTCGTCGATGGAGATGGCGGTGGGGACTTTGCGGAATCGCGGGCGGATGAGCGTGAGGCCCGCTTCCCGCTCGCGGATGGCGGCTTCGCGCTGCCCTTCGAAGGTCGCGTCCACGACGGTGTACTGCCAGCCGGGTGAGGGCCGGCGGGTCCAGATGGCGTACTGCCCGCCGTAGAAGTGCAGGTCTTCGCCCACGTTGCCCGCCTCGTGAATGCCGGCGAGCCCGGAGCCGATGCGGAAGTCCATGTGGGCCATGAAGCAGTGCTGGGCGTAGCGGGCGCGCACTCCTACAGCTCCGGGATTGCCGTCCCCGATTTCGAGATCGATGTTGCTGATGGCCGAATAGAAGGTGCCCGGACTGGCATCGGGCGGTTGACCGTCGGCGCTGCCGCGGCCTCCTCTGCCTTCGCGAGGCTGGCCGTTGAGAGCGCCCCTTCCAGCGGCTGGTCCGCGTCCGCCGCCGAACCCGCCGCGTCCCGCACCGGGGCGGCCTCCGGCGAAGAAGATCATTTGGCGCTCGTTGTCCTTATCGTCGTAGCCGGGCGTGTTCGCGGCGAGCAGGAATACCGGGCGCTCGCCGCCGTATCCGATGACGCGGATGCCGGGCCAGATGTTGATGGTTTTGGTCAGGCGATAGCGTCCCTGGGGGACCAAGACAATCCCCTGGTTGGTGGTCTCCTGCACCTTGTTGATGGCGGCCTGAATGGCGTCAGTGTCGTCGGCGACGCCGTCGGCGCGGACCGGAAAGTTCTCCGGCGTGAGGTACACCGCCTTGGGGTCGTCCAGGCGGGCCGGGTAATAGGATGCTCCCCAACACGAGGACACTGCGAACAGGGCGGCGAGCAGACTTCGTAACATCGGCCAACAGCCTCCTGATTGTAGAGTTTAACATCCTAAATAGATTGTTATGCGACGAGGCGCAACAGCGATTTCAGCCGGAACGCCAGAGCACGCTCCCTGCACGTCGTCATTGCTGACGACAGATTCGAGTGTCTGCACCGTGGCGCCCAGACGCGCGGACGCTTACAGTTGGCGGACTGCTTCTCCCGTCCGTCGGTGCGAACGCAAAAGACCAAGACCGCTACCAGCCGCCTCGTGATTGATACTCCGAACTCGCAAAGCCCGTACAAAAATGCATCTGTGACCCTGTAAGCTTTACGACTTGGTGGAATGCTATCCGGCCATATCTGACCGGTTGGCGATAGCGCGTAGCCGATGTCTGAGAGAAGAGTGATGAGCGTGCTTATGGAGTGCTGTGACTCAGACTCGCATCCAGCTTTGGGCGTCCGACCACGGAGCTGCGGCGTTCCATCAGGACTGTATCGCGCCAGCGTCCATCCAAGAAGCCAATGCCTTCCCGGGTGCCGACCACGCGGAAACCGCATTTGCGGTGGATGGCGATGCTCGATTCGTTTTCGGGGAAGATGCTGGCCTGAAGGGTCCAGATGCTGTTCTCTTCCGATGCCGCGATCAGATCGTTCAGCAGAGCGGAGCCCACGCCGCGCCCGCGGGCCCATCCGGCAACGTAGACGCTGACCTCGGCAACACCGGCGTACACGGCGCGGGCAGAGACCGGACTGAGGGCAGCCCATCCGAGTACGCGATCCCCGTCGCGGGCAATTCGCCGGCAGCACCGGAAGTGGCCGGCATCCCACTTCTCCCAATCCGGAGCCGCCTTCTCGAAGGTGGCGTTACCGGTGTCCATCCCTTCCTGGTAGATTTCGCGGACTGTTTCCCAGTCGTCTGCCGTAAGATTTGCCAGTTCCAGCTTCATCTACTCAGTTTATTACTGAGAGAGCGGATCCTCACCGCGGAGAAGACGCGGCGGCGGAGGTTGGGCGGAGCGAGGCGCTAGGTCAGCGGCTGTTTGCCGGTCCCGAATAGGTCAGGCGCAATCCCCAATCGGTGTCACCGGGAAAATCGGGCAGTTGGATGATGCCGATGACGCTGGAACGGAGGGTGCCCTCGGCGGCGCCGCGGAAGGTGCCGTTGCGCGGGTCGAACCATTCGGCGCGATAGGCGCCGTTCAGCTTCGCACCGCGGATCTGGCCTCGCGGACAGCCTTTTTCGAAATACGCGAGGAAAATGTCCCGGTCGGGCGTGCGGGCGCAGTAGGCCCAACCTTCGTAAGCGCGCAATTCCGCGGTCTTGTTGGGAGAGACCAGGTCTGCGTCGGGCGCGAGTTCCTGGTACCGCCTGCCGATGGACAGCGCAAATGTGCGCAGGTGGCGCATCTGGGCGGCGGAATTCCACTGGAAGGCGTCCCACATCTTGATGGGAGCGGAAGGTTCGATGTCCGCGCCCCAGATGCCTTCGGCTCCGTACACGTGGCCTGCCAGACCGCCCGAGAGGAAGCTGCCGTACATCGCCGACCGCACGAACTGGTCGTCCTTCTCCGTTCCGCCGGGGGCACCGTACTGATAGCCGCGTCCGCCGCCCAGTGACCGCGCGTCCGTGTAGCCCGAATAGTAGGGCTCGCCGTTCAAGGCGGGCTGCGGGTGTGGCTGATTGTAGATTTCGGTCAGATACCAGTAGTTGTTGTGCTCGCGCATGTTGCCCGTCTGGTGCAAGGTGATCCAGGAATCGTCGCCCCAATTCTCGAGCGTCGATGGATTCGCGTTGGCGGAGAGCAGTGTGCCGAAGGGCGGCGGGCCGTACTTTTGCATGACGGCGCGGACAGCCTGGTTGTAGTCGTCGGGCGAGACCGTCTGGCTGATGATGTCCAGGTGAATCGGGCTGAGGACTGTGTTGTTGGCCTGATACCGCGTCCAGATGTATTGGATGAAGCGCGCGTAGGAATCGGGCCACTGGTAGTATTTCTTCCAGCACAGGCTGGCATCGCGGCGGGAGGCTTCGATAAACGCCACGAAGCCCTGCTCGTTGAGATAGTCGATTTTGCGGTCGATGAATTGAAAGTACCTGGGGTTGATGCGGTCCACATCCGGGAACATGTTTTCAAATCCGGGCACCTTGCCGGGAAACAGAAAAGGACGGCCGCCCTCGTTGTCCATGTTCTTGGCGCTGCCGGTACCGAATTCGAGCCATGCCGAGCGAACCGTGGTGTGGCCGGCATCGTTCATGACGACGTTCCACGGGGCGCCATCGGTCATCCAATTGGGGAAAGCGGCGATCATGTTCACCCAGTTGTAGCCCTGCGCCTTGCGGTAGCGGACATAGTCCTGAAAGCCGGCGGATGGGCCGATCGGCTGCTCGCGGCCGTCGTCATGCCAGGGATAGCGGTTGGTGCCCAACGACCACCAGGTGTCGCCGATGACGAAGAACGGCGTGCCGTCGGCCTGTTCCAGGGCGTGGTGGTTGGCGGTTGCGCGCAGAAAGCCTCTCCGCAGCGGGTTTCGCTCTTTCTCCTCGTCGCTCCATGCGACCGCGTTGAAGGTGCCGGCCTTGCCGGCCAGTCCTGGATCCATCGGACTCGAACCGCTGCGCCATGTCCAGGCGCCGGGAGCGGTGGCGAGTACGCGGACCCGGAAGGTTTGCTCGCCGTCCCAGAAGCCGTAGACGCGCTTGCGGAATCCCGGACCGGAGAGATCCACCCAGGCGGTCACGTCCGTGTACGGATTAGCGAAACTTCTCGCGGCGTGAAAGGTCAGTTCCTGTTTCTCCCACACGTGCACGGCGGATGGGGCGGGCGCGGTCAGTGCGGCGAGAATCAGGGGCGACAGGATGCGGGCGTTCTTTTTCATCAGCGCTTCTCTACCGCCGGCCGTATGGAGTGGCGCTCAGAATCTCGGGCTCATGATGGCCCTGGAGGTCTTCCCATCCGAAAAGCACGGGCGGCACGATGAACGGAGCGAATTCCGGTGGCTTACCGCCGCATGCGACCACCCAATCGTGAGTGCCGGGCCATCCCCAGTGATGGGCCATTTCATGATGGTATGCGGTGGCGGCGACGCGCTTCCATCTGGCTGCATCGAGCGGAGTCTTCCAAGGCCCGTAGTTCCCTACGTAGATCGATTTTTCCGCATAGAGCGACAGGCCGCCTGCGGATTGGTTCGGGTTGATGTCGATGAGCATGTGGATCTGGTAATCGTCTGTCGAAATCCCGCGGCGCCTGGCAGCTGCACGAACCGAGGCTGGACTGTGCGGGTCGTCAATCTCCCGGGGGTCCATCAGGATGTTGGTGTTGTCGAAGACGACGATCGGCGCCTTGTATCCTCGGTTCCTGGCGAAAGCCGCGTGCTCCTCGTTAATCCCTTTCTGCGCATCCTGCCATTCGGCCAGTGCATCCGCCGAGACGGTCTCAGGATAGCGCACCAGGATGGCGAGTACCCGGATGGTACCGGCGGGCACCATCGGGGGCTCCGAGCGTTCGGTATGCTGCACGAGCCCATCCTCAGACAGGTACATGGTGAGCAACTCGGTGGCCGCTCCCCTCCGCAGATAAGCGGTCGTGGTGACCGGCGGGTGGCGATTGCCTCGACAGTCCACCGGAGCGGGATTCTCGTAGATGGCCGGATGTTCGATAGCCTCTCCGAATTGACGCAGATAGGCGGCTCGCACTGCCGCCTGGATCGACGCGGTGTCCGTTTGACCCGGCAGGGCGCCGGGTGCCATCAGCATCGCCAAAGAGATGACTGCCCGTTTCGTGCGCATTGCGGACCTCATTATGTCAAAAGTCGGGCGCCGGGCCAACCCTGCCAGGCCATTCGCGGGCCGCTCTTATTGACTGTCTCCTGGGGCGAGTCCGAGACGAAACGAAGATCCAGGTTCTATCGCCTGACCAGCCGCGGCCGGAAGCGGCTGAAAACGGAATCGGAACGCTGGGAGCGGATTTCGCTCGCGATGGCGAGCGCCTTACGCGCGACATAGGGG
>DATJWB010000288.1:0-33923 GCA_035501495.1 Bryobacteraceae bacterium | reverse complement strand
GACAACGTCGGTGGACCGGACCACGCCTGCGAAGCGATGCTGGCCACGTTGCCGTCCGCGACATACTCAAACCAACCGCATGCTCGCAGGGCGGCGTTCTCCAAGCAGTACGCCACCGACCCGGCAGTTCTCTACGACACCTGGGAGGACATGCACGGCATCGACGGCCCCACTTGGGCGGACGCACAGAACCAATTGATCGCCGCCATCCGCACCAACAACCCGCAGGCCCTGATCTTCATGGAGGATACGGGGACGGCGTTCGAATCAATCGTGCAGGGCAGCCTGCCCGACCTTGCCTGGTCGAACCTGGTTTGGAATTTCCATCTCTATACTGCATCCACGGGAACCTGTACCGAGCCGGCGTCCGCGCGGTATAACAACTGGCCGCAGAATTTCGATCCGTTGGTCAGCTATGCCCACCAGAACGGCCATGGCGTCGCGATCACGGAATGGGGCGGCTGCAATGACCCCGAGCCCTATCACACCTACCTGGCGATTGCCGGCAATGTGCCCGGGGCCTTGACGAATGCATCTTCAGCTAGCTACCTGCCGACACTGGCGCCGGAAGCCATCGCCGTGGTCTTCGGGACGGGCCTTGCGGCCGCGACGGTATTGCCGCCACCCGGTCCGTTGCCCGTCAGCCTTGGAGGCACAACTGTCACGGTTACCGATGCAGACGGCATTGTTCGCCAAGCCGAGCTTTACTACGTCACGCCGGGCCAGGTGGCGTATCAAGTGCCGCCCGGAGTGGCGGTCGGAGCGGCAAAGGTGACTATTGCAATTAACGGCAATCCGGTGGGGACCGGCATGGTGCAGATCGCCGCTGTCGCGCCGGGACTGTACACCGCGACGCAGGACGGCAAGGGCATCCCGTCTGCAATCGTAGTGACCGTGCACGCGGATGGCAGCCAAAACTTCGTTTATACGTTCCAATGCGCAACGGCAACCAGTTGCACGGCGGTGCCGATCGACCTCGGCGCGTCCACGGACCAGGTAGTTCTGGAGTTGTACGGCACAGGTATTCGTGGCAGAAGTTCCCTGGCCAACGTAATATGTAAGATCGGGTCGACTACGGTGCCCGTGCAGTACGCGGGTCTGGCGCCCGGTTCCGTGGGGGAAGACCAGGTGAACATTCTCCTGCCCAAGACCTTCGCGGGAGCCGGCAACGTCAACGTAGCACTGACGGTCGACGGGCAGGCTGCCAATGTGGTGTCCATCAACTTCAAATAGGATATGGAGCAGGCACTCCCGCCTGCATCGTCCCGACTCATCGGGACGGTTTTTGCCGGCGCGCGGCCCAGTGTCCAAAAGCGTCGGGATGAGTGCCGACGAGGCAGCCTCGAGAACCCATTCGCCGCCAGCGGGACTGCACACGCCCGACAAGCGTCCCCATGAGTGGGGACGCGGCCGGCAGGAGTGCCTGCGACACATGAACCGGTGCCATCATGGATGAGGACCGCAAGGAGCGAATCCGCTATTACACCTTCGCCACGTTCGTGGGCCTGCTCCTGCTCCTGAACTGGCTGGGCATCTTCAAAACAATCTTCGGATTCGATACCGCCATCCTGGTCACGGTCCTGGCGGGGTACAAGACTTTCTACAACTCCATCTCTGCGCTCATGGAGCGGCGCATCTCGGCCGATATCGCTCTGTGCATCGCGGTCATCGCGGCGCTCTCGGTGGGCCAATACCTGGCAGCGGCGGAGGCGATGTTTATCGTGCTGGTCGGCGAGGGACTCGAGTCTTACGCCGCCGGGCGCACTGCCGCGGCCATCCAGCGCTTCGTGGAGCAGATGCCGCGGCGCGCCCGCCTGCTTCGCGACGGCCAGGAAATCGACGTGGACGCCGCGTCGCTCCTTACCGGCGATCGCATCCTGGTCCCCGCCGGCGAACGCATCCCGGCGGATGGGGAAATCACTTCCGGCCATTCGGCCATAGACGAAAGTTCCATCACCGGCGAGCCGCTGCCGCGCGAAAAGGCGCCGGGCGAGGAGGTCTTCTCGGGCTCTCTCAACGGGCGGGGCATGCTCGAAATCCGCGTCACCCGCGCCGGAGAAGATACCACGCTCGCGCGCGTCGTCCAACTCGTCAAAGAGGCGGAGGAGCGGCGCGCGCCCGTTGAGCGGCTGGCCGACCGCGTGGCCGTCTGGTTCCTACCCGCGCTGCTCCTGGCCGCCGCCCTGACCTTCTTCTTCACGCGCGATTGGATGCGCACCGTCGCCGTGCTGATCGTCGCGTGTCCGTGCGCTTTGATCCTGGCGACTCCGACCGCCATGGTCGCGGCCATCGGGGGGCTGGCGCGGCGCGGCATCCTGGTGCGCGGTGCGTCCGTCCTGCAACTGGCAGCCAAAGTCGATACCGTGGTGTTCGACAAGACCGGCACCATCACCGAGGGACGCTTCGAGATCGTCCGTATCATAGGCTTGGATCGGCCCGAAGACCAGTTGCTGGCACTGGCCGCGGCCGCCGAGCGCGCATCGGACCACCCTCTGGCGCGCGTGATCGTAGATGAAGCGGACCGGCGTCATCTGACGCCGCCCGCGGTCGAAAACGCCCAGGTGCTGCCGGGGCGCGGAATTGAGGCGAGTCTTCTGGGCCGCACCGTGCGTGCAGGTAACGCCAATTTTATCGGCGAGACCGGCGCGCAGATTCCTACGCGCCTGCTCGACGACGCGGACTCCCTCGGTGCAACCGCCGTCTGGCTTGCCGTGGAGGGCCACATCGCCGGTGCGGTGTTCCTACGCGATCGTGTTCGCGATGGAGTCGAAGCCTGTACCGGTCGGCTTCGCGATATGGAGATCGGCCGCCTGTTGATGCTCACAGGAGATCGCCGCCGCGCCGCCGATGCCATTGCGCGCGAGGCAGGGATCCCCGAGGTGGAAGCCGAACTGCTGCCCGAGCAGAAGCTCGACCGTGTCCGCCAGCTTAGCTCCGAGGGCCGCACGGTCGCCATGGTGGGAGACGGCATCAACGACGCTCCGGCGCTGGCACAGGCCGCGGTAGGCGTCGCGGTCGCGGGCGCCAGCGCAATCACCGCCGAAGCGGCTGCCGTTGTCTACCTCCCTCACTCGCTCGAAGGACTTCCGGAGTTCTTTCGCACCAGCCGCCGCGCCGTGGCGACGGCTTGGCAGAACATCATTCTGTTCGCGGGCCTCCTCAATCTGACTGCGGTAGTGATGGCGGCGACGGGGCAGGTGGGGCCGATCGGCGCTGCGCTCACGCATCAGCTTTCCTCGTTCTTCGTGATGATGAACTCGCTCCGGCTGCTACGGGTGGGCGGTGGAGGGCGGGCGCTAGCCGCGCGAATGCTGGGCTCGCTGGCGGGACGTGCGAATCTTCCTGACGCATGGGACAGACTCCGGCATGCCGCCAGCCTCGTGGATCCCGAAGCCGGTCTGGCGTGGTTCGCGGAAAACCGCCCGCGCCTTGTGAAGCCGGCAGTGGTGGTGGCGGCCGCGCTGGTCGTCCTGAACGGGATCTACATCATCTCTCCTGACGAGATCGGAATCGTGCAGCGCTTCGGGCGAAAACTGCAGCCCTACGATGGCCCCGGAATTCACTACAAGCTGCCGTGGCCCATCGACCAGCTTACGCGCGTGCAGGCCAGGCGGGTACGTGTGGTGGAGATCGGATTCCGCACCAGCGCCACCACCCCCGCTGCCGAGCCCGCCGCTTACGAGTGGAATGCGCAGCACCGCTCGGGCCGATACGAGCGACGGCCGGAAGAAGCGCTCATGCTGACCGGCGATCAGAACATGATCGAACTGAATGCCACCGTCCACTACAATCTGGCTCGTCCCGATGAGTTTGTCTTCGGCCAGGTAGATGGCGAGTCCACGGTCCGTGCCGGCGCCGAATCCGCGGTGCAGGCCGTCGTCACCGCGTCCGCACTGGACGATGTGCTGACCAGCGGCCGCCACGCCATCGAACAGCGCATCCAGACCGAACTGCAACAGCGCCTGGATCGTTGCCGCGCGGGAGTTCGCGTCCTGAGCGTCCGGCTGGAGGACGTTCATCCTTCCCTCGAAGTGGTGGATGCGTTCCGGGATGTGTCCGGCGCCTTCGAAGAGAAGAGCCGCCTGATCAATGAGGCCGAGGGTTATCGCAACGAGCAGGTGGCCTTGGCGCGCGGGAACGCGCAGGCCAGCCTCGCCGACGCCAACGGCTACACCGTGGGACGCGTCCGCCGCTCGGAGGGTGACGCCAGCCGCTTCGACCAGCGCGAAGCCGCATTTCGCGCCGCACCCGGTCCCACCGAGACGCGCCTCTACCTGGAGACCATCGAGCAGGTGCTTCCGGGCAAGCGCAAACTGATCGTGGACAGCACCAAGGCGCGCCGCCAGTTGTACCTGCTCGAGGACGGCGTGGAGATTGGCGGCAACGCGTTGAATCCGATGTTCTCCGACACCCAAGCCAACGAGCCGCGGACTTCCGGGAACGGAGTTCCGCGCAGGCCGGAGGTCCCATAAGCATGCCCTCTTACCGGAAATATCTTCCTTACACCATCGTGCTGGCAGTTCTCATCCTCGGTTACCGTACCTTCTACCCGGTGAAAGAGACGGAGTTCGTGCTGGTCACGCAATTCGGCCGCCCGCTCTACGCCGCCTCCCTGGCCGGCCTGCATATGAAGTGGGCCTTTCAGAGCGCCACCTATTTCGATCGCCGCCTGCGAGTCTACAATCCGCGCCCTTCGGAGTTTCTCACGCGCGACAAGAAGAACATCGTGGTGGACAGCTACGTCGCGTGGCGGATTCAGGATCCCAATCGATTCCTGCAGAGCGTGGGAGATCCCGTGGCCGCCGAGATGCGCTTGCACGACATCGTATGGTCGGGACTCTCCGCCGCGCTCGGCGCGCACGACCTGGAATCGCTGGTCTCGGCCGGTGCGAAAGTGCAAACCGCCGATTTGATGGACGCCCTGTCGGAGTTGACCGATCGTGCTGCCCTGTCGGAGTACGGCATCAGCGTGGTGGATGTGCGAATCAAGCGCCTGAACCTGCCCGAGCAGAACAAGCAGAGCGTCTATGCCCGTATGCGCGCCGAGCGTGAGCGCATCGCTCGCCAGTATCGCGCCGAAGGCGAAGAGCAGGCCCTCAGCATTCGCGCCGATGCCGACCGCCAGAAGGCCGAGATCCTGTCGGTGGCCTACAAGGAGGCCGAGACCATTCGCGGGCAGGGCGATGCCGAGTCCACTCGCATCTACGGCCAGGCCTATTCCAAGAATCCGCGCTTCTATAAGCTTCTGCGAACACTCGAAGCCTATAAGAAGGTGCTCGACGACAAGACCACCGCGATTCTCAGTTCGGACTCCGAGCTTTTCAAGATTCTGACCAGAGGTGAGGCAGGGGCGAAGTGAGCACCACCATCACAGCGCAGTCGCCGGCGGGCGCTGAACCGGATCCCCGGAGTTCCCAAGCCCGCGTCGAACCACCCGCCTCGTGGACGCCGCGTCCCCGGAACCTGGTGTCGGCAGCGCTGCTTCTGTGGATCTTGTCGGGCGTCTACCTGGTGCCTACCGACCAGCAGGCTGTGGTCACGCGCTTCGGCGCGGTCGTGGAGCCGCGCGTTCTACCGGGCGTCCACTACGCGCTCCCGTGGCCAATCGACAGTGTGTCGCGGCTGAAGGTACAGCAACTCCAGCGACTCGTGATCGGTGGTGAAGCAGCCGACATGGTGCTTGGCAGGACCGAGCCGCTCGTCTCGCAGTTCCTTACAGGTGACCAGAACATCATCCAACTTCGCGTGGTGGTGCAGTATTCGGTAGGTTTGCCTGCGGACTATCTGTTTCGCGCCGCGGATGTCGCGCAGACCACTCGAGCCGCCGTGGAGGCAGAACTGGCGCGGCAGATCGCCCGCAGTGAAGTAGACGCCATCCTCACCACCGAAAAGCTCGCGATCCAGGACGCGGTGCTCGCCGCCTCGCAGAAGCGCCTGAACGACTACCGCGCCGGGGTGAAACTCTCCACCGTGAACATCGAAAGCGTGACCGCTCCGCCGGAGGCCGCGGATGCCTTCCGCGATGTCGCCAGCGCGCGCGCCGACACCGCCCGCATCGTCAGCGAGGCGCAGAGCTATGCCAACGATCTGCTGCCGCGCGCTCGCGGAGAAGCGCGCCAGATGATCGAATCGGCCGAGGCCTATCGCAGTTCCAAAGTGAATGAGGCAGCAGGCGATGCCGCGCGTTTCTCGGCAGTAGCGGCGGAGTACGGCAAGGCCCCGGACGTCACCAGCGAGCGGCTGTACGTGGAGGCGCTCGAACAGGTTCTGCCGAAGATTCGCAAGCTGATCGTGGATCCCAACGGAAACCTCGACCTTTCGATCATCCGCAAGGGCGAGCCGGCTAAGTAACTTTTCGCGCTCCGAGCACTACCGCCTCCTGCGATAGAATGAGAGTTACCCACACCCTCGGAAGGAAAGCCTAACTTGAACTCTGCAATCCTCGCCCTGGAAGACGGGATGGTCTTCGAGGGCAGCAGTTTTGGTGCGCCTGTAGAACGGGCGGGCGAAGTGGTCTTCAATACAGCCATCACTGGTTACCAGGAAGTTTTCACCGACCCGTCATATGCCGGGCAGATCGTCATCCTTACGAACCCGCAGATCGGCAATTACGGCACCAACCGCGAAGACAACGAGGCCGGCCGCCCCTACATCGAAGGCCTGGTAGTTCGCGAGTTTTCACCGGTCGCCAGCAACTGGCGCTCGGACGAAGCCGCCAACCGATTTCTCCTCGACGCGGGCATCCCGGTCGTCTCGGGCCTCGATACGCGCGCCCTGGTCCGCCACCTGCGGACGAAGGGTGTGATGCGCGGCGTCCTCTCTGCTACGTCGGGCGATTCCGCAGCCCGCACCGATCCACAAGCGCTCGTCGAGAAGGCCCGCTCGATTCCCACCATGGCTGGGCTCGACCTTGCCAGCCGCGTCTCGACCGGGCAGTCCTACGAATGGAGCCATCCTGTGGATGCCTGCTCACCATCGGAACAAGTGGGCCACGCCCCCGCGCCCGAATTCCACGTGGTGGCGTACGATTTCGGCATCAAGCGCAACATCCTGCGCCGCCTTGTGCAGGTGGGATGCCGCGTCACGGTGGTTCCGGCGTTGACCTCCGCGGAAGATGTGCTGGCACTCCACCCCGACGGTATCTTCCTTTCGAATGGCCCCGGCGATCCCGAGCCGCTCGAGACCCAGGTGCGCAACATCCGCGCGCTCATCGGCAAGAAGCCGATTTTCGGCATCTGCCTCGGCCATCAGTTGCTGGGCTTGGCCGTGGGCGGCACGACCTACAAGCTGAAGTTCGGCCACCGCGGCATCAACCATCCGGTCCGCAACGAAGTCACCAAGAGGGTAGAGATCACCTCCCACAATCACGGGTTCGCCGTCGACCCCGACTCGCTGAATCTCAACGACGTCGAGATCACGCACGTCAACCTCAACGACCAGACCCTGGAAGGCTTCCGCCACCGCAGTCACCCGGTCTTCTGCGTGCAATACCATCCGGAAGCGGCCCCCGGCCCGCATGATTCGCATTACCTCTTCGACGATTTCGTCTCCCTGATGCAACAGCAACGGAGTGAGAAGTAGCCGATGCCCCGACGCAACGACCTCCATCGCATCCTGATCATCGGTTCCGGTCCCATCATCATCGGCCAGGCCTGCGAGTTCGACTACTCCGGGACGCAGGCGGCCAAGGCCCTTCGCGCCGACGGCTTCGAGGTGATGCTGGTGAATTCCAATCCGGCCACCATCATGACCGACCCGAACCTGGCCGACAAGACCTACGTCGAGCCGCTCACCCGGCCTTACCTCGAAGAGATCATCCGCCGCGAGCGGCCCGATGCCTTGCTGTCCACGGTCGGAGGCCAGACCGGCCTGAATCTATCCGTGGAGTTGGCCGAAGCCGGCATCCTCGACAAGTACGGCGTGGAACTAATCGGCGCCCGCATCGATGCCATCAAGAAGGCCGAAGACCGCCTGCTGTTCAAAGACGCCATGCGCAAGATCGGGCTGGCGACGCCGCAATCGCAGCTGGTGAACAGCGTCAAGGGCGGCCTGGAGTTCGCGGGGCGCATCGGGTACCCCTGCATCCTCCGGCCGAGCTTCACATTGGGCGGCACAGGCGGCGGCATTGCTTACAACCAGGAGGAGTTGGTTGAGATCCTGGAGCGCGGCATCGCGCTTTCGCCGGTGCACGAAGTCCTCATCGAAGAGAGCGCGCTCGGATGGAAGGAATTCGAACTGGAGGTGATGCGCGACCTCGCCGACAACTGCATCATCGTCTGCTCCATCGAGAACTTCGATCCGATGGGCGTACACACCGGCGATTCCATCACCGTGGCTCCCGCCCAGACGCTCACCGACCGTGAATATCAGATGATGCGCGACGGCGCAATCCGCTGCCTCCGCGAGATCGGCGTCGATACCGGCGGATCGAACGTGCAGTTCGCCATCAACCCCACGGACGGCCGGATGGTCATCATCGAGATGAATCCGCGCGTCTCCCGCAGTTCCGCGCTGGCCTCCAAAGCCACCGGGTTTCCGATTGCCAAGATCGCCGCCAAGCTCGCGGTCGGCTACCGGCTCGACGAGATCCGCAACGACATCACGCTGAAGACGCCGGCCTGCTTCGAGCCTACCATCGACTATGTCGTGGCGAAGATTCCGAAGTGGGCCTTCGAAAAGTTCCCCGGCGCCGACCCCACGCTGGGCACCCAAATGAAGTCTGTCGGCGAGGTGATGGCCATCGGCCGCACCTTCAAGGAGGCGCTGTGGAAAGGGATGCGCAGCCTCGAAACCGGAAAGGCCTTCGGGTCGGAGAAGTTCGACCGCAGCCTGATCGTCCACAAGCTCCTCACGCCCACGCCCGATCGTCTCAATTACATCCTCTTCGCGCTCTCGACGGGCATGAGCGTCGACGAGATTCAGGAACTCACCGCCATCGACCCGTGGTTTCTGAGGCAAATCAAAGAGGTGGCGGACTTCGAAGCGGCTCAAGTCTCCAGCCCGGCCCAACTGTCGGACATCTCTGCGGAGACCATCCGCCAGGCCAAGCGTTACGGCATCTCCGACGTGCAACTCGCCCGGATGTGGAACTCCGAGCAACTCGCCGTCCGCAACCGCCGCAAGGAACTCGGTGTGGCGGCGGTGTTCAGCCGTGTAGACACTTGTGCCGCGGAATTCGAAAGCTTCACCCCGTATCTCTATTCCTGTTACGAGAGCGCCAGCGAAGCCGACCCCGCCGACCGCTCCAAGGTAATGATCCTGGGCAGCGGGCCGAATCGCATCGGCCAGGGCATCGAGTTCGACTATTGTTGTTGCCACGCCTCCTTCGCGCTACAGGAGATGAACGTGGAGTCGATCATGGTCAACTGCAACCCCGAGACCGTTTCGACCGACTACGACACCAGCGACCGCCTGTACTTCGAGCCCCTTACCCTGGAGCACGTGCTCAACATCTGCGACACCGAAAAGCCCAACGGAGTGATCGTGCAGTTCGGCGGACAGACGCCGCTGAACCTCGCGCTGCCGCTGAAGCGAGCCGGAGTGCCCATCATCGGTACCGACCCCGAGAACATCGATCTGGCGGAAGACCGCAAGCTGTTCGGCAAGCTGCTCGACGAGTTGGGAATCCCGTGCCCCGTCAACGGCACCGCCACCAGTATCGAAGAGGCCTGCGCGGTGGCGCGGCGGATCGGGTACCCGGTCTTGGTGCGTCCCAGCTACGTACTGGGCGGCCGCGCCATGGTGATCGCCTACGACGAGGAGATGGTCCGCCAGTACATGCGTGAGGCCGTGACCTTCTCGCAAGAGCGGCCTGTGCTGGTGGATCGCTTCCTGGAAGACGCCACCGAGGTGGACGTGGACGCGCTGGCGGATGGCGACGACGTGCTGATCGCCGGCATCATGGAGCATATCGAGGAGGCGGGCGTGCACTCGGGCGACAGTTCCTGCGTGCTGCCGCCGCAATCGCTGCCTGAGAAGACTCTCCGCACCATCGAAGACTACACCGTGCGGCTCGCGAAGGCCCTGCATGTGATCGGGCTGATGAACGTGCAGTACGCCATTCAGAGCGGAGTCGTGTACGTACTGGAGGTCAATCCGCGAGCCTCCCGCACCGTTCCATACGTGAGCAAGGCGACAGGCGTCCCGTTGCCCAAGATTGCCGTGGGCCTGATGTGGGGCCGCAAGTTGAAGGAATACGCACACCTCACCGCTGGCCGCGCGTCGGGCACTCTATCCGTGCGGCAAAATTTCGTGAAGTCGCCCGTGTTTCCGTTCAACAAGTTTCACGGCGTGGATCCCGCGCTCGGTCCCGAAATGCGCTCCACGGGCGAAGTGATGGGGGTCGGGATCAATTTCGGCGAAGCCTTTCTCAAGGCGCAGATCAGCGCCGGCAGCCCGCTACCGGAGAAAGGCACGGTCTTCATCAGCGTGAACGACCACCACAAGTCCGAGGCTGTCGAGGTGGCCTGCCGTTTTGTGAAACTGGGCTTTCAACTGGTTGCGACCCGCGGCACTGCCATGGCGCTGCGCAACGCCGGCTTGCCATGCAAGACCATCTTGAAGGTGAACGAAGGCCGGCCCAATGCGGTCGACCTGCTAAAGGCCGGCTCTATCCAACTGGCCATCTACACCACCACCGGCGCCCCCGCCTTCCATGACGAGAAAGCCATCCGCCGCAGTGCCGTGACCTATCGCGTTCCTTGCATTACCACCATGAGCGGCGCGCGAGCGGCTGCCGACGCCGTAGCCGCCCGTCTGCGCGACCCCATCCGCGTGTGGAGCCTGCAGGAGATCCACAATCCGCAGTGAAGCCTTGCGTCAGAATTGCAGCTTCATGGAAAGCTGGATCTGCCGCGACGTCCCGAAGTCCCCGGCCGGGAACCGCGTCCCGCCGGTGATCAGGCCGAACACCGACGAGCCCACCACCGAATTCGGCTGCGTGAAGTCCTTCTGGTTGAAGATATCAAAGACATCCGCGCGAACTACGAGATCGATGTTGCGATCCTGCGAACTGTGCAGGTGCGTGAACTTGGTCAACGCGAAGTCCGTGTTCAGGAACCCCGGCCCGATCACGACATTGCGTCCCAAATTGCCGAAGCCCAACACCGTGCCAGGCGTGGTGCCCTGATTCAGGAATACCGACGGGTTCTGGACGTACGTCACGGTTGTGGCGCTTCCGTTCGTGCCCGGTGTGAATCCGGTCATGGCCGGCCCGGTCACGTCGGGCCGCAGCACCGCCGCCCCGGCAAATGACGCATTGCTGATGTGAAAATTGATCGGATTGCCGGTCTGGGCAGTCTCGATAATCGAAAGCTCCCAGCCTTCCTTCAGACGGTTGCCCTTGAACGGCAGTTGATACACGGAACTCAACACGAAGTGATGCCGGACATCGAAGTCCGAAAGTCCCCGGTCGCCATGAATGTTGTAACTGTCCTGAACCGTCAATCCCTGCTGCACGCGGGAGTTGTCGTCGATGGATCTCGAAAAAGTGTAACTGGCATCCAACGTGAGGCCCTTGCTCGCCACTTTTTTCAGCTCGATCCAACCCGCGTTGTAGATGGAGTTGCCTACACTCTCGTATACGGCGATGTTCGATAGTGGCAGACCCGGATCGATGGGGCTGCTCGCGGACAGAGTCGGGAAGGGCCGAACGCCGTTGATCGGCTGGTTGTAATTGCGCTCAATATTCAGGTCGCTGCCTTTATTGCCCATGTACCCGACGGTCAGTCCGTAGGTCTCGCCGAATCTCTGTTCGATATTGAAATTCCATTCCGACACATAGGCGTCTTTGTAGCCGTGCGCCACCGAAAAAGGCGCGACCGTACCGCCCGCAAAGGAATAGGCGTTGGCCAGCGTCACGAACGGCGTGGCCGCGCTCGGCGAGAACGAAATCGGAAACGCCAACGGCGGGTTGGAGACCAGGCCGGTGACTAATCCCAGAGTCGGCTGATCGGTCATGATGGCATACGCCGCGCGGACTACGGTGCGTCCTTTGCCGAACGGATCCCAGGCGATTCCCACGCGGGGTTCGAAGTTCAGGCTGCTCTGGTTATAGGCCAGAGACGGGCCGCCACCTTGACCAACGTGCACCAGGCTGTCCGTCGTGGGGTCGAACACGACGAAACGGTTCTGCGCCTCCGTTGGCGTACCGTACCAGTCGTAACGCAGCCCGAGCGAAAGCGTCAGGCGTGGCAACACCTTCCACGTATCGGTAAAGAAAGCTCCCACCGAGTTCCCATACGTGCGATTCGACAGATTCGACGTGTTCACCGAAAAGCCGGTGGCCTGATCGGCCAGGAAGGCGGTAATGCTGGGAAACGTAAAGGTGCCAGGCGTGAAGGAGAAGTTGTCTGAATTCTGCCGCCGGAATTCGCCGCCAATCTTGATCGAGTGGTTCCCGTGGATCCAGCTCAAGGTATCGGACAGCACTCCGACGTTGTCGCCGCGGCCCTGCGGAAAGCCGCCGATTCCGCCGAACGTGAACGCACCCGACACCGTAATCTGCGGCAGCCCGATGGCCGCAGTCACGCCGCTGTTAATCCCGAAAGCCGCGGCGCTGTCGGTGTTGTCCCCCACGAACGTGATGTGGATGCGATTGTACCCGAGGCGCGCTTCGTTCACCATCGTCGGATTGATCGCCCAGGTGTCGTTGATGGTGAGCAGTTGGCGGCTCCCATTCCGTTGGTCGCCGCCGCCGGGGAAGCTGTTGCCGTCGGTCGAAGGCGGTTCGTTACGCTCATCGCGCTGAATCGCGTAGTAGACGTTCACCTGCTGCTTCTCGGAAAACACCTGCCGGAAATTCGCGGTGCCCTGCTCGATGTTCACCGGCGCTACTGCCGATGCCACGAACTGATTGGTGCCCGAGTTGGGCAGCGGGATCAGAGGCAGCAGTTTCTGCACCAGAGCATCGCTGGACGCCGTTGCCTGCGCGCGCTGGTCTGCGGACAGGGTGGTCGAAGAGAGAGGCACCGCCTGTCGCTGGCGTGTCGATTCGAAGGTCAGGAACACGAACGTCTTGTCCTTGACGATGGCCCCGCCGCCATCGGCGCCAAACTGGTTGCGCTTGAACGGAGATTGCGGATTGGGCGTCAGGACGCCGCCCGAGCCGACGAATCGGGGATTCGAAAAATTACGGGCATCCAGGTAGTTGTTGCGCAGGAACTCATATGCCTCGCCATGCCACTGGTCCACGCCCGGCCGGGTCGCGATGTTCACAATCGAGCCGGAATTCCGGCCGTACTCGGCGCTGAACGTGGAATTGTCCACCTTGAACTCTTCCACCGTGTTGATCGTCGGTTGGAAGGTGATCTGGTTCTGACTGGGATCGCTGAGGTTGATCCCGTTCACCATGAAATTCACGCTGGTTTCACGCGCACCCGCGGAATTGAAAGCGAAGGATCCTTGGCCACGGAGCGGCGCTGTCAGAAATCCGTTCGCCGGGGGCACCACTGATCCCGGGATCAAGAGCGCCAGATCTACAAAATGGCGGCCGTTCAAAGGGATCTCCTGCACCGTACTCTGATTGACAACGTCCCCTACGGAAACTGAGTTGGTGTCGATCACGGGCGCCGCCCCCGCGACTTCGATGACCTCGGTACTGGTGGCTACCTTCAGGGAGAAGTCCTGTCGTACGGTGCTGCTGACTGCCACCACGACGTTCGTCGCATTCATCGGCGACATTCCGGGTGATTTTACCGAGACAGTGTATCCACCCACCGGCAGCGAAGGCACACTATAGATGCCGCTCGAATCGGTGCTGGTCGACCGCTCTTCGCCCGTCTGCTGGTTTTTCACGGAAATCGAAGCGTTGGGCACCGCCGCGCCAGTCGCGTCCGTAACGGTTCCCTGAATGGTACCGGTGGACTGCGGAAAGGCGGCAACAGCGTACAGAAAGAAACTGGCAAGAAGACCGGGCAGACTACACCCGCGGAAACTCGAAACGTTGCGCATGCGCATGTTCAAACCCTCGAAGCGGTAATAACCAACCTTGGGTAAATCGTAGCATGGCCCTTCCATGACTGATCATCGGAAACCGCAGATTGACGTATGTAAAACTGTTCCGCCCGTGATTTAATTCACAGCGAATTACCCCCGACGGCCGGCGGGCTCGGTTGAATCACCAGTTGCCTCTTCGTCCTTGACAAATCGATAACGAATGAACAAAACTGATTCAACCGCCTCGTTCGACGGTACGCTTTTGGGGCTGGACTCAGTGCGTTCAGTCGGGAGTAGTGCTGCACTAACCGTTCTGACAGTCTGGAGGGTGTCATGATTGGTCGGGCAACCGGCGTGTTGGGTGCGCCTGCTGCTGCTTCGGCATCTGCACGGCTTTTTCCGTTCATCATCATCGCGTCTGCATTGGTTCTGGCAGCCCCATGCCTCTACGGGCAGGCAACCGGCAGCATCTCCGGCACTGTGTCGGATGCTTCAGGGGCGCCCGTGCCAGGGGCCAAAGTAGGGGTCACGGCTCCTGCCACCGGGCTGACTCGAAACACTCTAACCGATGAAAAAGGCACCTACGTGATCCCGCTTTTGGGCGTGGGCAGCTATGACATCAAGGTCGATCTGTCGGGCTTTCAGTCCGCGGAAGCCAAAGACATCCGTCTGCAGGTAGACGAGCACCGGGAACTGGATTTCAAGCTCGTCCCCTCGACCGTTCAGACCAGCGTCGAGGTTGCCGCGACCGCCGTCTCGGTCCAAACGGCAGACGCCACCTTGGGACAAGTCATCAACTCCCAGCAGGTGACCGATCTTCCGCTGAATGGCCGCGACTTCGTCCAACTCGCGACGCTTACGCCCGGCGTGACTCAGGAGACCAACCCCAACAGCTTCTTTAATGGCGGACCCAGCAGCGAAGTCTCGGCGCGAGGGTCGTATTCCCTTTCGGTGGGCGGATCCCGCGCCAGCAGCACGGACTGGCTGCTCGACGGCAACGACAACAACGAACTCACCGCTGGCGGCATCGCCATCCTGCCCTCGATCGATGCCATCCAGGAGTTCAAGGTTCTCACCTACAACTACTCGGCCCAATGGGGAACGCGCGCCGGTCCGACTGTGCTGGTGACCACCAAGAACGGCACAGACTCGTTTCACGGAAGCGTTTTCGAATTCCTGCGGAACACCAGTCTCGACGCGCGCAGCTTCTTCGCCACCTCTACCGAGAAGTTCAACCTCAATCAGTTCGGCGCTTCGCTCGGCGGCCCGATACGCAAGAACAAGACATTCTTCTTCACCGATTTCGAGAATAAATATCAGCGCCACGGGATACCGTTCACGGGTCTGGTCCCGAGCGCCGCGATGCGCACCGGCGATTTCTCGCACGACGCCTTCGGCAATCCCACCGAGGGATTCCTGACGAACCCGTTCGTCAGCGGCGCCCCGAATACCGATTTTCAGTGCAACGCCGCCGGTGCGCCGATGCCCGTGGCGCCCGACGGCAGCCAGGCCGCCGGCGTGAATTGCAACAAGATTCCACAGGGCCTGCTCAACCCCATCTCGCAGAAGCTGATCAACCTGTATCCGCTGCCCG
This sequence comes from Bryobacteraceae bacterium, assembly GCA_035501495.1. Classification (GTDB taxonomy): domain Bacteria; phylum Acidobacteriota; class Terriglobia; order Bryobacterales; family Bryobacteraceae; genus JAIQFL01. The sequence continues at coordinate 18,394 of DATJWB010000288.1, read as the reverse complement.
ATGCGAACAATTCGGAACTCGGCTACAACTACGTCAACGAGCCGGTACGGAAGTTGAACGAGGGTAAGTTCGACGTCCGCCTCGATCAGAACCTCTCGCAGAAGGACTCTCTCTACGCCCGCTTCAGCTACGATCAGGCGACCTCCTATGTGCCGGGCGGTTCCCCCGGATTTGCCGAAGCCAGTCCCTTCGCCAGCAATCAAGGCATTCTGAATCACGCGCGCAACGTCACCGTCTCCGAGACCCACGTGTTTTCGCCCAATACCATCAACCAGGTCAGCGGCGGCTATAACCGGATCTTCGACTACATCTCTTCGCAGGGCACTGGAAGCTGCGAGGCACAGGCAATCGGAATTCCGGGAGCCAATCTGGGCGGCGTGAGCTGCGGTCTCACTTCCATCCAGTTGGATGGCGGCTATTGGTCGCTGGGCGATCGCGGGTATTCGCCGTTCCAGGGCGGCACCAACGTCTTTTCGATCTCCGACTCGTTCGACATGATCCGCGGCGATCACGACATCAAGATCGGCGGTTCGATTCGTGCCAACCAGATGAACGTGCTCGCCGAAGGCTTCCAGGATGGCTACTGGATTTTCACCGGGCTCTGGGGCGGCGAGCCCATGGCCGACCTTCTGCTCGGACTCCCCAGCCTCGCGATTCATGACCAGACCTTCAACGGAAACGTGACGGGCCGGCGATGGAAGCTCTTCCGCCCGTACGTTGAAGACACGTGGCGGGTCAACAAGAAGCTGACCTTGAACCTGGGATTGGCGTGGGCCTTGGTCACGCCGGTGAAAGAGGCCGCCGGCCGGCAAGCCGATTTCAATCCCGCCACCGGACAATTAATCATTGGAGGTGCGGCTGGGATTCAGCTGGACAAAACGGCCTTGGAGCCGCGCATCGGCGTAGCCTGGAAGCCCTTCACTGGGCACAATACCGTGGTCCGCGCGGGCTACGGCATGTACCACGACTCTTCGTGGAATCAGGGTGGCCAAGGCTTGTGGCAGAACCCGCCGTTCTACGCCGAGTCCGATGCCTTTGCCTTTGGCGGCGAATGTACGTTCGCCACCTCCGCCTGCGCCACCAAGTACGGGTTGGAGCCATCGGCGCTGAACGTGTCCGACGGATTTCCAATCTTCACCAAGCCGCCGACTTTCGCGGATTTCACCGGAACGTTTCTGGCGCAGAACACCAATTTCAAGCTCGGCAGGATACAGCAGTACAACGTGAATGTCGAGCACCAATTACCGGGACAGGTCGTGCTGACCGCCGGCTATGCCGGCTCGCGCAGCTCGCACATCCTGGTGGACGGCAACAACATCAACGTCGCCTCTCCGTCTGCCTGCGGCTCGGTGCGCGGCTACACACTCGGCTGCGGCCCCAACGGGGCTGCGTTCGACGTGCCGTACCCCGCTTTCCCGTTCTCCACCATCTCGAATGCGTTCGACAGCGGAAGGGCGCACTACAACTCGCTTCAGATCAAGGCCGAAACGAAGAGCGCCCGTTACGGTATTTATGCTCTGGTCGGTTACACCTACGCGAAGGCCTACGACAACGGGTTTACCGATGGGCTGGGCACTCCGCTTGGGGCCACGTACTTTCCGCTCCCGAACTGGCAGAACCTCGATTGGGCTCTCTCGCAGATCAATCTCAATCACAGCTTCACGGCGAGCGTGATCTACCAATTGCCCTTCGGCAAGGGCCGTCCTTTCGGAAGCGGTTGGGGCGGACCGGCGCAGACCATCCTGGGGAATTGGGAAATCACTGTCATCGAGAAGGCGACCTCGGGATTCCCGGTGTTCGTCGTAGACAGCAACAACGCCTCTGGTGTGAATTTCCAGAACAACGGCAATAGCCTCAATCGTCCGAATCAAACGTGCAATCCCTCGTCTGGCAGTGCCACGCTGAGCCAGTGGTTCAACACCTCATGCTTTGCCGCCCCGCCCGACGGCGAACTGGGAAATGCGTCTCGAACCCCGGTTTCGGGTCCGCGCTTCGTTAATACCGATTTCTCGCTCATCAAGCATTTCATCCTGCGCGAGCCCTTGCGCCTCGACTTCCGGAGCGAGTTCTTCAACCTGTTCAATCATCCGCAATTCGGCCTGCCGGGCGCCGACTTCAACTCCCCGGCAACTTTCGGGGTAATCAATTCCACCGTGAACAATCCGCGGCTGGTGCAGTTTGCGCTGAAGCTGGCCTTCTGATCACTTGGAGTGGTCGCGCATCTCGAAGACGAACTGCTTGACGCGCCCCCGCTCGGTATAGAATTCGTCGGCCGATTGCTTGGACAGCTGCTCGAACAGGTCCATCTCGGCTTTGGCTTTCTCCGGTTCGCCGGTCTTGCGGTACGCCTGCGCCAGGCGATAGTGCGTCTCTTCCATTCGAGGGGCTGCGGCAATCGCACGCTGCCACGCACTGATCGCCTTGTCAAATTCGTAGCGGTCGGCATAGAGTATCCCGAGCTCGAGCCAGGCATCGCCGAGTTTCGGGTCGAGACGGATCGCTTCTTGGAGCAGCGCGAGCGTCCGCCCCTGTGCCGCCGCGTCATCCTGGCGCCGCGATCGTCGCAACAGGCTGGCCGCGTAGTAGTAATTCGCCCAAGCGTTGTCTGGATGAAGCTTCACGAAGCGTTCCATCCTCTCGGCAAATCCATCCGATTCGGCGATAGCGCTGCTCTCCACTTCTCCCAGCAGCAGATAAGGGGCCGGATCGCCGGGATTCAGGTCCGTCGCTTCGAAAAAGCGCGCCTTCGCCTCCTCGTATAATCCGCGTGAATAGAACGCAGCAGCAAGCGCCAGCAGCATTCGAGTGGAACGTGGGAACGAACGCGCGCCACGTGCAAAAACATCGCACGCCTGCAACGCGGCGCGATGAACCAGCAGCTCCGTTCCCAGGTCGAAAATATTCGACTCGCTGCCATCGAGGTCAGCCGCACGCTGGTATTCGCGCAGAGCCGCCAGGTGATTCGCCTGCCGTTCCAATACCGCCGCGAGGGTGTGATGCAAGGCCGCGTTTCCTGGATCCCGCCCGATTGCATCTCGCAACGACTGCTCGGTGGCAGAAGCCGTAGCACTTGAACCCAAGGACGCCGTGGCTTTTACCAGCGCCTCCGCCGACCGCAGAACCGCGTCCGACCCGTGGCCGCCGCGGCTTGACGCATCGGTGACGCCCGCCGGGATGAATGACGGTTCATCGAAATAAGGAAGCTTCTCCGGAGGCTTCTGGCTCTGAGCCAGGGACAATGCGGCACACAAAAATGTGACGCAGGCACTCCTTTTTCCCGCCTGTACAACCCTAATCATCCCCGCCAACATTGTAGCCCTTTCAAAGCCGTGCCAACCTCCCGATCACCAGATCGAAATAGGCATCCGCATTGATATCCCGCAAAAACAGAACATTGGGCGTCCTGCCGCTCACTCCCCACCAATCCACCACCGTCATTCCCAAGGTCAAGGAACTCGCGCACTCCACTTCAACGTTTACCTTGCGTCCCGAGAAGATCTCCGGCACGAGAAGCCAGGCGATCACCGTCGCGTCGTGCAAAGGCCCGCCTTCCCAGCCGTACTTCTGCTCATCGAAGAGCTTGTTGAAGCTCAGCAAATGGTAGAAGGCCTCGGCGACGGGAGTGCCGATCGCCCGCAGTTTCTCGAGACGCCTTGCGGTGGTACGCGCCTGGTGGGTGCAATCGAGCGGAATCATCATGATTGGCGCGCCGCAGGCGAGGACCCGAGCCGCCGCCTCCGGATCGACGTAGACATTGAACTCGGCGGCGGGCGTGATGTTTCCGCCCTCCGAGAATGCTCCGCCCATGATGACAATCTGCTTCAGGTGACCGGCCAGTCTCGGCTCTTTCGCCAGCGCCAACGCGATGTTCGTGAGCGGAGCTATGCAGCACAGCGTCACTTCGCCGGCAGGCCTTCGCATCACCAGGTCGATGATCGCATCCGGAGAAAATCCCTCCGCGAGCGGAGTCGCCGGATCCGGCAGGTCGAACCCGTCGAATCCTGTCCGTCCGTGAACATGCTCCGCCGTAATCAGCGGGCGCGCGAGAGGTGCGACGGCACCCTGGTAAACGGGCGTATCGGTCCGCTTCGCCAATTCCAGCGCCTTGAGCGCGTTCTTGCTGGTCAACGATACCGGAACGTTGCCCGCGACGGCGCTCACGGCGAGGACTTCGAGTTCGTCTGGCGAGGCCAGCGCCGTAAGGATCGCAACGGCATCATCCGGCGAAGGATCGGTGTCGATGATGATGGGCATGGGCTTTGGCATGGCTGGGGTCTCCTTCTCTCATCACCGTAACTGGTCGAACATCTGTCGCGCCTGCGCGTGGTCCGGGTGCCGCTTGAGAAGTTCCAGTAACGCGGCACGGGCCTTGTCGCGCGCACCCTCGGCGGCGTACAGCCGCGCCAGGTTCAAGTATGCCTGGTCGAAATCGGGCGCCACCCGCGCACACTCCTCGAACCGCGCCACCGCTTCGTCGCGTCTCCGCGTCCGGATATAGAGGATCCCCAGATTATTCAGCGCCTCAGGATAGTTCGGGCGCAGTTGCAAGGCCCGCTCGAGCAATTCCTGAGCGCGTTCCGTTTCGTCCTTCTGCGCGAACACCATGGCCAGGCTGTAATTGGCTTCCGGATCTCGCGGGCGGGCCGCCAACGCGCGCTCCAGCACCCCCTGCGCATCGTCCCAGCGGCGCTGTTGACGGTAAGCGTTGCCGAGATTCTCCAGCGCCACCCAATACTCGGGACTCTGCCGCAGCGCTTCCTGAAAGCACGCGATCGCTTCATCGCCGCGTCCTTCGCGAGCCGCCAGCAGCCCCAGGTTGTTCCACGCGTTGGGCGCCGTATCGGGGTAGTTCGGCTGCAGCTTCACGGCTTGCTCGAAGCTGACGCGCGCCTCAGCCTTTCGGTCCTGCTTCAAGTACGCGCTGCCCAGCCCGTAGTGCGCCTCAGCGCTCGACGGATCGTCGCGCACAGCCTCGCGGAAGAACGCCTCCGCCTGCTCGAAGTAGCCTCGCTGAAAATAGACCGCACCCAGGGACTGATAATTACGAGCGAACACATAATTCGCGGACTCTCCTGCGAACGGTAGCGCGGCAGCAAGTCTCGCTGCAGGCGTTCTTGGAGTCCGGCGCACATCCGCCTCGACGCGATCGAAATCGAGAGGCCCCTGTATGACCCGCACAATCTCGCCCGCTTCGGAAATCACAAACGAAGTGGGCAGTGTCAGGTCCCGCCGCCGATCAAACAAGTGACGATACAGAACGTTGTACACGCCCGCCACATCGTCCGTGCCCTGCACCAGCGGGAACTCTCCGGCCGGTATTCCATCGCCGCACGCGATGACAAGCAACTGCAGTCCTCTCGGCGCCCAATCCCGATGAACGCGCCGGAATCCGGCGAGATCGGGTGACTCCGCCGTCTGGAAGCTCAGCAGCAGCGGCTTGCCGCGAAGAGATGAGAGTTTCCGTGACCCGTCAACTGCAAAATCCGGTGCGGTAACGGCAACCAGAAGCCACGTCGGGACCCGTTCCGGCAGAACCTCGCTCGCCTGCGCCGCCTCGACGGCAGAAGCCCGCGACTCTCGAAACGGCTCCACCCGCGGGCGCTCCGAGCCCTCTTCCACCCAGATCCGCGAATTCGGCCTCAACCCATCCAACTGCTGCACCAGGCCGCTCGGCCAGCGGATCGCGGCCCTGACGGCGCCTTCCGCCTGCCCAAGCCCGAACATCACCTCCTTGCTGTGCTGCGAGAGAAACCCCGAGCCCGCCTGCACCCACTTCGTCTGACGCCTTCCTCCCGCCTCCACCGTGATTGCCGCCCCGATCGCGTCGCGACTGCTCTTCACGCCTCTCAGCCGAAACGCGATCGAAGGCTGAAGCGTCCTCACCACATTCTTCAGCAGGCGCAATTGCGGCGCACTGCGATTTTTCAGCAGCACCTCCTGCCGTCCGTCCTGGTCGAAGTCCGCCAGCGCAAAGGCCCTGCCGTCTTCGAGGAAATCCATCCCCACCGCGCCCGAGACTTCCGAGAAAGTTCCGTCGCGATTGTTTGCATAAAACACGTTCCGCTCGAACCCGCTCCAGGAGTAATCGGCGCGCAGCAGTTCGTTCACCGCGTTCCATCCCTGCTCGTATTCCGGCGACGCCTTGCCTTCGTTGGGCGAATTCGAGACAACCTGCCGCCAAAAAAAACTGTTCAGGTCTTCGCGGATGACGCCCGACACCATACCGTTCGCGATGTACAGGTCCGGGAAACCGTCGTGGTCAAAGTCCCACGCATCGCTCGACCATGACCATCGCCCCATTCCGCCGCCATCAAATCTCGTAGCGCTCCCAAACGTGCCGTCGCCGTGATTCCGGAACAGCGAGTTCCCCATGGCGTGCTTCCGGTAAAGCCCTCGCGTCTGCGGCGCCGCGTCCCGCTGAAATATCGGATCCGCGGAAATGCGCTCTCCGGCCGCCGTCCACATGTTCGCGACATAAAGGTCCGGCAGGCCATCGTTGTCGTAGTCCCACCAGCAGACGCTCATGCCCGCGCCCGGATCTTCCACGCCTGCCTGCCGCTCGACGTCCGTAAATGTGCCGTCTCCGTTATTGCGATACAGGTTCTTCAGTCCGAAATCATTCACCACGTAGAGATCGGGCCACCCGTCGCCGTTGGCATCGCCCCAAGCGCAGCAGAAGCTGAAACGCGTGTTGTTCCGGTCGAGCCCCGTCGCCGCCGTCACGTCGCCGAAGGTGCCGTCGCGGTTGTTGCGCATCAGGTAATTGGGCGGCCCGTTCTCGGCCGCGAAATACGGCGTCGGATACTTGTACTGGTCCGCTCCCTGGTAATACGTGTAGAGGCAGAAGTAAACGTCCAGCCATCCGTCGCGGTCGTAATCCGCCGCGGCCACCCCTGTGAACGTGCCTTGTGGAGGCTGTGCGAACCGGAACGCATTCGGCCTCCCGCGAAACTTGCCGTTACCCTCGTTCAGGAACAACAGCGGGCCGGTGGCTCGAACCACAATCAGGTCTTCCCGCCCGTCGTTATCGACATCCACGAACAAGGCGCACGCCGTGTTGTCGAGCAGCCCCACTCCCGAAGTCGCAGTGAAGTCTTCGAACGTTCCGTCCCCAAGATTGCGGTAAAGCCGGTTGGGCAATCCGGCCGGCTGGCATACATAGACATCGTCGAACCCGTCGCCATCGATGTCGCCCACAGCTACACCATTGTGCCCGTAAACATCGATTCCCGACGCTCCATCGAGCACCGTGCGCCAGTAGTCCACGCCGTGTGTCATCTGGTCGGTCCAGGAGGCATTCCGGCCAAAGGAGTGCCCGGTCACATCCGCGAACCAAGGGCCTGCCGAGCTGCTCCGCGTCTCGTCTTCCGCCTGCCAGCGACGTACTCGAAAGCCGTTCGCCGCGGACGGCTCCCAGTCCAACTCCCACACCCCCACCCGCTGCTCGCGATGAAAGCCAGGGCCTGTCCCGACGAATTCAAACCTGATTCGCGTCCGCACCAACCCCGAAGGCAGCCGCTCAATTCGCGTCACCTGGAATTCCGCCGTTAAAAACCGCGAGAAGACGCTGAGGTCCTTCCGCAGTTGCGCGACAAAGGCACTTCGTTCGACCCGCGACGATGCCGCGTAACCTACCTGCCGAACCTCCAGTGCCGGTCCCGGGCGCAGGATCCGCGATTCCGCCGGCACCAGCATCGACCCGGCGAAATCTCCGGCCAGCGCATTCTCGATCGCCTGAAAGCTCGGTGTTGGCCCACGCAGGCCCGCGCTCCACTGCGCCAGAACCGCGGCGATCTGATCGTGATCCTTCTCGTTCGCGAATTCGTCCGAGCCGGCTTTCAGCTTGAGAATCGCCGCATCGAGAGGCGTTTCCGAACGGTAGTGCGGATGCAGCTGCGAGCCGCCGTCCACCAGCGGTACGCTCTGTCCGCCGAGCCGCCGAAGAAACGACAAGCCCAGTCCGCTGGCGAGAAATCCACGTCTTCGTAGGCCGCCGGGGGCTGGCATTCCCAATGGTATAGCACAGCCTGACTTCTCCCCTGGCAACCAAGGGATTACCATAAGACCAGTGCTCGCTCGTTCGCACTGTCTCCTGTTGTCCCTGCTGATCGGCGCACGCCTGATCGCGTGGCAGGACACCGCCGAGTCCCACCTCGGCAAGGCCTACGACGCGCTCAAGCTTGACCGCTACCAGGAGGCGGCCGACGAGTTCCGAGGGGCGTTGCGCATCGATCCGAAACTCACCATGCGCGCCCGCTTCCCACTGGCCGTGGCGCTCTTCCAGGTCCGCGAAACCGCCGAAGCTCGCCGCGAGTTCGAGACGGTTCGCCGAGAGGCTGGCGACCACCCCAACATCCTCTACTACCTTGGCCGGCTGGACCTGCTCGACCAGAACTACGAAGCTGCCATCCGGAACCTGACCGGGGCCATGTCCAGCCCTCCGTTCCCCGACACGGCCTATCACCTGGGTTTCGCGTACTTGAAACACGGCGATCCGTCGGCCGCCGAAAAATGGTTGAAGGTCGCGGCCCAAGCCAACCCTACCGACAGCGCGGCCCCGTACCAGCTCGGTCTGGTGTACCGCAAGCTCGGCCGCGAAGCCGAAGCCTCGGAAGCCCTCGCGCGATCTGCCGGGATTCGCCAGCGCGATACCGAACTCGCGCAGCTTCGCCGGGAGTGCTCCGCGAAGTTGGCGAAAGGCCCTCGCGATGAGGCCCTCGCAGCCTGTTCGGGTTTGTACGATGAGAACGATGTTCTCAAGCTGACCGCCCTCGGCACCATCTACGGCCAGCACGGTGAGTATGAGGCCGCTCTCGCACCCCTTCGCCGCGCCGCCGAGTTGGCCCCCCAATCTCCCCAGGTGCAGTACAACCTGGCGTTCACCTACTACCAGCTCAAACGCTTCGAGGAAGCCCGCGTGCCGGTCGCCAGAGCCGTCGAGCGCTGGCCCGACATCTTTCAGCTGAGCTCGCTCTACGGCGCCATCCTCTTCGAGTTGGGCCGCCCGCGGGAAGCGCTGCCCGTCCTGCGGCACGCCTGCCAGCTTAAGCCCGGCGATGCCAAGACCTCAGAGATGCTCTACCGCACGGTCCTTGGCCAGGCGCGTGCGAGTTTCGCTGCCCGACAATACTCCGAATCGACGGCGTTGTTCGAAGAAGCCGCCAAGCTCCGTCCCGACGATCCTGCGCCGAGGCAGGGACTCGCCGAAGTCGCCGCCGCGACCGGCCACGCCAAGTAGCTCAGTCCCAGCTCAAAACCACTTTGCCCGAATTCCCCGACACCATCGCCTCGAACCCCTTCTCGAACTCGGTGTAATGGAACCGGTGCGTGATCACCGGGGCGATGTCGAGGCCCGACTGCAGCATCACCGTCATCTTGTACCAGGTCTCGTACATCTCCCGGCCATAGATGCCCTTGATCGTGAGCATGTTGAAAATCACCGTCCGCCAGTCGATAATCATCTCCTCCGAGGGGATCCCCAGCATCGCAATCCTGGCGCCATGACTCATGTTCGCGATCATGTCGCGGAAGGCCGCAGGATTCCCGGACATCTCCAGGCCGACGTCGAACCCCTCCGTCATCCCGAGTTCCTTCTGCACATCTTTCAACTTCGTAGCCCGCACGTCCACGGCGCGGGTCACTCCGACTTTTCGGGCAAGTTCCAGCCGATACGGATTCACATCCGTGATCACTGTGAAGCGCGCGCCTGCATGGATCGCCACCGCCGCCGCCATGATCCCGATCGGTCCGGCTCCGGTCACCAGCACATCTTCTCCCAACACCGGAAACGAAAGCGCGGTGTGAACCGCGTTGCCGAACGGATCGAAGATCGCCGCCACATCGAGCGCGATCGATTTGTGGTGGTGCCACACATTCGTCATCGGCAACGCGATGTATTCCGCGAACGCTCCCGGCCGATTCACGCCCACGCCTTGCGTATTCGCGCACAGGTGCCGCCGCCCCGCCAGGCAGTTCCGGCACCGGCCGCACACCACGTGGCCCTCACCGCTGACGATCTCGCCCGCAAAGAAATCCGCCACATTGGAGCCGACCTCCACGATCTCTCCCACGAACTCGTGCCCGATCGCCATCGGCACCGGAATCGTCTTCTGGGACCAATCGTCCCACTTATAAATGTGGACGTCGGTGCCGCAGATCCCCGTCCGCAGCACCCGGATCAGCACGTCATTGATCCCGATCTTGGGAACCTCGATATCCTCGAGCCAGAGCCCGGGTTGGCGCCTGCTTTTCACCAGAGCTTTCACACCCATACGATAGCAACTGTCCAGTACTGCGAGAAAATAAAATCAGTGCCCAAGCACCTGATTCTCTTTGCTGCGACCACGGGCTACCAGATCCGCGTATTTGCCGACGCGGCCCGCCGTCTGGGCATGGACCTGACGCTCGCCACCGACCGCTGCCATGTTCTCGAAGACCCCTGGGCCGACCACGCCCTTGCCGTGAAATTCGACCGCATTCCCGAGTCGCTCGATGTCCTGCGCAGTCTGTCGTGCGATGGCGTTGCTGCCGTAGGCGATCTGCCCGCTGTGCTGGCAGCCGAGGCGGCCCGCATGCTGGACGTCCCGTTTCACTTGCCCGCGGCCGCGCGAGCCTGCCACGACAAATACCTCGCGCGCCAACTCTACCAGGCGGCCGGTCTGCGCGTCCCGACCTTCTTTCGAGCGTCTTTGAGCGGCGACCCGCAAGCGCTCGCCTCCCGCGCTCCGTACCCTTGCGTGCTCAAGCCCCTGGGCCTTTCCGCCAGCCGGGGAGTGATCCGGGCCAACCACCCTGAGGAATTTCGCGCGGCCTTTGCTCGCATCCGCAAAATCGGCGAGCAGCACCTGCAGGTGGAAAGCTACATCGAAGGGCAAGAATTCGCTCTCGAAGGGTTGGTGACGAACGGCCGCTTTCAGCCGCTTGCCATCTTCGATAAACCCGATCCGCTCGAAGGGCCGTTTTTCGAAGAGACGATCTATGTCACACCGTCGCGCGCACCCTCAGCCGTGCAGCAGGAGTTGCTCGATACTGCCTCGCGTGCTTGTGCAGCCCTGGGACTTTCGCACGGCCCTGTACATGCGGAACTGCGCTACAACGCAGAGGGCGCCTGGATGCTCGAGGCGCATGCCCGCCCAATCGGCGGGCTGTGTGCCCGCGCCTTACGCTTCGGAGGCGGAATCCCGCTGGAAGAACTGATCCTGCGGCAGGCTGTCGGCGAGGATGTCTCGCACGCGCGCCTCGAGCGCGGCGCTTCGGGCGTCATGATGATCCCCATTCCGAAAGGCGGAATCTACGAATCGGTCGAAGGGCTGGAACGCGCCGTTGGCGTCCCCGGAATCGAAGACGTGATCGTCACCGCCAAGACAGGGCAGAGGCTGATTCCTTTGCCCGAAGGATCCAGCTACCTGGGGTTCATTTTTGCGAGGGGAGATTTGCCCGGCCGGGTAGAGCATGCGCTGCGCCAGTCCCATGCGGAGCTGCGATTTCATGTCGCCACGGCGCTCGAGACCTTCAACCCTTAGTCTTTGGCGGAACGTAATCCGGCGGGAGCGCCGCACCCTCGCCGAAGAAATAGGCGTCCATCTGCTGCAGCAGAAACTCCTGCGCCTCCTTGGTGCCCAGATTCAGCCGGTACTCGTTCATGAGCATCTTCATGTGCTCCACCCACATCTTCCAGGCCTCTTTGGAGACGCCCTCGTATATCTTCTGCCCGAGCGGATGCCCCTCAAAAGGCACCTCGTCGAGCCCTTCCATTTCACGCTGGAACTTAACGCAAAATACCTTGCGCGCGCCAGGGCGAATCGCGTTATTGATCTGGTTCAAGGCACTGCCGCCGCTTCCACATCCCATGAGAGTCGATCTCCTCGTTCCAGGATACTATGCGCCGCGGGTGCAAGCGAACTTAACAGTCTGCTCAGTCCTCGTCCAGTTCGGCGAACATGTGCGCGAACGGGAAGTCAATCGTCGTTTGTGCCCTGGGCAGTTCGAGCGCAATCGAAGGGCCGGTGAGAAGTTGCAGGCTTCCTTGCCGGAAGAGCCACGCTTGATGATGATCCGGGTCCATGAATAAGTTGTTGGCTACGCCTAGTTTCTCGTATTCGAAACACTTCACGACAACGTCATCGAAGGTGTCGCTTGGGGGCTTGATCTCGATCACGACTGCGGGCACGTCCTCTAGTGCCTTTCCTTTCCGGTAAGGGCCTTCGAGAACCACAACGTCCGGAACGCGATACTCGCGGCCAGCGGTCACGCGGAGCCGCGGAGCCACAAACACATTGAACCGATGGGCTTTCCGGTACTGTTCGAAGAACACAGCAACGATGGTCTGGAGTCTTGACTGTATTGGTGCTCCCACGTTTTGCTCCACAAGAACGCCATCCACGTACTCCATATCCGGTTCGTAGCTGGTATTCAGATACTCATCCACTGAAACTAACGTTGTGGTGCTTCCCATATGTTTGCCTTACTGGTCGTGTACGTCTTCGAGGTAGGTGTACCCGTGGAGTCCCTCTTCGTAGAACTTGAGCAGACGGCCGCTCTCCTCGTAGCTTAGCCTGCCCTCGCGGAGGCCCGCTTCGACATCGCGCCGCAAGCGCGATATCAGCGAGTCCGACTTGAACTGCACGTAGTCGAGCACCTCGCGCACCGTGTCGCCCTTGATCACCGAATCCAGTATCACCTCGCCGGTGGAACTCAGCCGCACATGTACCGCGTTGGTATCCCCGAAGAGATTGTGCAAGTCGCCCAGGATCTCCTGATAGGCACCCAGCAGAAACGCGCCGAGGTAATAATCACCGCCATGAAACGGGTGCAACTGCAGCGTCCGTTTCACGTCGCGGCGGTCGATGAACGCGTCCACCTTGCCGTCGGAGTCGCAGGTGATGTCGCCCAGAACCGCTGGCCGTGTAGGCTCCTCCTCGAGGCGGTGGATCGGCATGATGGGGAACAGTTGCTTGATCGCCCAACTGTCCGGCATGCTCTGGAACAGCGAGAAGTTGCAGAAATAGGTGTCGGAGAGCATGGCGTCGATGCCCTCCAGTTCTTCTGGGAAATAATCCAGGTCGCTGGCCTGCTTCTGAATTCTCCGGCAAATCGCCCAGTAGAGGTTCTCCGCCACACAGCGCTGCTCGAGCGAGAGATAGCCGAGGCTGAACAGATTCAATGCCTGGTCGAGCGCCTGTTGAGCGTCGTGGTAGCTCTCCAGCAGGTTCTTGGCGGTAAGCCCGCGGTAGGTCTCTTGAAGATCGATCAGAGGCTGCTCCGCATCCGCGGGAGGCTCCGGCGGGACTGCCGCGTCGCCCATGCCGGCAACGCCCAATACGTTGAACACCAGCACGCTGTGGTAGGCCACCACCGCGCGGCCGCTTTCGGTGACGATCGTCGGATGCGCCACGCCGACCTCGTCGCAAACGTTCTGCACGTGGTAGATCACGTCGTTGGCGTACTCCTGCAGCGTATAGTTCACGCTCGACTCGAAGTCGGTCTGGGAGCCGTCGTAATCGATGCCTAATCCGCCGCCCACGTCGAGGTACTTTAACCCCGCGCCGGCGCGTGCCAGATCCACGTACACGCGCACCGCTTCGTTCACGGCGCCCTTGATCTGCCGGATGTTGGTGATCTGGCTGCCCAGGTGGAAGTGCAGCAGGTTCAGGCAGTCGGCCATCCCCAGGTCTTTCAGTTCCTGCAGCGCGCGCATGGCTTCTGTAGCCGAGAGGCCGAATTTCGAGCGGTAGCCGCCCGAGGACTTCCAGCGCCCCGAGCCGCGGCTGGCGAGTTTGACCCGCAGGCCGATCGCCGGTCGCACGCCCACGCGTTGGCTGTATTTCAGGATCAGGTGCAGCTCGGTATATTTTTCCACCACCGGAATGATCCGCCGGCCCATCTTGTGAGCCAGCATGGCCATCTCGATGTACTCGTCGTCTTTAAAACCGTTGCAGATGATCGGGGTCTCGTTGCCGGCCATGGCCATCACCGCCAGCAGTTCGGGCTTGGACCCGGCCTCCAGTCCAAAACGGTAGGGGCGCCCGAACTCCAGAACCTCTTCCACCACCTGGCGCTGCTGGTTCACCTTGATGGGATACACGCAGCAGTACTCACCCTGATATTTGTGCTCGGCGATGGCCGTGGCGAAGGCGCTGTGGATCTCGCCCAGCCGGTGCTTCAAAATGTCGGCGAACCGGATCAGGATGGGCAGGTCTATGCCGCGCAGAACCAGCGTATCGACCAGTTGCTTCAGATCGATCGAGCGCGCCGGATCTTTCTCGGGGTGGACGTGCACTTGCCCGTTTTCCCCCACCGAAAAATAGCCCTTACCCCAGCTCGCGACGTCGTACAAATCGCTGGCCAACTGGGGTGTCCAGCGCTCTGCAGGCTCCATGACCAGTGAAGTCTTACGGCCGTTTCTCTCCAACGTTGGCTTCTCCTTACGCTTTCAGTGTCCTTCGAACCGGGCGCGGTGGCAAGAAGAAATATCGCTGGGTGGACCTGAATCGCAGGTTACGCCGAGGCACTCTTGCGCCGGAGTCTTCCGACCATCTTGATCAGCGTGTTGAGATTCTCCTGTGTCAAGGACTGCGACTCCTGGAGCGCGCTGATCTTCTCGGTCGTAACGGAAATGAAATGCTCCAGACGCTCGTCGGTTCGTGCCTCGATGGCCGAGAGCCGCTCAATCACGCCTATCAGCTTGTCAAGGTGGCCGTACATCACCAGCTGCGCGTCTCCGAGCTTCTGGACCACTCCGGAGAGGTGCTCCAGATTCCGCTCCAGGCGACCCAGTCGATCATGCCCGTTCGGGTTCGGATACATATCGTAAGCAGAATAGCACGCCGGGACGGTCATCAGGCCGAATCAACAGCCCGCATAGGTGCGCTCACCTGACTGATGCCGGAATCTCGATCGCCTTCCCGGACATCACGGCGCCGGCATCGTTCTTCTTCAGCAAATCGTTGATTTCGGGAATCTGCCGTTCGATGAATCCGTTGACCTCTCCCATATCCTTCAGGAACTCGGCCTTCAGCTCGTTGAAGTGCTCCACCTGGTACGGCGTGGGCGACGCCAGTACACGGTCGATCGACCCCAGCAATTGCGCCAGACGGTCCACCAGCCTTGGACCCATGCTGTAGCTGGGAATGTTGTCCGGGCGAGCCAGTTTCAGCTCCATCGTAGAGAGCTGCTGCAGGCGCTCTGTGATCAGCGCGGAAAGCAGCCTGGCGGCCTGCGGATCGAGCGTGCGTGCGGTTTCAGACGTGTCGAGCTCGCCCTTGAACGTGTCGATCGAACGAAGCGCGTCGTTGACCGCCGACTCCATATCGCGCAGCTTCAGGTTGATTTCGAGTTGCGTCCGCAGTTCGCCTTCGGGAGCCGGAATGGTCGGGTCGAGGCGAACATCCAGCTCGCGCGTGAGCGTCTGCCCGCCGGCAGTGAGGCGCACGGTGTACTTGCCGGGAAGAACCAGTGGCCCTTGCGGACGGCCTCCACGGCCGCCGCCTCCTCCTCCCTCGGCATCCGTGTCGGAATCGGGCCCGCGCCAGACATGCGGGCCCTGGTAGCGCAAGTCCCACGTCACGCGATTTAGGCCGGCATCTTGCGGGACCGGACCGAGGTCGCGAATCACTCTGCCCGCGGCGTCCAGAATCTCGATCTTGGCGGCGCCTTTCTCCTTCAGGTAATACGTGACGGGCGCGCCGTAAGGCGGATTCGATGCCATGAAAGGCTTGTTGCCGCCGCTGCCCATGCCCCGCCGCGTCCACCGCCGCCGTCATAGCGGAGCGCTGGACGCATGCCGAACAGGTACGCGCTTCGCGACAGCAGCTCATCGTTGACCTGCTGCAGCGGCGAGACATCATCCAGAATCCAGAGGCTACGGCCGTGTGTCGCCAGTATCAGGTCGTTCTCGCGCGGGTGAACTACCAGTCCTAACTCTCCACCGGCGTACAGCAGCTTGGGATTCTTCGGATCTTCCTTCACCACCCAAAGGTAATTGTCTTTGGGGAGGTTGCCTGTGATCTTCGTCCAAGTCTTGCCGAAGTCCGTGGTCTTGAAGAGGCAGGGATGAAAGTCATCGAACCAAGTGGTGCTCGAATGCCACGTACGCCGTCCCTGCCACTGTGCGGGAGGGCTCGATCCACGCGATCTCCGCGAACTTCGGAACGCCCGGGACGTTCGTCACGAGGTTCCTCCACTTCTTGCCGCCGTCGGTGGTGAGCTGCAGGTTTCCATCGTCGGTGGCCGGCCCAGATCACGCCGGCTTGCACCGGCGATTCCGCGATGCGGATCACGGTGCAATGGTATTCGGCCGTGGTGTTCTCGTTCCAGATAGTTCCGACACTCTTCTGCTTCTCTGGATCGTTAGTGGAAAGGTCGGGGCTGATCGCCGCCCAGGTCTTGCCGAAGTCCGTACTCTTGAAGACCACGTTGCTGCCGAAATAGACGGTTTTCTTATCGTGAGGCGACCCCACGATGGGCGCATTCCAGTTAAAGCGATACTTGAGCTCATTCACCGGCCCACCGTCGTTTCGCTTGGGCTGCGGGCTGACATCCTGCTGCTCGCAAGTCCTCATGTCGGTGCGAACAATGCCGCCGCCCTGGCTCTCCGAGAGATACAGCTCGGGATGGTCCAGGTGGTTGACCACGTGGAAGCCGTCGCCGCCTTAGACCATGGCCAATCGTCGTTGAGGATCGCGCCCGCGCGCGTACGGCTGGGGCCGGTCCAGCTTCCGTTGTCCTGCAGGCCGCCAGACAGGTAGTAGAACGGATCGCGGTTGTCGGCCACCACCTGGTAGAACTGGCCGATGGCGATGTTGCTGACGAATTCCCACGTCTCGCCGCGATCGTACGAGACGGCGATGCCGCCGTCCTGCCCCTGCCAGATGCGGTTGGGGTTCTTGGGATCCACCCATACCGTGTTATAGTCGCCGTGGGTGCTGGCGGAAATGAGGCGCCAGTTGTGGCCGCCGTCGATCGAGGTGGAAAGGCGCATGCCGATCGAATACAGGCGGTTCTCGTCGGTGGGGTCGATCGTCATGTGGCTGTAATAGAGACCGCGCCCCACGATCACCGGGTTCTTCGTCATCATCCGGAAGTGCTCGCCGCGGTCGTCGGAGCGGTAAAGCGTGCCTTCGTTGGATTCGCCGATCACGTACACCACGTTCGAATTGCCCGGCGCCACGCGGACTCCCATGCGCCCCCAATTCCTGGCGAGGCCATGGGTGAGCTGCTGCCAGGTCCGGCCGCCATCGGGAGAGCGGAAGACGCCGGTCTTGTCGCTGCCGGAGATGAAGCGCCACGGCTTGCGGTCGAACCGCCACATGGTGGCATAGAGGATGTTGGGATTGGTGGCGTCGATGTCCATGTCGGCGCAGCCATGCTCGGCGTCGATGTAGAGCACTTTCTTCCAGCTTTCGCCGCCGCCGGTAGTCATGAAGACGCCGCGGTCCTCGTTGGGTCCTGTGTTGTGCCCCAGTGCGCAGACGTGGACCAAGCTGGTGTTCAGCGGACTGTCCATCCGTCAACCTGGATCTATCAGCGATTCGGGTCGTGGATCGCCGCCCGGTCCATCGCGGGCTTGACGGCCAACGCCTTTACACCCATTACAATCCCTACGAGTGCCATCAGCGCGGCCAAAATGGTGTGCCCTTCGGCGATCCATACCGTCATGATCATTGCTAGCGCGCCGGTCGCCAGCCCGAACGCGCGAAGCCAGGGTGCGAGCTTTCGCATCTCCCCACGAAGGAATTCTCTGTCAATACTACCCGCAGAGAGCAAGACGGCGGCCATGATGGATTGAATCGTGCAGCAGAGGAAGGTCGAGAAAAACAGCGCCAGGCTCCACTTTCCGCTTGTCACGTTTTTGAACCGCCACGCCAGATAGACGAGCAAGGCGGACCGCACACAAATCCCTATGTGGTGAATTTGCCAAAACCGGTATGGTCTGGCGCCCGCCGATCCGAAGAGCTTCCGTATCAAGGTGGGCTGTTCTTCCGGTGTCGCGGCCGCCTGGCCGCCGATCTGCGGCGCCCGCAATAGCTTGCGTGATTCGGAGTCCTCCCGTACTTCCGCCAGCGCCAGCTTGATATCATCGGCGTGCTGCGCGCGGCGATCCGGGTCCTTGCGCAGGCAACGCGAGATGATCTTATCGAGTTCAGCGGGCAGATCGGGCGCGACCTCAGCGAGCGGCGGCGGCTCCTTATGCAGGATTGCTGAAAGCGTCGAGATCTTGTTTACGCCTTCAAACGGCCGGCGGCCAGTGACCATCTCATACAGCAGGGAGCCGAAAGAGAAAAGATCGGAACGCGCATCCAGCTTCTTGCCTTCGGCCTGCTCGGGAGACATGTAGGCGACGGTGCCGAGGATCGTGCCTTCCTCTGTCTGAACGTCTTCTCGGGCGGTCATCGTC
>DATJWB010000287.1:0-4587 GCA_035501495.1 Bryobacteraceae bacterium | reverse complement strand
TCGTCCAACGTAAATTGAGGCGCATTTTCAGAGGGAGGCGGTGGCGGCGGGGCTGCCGCTGCCGGCGGCTGCGTTCCAGGCAGGCAAGGATTCGGGGCGATGGGCTTCTGCGGAGCGAATGTGACCGGCGGCCCGGGCTCGATCAGAATATCGGGTGCAGCAACGATCGATACTTCATCGACATCCTCGAGCGTGCGCAGGCCGAGCTTAACAGCACTCGCGGGGTCGCCTGTGAAGTCGATCGGCCGCAGCGCCGCTATGCCATCCCGGCCGCCCGCAAGCAGCAGAGCCCCATCTACAAGTGCCACGGCGCCCGGGTCGGGGAACGACAATGGCGCGGGTGCCGGCGAAGATAGATCTTTGACGCGAATATAGCGCGAGGTCTGACCGTCAATCGCCTTCTCCACATATCGCGTATGCGCAGGAGCCAGGGACAGCCCGGGGAAGGTCTCGAGCGGCGTCCCATCGACGTACACCGTCAGGGAGAATTCCAGGGTCTCGAAGGAAATTGGCTTTGTGATATCGAACTCGGGCGCCAGCGGGTCGTCCCATTGAAGCAGGTTGACCGTGGCATCCACGCCCGACACGAAGCGGAACTCCACAATGGGGGCGGGCGTGTGAGTCTGGTACACCCTGACGAGCGAGTCAAGCGGAAAGCCCACCACGGACTGGACGAACGACGAGGCGCCGGATGCGGGCTGGTTCACCGCGGAGGTGGCCGTGGCCGCCAGGCTCGAATGCGAGACGTGCACGGAAAGCGTATCGCCCCACGCTCCTGGGCTGGATGCCGTGATTTCGATTGTGGGATTGCCGGCGGAGTCGATGAGTCTCCCGCGGGCACTCCACGCGCCGGTCTCCAAGGCGATGGCTTGCGTGATGTCGAAGGCGGGCTCGATCGGCGCAGTCCAGGTCAGTTTGTTGAGAGAGCTATCCACACTCTGGAGCACCAGATCCGCCTGGTGGGGCGCTTCCAGCACGATCGGATTGGTCAAATCGAAAGCCGCATCGAGCGCGAGTGCCCAATCGATCCGATTCGTGCTCTCATCTACGGCATGCACTTTGTTCCACGCCTGCACGGCTGGCGGACCGGGCTGAACGACGCGCACCAGTGACCCTTGCGTGAGTCCTGCGGTGGTATTGACGATGGACGATTGCCGGTCGGGCGGCTGAGGCCCGGCCGTGTTAGCCGCCGCGGTCTGTCTCGCCGTAACCAACGCGCCCGCCGCAAAGCCCGCCACCGAAGTCACGATCGAAGCCGACCCGTCTGCGGGCTGAGGTCCGGCCGTAACCGTTTCCGATTTCGGAGCGGCCACCCGCACGCCATAAAACTTCTGCCCGCCATTCTGAAAAAACGCCTGCGCTGCATAGGCCAGATAGCCGTTGGGCAGGTAGGTCCCGAAGGTCGCCTGAAACTGCGCGAAGGTCGTGCACGCTATCGGCTGGTCGAGCGGCCCTCTCTGGGCGATTCCGATGAAGGCCGCGACATCCGTGCGGACCGACGGCACCGGCTGCTCGGCCTGGTCTGCCTTCTCGAAATACACCCCGGGAGTGAGATAGCTGGGCATGGCGTGGTGCTTAGATCAGCAGCAATCCCTCGTGGCAAATCTCGATGGTTTCGATCGCCACATCGTTGCTGGTCGCGTTCAAGGAGGGACCCTCCCATTTGCAGATCCAGCCATTCTCGAACTCCCAGCGGAGAACGTCGTTGTGCTCCTCGTCCTGTAGGACGATGGCGCCATTGCGCCGGTCCGCCACGCCGTTCAGGATGTTCTTGTACCAGTTCCACAAGTCCTTCTGCTGCGTCATTCCCCCGATGAGAATGAGATTGGTCTTTTTCGAAAGGCCCGTCAGCTTGCGGACACAGAGAGGAATATCCGTGCCCTCCCGGTAGTCCACGGCATCGGTTGTCAGCGAAAGGCCCTTGCACTCACGAAAAGAAGCCACACTGGTGTTGTCCAGTTCGATGCGGAAATTAAAGCCGCGATAAGGATCCACTCGCGTTGTCGCCATTGCGTTCCTCCCCTACAGTTCCTGTACGCTCGAGCCGCCTGCAAACTGGCCAATGCGGATAATCACGAACTCCGCCGGAAATACCGGCGCCACCCCGACGAGCATGATGAGCCGCCCGTTTTCGATGTCGTCTTGCGACATGGTGTCGCGGCCGCATTTCACGAAGAAAGCTTCCTCGACCTTGGCTCCCACCAGGCCGCCTTCACGCCAGACGGTAGTCAGGAAGGCGGACACGGCTTGAGTCAGACGGTCCCAGAGCTTCTGGTCGTTCGGCTCGAAGACTGCCCACTGCGTTCCCTGGTCCAGCGAGGCTTCCAGGAAGATGAAGAGCCGGCGAACGTTGATGTACTTCCACTCAGTCAGGCTGGTGATGCAGCGCGCCCCGTACACCCGCAGGCCCCGTCCCTGGTGCCGGAAATCGCGCAGTGCGTTGATGTTGTTGGGCTCCGGGTTGAGGATGTCCTGGTCGCCTTTGTTCAGGTGGATTTCCAGGTCGGTGATGCCGTTGATCACCACGTTGGCCGGCGCTTTCCACACCCCGCGCGAGTCGTCCACACTCGCATAAATCCCTGCCATGTGTCCGCTGGGCGGGACCGCGATATTCGTGTTCGTCAGCGGATCCAGAAGGATCATCCGCGGGTAATAAATGGCGGCGTACTTGGTGTCGAAGAGGTCCCGCTGGGCCTGAATATCGCTCATGCCCGGTGTCCCGCCCGAAGAAGTAGGCGCCGGATCGAGAATCGCAAAGCGGTAACGCAGCGTCTCGCATTGGTCGATGAGTGCCTGCTGTGTGGTCTGGTCGGTAATGCCCGGAGCGGCGATGATGCTGATTCGCTCGGCATCGACCAGGGCCGCGATCCCGGTGCGATTCCCGGGGCCGCCGTCGCTTCCGGCGAAATCGATCGGAGTGGGCGCGTCCCCTCCGTCGTCCCCGCCCGTCATGATCAGGTTGAGCCCGTTGTCAGCCAGCGGTTGGGTCGAGGGATCCTCCGTGGTGTCGTCCGACGGCATGGGACTGGGCACCGCCAGCAACGTAGACCCGTTCTGGATCGCCGTGCCATAAAAGAAAGGCGTAGTGTCGTCGAGCGAGAGACCGCGTAGAGACTCGGTCACGCTTTGCCACGATGCCACGATATCGAACTCGCAGCTCCGCGCCGTTGTCACCGTTCCGGAATCGGGGTCCAGGGTTGTGGAAAGCGCGAACCCCGTGACCATCTGGATGCTGGTTACGGAAACTGCTTTGACTTTGCCGTAGATCTTGGTTTTCCCGCGATTGAATTCCACAATCGCTCCGGGGTAGAAGCCGGCAGCGGAGTTCAACACCACCGTATCGTGGACGCCGGGGGATCCATCCTGCAAGCTCTGGACTTGGCCTTGCGTTCGCGAGCTGGGCCGGACCTGTACCTGGATGTGATTTCCCCACGCCCCGGGGTCCGCTGCCGTGATGACAAAGTTTGTCGTGTTCGGAGCCGGCGTGAAGGCGCCCGAACCGGACACAACTACGGTAGTGAACGCCACCTCGTAATTCGTGCCCGCCGCCAGCGCTGCCGCCAGTGTCACGGTGTTGGACCCGTCATCGTAGCTCGCCACCGTGAGAGCGGCCGAGGTGGTAGTGACTCCGTTCTTTACTTGATTCAAGATCAGAGTGGTCCCCACCTGAATGCCGCGGAGGCTTTGCAGCGACAGAGTGGCCGCCCCGCCATTAGCGTTGCTCGCAAGGCGCGTTAGCAGCTGGGGCGTGGCCTCGTTATTCTCGATGTTGCCCGGTGCCGCGGTATTCGGTAAATTCCCACCGCTGGCCGCCACACGTTTGATGTAGAGAAGGCTGCCTCCGTTCACGAAGAAGCCTGCCACGGCGTGTGGAAGCAGATTGTATCCCGCCTTCGCGAAGCTCGGGTTGAAGTAACTGCCAAACTGCCTCTGGAAATCCGGGAAGCTGGTCACCAGCGCGGGCGGAAGGCCGTCCAAAGGACCGCGCTGGGTAACTCCCACAAAGCCGGTTACGCTGGTGCTGACTCCCTCGATCGGCTCTGGACCGGTGTCCTGCTCTTCGATGTATACTCCCGGAGAAAGATATTCGGGCATGCGCTCGCTCCTAAATTCGAAAATCCACTAAGTTGACGGGCTGATCGTATTCCACAAACCAGTCGATGATTGCGTTCGCGTTGTTGTTTGCCTGCAGTACGATGTCCTGCACACGACCCATTCCATCCAAACCGTAAAACCCATCGCTGTCAGTGAGTGCTCCGGTCTCGTGATACTCGGCGGTTGCCGTCCCCGCATCCACCACCAGCGTGCTTCCGGTAAACAGTTCCGAGGCCAATACCAGGCCGTCGCCGCGATCGGCATCCGAGAGCAGTGTGGCCGGAGCGCCTGCCGGAGAAGCCGTGAAAAAGACGGCCGGTGTTCCCGAGCCATAGCTGCGGTTCAGCGGATTTGTCAGAAACACCTGGCCCGCCAGCGGCGCGCCCGGGCCTAGATGATCCACCACGCCGTATTCCATCGTCGCCCCCGACGCTGCCGAGAGCTGCACCAGCGCACCCGCTCCGAGACCGGCGCGAGTCGACAGGTTCAAGA
>DATJWB010000286.1:0-132626 GCA_035501495.1 Bryobacteraceae bacterium | reverse complement strand
AGTTTAAGGACTGATTGACTAGTTAAGTGGTTTACGATGGCTTTGGCAGTCTTTCGCAACGCATTGCGCCGGAATACCGCGACAAAGCCGAGGGACTCCGTACGCGATTCAACGCCGAATGGTGGGATGCCGGGCAGAACCTCTTCCGCTCCGGCATTCTGCCCGGTGGTTCGTGGTGCGCGGACTACGTCGCCCGATGCAATGTGTATGTGCTGAAGTTCGGCATCCCCGAGGACGGTCCAAAAACCGAAGCGTCACTGGACCTCATGGAGCGCAATCGCCGGCTATCGCTGCCTGCTGGAAATCGCCGACCCCGCCTTCTCCGGCTACCCGATGACGGAGACGGCCTTCGCCGCCATAGGCTCGATCGGCGCGGGCCTGATGGGCATCGAGCCCGATGCGCCGCGATCCACCATCGGGACATTGCCGCGGCTCCCCAAGAATCTCGAATGGGTGCGCCTCGCCAACCTGCCCGTGGCCGCCAACCAGATCTCGGTCGAGCATCGCGGCAATGCCGAAACGCGCTTCACCAACCAGGCGGGCGATGCGATCGTGTGGAAGGCCGCCATTCTCCGTTCCAGCCTCCAACGCCGGCGCGGGAATCTTCGTCGACGGGGTCGCGGCCCCCAAACCGGCTCTGGAACATCGCCCCAATGGCCAAGCCGTGATTTGTGCCGCCGTGCCGGTGCGTGCCGGTCAGATGCGGATCGCCAAACTGGTGGTGTGACCCTGTGGGGCGGCCAATGCTAGAGTGCTTTGCCCCGTCGGCTGCCGGCCAGCAGTATGGCGGTCAACGCGATCACGGCAAGGCTAAGACTTGCCGGCTCGGGTGCCGTCCCGGCATCCACTGATTCGACATTGCCGGTTCCACTCGAGGAAGGGGCGATCGGCGGAAGAGTGGTGAGCGCCGAGATGACCGGACCTGTGGGGACGGCACAGCAAGGGGTGGAAGGCGGGAGCGATGAAGCCAGCACGGGGAGAAGGACGGGTCTTGGGGTCGGCAATTCCAGGGGCACGCCCTGGACCGGCGAGAACGCGGCGACGCCTACGGGGCTGGCCGTTGCCGTAGGTAAGACCGAAACGATTGTCGAGTAGAGGGACTGATTCTCAAGAGTCAAATCCGGAACGACCTTTGGCTTGGTCAGCGGAGTGGCGAAATCCCGAGGACCGGGCACGGGGTTCTTGGGGGCGTCGAGTACGGCTGCTGCCTTGATGAGCTTTTCGGGCACAGTCTCAACTTCGTTTTCCGGGGTATCCAGCGTGGTCGGCAGCGGTTCCTCCTGGGCCACCGGCTTCTGCGGCGACAAAGAGATCCGGTTGCCGCAACGCGACCGGGCGTACAGACTGCCGTCGGTGAGCAGCGTCTCGCCATCGGTCAACGCCACGGTGTGACTCGTCCAGTAAATCTGATTGCCTTTGCGGTAGGAGAGATACACGGGTCTGACGAAGGGAGACCGGGTGGTGCGGATTTTGGCACGTTCGAATTCCTGGTAGTGACTCTCTGCCACCGGGTCGGACGCTAAAGCGGCGACCAGTTCTTCCTTACTGAACGCACCGCCCGGAATAATCGAGTAAGGATAAATGCGCCGCGGCGCATCCCGCAGCACGGCGGGATATACATCGGCCTGCTCCAGTGCCGAAGGCGAATTGAGGAAAGCCGCGGCAATACTGTCAGCGGCGCGGCGTTGCCGCCATCCGCGGAACACCCCTACGCTGCAGAACAGCAGCGATCCAGCCACAGCCGCGGCCATGGCGGCGCGATATCGCGATCGATGATGTCTGCGGCGATACCTGGCACGCTTCATACTTGGTGGTCAAGACCGGGAACAACATTCGATCCTGCGGGCTTCTGTCGAACTCAATTCTAATTCACAGTACGCGCCGGAACCATAGATCTAGACGATCATGTTGGGACAACTAAGTACCTAGCGGTCATGGTACAAACTGACTAACATGCGCCCACGGACTACAGGGAGTTTCTTGGTAGGCTTTAAGGCTACTCGGGGAAAGGATTAAGATCTTTAGGTAAGATTTCCTAAAGCTTTCGTACCATTACTCGTCGTCATGTTGAGCTGAGAGTCGCGTAACTACCGAGAGGTCTTCGAGGGTCGTGACATCGCCGGTCACGGAATTCGAGGTCACGATTTCGCGAAGGAGGCGGCGCATGATTTTGCCGCTGCGCGTTTTGGGAAGGCTGTCGGTGAAGCGGATCTGCTCAGGCTTGGCGAAGCCGCCGATTTCGTGAGCCACCCACTTGCGCAGGTCTTCCGCCAACTCGGTGTGGTTCCAGTCGCCCTTCTTCAGGGTCACAAAACAAGCCACCGCCTGGCCAGTGATCTCGTGGGGCTTTCCCACAACAGCGGCCTCGGCCACTGCGGGATGTTTCACCAATGCCGACTCCAGTTCCATGGTGCTGAGGCGATGGCCGCTGACGTTCATGACGTCATCCACGCGCCCCAGAATCCAGAAGTAGCCGTCTTCATCGCGGCGGGCGGCGTCGCCTGCCAGGTAAACGCCGTCGATGCGCTCCCAGTATTGCTGGCGATAGCGGTCGGGATCGCCCCACAAGGTCCGGGCCATGCTGGGCCACGGCCGCCTCACGATCAGGAAGCCCTCCCCGTTCGCCGGCACGGGTTTGCCCTGGAGGTCCACCACGTCGGCGATTACGCCCGGAAGCGGCAGCGTCCCGGAGGCCGGCTTCAGAGGTACGGCGCCGGGCATGGGCGCGATCATGATGGCGCCGGTCTCGGTCTGCCACCAGGTGTCCACGATCGGACAGCGCTCCTTGCCTATGGTTTTGTAGTACCACTCCCAAGCTGCAGGATTAATCGGCTCGCCCACCGACCCGAGCAGCCGCAGACTCGACATGTTGTGGGCATTGGGCCACTGATCGCCCTGGCGAATGAACGCGCGAATCGCGGTGGGCGAGGTGTAGAAAATGTTGACGCGATATTTTTCGATCAGCCGCCAGAAGCGGTCGGGTTGCGGAAAGTCGGGCGCGCCCTCGTACATCATGGTGGTGGCGCCCGCGGAGAGCGGGCCGTAGACGATGTAGCTGTGACCGGTCACCCACCCAATGTCCGCGGTGCACCAGTAGGTGTCGCTGTCGCGGAGATCGAAGACCCACCGCAAGGTCATGTGAGCCTGGAGCAGGTAGCCGCCGGTGGTGTGGACGATCCCTTTGGGCTTACCGGTGGTGCCCGAGGTGTAGAGAACGTAGAGCGGGTGTTCGCTGTCGAGCTGTTCGGCGGGGCAGTCCTCACCCACGTTCCGATCGAGCTCGTGCCACCAGTGGTCGCGGCCGTCCTGCATGTGAATCGTGCCGCCGGTGCGTTGGTAGACGATCACGTCGCGCACGCTGGGGCAATCGGTAAGCGCTTCGTCCACGGCGTCCTTGAGCCGGACCTCCTTGCCGCGGCGCCAGGCGCCATCGGCGGTGATGACCACCTGCGCGGACAGATCCTGAATGCGGGCCTTCAGGGCCTCCGCGGAGAATCCGCCAAAAACCACGCTGTGAGTGATGCCCAGGCGGGCGCAGGCGAGCAACGCGACGGGCAACTCCGGGACCATCCCCATGTAGATGATGGCGCGGTCGCCGGGCTTCAGCCCGCGGCCTTTGAGGACGTTGGCAAAGCGGCACACCAGGCGATGGAGTTCCTGGTAGGAGATCATTCGCTGGTCGCCGGGTTCGCCTTCCCAGAGAATCGCGACTTTGTTCTTGCGATGGGTCGCGAGGTGCCGGTCTACGCAGTTATAGGAGACATTTGTTTTGCCGCCCACGAACCACTTCACGAAAGGCGGATTCCATGCGAAGACGTGCGTCCATTTCTGGAACCAGAACAATTCCGTTTCCGCCAGTTCGCCCCAGAACTCCTCTGGGCGTTCCGCGGCCTTCTGATAAAGCTCGCGATAGCCCTGCATGCCTTTCACATGGGCGTGTTTTACGAACTCGGGGCTGGGCGGATAGACGTTCTGGCTGGCCATAGGCGAATCTTATCAGAGTGGAATTGGTGGGGTTGACTGTGGGGCAATCATCGTTTTTTGTGGTCTGCCTGGAGTGCTCGGGTCATTTCGCGGTCCACTTCTGGATCCCGACTGAGAATCGCTCCTGCGCGCTCACCTCGACGCGCAGCGCGGTGGTGGACACAGGCTTGAATGTGACCGTGTTGAATTTGTCTTTCTCCACTGCGTATGGGTCCGAGGTCTCTACGGTCTTCCACTCTTCGCCGTCCTTGTACAGCAGCCGCCAGGAGGCGGGCACGCGGACGCTGCCCTGCCCCGTATCATCGAACCAATAGAGGCCGCACTCGGAAACAGTCGCCGCCTTTTCGAAGGTGTAGTCTACCGACTCCTGATTGCCTCGCGCGGGATACCAGTCGAAGTATCCGGCGTGGTCGTTCGACGCCGTTGGAATCTCGCCATCTTTGATCACGTCGAGGTTCCGCTGCTGCGGCTTCCCGGAAGCGGTCACCTTGGCAGTAGTGACAACCGTTGGAAACGGCAGAGGCTTGGCGCTCGCGGTAGAGTTGGGAAGCCACACGATCATCTGGCCGCGCCCTCGATTGGCCCAGGCATAGTAGGGGATCGCGGTGAAGTCCTGCTCCTTCTTCGTAACGTTGCCCTGGGCATCGAAAGCCAATGCGACTGCCTTGCCTTTGACTACCTCGACGCCTTTCAGCAGGTCGGACTTATACGCCGCGGTAAGCTTCGCGGAGTCGGGCAGCATGAGGTTCCGCACTTTGCCGTCCGGGTTGTCCACCCATTCGGCGGCGTAGACGATGGGCCCGCGTTCGATCGCGACGCGGCCCCGGTCGGCCGCAACCAGGCTGTTCGCCAGAACGCGCCGGATTGGCATCGGCAGACCCAATTCGATGGTGTCGCCGGCCTTCCAGGTACGGGCGAGCGCCACGTAGCCCTTATCGAGCTTCACGGCAACCGGTCTGCCGTTGACCTTGAGAACCACCGGTTCGGCATTCTTGTCCGCGAAGCTGTACAGGTCGCTGGCAATCGGCTCGTTGCGCGCCCATCCGGGGATGCGCACGTGGATGGTGAGAGCGGCTGCCTGATCGGGACTGACGGTCATCTTCACGGCGCCATCCCAGGGGTAGCGCGTTTCCTGCATCATTTTGACGCTGCGGCCATTGTCCATTTTGATTTCAGCGGTGCTGCCCATGTAGAGGTTGACCCACAGGGCATCGTTGCGCTGCGCGTACACGTAGCCCGGGACTGAGGCCATGAAGCGCGTGATGTTCCCCGGGCAGCAGGCCACGCCGAACCACGGGCTGCGCTGGTCCTTCCCGGCATTGCCGGTGGCCTCCAGCGGATTCTCGTAGAAGAACGTTTTGCCATCGAGCGCCACGCCGGAGATCAGGCCGTTGTAGAGCGTCCGCTCCATCACGTCGATGTACTTGGAATCGGCATGCAGCAGAAACAGGCGATGATTCCAATAGTCGTTGCCCACCGCGGCGCAGGTCTCGTTGTACGCGCTCAGGTTGGGCAGTTCGTAATCGACGCCGAAGGATTCGCCCGCGGCGCGCGCGCCCACGCCGCCGGTGACATGCAGCTTCTTGCCGGCGACATTGTCCCAGATCTTGTCGAGCGCGTTGACATAGGCCATGTCGCCGGTGAGCGCCGCAACGTCCGCCATACCGGAGTACATGTACATGGCGCGGACGGCGTGGCCGCCGGCGACGGCCTCGGTCTGGTCCACCACGCGCTGCTGGGCCTGCACGTACGGGTTGCCGGCTCCCTGTTCGGAACTGGCGGGCCCGCGCGAATCGAGCATGAACTTGGCGAGATTGAGGTAGCGCGGATCGCCGGTCACGCGGTAGAGCTTGGCCAGGCCCATCTCGACGATCTGGTGGCCCGGCCAGATGGCACGCTTGCCAGGGCCGAAGGTCTGGTCGAGCAGATTGGCGGTGCGGAGCGCGATGTCGAGCAGCGTGCGCTTGCCGGTGGCCTGGTAGTGCGCCACGGCTGCCTCGTAGAGGTGACCGAGATCGTACAGTTCGTGGCTGTTCACGCCTTCCAGGATCCAGCGCTCGTTGCCGGACCACGGATGGGGATGCAGCGGATCGATAGTGCGCGCGGTGTAGAGGTAGCCGTCCGGCTCCTGGGCCGCGGCGACCTTTTCGACGAGGCCGTCGATATAGGCGTCGAGCTTGGGGTCGGGGTGCACGCTCAGGGTATAGGACGCGCCTTCGATCACTTTGTAGACGTCGGTGTCGTCGAAGGGATATGGCGGATACTTGTGGTTCTCGAACGGCTCGCCGCGGAGAGCTTTGGCGGCGCGGATGAAATTATCGACGCGCCCGGTTTCTTCGTCTTTCTGGAAAGCGAAGGGAATGGTGACCGTGCGGTTGGTCTCGATGCGCGGAGCCCAGAATCCGTCGTTGACGTGGACGGCGGTGAAGGGAACCGGCTTCACCGGATAGTCGCGGGTCTGCGCGAGTAAGGGCCACAGGAAGCCCGCGAGCATGGTCCCAGCGAATGCTGCAATCGCTTTCATGGCTATAACGTAGCACATGGGTGTATCAAGGCACCGAAGGGTTGACTGACATCCAGTGGGGTGGCCCACTCGCCCGTAACGCGTGTGAAGCCGGAGCAGGCCTCGAAAGCGACAATGTGGACGCCGCCCCGGCGCATGAGCGGGGAACGCCGGCTCGAGTGGGAAGAACCCGGCGCGGGAGCGACGCTATGCGATAACCATGAGCGCCAGTCGGGCCACCGGGGTGGGGAGCAGAGTGGGAACGCGGCAGCCTCGAAAACCCCTCGTCGCCACTGGCACGGTGCACGCCCGACAAGCGCCGATGAGTCGGGGCGCGGCAGGCCGGAGGGCCTGCGCCACGTCGGCTCATCCATGTTCTTCAGGAGGACCAGAGACCAGCGCGGCTTCGGGAGTTCTGAGGCCCTCCGGCTCCTGATATAGCGTCCGGCGATTGTTGCTCTTGGTCAGCATTAACTGCACGTCGCTGATGTGGCGCTCCTCGAAGGCGCCTTCGCAGTAGGCCAGGTAATAGTCCCACATGCGCGTGAAGCGGTTGTCGAAGCCCAGGGCCTTCACCGATGGGAGCGACGCGTGGAAGCGCTCGCGCCACGCCGCCAGGGTGCGCGCGTAGTGGCGGCCCATGTCGTCCAGGTGGAAAGGTGACAGTCGCGTGGCGCGGGCAAGCGACGCGAGGATGCCGCCCAACGATGCCAGCTCGGAGCCAGGAAAAATGTATTTCTGAATCCAGTCCACCTGCTTCCGGTAGGCAGCGAACTTGCGTTCGTTGATGGTGATGGTCTGCAGGAGCATGGAGCCGTCCGGTTCCAACAGCCGGTCGCAGGCGCCGAAGTACTGGTCGTAGAACTCGTATCCGACGGCTTCGAACATCTCGATGCTCACGATCTTGTCGAAACGGCCGCGCAGGTTCCGATAATCTTCGAACAGCAGCTCGATGCGGCGCCCCGCATCATCGCGGTCGAACGATTGCCGGGCATAGTCGTGCTGCTGGCGGCTGATGGTGGTGGTAGTGACGCGGCAGCCGTAGTTGCGAACCGCGTGCAGCGCGAAGGCGCCCCATCCGGTGCCGATCTCGAGGACGCGGTCCTCGGGGCGGAGGTCCAGCTTGCGGCAAATGCGGTCGAGCTTGCGGATCTGCGCCGTTTCGAGCGGATCGGCCGCGCTCTCATACCAGGCGCAGGAATACATCATGCTGCGGTCGAGGAAGAGGTGAAAGAATTCGTTGCTCAAATCGTAGTGCGCCCCGATGTTGCGGCGGCTCCCCGCGATGGTGTTGGCCTTCATGCCGTGGCACAGGCGCTCGATGAATCCCCGGAAAGCAGAGAGGAAGCCGTTGTTTTGCTCCAGGCGGTCGAGATTGCGGACCGCCAGCCGGACCACCGAAACGAGGTCGGGCGAGGACCAGTCAGCATCCATGTACGACTCGCCCATGCCGACGTCGCCGCCGGTGAGGGCGCGCTGGTAGAAGCGCTCGTTGTGCACTACCAGGATTGCTCGCAGCTCGCTGGCGGGATCGCCGAAATGCGTGGTGCGGCCGCCGGAAATGAGTTCGAGCGAGCCGCCGGTGAGCCCTTCGAGGGTCTTCAGAAACAGCTTTCGGGTGGATGAAACAAGCCAGTCATTCATGGGTGGAAACCTCGCGAGCAACGCGCCGGCCCGGATGGGTGAATACCGGCACTTTCTTCATGTAGAGCCGCAGCGCCTCCCAGTGGATGGCGGCAATCACCTTGGCGGTCATCCAGGGATGCATTCCGAGCGCTTCGAGGAGGGATTTGGAGGACCAGGGCCGGCGGCAAAGATTCAATGTGGCGTCGAAAGTGGACTTGCCATCGGCGAGCGTGTTCATGTGCGCGGTGAGATGCCCGGCCGGCGGGGTCAGCACGAAGTCGTAATCGAGCCGCATGTCCATGAAGGGAGAAACGTGCATCATTTTGGGGCACCGGTAGCCCAACGCCTTGCCCGGGGATCCGGCCGGGCGATGATTCGCCGGCGACAGCCAGTAATTGTGGGTCTCACCGAAGGTATTGTTCACTTCGGCCAGCACCAGTTGTAAGGTTTCCGCGGAATCGTAGCAGTAGAAGAACGAGATTGGATTGAAATTGTAGCCCAGGTACCTTAAGTGAGTCAGGAGGAAGATAGGGCCGTCGGGCAGGGTGACTCCGTTCGCTGCCGCATCCTCTTTGAGGCGCTGCCGCAAGGGGGTCCTGGGATCCCCGAAATGGTCCCTTTCGTCAAAGCTCGCCCAATTCCAGCGATTGTAGCTGAGAAATGGGGAGATGCGAGTCTGTTGGGGAATCCGGTCGATATCGAGGAACGCCATGAAAAGGCGGTAGGTAAATTCGTGGCGCGTGGGTTGGAACCGGCGGTGCCGCAGGGTGCCGAAATAGAAGGCGGAGTCCATAGTCAGTCCGACGTGGCGCGGGCACTCCTGCCGGCCGCGCCGAGCCTCGTCTCGGCGCTTTTCGGGTCAACGTGTCCCGGGCGGCAGCCTCGAAAACCGCCCTGGTACGAGACTTGGTGGCGGCCAAGCGTACGGGAGAGTTGGGACGCGGCAGCCTCGAAAGCCCTTCGCTGCATCGACTCACTTGGGGACCAACAACCGCCGAGATGAGTCCCGGCGCGGCAGACACGAGTGTCCGCGCCACTCAGCACGCTACCCCCAACGCCCGCGCTACCCGCAGTGCGGAGTTCAATCCGTCTTCATGGAACCCGTAAAACCAGTAGGCGCCGCAGTAGTGGGTTCGATTGTGGCCGCTGATCTCGCCCCAACGGGCTTGTGCTGCGATGGCCGGGCGCGTGTAGAGCGGGTGCTCATAATACGTCTGCAGAATGACCATCGCCGGATCGATGGCGCCATCGGCGTTCAACGTCACGCAGTAATCTTCCGCCACGTCGAGTGACTGCAGGCGGTTCATATGGTAGGTCACGGTGACCGCTTCCGGCGCGTCATGCCTGAGGTTGTAGTTCCACGAGGCGCGCGACCGGCCTCGACGCGGCAACAGGCGGGAGTCGGTGTGCAGACAGGTGGCATTCAGGCTGGTGGCGAAGTTTCCCAGCACCTCTCGCTCGCACTCGCTGGGAGATTCCAGCAGAGGCAGGATCTGATCTCCGTGGCAGGCGAACACCACCTGGTCGAAGGTCATGGGCGATGGCGCCCCCGAAGGCCGCGACCGGAAGTTCAGGGTAACGCCGGACGCGGTTCGCGCGATAGAGGCGATGTCTCTCTCGCGGTAGATGCGGTCGCGGTAGGGAGCGGTCATGGGCCCGATATACTGACGGCTTCCGCCGCGAAGCACCTTCCATTTCGGGTGGGTGTTGATTCCCAGGATCCCGTGGTTATCGAAAAAGCGAATCAGCGTGAGGGCTGGGAAGGAGCGGATGGTATCGAATGACATCGACCAGACCGCCGACGCCATCGGAAACAGGTAGCGCTCGCAAAACTCGGGCAGGTATTTACCCTCGTCCAGGAAGTCGCCCAGCGTGGCGCTCTCGGCGCCCGGCGAATTCAAAAGCGCCGGAGCCGTGCGATTGAAACGCAGGATCTCGCGGAGCAGACGGTATTGAGAGGGCCGGAAGAGATTCGACCGCTGGGCGAAAAAGCCGTTCAAGCCGCGGCTGGAGTATTCGAATCCGGTGGAGGGGCAACTCACCGCAAAAGACATGTCGCTGGGCTGAGTTTCCACTCCCAATTCCGCGAACAGCCGGACCAGGTTCGGATAAGTGCGATCGTTGTGGACAATGAATCCAGTGTCGATGGGAAGCGGTCCACGGCTGGACTCGACGGTCACGGTATTGGTGTGGCCGCCCAGGCGTCCCTCCTTCTCAAAAAGGGAAACCTCGTGCATGCGGCTGAGGTAATACCCGGCGGCCAGGCCTGAAATGCCGCTGCCGATCACGGCAATGCGCACTAGGCAGCCTCGCGAACGGCGCTGCCGGGGTCGCGGAACGGGCGCAGGTCGCGAGCGATTCCCAGCAGGCTCAGGAATTTCAATACCACATACGTGATGTCCACTTCCCACCACCGGTAGCCTTGCCGGCAACTCGTCATCGAGAAGTGGTGGTTGTTGTGCCAGCCCTCGCCTAGCGTCACCAGCGCGAGAAGCCAGTTATTCCGGCTATGGTCGGGCGTGTCGAAGCGCCGGGTCCCCACGATGTGCGCCAGGGAATTGATGGCGAAGGTGAAATGGTAGAGGAGCACTGTGGACAGAAGGTATCCCCAGATCAACACCGAAGGCCCCGCGAGAGCCAGGCATGCGGCCAGAACGGCGGTCGGCACCCAATGGTGCCGGTCGAGCCAGCGAAGTTCGGGGTAACGGGTGAAATCAGCGATGCGTTTCGGGTCGTAGGTGTCGTGCTCGTTGGAAAGTACCCAGCCGGCGTGAGACCACCAGAAACCGCGTTGCCAGGGAGAATGGATGTCCTCTTCGCGGTCGGAGTACCGGTGGTGTTCGCGATGGAGTGCCGCCCACCAGAGGACCCCCTTCTGCCCCGAGCTTTGGGCCAGGCAGGCGAGCAGGAATTGCGCCACCCGCCCCAACTTGTAGCTGCGGTGGGCGAAATACCGGTGATATCCCGCCGTGACTCCGAACATGCGGACCCACAGGGTCAACGCCGCCAACCCCGCCAGCCGCCAGGAGAACGGCACTAAGAATACCGCCGCCGCCCCCAGGTGAATCAGGACGAATGGGATGACCGAGCCGAATCGATAAATCCGCAAACTCACCTCCCGTATTGATCTACGATAAACTGGCCGGACCGGATGTGTCCAAGAAAATACAGTAAGCTTACAGAGAAAACACAATCCGGGCAGGACGGGCGGGCCGTATAGTGGATGGCGGGGCGTTCCGGCTCGGTGGCCGGATTGCCGGCGAGGGGACCCGTGAAGCTGTTCTTGAAGATTTTGTTCGGCGCGATTTTCCTGTGGATGACGGTGGCCACCATACGCACCAGCCTGGAAGTCAGCCTTTGGGCGGCCATGCCGGATTACGCCAGGAATCCTTGGGCGATGGCCACACTTTACGATGCTTACTGCGGCTTCATCACCTTCTTCGTGTGGGTAGTCTATAAGGAGAGGCGCATCGGGCCCTGCATTCTGTGGTTCCTGCTGATCATGGGCTTGGGAAACATTGCCATGTCGGTTTACGTGCTGATCCAGCTTTTCCGGCTCAAGCCGGACGAGCCCGCGGAGAAGATACTCTGGAGGCAAGCGTGACGGTCGGGCAGATGTTCCGGCGCAAGGTCGTCCAGCCCTTCATCGAGCTGCTGAAGCAGGGGATCACGCCGGAGCGCATTTCCCTGACGATTGCTTTGGGGATAACGCTGGGGGTGACCCCGGTGCTCGGTTCCACGAGCCTGCTGTGCGCCCTGGCCGCGCTGTTTTTGCGCCTCAATCTGCCGGCCATCCAACTGGTGAACGGCCTGGTCTATCCGCTCCAGCTTACGATGCTGGTACCGTTTCTGCGGATCGGGGCCTGGATGTTTCGGGTGGCCCCTCCAGCCGTTTCGGTGCCGGTGCTGTTCCGGATGATTCGGGCCGATATGTGGCACGCCATCGCGACCCTCTGGACGGCCACGATGCATGCCCTGGTCGCCTGGCTGACGCTGGGCGCCATCGCAACCGGCCTGTTGTACCTGATCCTGGTCCCGGTCTTGCGCGGGCTCTGGCGGCGTGAGCGGGCGGCAACGGAGGTCGCCGCCTGATGGTGACCCTGATCTGGACCGGCGCGCTGGCGGTCGCCGGCCTGATGCTGGTCCTCTGGCTGGTCCACCTGGCGCTGCGGAATGCCGCGATTGTGGATGCGGGGTGGGCTGGCGGCCTGGCGCTGCTGGGGATCCTCTACGGCGCCGGCGGCGATGGCTGGGCTGGGCGCCGAATAGTCATTGCGGTGATGGCCGCGGCCTGGGGGTTGCGGCTGGCGTTTTACCTGCTCTTCACCCGGGTGCTGGGTCATCCCGAGGAGGGCCGGTATGTGCAACTGCGGCGCGAGTGGAAGACGAACATTCCGTTGAAATTCTTCTTCTTTTTCGAGTTTCAGGCGCTCCTGTGCGTGGTGCTGTCGGCGCCGTTTCTGCTGGCGGCAGTGAATCCGGAGCCCCAACTGTCGTGGCTGGAGTACGCCGGGGCAGTATTGTGGCTGGCGGCGATCAGCGGAGAGATCGCGTCTGACTGGCAACTAAGCCGTTTCAAAGCCGATCCCCGAAACAAAGGCAAGACCTGCCGGGCCGGCTTGTGGAACCTCTCGCGCCACCCCAACTACTTTTTCGAGTGGCTCATCTGGATGGCGTTCGCCATCTTTGCGCTGGCTTCCCCGTATGGGTACATCGGACTGCTTTCACCGGCGCTGATCCTGTATTTCCTGTTCAAGGTTACTGGGATTCCCGCCACCGAAGCGCAGGCCCTGCGCAGCCGCGGCGAGGATTACCGCCGATACCAGCAAACCACCAGCGCCTTCGTGCCCTGGTTCCCCAAGCAATAGTTATCCAGGAGAATATCGTGTCCACCCAGACTCTGGAGCAGCTCAAACCCGGCGTCGATGCGCCACCAACGTGGTACAACGGCCTGCTGGAAAAGGATCTCGTTCCCGACGGGCTCATCCGTCTCGGCATCCGGCGCCTGCTGCGGGAGCGATTACGCGAAGAGAGCCGCGGCGGCGTGGAATCGCAGGCCGCCCGCATGGCCGCATTTGTGGAGCGGCTGCGGTCCAGCCCCATTGCCATCGAAACCGGCGCCGCCAATCAGCAGCATTACGAGGTGCCCGCGGAGTTCTTCCAGTGCATTCTGGGACCGCGGCTGAAATACAGCTCCTGCTTTTGGCCCCAAGGTGTCGCGACGCTTGCGCAAGCGGAAGAGGCGATGCTCGGTCTGACGGCGGAGCGCGCCCGGATCGGGGACGGGCAGGACATCCTGGAGTTGGGCTGCGGTTGGGGCTCCTTCTCGCTCTTTGCCGCGGAACGCTTCCCGGGCAGCCGCATTCTCGGCGTCTCGAACTCCCGTACCCAGAAGGCCTTCATCGACGGCGAAAAGGCGCGACGCGGCGTGCGCAATCTGGAAATTGTGACCGCGGATGTCAATACCTTCGAGACGGGGCGCCGATTTGACCGCGTTGTCTCGGTGGAGATGTTCGAACACATGCGCAACTACGCCAGGCTGCTGGAGAAGGTGTCTTCCTGGACACGGCCGGGCGGGATGCTGTTCGTGCACGTCTTCGCGCACCACCGGTTTGCGTATCCCTTCGAGGTGCGCGATGCCTCCGACTGGATGGCGAAACAGTTCTTCACGGGCGGCCTGATGCCGAGCGACGACCTGCTGCTCTACTTTCAGGATCATTTCCGCATCCGCGACCACTGGGTGTTGGACGGCACGCACTACCAGCGCACCGCCGAAGCGTGGCTGCGTGAATTGGACGGTCGACGCGCGGAGGTGCAGGCGATCTTCGCCAAGGCGTATCCGGCAGGCGAAGCGCTTCGCTGGCTCGTCCGGTGGCGGGTGTTTTTGATGGCCTGCGCCGAGTTGTGGGGATTCCGTGATGGGCAGGAGTGGATCGTCTCCCATTATCTGTTCGAGAAAGCAGGCAAGGAGTAACCTGGAAGCGATGGCTGTCTCGCCGATCGTACCTCTCGTTCCGGTGGACGAGTACCCGGAATCCAGCTACCGTCCGGAAATGGAATACGTGGATGGTTTCCTCGTGGAGCGTGGAATGCCGACCATTGCTCACGGCCTGTTGCAGATGATTCTGGGTTCCCACTTCCGCCTTTTCCGACAGCAGTTTCGATTTGCTGTTATCTCCGAGGCTCGTACACAGATTGTGGAACGCGCCGACACCGCGTCCCCGACGTCATCCTCTGCCCATTGCCTTTGCCCGCTGGAAAGATCGTGACTTCGGCCCCTTCGTGATCAGGATCCTGTCGCCAGACGACAAGACATCCGAGCAATTGCAGCGATTCCAGGCCTACAAGCGGATCGGGGTTCTTCATGTTATCCTTCTCGATCTCGAAGAATACCTTGCCTTTCGGTTTGAAGACGGTTCTCTGCTCCAGTCACGGTTCACCACGCTCGATCTGCCGTCGGGCTCGGTCCCCTTCGACAGCGAGGCACGGTTTCGCCAACTCATGGACGAACGGGCCGAAGGCTAAGCACGTTGACAATACGCGGCAGGCCGGGGTAAAACCGGCACATGCCAAACACTTCCCGGCGGGGCTTCCTGGCCGCGAGCCTCGGCGCATTCGCCGCGGCGCGGTTCTGCCGTGCCGAAGGCGCCGCCGACCTGGCCGTGCTGACGCTGAAGCAGGCTTCCGAGCAGATTCGCGCTCGCAAGGTCACTCCGCTGCAGCTCACCGAAGCCTGCCTTGACCGCATCAAGACTTACAACCCGAAGATCAACGCCTGGATCACCGTGATGCGCGACAAGGCCCTGTCGCAGGCGAAATCGCTTGGCGAGGAGCAGGCAGCCGGACGCTTCCGCAGTCCGTTGCACGGGATTCCGATCGGCCTGAAGGACAGTATCGACACTGCCGGAACGCGAACCACCGCAGCCAGCGCCGTGTACGAGTATCGCTTCCCATCCGAAGACGCCGAAGTCGTGCGGCGGCTCAAAGCGGCAGGCGCGGTCCTGATCGGGAAGTGCAACATGCATGAGTTCGACGCCGGCGCCACATCCGCCGTCAGTTACTGGGGCCCCGTGCGAAATCCGTGGAACCTGGAGCGAGTGGCGGGCGGCGCCTCCGGCGGGTCGGCAGCGGCGGCCGCCATGGGCAATTGCTTCGCGGCCCTCGGAACCGATGCCGGCGGGGCGGTCCGCACGCCGTCCTCCTACTGTGGCGTGGTTGGCCTGAAGCCGACGTTTGGCCGTGTCAGCATGCGCGGCATCATCCCGTTCGCCTGGTCGCTTGATCATTGCGGCCCCATCGCCCGTACAGTCGAGGATGCCGCTTTGCTCTTGCAGCAGATCGCCGGCTACGATCACCTGGATATCGACTGCGCCGACCAGACGGTGCCCGATTACTCCACCGCGATGGGTGCGCCCGTTTCGCAGTTCCGGCTTGGCATTCCCGCGCAGTTCTACGACCATCTCGATGACGACGTGTCAAAAGCCATCGACGAGGCCCTAGCCGTATTGAATCGGATGACCAAGGGATCACACGAGGTCGGTCTGCCGTCGCTGCTGCATGCAGGAGTCAGCGCGGAGGTCGCGGCGTACCACGAAAACGTGCGCGGAGTGAACGGCGGCGGCTACGAGCCCAGCACCGCGCGCGTCTTTCCTGCCACGCAGGACGCCACACGCGCCACCGACTACATCCGCGGATGGCGCGGTCTGGAAATGGTGCGCCGCACGGTAGACGAGGACGTTTTCCGGAAGCAGAGTGTGGACCTGCTGCTGGCTCCCGCGGCGCGTCATGCACCTCCGACCATCGAGGAGGAACTGGTCTCGGCGGGCGGCGCTGGGGGCGGTGGGCGCGGCGCAGGACGTGGCGGCGGCGGAACAGACGGCGGAGGCGCAGCGCGTGGCGGCGGAGAGAGTGGAGGCGGCAATTCCGCGAGGCCGCGCACGCCACTCGATCTCGAGGAGAATACTCGCCCGTTCAATGGCTACGGTCTGCCGGCGATCACGGTACCTTGCGGCTTTTCCAAAGACGGAATGCCGATCGGTCTGCAGATCGCGGGTCCGCACTTCGGCGAAATCAGCGTGCTCGCATTGGCATATGCCTATCAGGAGGCCACCGAATGGCACAAGCGCCTCCCGCCACTGCAGCCAGATACCAAAGTACCGACGCTATCGAAAGCGGCCTCCGAGCAGACCGGCGGGTAGCAAAGCAGTGCATCGTTCCCTGATAACCTCAAACCAGACCTTGCGTATTACCTGGCAAGAGAGGTCCATATGCGCTTGCTTGCCGCGCTCGTAGGGAGCGCCCTTGCTGCTATCGCTCAGCCATCCTCGGATGTTCTGCTTCGCCAGACATTCGAAAACGACACCGGAAGCTGGTTCGCCATGGGAACGGGAGCCACCCTTCGCGAGGCGAACCACGCCCTTTCGCTAACCTACGAACCGCGCCCCAAACAGTTTGCTGCTGCCGTCATGCCCGCGACACCGGCCTTTCCCCGCTTTGAACGTATGCGTTTCCGCATCCGGAGCGATTACGACACGGCGTTGGGAGTGCTTCTCAGCGAGAAGGAGCCGGGCGGCCGCTACCTGGCATCCTTCTGGTCGCCGGCCAACACCTGGCAGGAGATTGAACTCACTACCGCGGACTTCATTGCCTCCGATGGCCCGGGAGACCCCGTGGATCCCGACGGAAAGCTGGATACCGACTCTCTCACCGGCGTAGGTATCCTCGATCTCGCCGCCTTTATCTCCTCGCTGCCGAATAATCCCGACTTTCCGGTAATCATCAATCGCCCGTCAGGAACGCACACCATCGAGATCGAGAGCTTCGAATTGCGGAGCACTCCCGGCGGACGCGCCGGCCCCGGCGTGATCGACGCTTTCGACCGCGGGTTCCTGAGATGGATCACTCTCGGAGGCATAAATCTGAAGTTGAGCACTGCGGGCAATCCTCTGGGCATGCGCGCTCTCGAAGCGAAATACCAGCAAACGGAAGGGCAGTTCGGGCTGCTGGTGCGGCAACTGTCGAATCTCGATCTGTCCAAGGCAACCCGACTGGCCTTCGATGTCGCTTCCGAGCAGGAGTCAACGCTCATCGTCGCACTCGAATCGAAGCGTGGCGAGCGCTACAACATGATGATCTATCCGCCGGGGAAGCGCGAGGTGTTCCACGTGAGCTTGAAATGGGGCGATTTCGAAGGTACAGGTAAGATGGATCCTGGCCAACTGAAGTCGCTGTTCATTACCGATGTCACAACGGCGACCGGCGGAGGCCCCGGCGTGAATACCATCTGGATCGGTAAGGTCGAGGCACCTTCCAATTGACCGTGGAAAAGCAGGACCGCGCGCTGATCTCCGGATTTCTGGGGTCTGCCGCCGCCCTGCTTTTCTTTGCCTGGCTAACGCGTTACGTCCTGGAGGGCGAGAGCGTGCGCTTCGATCATGCCGTGCGTGGAACCATCCACGGTTGGGCATCCGCGCCGCTCACGATGACGATGCGCGGCCTTACCCAACTCGGGTCGCCGCTCGTGCTGATCACGTTTGGTGCCGCGATCGTGTGGCGGCTCCTGGTGCTCGGGCGGCGGCGAGCGGCCGTGATCTTAATCGTGGCATGCCTGGGCGCCGAGGCATTTTCGGAGACAATGAAACTGGTATTCCGCCGCCCGCGCCCCGAAGCGTTCTTCGGCCTGGCCGAACCATCGACGTACAGCTTTCCCAGCGGCCATTCCGTGATGTCCGCGTGTTTTTATGGAGTGCTCGCCGCCCTCCTTACCGTGCGCATGGCTTCGCGCGCCGCAAGGATCGCGATCTGGGCAGGCGCATCGCTGCTTGCGTTGGCCATCGGATTCTCGCGTGTGTACCTGGGCGTCCACTATCCCACGGACGTATTGGCAGGCTACGCCACAGCGGCCATTTGGGTAGGTTCGGTCCGCGCC
The DNA here is from genome assembly GCA_035501495.1 of Bryobacteraceae bacterium. Lineage (GTDB taxonomy): Bacteria > Acidobacteriota > Terriglobia > Bryobacterales > Bryobacteraceae > JAIQFL01. Next base: position 114,585 of record DATJWB010000286.1, on the reverse strand, counting down.
GGTTACGAAATCTGGCTTCGGCGCGGCCGCGGTTCCTCAGCCGATTAGGGGGCATTCGTGGTGCTCAGGCCTCCGTGGCAATTCTGAAGACCAGCGTAACCGTGACACTACCGTAAAGCCGGCTGCAATCGCCGGGGTTATCTCACAATCGCGGCGATAATGGGAAGCTGAAGAGATCCGCCCGAGGGGAATGAACTCCATGTCGATTGAAGCGGCAGCCAAGGCACGCAGCACAGCCACCCTATCATTTCCTCCCGCGTGGCTGGCGTGGTCGATCTGGGGCACCGGAGCAGGTTTCTATCTGGCCGTATTCTTTTTGCGCGCCGCACCTGCCGTGATGACGGCGGAGTTGATGCGGGACTTCCACATCGGAGCCGCCAGTCTGGGCAACCTGTCGGCGTTCTATTTTTACTTCTATGTGGCGATGCAGATCCCGGTCGGCACACTCACCAGCTCGTGGGGCCCGCGAAAGCTGCTGGTCATCGGCGCTCTGCTTGCTGCGGGCGGCCAGTTCCTCTTCGGGAGCACCGATCACATCGCGATCGCCTGCGCCGGGCGCGCGATTATCGGCGGATCGACCGCGGTTGGCTGGCTGGTGATCCTCCGGTTGGCAGCCCATTGGTTTCCCAAGAACAGCTTCGGCATGGTCTCGGGGCTTGGATTGCTTTTCGGCAATCTGGGCGCGCTCTTCGCCCAAGTGCCTCTTCGGTTGGCGGTCGAATACTTTGGCTGGCGCGGAACGGCCATAGGCTCCGCGGCGATGATCTTCGGCCTCGGCATCCTGGCGTGGGTCGTAGTCCGGGATGATCCCGGTGAGAGAAACCTGGAGAGCTACGCGCCGCCGGAACTCCGCACACAGCAGAAGGCCACCCTGCCCGGCATCTTCAAAAGCCTGCGCAGCGTGTTCGCGTTCCGGAATACATGGCTCATCCTGATCGCGCAGGGCGGGATGGTGGGACCCATCATGACGTTCACCGGCCTCTGGGGCCCGCCATTCCTGAGAGCGCGATTCGGTCTCGATCCCAAGGCGGCGGCGACCATTTGCTCCATCATGATCGTCTGCTGGGCAGCGGCGAGCCCCGTCTTCGGCGGGCTCTCGGACAAGATCGGCAGGCGCAAACCGCCTTACTTGGCCGGCTCACTGATTTGCGCGCTCGGCTGGATCGCAATGTTCTACGCGCCAGGGTTGCCGCTGGCTGCCTTCACGGCCATTGCGGCTCTGACCAGCCTCGCTACGGGATGCGTCATCATCGCGTTCGCATACGGCCGGGAGTCCGTTCCGCCGGAACATATGGGTACGTCCACGGCCACCACCAACATCGGAAATATGTTGGGCAACGTTCTGTTGCAGCCCGGGATCGGATTGCTGCTGGATCGGAACTGGTCCGGAGCCACCGTGAACGGCAGCCGCGTATACGGCATCGAAGCCTACCAGGCCGGGTTCATCCCGATCGTGGTGTGGGCACTGGTTTCATCTCTCGCGATCGTGCTGACGGGGGAGACTCGCTGCCGGCAGAGCGCCTGAAAGAACCGCTCAGAAGATCATAAGCAATGCTCACTTTGCCCGCTTCCCGCGCCGCGGTCACTGCCGTAACGTAACGGGAATGTAGGTCAACGCGACTGGTGAAAACGGGTTTCGCGTGCTACGATTCAAGGGCATTGAGCGAACCAGCTACAGGCCCGCTAAACGGCATTCGAGTGTTGGACTTGAGTGCCTATATCGCGGGGCCATACGGATGCTCGCTCCTGGCCGACCTGGGCGCCGAAGTTTTCAAGATCGAGCCGCCCGGCGGCGACACGTTGCGGCAGTATCCTTCGACCATGGCGCCGGAGTCTCGCGCGTTTTTGGGGACGAACCGGAGCAAGCTGGGCCTGGTGCTCGACCTGAAACAACCGCAGGGACAGAAGGTTCTGTATCGGCTGGTCGAGAACGCCGACGTCCTGGTGCACAACTTCCGACCCTCGGTACCCTCCCGCCTCGGTATCGCGTACGAGCACCTCCAAAAGATCAATCCGCGGCTGATCTATTGCGCTCTTTCAGGATATGGCGAGTCGGGGCCCTTGCGCGAGAAGGCCGGGTACGACCAGGTCCTGCAGAGCATCACCGGCATCTGTACCTTGCAGGGGCCTCCGGGGAATCCGGAAATCGTGTACGGGTCGGTGGTGGATTTCTATGCCGCCTCGCTGCTGGCGTACGGTGTAACCGCGGCGTTATTCCACCGGGAACGCACTGGCACGGGCCAATACGTGGGAATATCTCTCCTGGCGGCTGCCCTCGCCATGCAGTCCGCACGCTTCATCTGGGCGGAGAAAGAGCCGCGGGAGGTGGGCCGTGATATGCGCTCCGGCGGCGTCACCGGCATCCATCCGACCATGGACGGCTTCCTCTATATTTCCGCCAACACGCCGCATTTCTGGCGGGCCCTGTGCGAGCTGACCGGCCTTGCCGAGCTGGCGGAGGATCCGAGATTCGACACCGTGCGGAAGCGAGCGCAACATGCGAGCGAGATCGTTCCGAAACTCCGGGCAGCACTGCAGGGGCGCTCCGCTCTGGAGTGGGAGGAATGCTTCGGAGAGCGGGTGCCGTGCGGCGCCGTTCGTGCTATGGAGGACATGTTCGACGACCCGCAGGTGGCGGCTGAGGGGCTTGTGGCTACGTTCCAGCACCCGACCGCCGGCCGATACCGTGGCATGGCCCCTCCCGTAAAACTGAGCGCGTCTCCGGGGCCGCCACCTTTCGCCGCTCCCGCGCTCGGTCAACACACCGTGGCCGTGCTGGCCCGCTGGGGATACTCCGGCGAGGAGTTGGAGGAACTGCGGAGATTGAAGGTCATCCCATAACGGCGAACGCGATTCTTACGTGGAGGACACCGAAACAATCGCGTGAAAGTGCGCTGGCGCCCCGCTCGCCAGGCCGAGGAGCAGGACTGCGCCTGGCATGAATAAAACCACAGTTCCTGGCTTCATACATCAAATCAATTCAGGGAAAGTAACTGGCCAACCGGCGCGGATGTTGCTGCTAGCCTAGAACTCTCTCGGGGGCGCACCATCGTAGTTCACCGGAATATGGATGCGCATCGCCTTCTCGCGCGCATACTCTTCCGCCACTTCCGCAGTCAGTCCGGCGACCCGGCCGATGATGAAGACCAGCTTCCCAAACGGCGGGGGGAATCCGAGATCGTAAAGCACTGCCGCCAATGCGCCGTCGATGTTGATGGGAAGCGGCCTGATGAGTTCGCGCACTTCCTGTTCCAGCGCCTCCATAAACGCCACTCCTTTGGCGGCGACACCAGCTTCCCGAGCCATGGCGAAAAGGACAGCGGTGCGTGGATCGGTGGTGTGCTTGCGATGTCCCATGCCGGGGAGGCGTTTCTTCGCCGCTCTCACTTCCTCGGCAATGCGCTTTGCCGCGTCGTGGACCGAAGTTTCTTCCTGCCCCGTCCGTTCGAGGCCTCGGGCAATCAACTCCATGCAGGCGGAACCCGCGCCGCCGTGTTCGTCGCCGATGGCGAGAATGCCGGCCGCAATGGCGGCGGAGAGCGATTGGCGGTTGCCGGAGGCGGCGAGGCGGGCCGTGGCGCACGATGGCGCGCCGGCTCCATGGTCAGCCACGGCGACGAGGATCGCGTCGAGGAGGCGCCGCTCTCCGGCGCTCGGCAGCCTTCCCTGATGCAGGAGAAAGATCGTATCGGTAAATCCGGCGCGCGTCATCAGGGCTGTGACATCGTAGCCGCGGATCCAGATGTGCGTCTCGTCAGACGTGGCAATGGCGGTGCGCCAGGGTTCCATGATGTCCTTCATTATCGAACGGCGCCGCCCGTCGCTGCGCGCGGGCTCCGGGGTTCTGTATTCCGCAGCCCATCCGCGTCAGCGATCCGGCCGAGAGTAGTCAGTCGCATTGTCTGTATCTCCGTTACTCCCCGAACCTGTTTCCCATCTTCAGGACTGGTACCTTGAATAGGCGGCCGGCCAGTGATTCCATAAGCATGAGACCCGGATCTTGACGTAAGTCAGGTCACTCGGCAGGTTTGCCGGATAGGCAGAGCACTGACTGAGATCGAATGAGAGCCGTGCTTTCTGGATAATCCTCGACCAAACCCCTTAAACTCAAATCGATGAAACTGACGATACTGGACGGATATTGCCTCAATCCCGGAGACCTGTCCTGGGATGCAATGCGGCGGTTCGGCGAATTGCAGGTATTCGACCGCACGCGCGTGGACGAAGTGGTGGAGCGGGCCGCGGGCGCGGCCCTGGTGCTCCTCAACAAAACGCCCATGCCTGGATACGTGTTGGCTCAACTCCCGGAATTGCGTTACATCGGCGTGCTGGCCACGGGGTACAACGTGGTGGATGTCAAGGCGGCTATCGGGCGCGGGATTGTCGTTACGAACATTCCGACTTATGGCACGGCGTCCGTAGCCCAGTTCGTCTTCGCCCTGCTGTTGGAGTTATGCCACAACGTCAAATTGCACTCGGACGCCGTCCGCGCGGGGGAATGGTCGCACAATCCCGACTGGTGCTTCTGGAAATCACCCCTCATGGAACTGGCGGGAAAAACCATGGGCATCGTTGGGTTCGGGCGCATCGGGCGCCAGGTGGCGCGCATCGCCGATGCCCTGGGAATGCAGGTCATCGCCAACGACACCTACCATGGCGAGGAACCGGATTACCCTGGTTTCCGATGGGCATCGGTAGACGAGGTGCTACACGAGTCCGACGCCGTGAGCCTGCATTCACCGCTCCTTCCGGAAACTCGCGGAATGATCAATACCGAGAGCTTGGCGTGGATGAAGCCCACGGCATTCCTGATTAATACGTCGCGCGGGCCGCTGGTCGTGGATCGCGACCTGGCCGACGCGCTGAATGCCGGGCGACTCGCCGGTGCCGGGCTGGATGTGCTCTCGGTGGAACCGCCCACCGAAAACAATCCCCTGCTTTCGGCTCGTAATTGCCTCGTAACCCCGCACATCGCCTGGGCGACCAGGGAGGCCCGGGCTCGCCTCATGGAATTGGCTGTCGAGAATATCACTGCATTTCTGGCGGGCGAGCCGCGAAATGTGGTACTTTGAACGCAAATAGCGGTAACGGGCAGCTTAAACCGGAATTAGGAGTTTGTATGGATCGACGACATTTCTTGATGGGCTCGGCGGCGGCGTTGACTGCGGCGTCGAGCGTTTTTGGCAGCCCGAATGACACCGTGCGCGTCGCCGTGATCGGCGTTGGTGGCCACGATTGGACTTCTGTGGGCAAAGGCAAGGCGGCGGCGGGCCGCGGGCAGGATCACCTCAGAGGCTACAGCCGGCTCACGAATGTCGAAGTGGCTGCGGTCTGCGACGTGGACGAAGGACACCTGAATTATGGCCTTGGCGTGATTGAGAAGGCCACGAACAAGAAACCCAAAGGCTTTACCGACTTCCGGAAGCTCCTGGACGACAAAGATATCGATGTCGTCTCGATCGCGACGCCCAATCACTGGCACACTCCGATCGCGATCATGGCCTGCCAGGCGGGCAAGGATGTCTACGTAGAGAAGCCGTGCTCGCATAACATGTTCGAAGCCAAACAGATCGTCGCCGCGGCACGCAAATACGATCGCATGGTGCAGCAGGGCAGCCAAATCCGTTCCTCCAAGGCCGTGCAGGAAGCCGTGCAGAAGATGCGCGACGGACTGATCGGCGACGTGTATCTCTCGCGGGGCCTGTGCTTCAAGTGGCGCGACACCATCGGCCGCACGCCGGTGTCGCCGGTGCCGGCGGGAGTGGACTACGACCTGTGGACCGGACCCGCTCCCAAGCACGAATTCACGCTGAATCGCTTCCACTACAACTGGCACTGGTTCTGGGATTACGGCAACGGCGATCTCGGCAACCAGGGCATCCACGAGATGGATGTGGCGCGCTGGGGCCTGGGCGTGAAGTATCCGACCAAGGTCAGCGCCATCGGCGGCCACTTCATGTTCGACGACGATCAGGAGACGCCCAACACCTTGAACTGCGCGTTCGAATTCAACGAGAACGGCAGGCACAAGATGTTGGAGTTCGAGGTGCGCCACTGGATGAGCAACGGCGAAGCAACGGTCGGGCCGAACGTGCGGTCCGCCGCCGCGAGCCGGCCCAGGCCGCAGGGCACGAACGCGCCGGGCGACGACAGTGCCGCCGAAAACGGCGGAGCGCGCCGCGGGTTCAACTCCGACTCGATCGGCAACATCTTCTACGGATCGAAAGGCTTCCTGTCCGTGGACAGCTACAGCTCCTACAAGAGCTGGCTCGGCAAGGAGCAGGCTCCCGGACCGGAGAGGAAAGAAGGCGGCGACCACTACCTCAACTTCATCGAGGCGGTGCGCACCCGCAAGCGCGATAGCCTGAACGCGGAGATCGAAGAAGGCGCCACCTCCACCATGCTGGTCCACCTGGCGAATATTTCATACCGCGTGGGCCGGACACTGCACTTCGATTCCAAGACCATGAGCGTAGTCGGTGATGCCGAGGCGAACAAGCTGTTTACCAAGGTGTATCGGAAGCCGTTCGTAGTTCCGGAAAAGGTTTAGCAGGGACCGGACCCCCGGGACCAACACTTCATCACTCGCATCTCAGCGCCGCCCCCGGGTCGATGCGCACGGCCCGGCGGGCGGGAAGATAACATGCCAGCAGCGCCACCAGGGTCAACAGGACGGCGACGGCCACGAACGTCAATGGGTCGCGCGCAGTGACTCCGAAGAGTTGACCCGCCATGAGGCGCGTCAGCGCGAATGCGCCGGCGCTGCCGGCCGCAACACCGAGTAGTGCCATTTTCGCGCCTTCGCCCAGCACCAGGCGCATCACGTCCCCGCGCTGTGCGCCGAGCGCCATGCGCACGCCGATTTCCTGCGTGCGCTGTCCTACCAGGTAGGCAATCACGCCGTAGATTCCGACGCACGACAGAGCCAGCGCGAGCGCCGCCAGGATGGCGAGGAGAACCATCGAAAGCCTGCGCGCCGCCAGCGAACCGGCCCAGACGTCGTCCATGGTTTGAACCGCGTAAATTACGTCGCGGGAATCGATCTGCTCGACTGCGCGGCGCACCTGCTTCGTGATGGCCGCCGGATCACCCGTGGTGCGCAGCACCACTGCGACCGCGCCGGCAATCATGGGCATCAGCTTCTCGGGAAGCTGCATGAAGGGATAAAAAAACTGCGCCTCCACAGCCGATTCCGCGTCCGTGCCAGGTCCCCACTGCCTTACGTGGCCCACCACGCCGATGATTTCCGCCTCTACATTGAACTGCAGCAGGTGAACGTGCTTCCCGATCGGGTTCTCATCGGGGAAACAGGTCCTCGCAAAAACGTCGTCAATGTCGATCACCAGGGGGGAGTTTTCGTTGTCCTGTGGTGTGACGAAGCGGCCCCGCAGCAGGCTGATTCCCATGGCTTGCTGGAAGCCGGCTTCCACCAGGTAAAACATCGCCTGGGGCATTTCATTATCGTTAGCCGGCTTCGGCCGCCCATCAATCCAGAAGGGCAGAGAAGAGTCGTGAATCATCGGCCGCGAACCGAGCGTAACGGAAACGGCTTGCACTCCGGGGATGGAGAGCATCTGGTCGTCGAACCGGCGCAGGCGCGCGCGAGTCTCGGCCGAGGTGGTGGCGGCGGACGAAGGCATCGAGAGGCTGAACGTGATGGCGTGGCTGGGATTGAATCCGGGATTCACGCGCCAGAGCGCGGAGAGGCTGCGAAGCATCAAGCCCGCGCCGATCAGGAGCATCAGGGACAGGGCGACTTCAATCGCCACAAAGGCCCTCTGCATGCGGTGCCGGGCGCCGCTCGAGCCCCTGCCGCCGGTTCTCAGGATCACCTGCAAGTCTGCCCTGGAAACACCGATCGCCGGCGACAGGCCGCAGACGATTGCGCAGAGCAGCGATACGGCCGTGGTGAATAGCAGAACGTGTCCATCGAGGGCGATCTCTTCCGCGCGCGGCACCGAGCCTGGCAGAATCCGCGCCAGCGCGCCGGCCGCGCCGAAGGCGAGCAGGAGGCCGAACGCGCCACTCAGTCCCGCGAGTAAGAGGCTTTCGGTGAGGAGTTGCCGGAGAAGGCGCATCCGTCCGGCGCCCAGGGCGGCCCGAACGGCAAACTCTCGCGAGCGGCCCATGGAGCGCGCCAGCAGGAGGTTGGCAACGTTCGCACACGCGATCAGCAACAGAAAGCCGACAGCGGCAAGCAGTACCGCCAGGAATGGCTGCACGTTGCCCACGATGTCTTCCTTCATGGAGACCACGGTGACGCCGGCTTCTTTGTTGGCGGTCGGGAATGCCTCGGCGAGATGGCGCGCCACCACGTCCATGTCGGCCTTGGCCTGCGCCAGGGAAACGCCCGGCTTCAGCCGGCCTATGACGCGCGCGCTCACCGAGATGCGGCGGTCGCGAAACGAGGGGTCGTTCCACTGGCCGATGGGAGTATAGACGTCCCGGTCGCGGCCGTAGAAGGTGAAGCTCGCCGGAATTACGCCGACCACCGTATACGACACGCCATTCAGCACCAGCGATTTTCCGACGGCGTCCGGCGAGGAGCCGAACTCGCGGCTCCAGAACCCGCCGCCCAGGATCACGACGGGCGCGGCGCCCAACTGGTCGTCCGCGGAAAGGAATGCCCTTCCCAGAATCGGCTTGACCCCCAGGGTCGAAAAGAAGCCCGCCGAGATCATGTACCCGCTCAAGCGCTGCGCTTGGGTGACGCCGATGTAGTTGTAATCCTGGTTGCGGTAGATTGCCATCGAGGTGAACGTCTGAGCGGAGCCTTGCCAGTCCAGAAAATTCAGATAGACCGCCGGGGCGCGGTCGAACCCGGGCGTCTTGGCATAAACCGCCGCGAGTTGATCGGAATGTACATAGGGGAGGGGGTTGAGCAGCACCCCGTTGACGACGGAGAAGACCGCGGTGTTCGCGCCGACCCCGAGCGCGAGTGTCAGGATCGCGATCGTGGCGAAAGCCGGCGACTTCAAAAGCGACCGGATGGCGTAGCGCAAGTCCTGCGACAGCGTCGTCATGGGTGCATTGTAGTCCGGTCCGCGGCCGGTCGTGCACCCGCAGGTTGTGCTAGATCTGAATGAATCCGCGCCGTACCGCGATGGCCATCGCCTGCGTGCGGTCGCTGGCGCCCAGCTTCTCCATGATGTGCTTGATATGCACCTTCACGGTCTCCTCGGAGATGAAAAGCCGCTCCGCAATGTCTTTGTTACGATTGCCGCCGCTGATGTGGTTCAGCACTTCCACTTCGCGTTCCGTAAGAGCTTCGCTGCTAAGATGCTCGGCAAGGTGGGCGGCAATCTCGACAGGTACGCTCTTCTTCCCGGAGTGGACCTTGCGAATCGCGCCTACCAGCTCTTTTCGAGGAGAGCTTTTGAGAAGATATCCGCAAGCGCCCGCCTTCAGCGAGCGCTGTATGTCGACGTCGCCGTCGAACGTCGTGAGCATAATCACCCGCGCATCAGGAAACTCCGAACGGATCGCCATCAGGACGTCGATGCCGCTCAGGTCGGGAAGCCTGAGGTCCATCAAAGTTACATCGGGCCGAACCTCCCGGTAGCGTTGGATGCCCTCGCGTCCGCTCGATGCCGCGGCTTTCAGGCGCATGTCGGGCTCGGCGTTGATGATGGTTGCAAGTCCCTCGCGCAAGAGCGGGTGATCGTCCACGCTTAAGACTTGTATGCAATTGGAGTCTTGGTTGATTGTTTCCATGGCACACTGTCTCTCGGGAATATACATCGTGGGCTTAGACTCGAAGCTAGCAAACGCCGCGACTCCATGGAATCACCCGAAAACGGAGTTCGCGAGTAACTCGTTCGAGGTATCGCCCGTTAACCCGCCTCCAGTCCATCCGTGGCGGCCGTCTGGTTCGAACGCAATTCGCGCCGCCACACTCAATTCGACTTCGGTCCCGTACGCTCGCCGGCTCCGGACACGCAGCCTCGCGCCAAGGCCGTCTGCGCGTCCGCGCATGACCTGAAGACCGCAGCCCATTCTCCGTAAACCGTGCACCCCTTCCGGGTCGATGCCGCAACCGTTGTCCCGCACGGAGACTCGCAACTGCCCGGGACGGTATGCGATCAGTGCTTCAATGTTCCTGGCGCCCGAATGCCGGTGAGCGTTCACAACAGCCTCGCGAACGATGCGGTAAACCTCTGCCTGCACGCGGGGCCTCAATTCTCTCGGACGGCCCTCTACGACTACCCGGAAATCGGCCGCATGGGGCAGATCGAGATCGGTGGGTAGTCCGGCAAGAGCAGTGCCGAACGAGGACTCCGGTTGGGACGCTGAAGCCCTGAGCAAGGCCCGGCGCAGCCGCCGAACCACCTGATGGATCACCCGAATGCCTGAGGTCTTGCAGCCGTTCGTACTTTTCGTCAACTCTCCGCGCAGCCGCGAAGGAACCAGACCATCGAAAACCATTGCAAAACTCCTTCGAGTCACAATCTGTTGGCTAATCCTGGCCTCGGTAATGCTGTTGTGTGCTTACGAAACGTCTTTGCGCTTTTCCGCGACAATCCACTCCCGGATGTATGCAGGGCAGTTGGCCAGTACGATCTGATGCCTTTCGCAGCCCGCCAGAAACCCAACCGCATCCCGGTTGACCAGCGTCACGTCCTGCAAATCAAGCGCGATGGCCCGCCCGCCATCTTCCGATTCGAAAAGCCGTTGCAACTCCGCAACGTGTTCCATTTCGATTCGGCCACTCAATGAAAAAATAACTTTGTCGGTCAACGACCGTTGAATCATCAGCATCGCTTATAGGAACGGTGCAGTTGATGCAACCGCGATGCCACTCGTAACTCGTTGTTTGTATTGAGCTTCGAGTGTGTGAAATTCGTGATTTCTCGCGAATTCGCGGATTCCACCGTGAATTCGCGGGATTTCGTAGCTGGAATGTATGGTTTCAGCCGTTCTTGAATCGATACTTGTTGATCTTGAGCGAACGTATGCGGGATTCGAGTGTGGAAGCCGGCACACCCAGGGTGGCGGCCGCGCCTGTCGGGCCGGATACGCGTCCATTCGCGGCTGCCAGGGCTTTTTCGATAACCTCCTTCTGTTGCGCGGCGGACTGCCTGAAAACCGCGGGGTCGGCGGTCTCCGGTGACGTTTCGAACGAAAGCCAGCTCGGGTCAACGGAGAAGGGCTCCGTATCGAATACAATCACCGCCCGTTCGATGACGTTCTGCAATTCACGGATATTCCCCGGCCAGCTATACGACTTGAGTTGTTCCAGGGTGCTCTTTTCGATCGTGCCGATCTTCTTTCCGGCTTTCCGGGAATAGCGGTGGATGAAGTATTCAACCAGCGTCGGGACGTCCTCCTTGCGGTCGCGGAGCGGCGGCATCGCAATCGGGAATACGTTGAGCCGGTAATAGAGGTCCCGGCGAAAGGTGCCGGCGGCGATCGAGCTTTCCAGATCGCGGTTGGTGGCCGCAATCACCCTCACGTCCGCGCGAATCGGCTGGGTGCCGCCGACCCGCTCAAACTCCCGCTCCTGCAGAACCCGCAGCAAAGCCACCTGCGTCTCGGCCGGCAGATCTCCAACCTCGTCGAGGAAGATCGTGCCCCCATCCGCTAGTTCGAACCTCCCCAGCCGGCGTTGGATGGCTCCGGTAAAGGCTCCTTTCTCATGCCCGAACAGCTCGGAGGCGATCAGCGCCTGCGGGATGGCCGCACAGTTCACGCTGACGAATGCCCGTAACGCACGGTGCGATCGCTTGTGAATGGCGCGGGCGATCAATTCCTTCCCCGTGCCGGTTTCCCCGGTGATCAGCACCGTGGTGTCCCCCGGCGCGACTTTGGCCACGCTCGCCAGCACGGCCTGCAGGACCGGCGATTCGCCCACGATCTCCTCGAACATCGACGTCTTATCGACTTCCTCGCGCAGGGCGATGTTCTCTTTATAAAGCTGGTCGCGGAGCTTCCGGATTTCGTTGTATGCGCTCTTGAGACCGGCCTCCGCCTCTTTACGGTCGGTGATGTCCGTGACCGCCCCAACGAATTCCAGACCGCCGGTCGCCCGTTTGATGGGGCGTCCGACGGCGCGAACGTGCTTGACCGAACCATCCGGCATCAGCAGGCGATGCTCAATGTCGAATTCCCTCCCGTCGCGCGATACGCGCTCCAACAGTTCCCGCAAGGTGGATCGGTCTTCCGGATGAGTGCGTTGGATCACCATCTCGATGGTGGCCTTGGAGTCCGGTTCGTATCCCGTAATGCGAAAAGTCTCCGGGGACCAATAAATCTCGCCCGTGGAGACTTCCCATCCGAAACTGCCTGTGTGGCTCAGGCTCTGTGCCTCGGCAAGGTAGGCCTCGCTCCTTCGGAGAGCCTCCTGGGCGCGGCGGCGCTCGTTCCTCTCGGCCGCCTCGCGCAAGGCCCGTTCCACCGCCGGCGCCAGCCTGGCAAGACGAGTCTTGAACACATAGTCGGTCGCCCCGTTGCGGAGGGACTCGATCGCGACCTCCTCGCCGAGCGTTCCGGAAACAAACAGGAACGGCACTTCGGGCCGGCGGTCGCGGGCGATCTGCAAGGCCGTCAGCCCGTCGAAAGACGGAAGCGTATAGTCCGCGAATACCAGGTCGAACTCGTTCCGCTCCATCGCCGCGAGGAAATCGGCTTGCGTTTCCACGCGCTCGATGAGCGTGGCGATTCCATCCGCCTCGAGGGTTTCCCGAATCAGATCTACGTCCGTGAGGTCGTCTTCCAAATGCAGAATTCGCAAGGGGAAGTTCATGACGCGCTATCGTTTCCTGACGCTTCCGGGAGGCGGCTCGTTGATCACTGCCCAGAACACTCCGAGTTCCTTGATCGCATTCACAAACTCGTGGAAGTCCACCGGCTTCACGACATAGGCGTTGACGCCCAGCCGATAGCTCGCCACCATGTCCTTCTCCTCGTGCGAGGATGTCAACACGACTACCGGTACCAGCTTCAGAGTGTCATCGGACCTGATTTTGGTTAGCACTTCCAGCCCGTCTACCTTGGGCAGCTTCAGGTCGAGAAGCAGCACCGCGGGATTTTCGGGCGCGCGCTTCATGAAGTTTCCGCGGCAAAACAGGTAGTCGAGCGCCTCTTCGCCATCGCGGGCAACCACCACTTCGTTGGCGAGGTTGTACTCGTCTAATGCGGTAAGAGTGAGCTCCACGTCTCTGGGGTCGTCTTCGACGAGCAGGATACGGCCTAATGAACTCATACAGTCACTCCCTGCGGCTTGGAAAGCGAGAAATAGAAGGTCGCGCCCTGGTCCACGGCGCTTTCGGCCCAGACCCTGCCGCCGTGCCGGTGCACAATCCTCTGCACGGTCGCCAGCCCGATGCCGGTGCCTTCGAATTGATCGGCGGAGTGCAGGCGTTGGAACACACCGAAGAGCTTGTTCGCGTATTTCATGTCGAATCCGACTCCATTATCGCGGATGAACAGGACCACCTGATTCTGATCGCGCTCCCTGCATCCTATCTCAATCTCGGGCGCCGGTCGCGGGCGCGTGAACTTCACGGAATTCGCGATCAGGTTGACCAGCACGAGCCGCAGCATCGAGTGGTCGCCATACCACGACGGCAAGCCGCCGATCTTCCAGGCGATGTTGCGCCCATTGGATTCCGGCTTGACCTCAGATATCGCCTCTCGCACCACTTGTTCCAGGCTGAGCACCGACTTGTGCGTCTCGGCCCTGCCGATTCGCGAGAATGCCAGAAGATCGTCAATCAAGGTACCCATTCGCTGGGCCGCTTCCCGGATCGTTGCGACGTATCTCAGGCTCTTCTCGTTCAAAACCGAAGCCGTGCTCTTCTGCAGGAGTTCCGTGAAGCCGGCCATATGTCGAAGCGGAGCGCGCAAGTCGTGGGAGATGGAATAGGCGAACGCTTCCAGTTCTTTGTTGCTGGCCTCCAGGTCGGCGGAACGGCGGGCCAGTTCCTGATTCAGCCCTTGAATCTGCTCCTCGCGGTGCTTCCGCTCCGTAATATCGTTGCTGGTTTCCAGAATGGCAATGGGCTTACCCTGTTGGTCGCGCTGCACCGAAAAGCGGCTCGCCACCACTACGCTGGTGCCGTTTGCCCGCGTGCGCGTGAGTTCCCCATCCCAGCGGCCGGTCCGCGCCAACTCCTCGAGCGTTTTGTCCATCGACTCCGGAAACACGGTCGCCAGCAGCTCGTACGAGATCCTGCCGGCCGCCTGCTCCGCTGTCCAGCCGTACAATTCCTGAGCGCCCAGATTCCAGTAGGTGATGACCCGTCGCAGGTCGGTCACGAAGATCGAGTCATGGGTGAGATCCAGCAGGTTCGCCTGACGGGTTCGCTCCGCGACCTCCACCTGGAGCTTGTCGCGGGCCTGGCGCAGATCTTCCTCCATGCGCCGCCGGACCGCGCTAAACCACGTAACCAGGGAAGCAAATGCGAAGAAAACCATGAAATAGGGAAGCTCGGAGGGCGCTATGTACAGTGTGTAGACCGGCTCCACGAAGAAGTAATTGAAACCGACGGTCGAAAGGACCAGCGCAACAATCGCCGGCCGGCCTCCTCCATACCAGGCGGAGATGGCAACCGCCATCAGGAGCAGCGGAACCTCCATGTTGCGAACGTGAGAATGATTGAGGAGAACCGCGAGGCCGATCGCCACGGATACCGAGAGAACCGACAAACCGTAACGTTGCAACGTCGAGAGCGCCGGCGAGTGGCGAGATGCTTGCTCCGTCATAGCCTGCTGAATTCCGGTGCTGGTGTTATGGCTGAGGTGGCAGCAACCATGATATCGCGCCCAATTGCGTCATCCCTCCAGCTCAGATGCCTGTCTCCGCGGCGAAATGCTGTAAGATCGTCTGGGATGAATCCCGTCGAGAGAGGTGATGTCTGCCGGACCTTCCCCGAGCACTTCGACGGAAGACGCTTTTACAATCCGGACGCCCCGCAGGCAAAGGGCCTGCATGACGTTCTCCGATGGAAACTGACCAGCCGGCCTGAGCGGTCGCCTCGCTTTCTCCCCGATGTGCAGCAGTCCGTACCGGCGCGCCGTGTGGAAGGCCGCGAACTGCGAACCACCCTGGTGAACCACTCCACCGTGCTCCTGCAGGAGCGTTATTACAACATCCTGACGGACCCGATCTGGTCCGAGCGCGCCAGTCCGTTTTCGTGGGTGGGACCGCATCGCCGGAGAAATCCCGGCATCGCATGGGACGATCTGCCGCCGATCGACGTCGTGCTGATCAGCCACAATCATTATGACCACCTCGACCTGCCGACACTTCGCCGCCTGGCTTCTCGCGGCGAATCCACCTTCGTGGTTCCTTCTCGTGGCGGCCGGTTGCTTCGCTCCGAGGGCATCGGGCCCGCCCATGAGTTGGACTGGGGCGAATCCTTGTCGTTTGCCGACTTCCGCATCCATTGTGTGCCGGCTTTCCACTTCTCAGGCCGCGGACTGCGCCGCAACAGGACCTTATGGTGCGGCTACATAATCGAATCTCGGGATCGGTTTGTGTACTTCGCCGGCGATACGGCGTTCGGAAATCATTTCGCTCAGATCCGGGATGCTTTCGGACCGCCGCGCCTGGCGCTGCTGCCGATCGGTGCGTACGAACCGCGCTGGTTTATGTCGTCGGTCCATATGGCACCGGACGAAGCGCTGCGGACCCACGAGATCCTGGGGGCCAGGACCAGCATTGCCATCCATCACGGCACATTCCAGTTGGCTGATGACGCCATCGACACGCCCAGGCGATGGATCGCCGCCGCTAATCCCTCAGCCCCGTTTCTAACCCTCGCTAACGGCGAATTCGCCGACATCCCATGACCATCGATGTCCACACCCTGGCAATGGTGAGCATCACCGGCAGTTCCCTCGACGTGCTCGGCGCGATGTACCTGGCGTACGACCTGCTGGGCGGCGAACACGGACCCCTGCGGACGCTCAGCCGGGGAGTCACCTACGGCGCGCTGTTCGGGGCCGGCTATGGCCTTGTCCTCGGTCCGATTGTTGGACTCGCGGCGGGCGCGGCACACGGACTGACGCTCGCCTGGGAGTTCTCTCGCGCCTCGAGAAATGCACCGAAGGCGGGATTCTGGCGCGACACCGCGATGAGCGCCATTCGCGGAGGCGGTTTCGGCTTGGGGGCCGCTCACTCATACGGGCCGATATTCGGCGCCACCTTCGGTGTGCTGAGCACAGTGGGACAGGCCATCGCGTACCGTGTCGGCATTCGCCCAACGCTGGACTATCGACCGGCAACGCGTCCGCGCTTGACAAAACATCAGTTCCTTGCCGCCCTGAATCGCACGGCCGGGTATACGGTCACCGGGTACTTCAGCTCTTTGGCAGCGCATCAGCGGCTAAACGCGTGGAGCGTAGGTCTCAAAGTCGGACTGGCGATCGGCGTCGTTACCGCGGTTTTTAGCGCATGCACCCCCTTCGTGGAATGGAGCGCGGACCACGTTCCCGAAAAACGCATGGGAGTCTACGGGATTATCCTGATTCTCGCAGGCTTCGCCCTGCAGTCGGTACAGTATTGGGTGACTCTGTTCGATGTTAAGATCGGCTTGTAGTCACCCGGACCTTACGCGCTGCGCGCCAGCGGCACCCAACCCGCCGGTTTGATTTCTTCCACGGGCGCCCGATGGCTGACGGCGAGCGGCATGGCGCCATCCCGAAAGATCCCGAGCTTGCGCATTCGGGAGATCAGCGTGGTTCGGGGAAGGCCGAGTTTGGCCGCGGCCCCGGCCCGCCCTCCCACCACCCAGTTGGTGCTTCGCAACGTCTCTGCAATGTAGACGCGCTCCACGTCCTCGAGCGTTCGCCCCGCTCTGTCCGTGGGTTCGGCCGGCGCGATTTTGGCCAGCTCGTTGAGTGGAGGATGCAGTAGCGGCCCGCTGGTCAGCAGCACCGACCGCTCGATGAAATTCTGCAACTCCCGAATGTTGCCTGGCCAATCGTGCATGCTCAGCACGTGCATCACGTCGTCCGGAACGCCGTCGATGGTCTTGTTCATCCGCGCGGCAAACGACTGAACGAAGTGGCGAACCAGCAGCGGTATGTCCTGGGCGCGATCCCGCAAGGCTGGCAATGCGAGGGGAAAGACATTCAAGCGGTAATACAGATCGGCGCGGAAGCGGCGCTCATTGACCATCTTCGTGAGATCCTGGTTGGTGGCCGCCACGATTCGTACATCCACGCGAATGGTCTGGGAACTGCCCAGACGCTCGAACTCCTGCTCCTGCAGCGCACGCAACAATTTGGGCTGAAGCTCGAGCGGCATGTCGCCGATTTCATCGAGGAAGAGAGTGCCTTTGTGGGCGAGTTGGAGACGCCCCATCCGTTGCGCCAGCGCTCCGGTGAAGGCGCCTCGCTCATGGCCGAACAATTCGCTCTCGAGCAGGCCGGCGGGAATGGCCGCGCAGTTCAACCTGATGAACGGACCGCTGGAGCGCCGGCTTTGATCGTGGATCGCGCGGGCGATGAGTTCCTTGCCCGTGCCCGTCTCGCCCTCAATCAGAACGGCGCAGTCCGCCGGCGCGACTACGGCTACCTGGTCCAGAATGGCTTTGAAACGCGAACTCTCCCCGATCAATTCGTGTTGGACAGTTCCCGGCATATCGCCTCCTACGACTCGCTCACGACCTCGGACAGAAACCAGGTCCGCCGCTCGGTTTCGTCGATCCAAGTCTCTATCACGCTCGTTGTGGCGGCATCGTTGTGGTTCGCGCAAACTTCATGGGCGGACCGCAGATAGCTGGTCAGCCTCACGTTGTCGTCGCGCAATTCCCGCAGCATTTCCCGCGGCGTCACCGTTTCGCTGTTATTGTCGGCCAGCCTCTGGTTGCGTGCGATATCGCCGATCGACCGCAGCGTGCTAGCGCCGATTTTACGGGTCCGTTCGGCGATGTCGTCGGTCATGGCAAAGATTTGCGCCGCATGTTCGTCGAGCAGCAGATGATAATCCCGGAAATGACGCCCGGTAATGTGCCAGTGGAAATTCTTGGTTTTCAGATACAGGCTGAAAACGTCGGCCAGCAGCGGCCGCAATGCGGCGGAGATCTCCGCCACCGCTTCGGGGGCGAGATCGGTCGGAATTTCCGAACGCTTCACGGCTGTGTTTTGACTCATGATTCCCTCCATTTCCTCAATTCGGATTTGTGATCGCGATAACGACTTTTCCGCGATGCTGCCTGGGGGCAACTCCAGTGTATGCTTCCGGCGCTTGTGACAGTGGGCGGACCGAGTCCACAATTGTGCGGAGGCGCCCGCTATCCAGCATCCCGGCGATTTCGTAGAGCTGTTTCTGGTTGGGCTCGACGATAAAGAACGCCTTTTGGATTCGCGGATCGGTGGACGACTCAGCTTCCGAGACGATCGTCACCATTCTTCCGCCTGGCTTGAGGACGCCCCATGAGCGGCCCAGCGTCTCGCCGCCAACCGTGTCAAAAACCACATCTACCAGCCCCGCCTCGTCTTCGAAACGCGAGCCCCGATAGTCGATGACCCGCTCGGCACCGAGGCTCGCAACCAGACCCGCATTCCACGCCGACGCCGTCGCAACCACCCGCGCTCCGTGGAGCTTGGCCAATTGGACCACGAAGACACCGACGGAACCTGCTCCACCGTGTACCAAAACGACTTCTCCGGGTTGGAGATTGGCGCGGTCGAATAAGCCTTGCCACGCCGTGAGCGCGCTGATCGGCACCGAGGCAGCTTCCACATGAGTGAGACGGTCTGGCTTCGGCGCCACCGCGAAGAACGGCGTTACGCAATACTCCGCCATCGCTCCATCGCAGAACCAATCGTTCATCCCGTAGACCTCGCGCCCGACCTCGAGACGCCCTACGCCCTCGCCCACCGCTTCCACCACACCGGAAAGTTCGTGCCCCAACACGGCACCGGAGCGGACCTGTCCGGTTTTTGTGTGCGAGGTTGGATACCATCCCAACTCCGTCGCGATAACGCCCGCGGCGTGCACGCGGACGAGCAGCTCCCCCGCACCCGGTTTCGGTTCCGTCACGTTGTCCTCGAGGACCGGCGGGCGGTTCGGCTCGGTCGCAAGAAGACCCCTCATCATTGCGGGGCTCCCTCTTTGCGGCGGCGCCGGCCGCTCATGAGGTAAAGGCTGGCGCGAACCTCGAGCAACGGATCGTCCGACGGCTCGATACCGTCAACCCGCGGAATCGGATCGAAGATAATGTGGCGCTGTTCGGCATCGTTATCCGGCACTACCGAGGTCAATTCAATAGTCCCGAAGTCAAGCAGCGGCCGGTCGCCCGGCCAGTTCACCGTGGCGTCGTTCACGGGATCTCCATCGGCCGCGAGTTGCACTGCGATCCGCATCGCGACCGGCCCTTTTGCAATTCTCGCCTTAAAATCGTCGAAGAGGAAGTCGGCCGGCCGGGCCTGGGCGTCGGCCGGATCCAGATACTCCGGCGCGGCTTGGGGGTGAATCTGATACCGGCCGAAGCGCCTCGCACCGCTCTCGTTGATAAAGTGGTATGCGCTCACCGCGTAGTACGATTCCGTGGAAAAGCTGGCCGGGCAAGGCTTGGGTGTCTGAACAAACCGAAGTGCCGCGGGATGCGATGCCAGGAAGATCTCGATCGGCGACGGCTTGCCGGCGCCGGGGCCGCTGGCTCGCACCGCCTGAAGGAGTTCGACAAACTCCTCGCCAGTCCGCGCCGGGAACCCGTTCACCGAGTGTCCGATGATGTCGGTATGAATGTGCTCGGCCAGGTGAAAACGAATCGCGATCCCGCGAGGGCTGGCGTTTGGATCCGTATCGGCAATTGCCGGAATGCCGCCGGAATCCGAGAAGCGGACACTGATCGGTGTAGAACTGCGTCGCGCATGAGGGGCCTTCGTTAGCGACGCTGCGCCCGCTGCCGGCTTAAAGGTCCCGGACAGCAGGATACCTTTTGCATGAGCCGGCCGGTAGCCGGGATGCGGCCCGTTGAGTTCATCGAACGCCCGCAGCGCCTGTTCTGCGACGATTGCATTGGGATTCGGTTTGGCAGATGTCATGCTCCAAATATGCGCGATCGGCGGCGGCTGAGTCATCCCGAGATCGAGGTTTTTTCGGGTAACCACTTTGGTTGTGCGGGCGAATACCCAGATCGAGGTACACAAACTGCCGACTGCTGTCGATTTCGAGTGTCGCCCCTTGGGCACACGGTGTCATGAATCCCAATCCCGCGGTTTGCATCGATTTAAATAGAGAATTGTGAAAAATCGTCGTTAGGGGAAAGCACGAGAATGCATTTGGAACAGCAAGCGGCTCCGCGGCCGCGCGATTTGCGTTGGGTGATTTTTCTTCTTACGGGTGGAGGCAGCTCGAACGAATCGATTGTGAGCGATGGCCTCGGCTCGCAGGGCTCCTCGAATACGTTCTTCATCAATTGGATGAAAGAATGGTCGCGCAAAGTGGCGATCGCGAAGGCCCTGGATGGCATACGGCAGGAAATTGCCGATTCCGCTGATCGCACGAAGCTGGATCGGGCAGAATTCTCAATCGCCCGGCGGGGACAGAGGCTCGATCCAGCCATAAACAGAAGCGAGATCGAAAAAGCCATCCTGCCAATTGACGTGTTTCCGCGATGCGTTCTGGTACTCACCGTGCTCGAAGGGCTCCCGTTCGAGGACACGGCGCTTCTTTTGGGTGCCGGCGAAGAGCTCACTAAAAAAGGCTACGCGGTGGGGCTGCAGGAATTCACGAATCAACTGGTTCGTATGCAGGCCGGGCCATCCTGGCGGCCCGGATCGGCGATAGCCGCCTAGGGGGCGTGTCTGCGACCTACCTGCCCCCGCTTACCCCATCGAGGTACAACCTGATGACCGGAAGTGGGGTTTCGGCAGCGAGCGTCTGGCCGCACAATTCAAATAGTGCGGGAAACACCAACCTCCAGAAAGGCATCGATTATGCGAAACATATTGCTTTGCACCGTTGCGGCGGCATTCGTGATCTTACCCTGCTCCGCCGCCAACCCCAACGCGAACGCCGTGATCTGGCGCGCCCCGGGGGCCATTCAGCTCGAGGACTGGATTTGGGGGCCTGGCGGGGAGGCGGGAGCGCCCAAGCCGCCGTATGAGTTCATTGAAGAGGATTTGCACGGCACCAATCCCAAGATCAGGGTCCGCGACGCTGCAGGCGCCCAGTGGGTCGTGAAGTTCGGCGGCGAGAACCACAGCGACGTCTTTACCTCGCGGCTGCTGCACGCCATGGGGTATCTCACCGAGCCCAGCTATTTCGTCGCGGACGGCGTCGTTACCGGGACGCACTCTCTGCGGAGGGCCAAGCCGTTCATCCGCAAAGACGGCAGCTTCGTCCGGGCGCGTTTCAAGCTTCGTGACAAATCGCTCACACACGTACGAGACGTGAATTGGGCCTGGAACGAAAACCCCTTCGCCGGCACCCACGAGTTGAACGGGCTGAAAATCCTCATGATGCTGACTTCGAATTGGGACGCGAAGGACTCGCGCGACGGCAACGGAAGCAACACCGCTGTCTACTCTGTGAAGGGCCCGGCGGGTCCGCAGAGTTTCTACGCTTTCGACGACTGGGGGGCCTCGATGGGCAAGTGGGGCGGTTTCTTCAAGCGCGATAAATGGGATCCCGAGGGCTACCGGCAGCAGTCGAAAGCTTTCGTTCGCTTGAAGGATGCTCAAAAGATTGAATGGGGATACAGTGGCAAACACGGGAAAGACGTCACCGAGGGCATCGGCGTAGAAGACATCCGCTGGCTGCTGACGTACCTCGCGCCCGTTACCGATGAGGAACTGCGAGCAGGCCTGCGTGCCAGCGGTGCCACGGATGCACAAATCGATTGGTACGTGCCTTCCATCCGGGAAAGGATTACACAGTTGCAACGGATCAGCGGATCAACTCTCTCCGCAACGCGGTAACGGAAAGGTACGCTCATGTTCGCATTGATGCGCGACCTGGTTCTTCCCTACCGGCGCACCCTGGCACTGGTGCTTGGCGCCATGCTGCTGGAAACGCTGATGGGACTCGCCGCGCCGTGGCCGCTCAAAATGATCCTCGACAATGTGGCCGGCGGGCGCGCCCTTCACGGCTGGGCGGCGCGGCTGCAGGGAATCGTGCCGGGCTCCAACGGAGGAATGCAGATCGCGGTGCTGGCGGCCGTCCTCACTCTGGTGATTGCGGCGATCGGCGCGGTCGCCTCTTACCTCGAGAGTTATTTCAGCGAGAGTGTGGCGCAGGAAGTCGCACACGACCTGCGCATGCGCACGTATCATCACTTACAGCGCCTCTCGCTGGCGTACTACGACAGGCACCGCGTCAGCGCGTCTCTGAGCACGCTCACCACCGACATCGAGACCATTCAGGGCTTCGCATCGTCGGGCACCTTGTCGATGCTGGTGGATGTACTCTCGGTCGCCGGCATGCTGTTCCTGATGTTCTGGCTGAACTGGGAATTCGCCTTGATCGCCGCGTCGGTCGCACCCTTCCTGCTGTGGTTTGTCTCCCGGTTCAAGAGAGCCGTCAAATCGGCGACGCGGCAGGTGCGCGAGAACCAGGCCGAAGTGGTCGCGGTCGAGATGCACGGTTTGGAGTCGCAGCGCGTAGTGGAAGCTTTCGGCACGCAGGAGTTGGAGGAGGCCCGGCTCCGCAAGGTCAGCTGCGAAGCCCTGAAATCCGCTCTTCGGGCCCGCAAGATCAAATCGTCGCTGTCCCCCGTCGTCAGCCTTACCGTCGCCGCGTGTACCGCGTTTGTGCTCTGGAAAGGCGCCCGGCTGGTTCTTTCGGGATCGATGACCGTCGGGGTTCTGGCCGTGTTTCTCGCATACCTTGCGCGTTTCTTCAAACCGGTTCAGGACCTCGCAAAAATGACCAACGCCGTCGCGCAGACCGGAGTCGCCGCGGAGCGCGTGCAAGGCATCCTCGAAACTGACGAATCCATTCCCGAGAAGCCCGGCGCGATCGTCCCCGCCTCCTTTCGCGGCGAGATCGTCTTCGACCACGTGGGCTTCGGCTACGATCCCGATACCCCGGTGCTGCGGGATGTGAGCTTCCGCGTGGAGCCTGGACAATTCATTGGGGTGGTCGGGCCCACCGGCAGCGGAAAGTCCACCATCATCAGCCTCATTCCGCGCTTTTACGATCCCACCGCCGGCAGAATCCTGGTGGATGGACTGGACGCCCGCGACTACCAGTTGCGCGGCTTGCGCCATCACTTCAGTTTCGTTTTGCAGGATACCGTGCTGTTCCACGGAACGATCGCCAATAATATCGCCTACGGGCGTCCCGGCGCCACCGAAGCAGAGATCGTCTCCGCCGCCCGCCTGGCGAACGCTCACGAGTTCATCGCCCGGATGCCCGGCGGCTACCAGACCATGGTGGGCGACCGTGGGATGACTCTTTCGGGCGGACAGCGGCAACGGCTCGGCATCGCACGCGCGGTGATTCGAAACAGCCCCGTGCTGATTCTCGATGAACCCACCGCGGCGTTGGACGTGGAGGCCGAAGGCCAGGTGATCAAGGCCCTCGATTGCCTGATGAAGGGGCGCACCGTCATCATGATTGCGCACCGCCTGGCCACGCTGCGAAGCGCCGATAAACTGATCGTGATTAAGGACGGGGTGGTTGCCGAAGAAGGCAGCCACGCACAGCTTTTATCGATGAACGGCGTTTACGCCGAGCTCCATCGGACGCAGGAAGAAAACGCCGTTGCGACTATCACCGGATAGATGGAGTATGCCTATGACGAGATCCCTGGTTGTCCTGCCTGACGATACCGCCAAGCCGATATTGGACGCGATCCAAAACGCCGCCAAATCGCTGCGCGTCAAACTCTTCGCGCTTTCCGATCCGTCTGTTCTGGAAGCCCTGATTGCAGCCCGCAAACGAGGCGTCAATGTCCGCGTGATGCTCAATCCATCGCGGCGCAGCGGCGAGGTGCAGAACCGCGGGGCGCGCAGCCTGCTGCACTCCGAAGGCGTCGATGTCCTCGATGGCAATCCCGCCTTCGAAGTCACCCACGAGAAGTCCATGGTGGTGGACGACAACCTCGCGCTGATCGGTTCGCTCAATTGGGAGACCGAGAACTTCGAGACGACGCGCGACTTCGCCGTATTTACCACCGACCCCAAAGAGGTCCGTGAAGTGATGGACTGCTTCGATGCGGATTGGAGCCGCATGCCGTTCGAAGCGCCGAAGTCATCGAACCTGATCTGGTGCCCGGGGAACGGGCGCGAGCGGATCGCCCAGTTCGTCGACCACTCCACACGCTCGCTGTACGTCCAGAACGAGCGCTACCAGGATGCGATTGTGGTCGAACACCTGGTGCGGGCGAAGATGCGCGGCGTGAAAGTGCGCGCCCTCACGCGCCCATCCCACTCGCTGCGCAAAGAGAAGCTGGTAGAGGGCGTCGGTGACCTGAGAATCATGCAGGATGTCGGCATCGGCGTCCGCCGGATCAAACATCTCAAGCTGCACGCCAAGGTCTTGATCGCCGATCATTCGTCCGCGATCGTCGGCTCCATCAACCTGACACCCGGCACCTTCGACAAGCGGCGCGAGCTCGCAATCCGCTTAACCGATCCCGAGGTGGTGAACCGCTTGTGGAGGACCGTGCGCGAGGACTGGCGACACTCCCACTCCGTCGATCTTACCGATGAAGGCCTGCTGGACGATCTCTCGAAGCATCCCAAGCTCGGAGGTCTGTCACGGGCCGGACAGGTGACCACGGCGGCGGAGTAAGCCTGGACCTACCGGGCCTTCAATACACGCACCCCGCCGGCCTCTGCCAGGTGCACTTCCGCGGTCATTCCGATGAAGAGCCCGTGCTCCACGACCCCGACAACGTGGTCAAGCCCCTCCGCCAGCGATTCCGGCGAAATCCCGGATTCGAACGTGCAGTGCACGATGTAATTGCCGCCGTCGCTGCGATACGGTTCGCCGTCGGGATTTCGACGCAGTGACACCTGTCCGCCAAGGCCCTCCAGATGCTTTGCCGTGAGCTGCCAACCGAACGGCACGACCTCGATCGGTATCGGGTATCGTACCCCAAGCTGGTGCACGAGCTTGCTGGCATCCACCATAATCACCAGCCTTTTGCTGGCTCCTGCCACGATCTTCTCGCGCAACAACGCCCCGCCATGCCCCTTGATCAGATCGAGACTCCGCTCTTCCACCTGATCTGCTCCATCGATCGTCATATCAACGTTCGGGTTGTCCGCCAGGCTCGACACCGGAATCCCCAGGGCACGCGCCTGGGCTTCGGTACGTTCCGAGGTCGCTACGGCCACGATTCGCAGGCCCTGTTTGACGCGCTCGCCAACTGCGTTCACCGCCAGCGCGGAAGTCGATCCGGACCCGAGGCCCACGATCATCCCATCCTTCAACAGTCCCACCGCGGACGCCGCGGCTGCGGCTTTCAATTTGTCTTGTTCAGTGCTCATAATCAGGACGATTCTCTTCTATTGTTACTGCAAACCTGCTTCCACTGAGCCCGTGCCAATATAGGCGTTGATCGAGAATTGCCGGAATCGCTATCCTGAAGTTGCGGTAGGTACGCCATCGATGATCCGATTTCACACCCTGCGTCGCGAGCAGTGGATCGCCAGGCCCCTCGAGGAAGTCATGGCCTTCTTTGCCGACGCCCACAACCTGGCGGAACTCACACCACCCTGGGTCCGGTTTCGGGTTCTGACGCCTCGTCCGATCCAGATGGAAGCCGGAACGCTGATCCGTTATCACCTGTATTGGCATGGCGTGCCGATCCCGTGGGCGACGCGCATCCGCAGGTGGGACCCCCTTTTCCGCTTTATCGATGTCGAGTTGTCCGGCCCGTACCGCCTCTGGCATCACACCCATCGATTCGTATCGAAGAATGGCGGGACCCAGATGACCGATACCGTTCGCTACCGCCTGCCGTTCGGCTGGATCGGCAGGTTGGTGCATCGGGTTAAGGTCCGGCGCGAACTGGAAGAGATCTTCGAATACCGACGGCGGCGCATCGTGGAACTGTTCGGTGCAACCAAACCGCTGGAGGTGAAGTGACCGGCGCGGGCAACCCGCCGGTTCTTTTGTGGTTCCGCCAGGATCTGCGCCTCTCGGATAATCCTGCGCTGGCGGCCGCTCTCAAGCGCGGATCGGCCGTGATTCCAGTCTACATATGGGCCCCTGACGAGGAAGGCGATTGGCCCCCCGGGGCGGCGTCCAGGTGGTGGCTGGCACAATCGCTCAAAAGCCTCGATTCCGACCTTCAGGCGCGAGGCTCGCGCCTGATCGTGAGCCGCGGCCCCACCGAGGAAGCGCTCAACCGTCTGGCCTCCGAATCGGGCGCCGCGGCAGTTTTCTGGAATCGCCGCTATGAGCCCGCCGCAGTGGCTCGCGACACCAGGGTGAAGAGCTCGCTGCGCGACAAAGGCCTGCTGGCAGAAAGCTTCAATGGTAGTTTGCTGTTCGAGCCTTGGACCATCCAAAACCAAAGCGGAACGCCGTTCCGGGTCTTCACGCCCTTTTGGCGGACCTGCCTGACGAAGCCGATTCCACTTCCTTCGAAGGAAGTTCCCCGCCGTTTGCGAGCGCCTGAAAAATGGCCGCGCTCACTCGAAATCGCCGGCCTGAATCTCGAGCCATCTATCGATTGGGCAGCCGGCTTCCGCGAAGCCTGGCAGCCGGGAGAACCGGGGGCAGCCCGCCGGCTCGATCGCTTTCGGAACGAGGCTTTGGACCAGTATCCGGAGGACCGTGACAAGCCGGGCATCCCTGGGACTTCGGGCCTCTCGCCGCACCTGCATTTCGGGGAAATCGGCCCCGCCCAAGTCTGGCGCGCAATCGACAGTTTTTCCCGCGGAGGACGCACCCCAGCCGCCGAGGCGTATTTGCGGCAGCTCGTATGGCGCGAGTTCGCCCATCACCTGCTGTACCATTTTCCGGACTCGCCGCACGCTCCTCTGCGCCCCGAATTCGCCGGCTTTCCGTGGAAGAAGAAGCCCGAGTGGTTCAAAGCCTGGACGCGGGGACGGACCGGCTATCCGCTGGTGGATTCCGGGATGCGCGAGTTGTGGCACACGGGCTGGATGCACAATCGTGTACGGATGGTCGTGGCCTCGTTCCTGGTGAAGCATCTGCTGATCCCGTGGCAGGATGGCGCTGCCTGGTTCTGGGACACCCTGGTGGATGCCGACCTGGCGAATAATACTCTCGGCTGGCAGTGGGTGGCCGGCTGTGGCGCCGACGCGGTTCCCTATTTCCGCATCTTCAATCCCGCCACGCAGGCCGCGAAGTTCGATCCGGACGACATCTACGTTCGCCGGTGGGTCAAAGAGGCGGCATCCCCGGAGCCGATCGTCGAACACGGAGAAGCCCGCCGCCGTGCCCTGGACGCGTTCGCCAGCATCCGAAAATAACGGCCGATGTTATATGATCAGGATATAAAGGCCTGTTTCATTCAAATGCCAGACGAGCCGGACCACTCCGCCCTGATCTTCAATATCATGCGGTTCGCTCTGCATGACGGCCCGGGAATCCGCACCGTCGTCTTTTTCAAGGGGTGCCCGCTCGAGTGCTGGTGGTGCCACAATCCCGAGAGCCAGAGCTTCCTTCCCGACCGCCTCTATTTCGAGGAGCGCTGCCGCCACTGTCTGGACTGCGCCCGCGAGTGCCCCCAACACGCCATCCATGTGATCGATGGCATTCCTTGCACATCCGATTCCTGTACCTTCTGCGGCCACTGCGTCGAGACGTGCATGGCGGACGCGCGGCAGATCGCGGGAAGGCGATACACCTGCCAGGAACTGCTCGCGGAAGTGGAAAAGGACGTGGTCTTCTTCGATGATTCGGGCGGGGGCGTGACCCTCTCTGGCGGAGAGCCCGTCGCACAGCCCGCTTTCGCCGCCGAATTTCTCGATGCCTGCCGCAGCCGGGGAATCCGCACCGCGATCGAGACCTGCGGATTTGCCCGGCCCACGGCGTTTCAGAGGGTCGCCTTGCGGGCGGACCTGGTGCTGTTCGATCTGAAGCTGCTGGATCGCGAGAAACACCTCCGCTACACCGGTGCAGCCAACGGCCTGATTCGCGCCAACCTGGAAGATCTGGTGGCGCGCGGGCGGCCGGTCATCGTCCGGATCCCGGTGGTCCCGGGCTTCAACGATTCGGAGGAAGACATGGCGGCTGCCGCCGGATACCTGGGCAATCTCCATCCGCGCGCGGTCGAGCTGCTGCCGTATCACCGCATCGGCGCCGAAAAATATCGGCGCCTCGGACGGCCCCAAAAGCTTCCGCCCACGCCGGAGCCCGCGGCAGGCGATCTTGCGCGGATTTGCGACACGCTGGCGCGTGCCGGTTTGCATGTGACCTTGGGAGGTTGATGATGACGGAACGAGTGCAACGATTGCGACAAGCCAGTCTCGACGCCCGGCCGTGGGTTTCGCTCGAGCGTTCGCGTCTGTTGACCGAATTCTATCGCCACGCCGGCCCGCTGTCGCCGCCTCTGTTGCGTGCCCGCGCGCTCGAATACATCTGCGAGCACCGCAGCATCTACATCGGAGCGGAGGAATTGATTGTCGGCGAGCGCGGTCCGCGCCCCAAAGGGACTCCCACCTACCCCGAGCTGTGCTGCCATACGATGGAAGACCTCGAAATCCTCCGCACGCGCGAGAAGATCTCCTATTGCGTGGATGACGAGGCCCGCCGGATTCAGCAGGACGACATCATCCCCTTCTGGCAAGGCCACAGCATGCGCGACCGGATTTTCGCCGAGATGACCCCGGAGTGGAAGAATGCCTACGAGTCCGGCATTTTCACCGAGTTCATGGAGCAGCGCGCGCCCGGCCACACTGTTCTCGGCGACGTCATTTACCGCAAGGGCCTCCTGGACCTTCAGCGCGAAGTGGCCGAAGCCATCGCGCGCCTGGACTTCTTTAATGACCCGCATGCCTACGACCGAGAGCAGGAGCTGCGCGGGATGTCCGTGGCGGCGGGCGCGGTCATCCGCTTCGCCCAGCGGCATGCGGAAAAGGCCGAGGAGTTGGCGACTTCCGAGCCCGACCCGAGCCGAAAAGCCGCACTGCAGAGGATCGCCGAAGTTTGCCGCCACGTGCCGGCGCATGCGCCGCGCGACTTCTGGGAAGCCATCCAGGCCTATTGGTTCACGCACCTCAGCGTCATCACCGAACTGAATACGTGGGACTCGTTCAACCCGGGCCACCTCGACCAGCACCTGTATCCCTTCTATCAACATGACCTCGACCGCGGGAAGCTCACCCGCGAGCAGGCCCGCGAACTGCTCCAGTGCTTCTGGGTCAAGTTCAACAACCAGCCGGCGCCGCCCAAGGTGGGCGTGACCGCCGCCGAAAGCGGCACCTACACCGATTTCTGCAACATCAACACCGGCGGTCTGCGGCCCGATGGCTCCTCCGGCGTCAACGACCTTTCTTATCTCATCCTCGAAGTCATCGACGAGATGCGGCTGCTGCAGCCGTCGTCCAATCTCCAGCTCAGCAAGAAGAACCCCGACCGCTTCCTGAAGCGCGGTCTCGAAATCGTCCGCAAGGGATGGGGGCAACCTTCGATTTTCAACGCCGATGCCGTGGTCGAGGAACTTCTGCGCCAGGGCAAGTCGGTTGAGGACGCGCGCGCCGGCGGTACCTCCGGCTGCGTCGAAACCGGCGCCTTCGGCAAGGAAGCCTACATCCTCACGGGCTATTTCAACCTGCCGAAAGTCCTCGAAATCACCCTGAACAACGGCGTCGATCCGCGGACCGGAAAAATGGTCGGCATCGAGACCGGCGATCCCCGCGTTATCCGGTCCTTTGACGACGTGCTCGACGCCTTTCGGCGTCAATTGCAATACCTGGTGGACGTCAAGATTCGCGGCAACAATGTCATCGAACGGCTGTATGCCCGCTTGATGCCGGCGCCATACCTCTCGCTGCTGGTAGACGACTGCATCGCCCGCGGCCGCGACTACAACGACGGCGGGCCGCGCTACAACTCCACGTACATCATGGCCGTCGCTCCCGCCACCTGCGCCGACAGCCTGTCGGCCATCAGATTCCACGTGTTCGACCATGCCCACCTCTCGATGGCTGACCTGCTCGATGCCCTGCGCGCCAACTTCGAAGGCAGCGAAAAAACACGATTGCTGTTGTGGAACCGCACTCCCAAGTACGGCAATGACGACTCCTACGCGGACGACCTTCTCGCAAAAGTCTTCGACCTGTTCTTCGATGCCATCAACGGCCGTCCGAACACCAAGGGCGGAGTCTACCGCGTCAATTATCTTTCCACGACCTGCCACGTGTACTTTGGCTCGGTGACGGGCGCCACGCCGGACGGCCGGAAAGCCTGGGAGCCGCATTCCGACGGCATCTCCCCGGTGCAGGGCGCCGACCGCCACGGTCCCACGGCGGTGATCAAGTCGGCGGCCAGAATGGACCACATCCGCACCGGCGGCACGCTCCTGAATCAGAAGTTCACCCCCAGACTGGTAGAAGGCGAGGAAGGCCTCGACCACTTGGCCCACCTGGTCCGTTCGTACTTCAAGCTGGATGGCCATCACATTCAGTTCAACGTGGTGACGGCCGACACCTTGCGCGCAGCCCAGGCGGAGCCCGAAAAGTATCGCGACCTGATCGTCCGCGTGGCCGGCTACAGCGACTACTTCTGCGATCTGACCCCCGCTCTGCAAAACGAAATCATCGCCCGCACCGAGCAGAACACTTTCTAGGTCTAGGCTGCTCCTGTTTGGACCCGATTCGAGGCTGCCGCTGTGTTGCCCGTTATGACAACCATCGCGGAGATTCAGTTCCAGCGACCTTGCCCGCCCCGCGCTAATTCTTCAGTTCTGCGAGGGCACGTACGGCTTCCAGGTAGTTGGGCCGTAATCGGATTGCCTGCTCATACGCGGCCGCCGCTCTCTCCTTTTGGTCCGCCTTCCGCAATTCCTCTCCCAGTTTGTAATAGGCTTCCGGCGTGGGATTCTTGGTGGCCGCCGTCTCCAGTTTGGCAATCGTGTCCGCATCGGCAGCCGGCGGGCGCGGAGCATTCAGGCTGCCCAGGTTAAGGCCGTTCACCATGATCGTAGTCTGGCCGATCATGGAGTTGACCATCGGAGTCAGGTCCGAGACCTTCCCAGGCGCGTTTCCCAGGTTGATGCCGTTCACCATGAACGACACCTTCCTGTCGATGATCGCTTGCATGAGCTGCTGCATGGTAGCCGGGGACTTTTCCTCCTGATGCGGCAGCGATTCCACGCGTACTTCGTTGTCCTCCACAATCACCACGCCGAGCGGAAGGGTCTTCGCGCCCATTCCTCCGGCCGTCCCAGCAGCCGCACCACCGCTGCCCAGGCCGAAATGCACTGCGGCAAACGGAATGACAGTCGTGTTTCCCACGCGGATGGGTTCTCCCACCACGCTGCTGGACTTGAGCTCCGAAACCATCTTGTCGAATTCAGCCAGCGGCTTGGCTAATGGCTGCGCACCGCCCAACGGCAAGCTCGCGAGATATCCGGTAAGCGACAGAGATGCAAGTATTGTTCTCATGATCGTTCTCACTTGGCCGGTGTATCGCCGACCCGGATGAACCTTGTACCCTTCGCCGTGACCACCACGAAACCCAATGGGCGCGCCTCTCCGCTCATCAGAAATGCGTCGAGCCCCTGCGCGTTTGGCGCCGGGGCCGGGGCGGACGCGCCGGCGAAATTGACATCGACCAACAGGATTGGAATCAGCGTTACCGTACCTGCTTTGACTGGTTCGCCCACGATCGTCGTCGCGTGAAGCTGGTCCCCCAGGCGTTGGGCCAGCCCGCTGGCTAAGTCGGCGGCCGGCCTCGCCGCCGGCGCGGTCGCTTTCCCGTCGGTGGCCTGCGACATGCCGGAATCGCAAAAGATGCCGAGCGCTACCAATAACACAACTGTTCGTTGCAAGGCATACCTCCTGATTCGGAATTGAGTTCCCGATTCAAGCGAAGCCCGCAAAATCGGACTCGCCGCTCTCATTATGGCACCGGGAAAGCCCCACCCGCATTCTGCACGATAATGTCGGGACCGGAATCGTAATCACTCATGCCGCAGCGCCTCGACCGGATCCACCTTCGCGGCGCGCGCTGCCGGAAGCGCGCTCGCCAGAAGCCCAACCGCCCCCAGGATTGCCAGAGTCACCCCCACCGCTTGAGGATCGTTCGCCTGCGCTCCCGGTATCCCCTTCTGCATCGCCCAGGTCGCCCACATCCCCAGCGGCAACCCCATCGCCATCCCGCCCGCCACCCACAGCAGCGAGTGCCGGACGATGAGGGCGCAAACCTGGGAGCCCTGCGCTCCAATCGCCATCCGAATCCCGATCTCCCGATTCCGCTGCGAGACACTATGCACCACCACTCCGTACACGCCCATCGAGGCCAGCGCCAACGCCAGCAGCCCGAAGGCGCCCAGAATCGCGGCTGCCATTTTCTGCCTCCATAGCGTGCCGGCAATGTGTTCCGGCATGGTCTGAAAGCCGTACAACGGCAGGCGCGGATCGATCCGGGCCACCGCGGCCCGAAGACCGGCCGCCAATTGGGCCTGCGGCACCGCGCCGCGCACCAGGATCTTCGCTCTGCCGTCGTAAGCTTGCGAGGTGGGCAGGTAAATATGTAACGGCGGCTCGCCCAGCAACGATCGTGATGCCACGTCCCGCACGACACCCACCACCGTGACCGGCGGGCGCTGCGGCCCAAGCGAGATCTGCTGCCCGACCGGATCCTTGTCTGGCCACAGGCGCTTCGCCAAAACGCCGTTGACGATCGCTACCGGAACTGAGTCCGCGCGATCGCGCCCGGAAAACTCCCGGCCCTCGAGAAGCCCGATCCCCAGCGTGCGGAAAAACCCGGGTCCGACGATGTCGTCGTCCACCCGCAGTCCCAGTTCGAATTCCCGGCCCGCTAACACTTCCGCCGGCGGAGCCTGCCCCGGATAGAAAATCGGCATGCGTCCCGAGATCTCCTCCGGAGGCACGGAACTGCCCAGGCTCGCCGCGGTGACTCCCGGCAACATCCGCACCTGCTCCAGTAAGGCATCGTAAAATCGTGAGCCGGCCTCAGCGTTGTAGCCCTGAATCGTCAGGTCCAACGAACACAGCAACAGCTCTTCGGGCCTCCCAATCGGATTGGCCAACCAACCTCGCTCGATGGTTCGGACGGCCGTCCCGGCACACGCCAGCAACATCACCGAGAGGGCGATCTGCAAAGCGACGAGGCTGCCGCGCAACCGCGACTTCGCCCGGCCTCCGCCAGGCGTACCTTCGCGCAGCGGCGCGAGCAGGTCGGTCCGCGCCGCGCGCCACGCCGGCATGCTGCCGGTCAGCAAGGCTGTGCCTGCCCCCAGCAGCAGTACAAAAGTCAAAACTCGCCAGTTGAGCTGAACGTCGGTGCCGCGCAATGCGTAAGCAGCCTGAGGCAGCGCCAATCCGAGCCGCGCCAATCCCGGCGCCAGCACAATTCCCAGGATCGCCGATCCGGCCGCGACCAGCGCCCCTTCCGTCAGAAACAACCGCGTCAACTGGCTGCGATTCGCTCCGATCGCCAGCCTGAGTGCGGTCTCCCGCTGCCGCGCCAAAGCCCGTGCCAGCATCAGGTTCGCCACGTTCGCGCATGCCAGCAGTTGTAGAAGCCCCACCGCGGCGAGCAGCAGCGTCAGGAGCCGCCGCAGTTCGGCCCGGTCGTCTGACCAAAGACCCAGGCCTTCGACCAACGCCACGGTTCGCGCGTGATTGGTCAGGGGATATTCCACTGCAAGTTGCGCGGCGGTCTGATTCGCCTCCGCCTGCGCACCGGCGAGCGTCGAGTGCGTCCGAAGCCTCGCCATAATCCGCACCCAACCCGACGAGCGGTTGCGCAGCACCCCGGCGGACAATCGCGGCATCGCGATGGGCGTCTGCGTGATCGGCATCCAAAGGTCCGGCTGAAACTGCGGATCGGTGCCGCGGAACTCACTCTGCGCGACGCCTGCAACCGTGAACGGATGCCCGTTCACGGCGATCACCTTGCCCAGGATGCCGGGATCTCTTCCGAAGGCGCGCTCCCAGAACGCAAAACTCAACACCGCCACTTCGCGTGCTTCGCGCTCGTCGTCCGGGCCAAGCAGCCGCCCCGCGGCCGGCCTCACACCAAGCAACGGGAAATAACTGCCGGTGACTAATGCGCCGCCCGCCCGCTCCGCCCGGTCACTGCGCGAAAAGCTGACCCGTGTGACAGCTTCCGCGGCGACTCCCGTGAAGTTTCGTAGCCTGGCCGCATAATCCTGGTAATCGGGGTATGACATGTTGCCCAACAGTTGCCCGGCCTGCCATCGTTCGAAAGTGACCAGTTCCGCCGGCCTGAGGATTCCCGGCAAAGGACGTAAGAGCACCGCGTCCATCCAGCTGAAGAGCGCCGTACCCGCTCCAATTCCCAGCCCCAGGGCCGGAACGGCCAGTCCTGTGAACCAGCGATTCCGCCGCAGTACCCTGAGCGAATAACGCACCTCTTGAATCACCTGATGCAAAGTGCCTCCTCGAAGAAATCGCAAGCAAGACGCGGTGAAGGTGCCCGCCGTTAACACTGCCGGTTGCATTCACCCCTGCAATTGGGAGCTTCCGCAACGCCAGGTGCTATGATGCCAGGGGCGGCGGGGTGCTCCAAGCCGGGCTTCGACCGGACTTCGGTTCGGTTTGGCCCTCTCTGGGGTTACCCCAGGGGAACGTGAAGAACTGACATTTCGCGGCGTGAGCGTCCGCCTTCGGCGACGAAGGTTCGGCTCACGCAGGTGAGACGAGTTGGAGCATTCCGCCGGCTTCTTCCGCTATGCCGACTCCCGCCCTGGCGAGGGTACTTGCCCGATCCTTGATCTCCGGCGAGCAGACTATCGATGGAGTGATCGCCCGCGCCACACAAACGCTCGGCCGGTCTTGGACTTGGCTTCGCCCCGTAGCCCGGCGATACATCCGGCATTTCGCTGGACGGATTCGCCCGCGGCAACAGGAAGTCGTAGAGTTCCTCTTTCACGATCCGGCCTTTCTGCGAGCCTGGAGACACTATCGTCTGAAGATCCATCGCTGGATCGCAGAACCGCAGCAGATGCAGCCGGTCGCGGCCGCCGCTGGTTGGCCCATCCCCGCCATCGATTCCCCTGGCGCCCTGGCGGGCTGGCTCGGCATCACCGCTGGAGAGTTGGACTGGTTCGCCGATCTCCGCTCTCTCGAACACGACCGGCACACCCGCCAGGTTCTCCGCCACTATCGCTACCGGGCGCTCACCAAGCAGTCGGGCAGAATCCGGCTGATCGAAGCTCCCAAGCCGCGGCTCAAGGTCCTGCAGCGCCGAATCCTCGCCGGAATTCTGGAGAAGATTCCTCCCCACCCTGCGGTCCACGGGTTCGTCCAGGGCCGATCCATCCGCACGTTCGCTGTGCCTCATGCGGGCCGGCAGGTCGTCCTGCGCATGGACTTGCGCGATTTCTTCCCGTCCATCCGCCGTGCCCGCATCCAGGCGCTTTTCCGCACGCTGGGCTATCCGGAACCGGTGGCCGACCTTCTGGGCGGCATCTGCACCAATGCCGCGCCACACGACGCCTGGAAAAACCCGGGCTTGGATGTCGATCTCCACCAACTGTGGGAGGCGCGGGTGTTGTACTCCCACCCTCATCTTCCACAGGGTGCGCCCACCTCGCCGGCACTGGCCAACCTCTGCGCCTATCGCGTCGATTGCCGTCTGGCAGGGCTCGCGCAATCTGCCGGCGCGCACTACACGCGTTATGCCGACGACCTCGCGTTTTCGGGAGGCGACGAGTTCGGCCGCTGCGTGGAGCGCTTCTCCCTGCACGTAGCCGCAGTCCTCGAAGAGGAGGGATTTCACGTCCATCACCGCAAGACGCGCATCATGCGCCGCGGCGTGCGCCAGCACCTCGCCGGCCTCGTGGTCAATCGGCATCCCAACGTGATGCGTCGCGACTTTGAGCGCCTCAAAGCAATTCTTACAAACTGTGTACGATTGGGTCCCGAAAGCCAGAACCGCGACGCCCACCCGCATTTCCGGATGCACCTGGAGGGGCGGGTGTCGTTCGTCGAGTCCATCAATCCGGGTAAGGGAAAACGGCTGCGTGCAATCTTCGATCGGATTTCATGGACGGAGTAGGGTGTAGCATAGGGAAACGGTCATTTCAGAGAGGAGTTCCGACATGGAACAGATTATTGCAAGGCTTTTGCAGGACTTTGAAGAGGGAAAGATGAACCGGCGCCAACTGATCCGGAGTCTCGCCGTAGCCGCATCGGCCGCGACCGCGGCAGCGCCGGCATTGGCGGACGAGGGCAAGGGATTCAAAGCCGTCACCATCAACCACATTTCTTATCAGGTAAAGGACTACAAAGTAACCCGCGACTGGTACGTCGATTTGCTCGGAATGAAGGTCAGCGGCGATACCGGACGGCAGTGCAATCTTTCCTTCGG
Source organism: Bryobacteraceae bacterium (assembly GCA_035501495.1). Classification (GTDB taxonomy): domain Bacteria; phylum Acidobacteriota; class Terriglobia; order Bryobacterales; family Bryobacteraceae; genus JAIQFL01. The sequence continues at coordinate 78,179 of DATJWB010000286.1, read as the reverse complement.
CGATTCGTTCCTGCTCCCGCGAAACGGGCGGGAGGGTGCTACCCTGCCCCGCGTCGATCACATCGCCTACACCATCGAAACCTGGGACAAAAATGCCGTGGAAGCCGAGTTGAAGCGCCGTGGTCTGCCGGTCCGGCCCGACACCGAAAACAGTTTCCACACGAAAGACCCGGACGGCTTCGATGTGCAGATCAGCGGCAAGGACATGAAGGCCTGAGAGTCGGTGTTTTTCTCGGGAATTTACCTGTTTTCTGTCGTTAACAGTTGAAAATCAGGCCGAAAATCGTGTAATTTTCGCCGATTCCGTCGATGATCCGGGAAAGGAAAAGTGTAATTCTTTTACGCACAGCCCTCGAACAAAATCTGCGTCAACCAATGTTGATACCCGGCTAATTACTGGAGAACCGTAGTTTTAGTACGTCCCAGTCACCCGATCGGTTTCCGTCTGCAAACTGCGGCAATTTGTTTGCTCTAGAGAGATGTCTGGACGGAATTCTTACATATCCGGTATTACCCGGAGCAGGCAACTATATGAGTACCACCGAATCCAACACAATTCTGGTTGTGGATGACGATCCTGCGGTACGCCGGCTGACTGCAGCCATACTCGAGAGCAGCGGTTACAACGTCATCGAAGCCGAATGCGGACGACAGGGACTCGAACGTTTTGCCGAACATCACCAAACGGTGGAATTGGTGCTCAGCGACGTCGTGATGCCCCGGATGAGCGGCATTGAAATGATCGGCCGGATCCTGGCTTTGGATCCTTCGATGCCGGTATTGCTGATGACCGGCTGGTCCGGTGGTGACAAACCCCCCGACGCGGTCCCGGTGCTTGCGAAGCCCTTCACACCGTCACGTCTCTTACAGGCGATCACTTCTTGCCTGTCCAGTCACACTCCCGCCCTCCATGCCGCGTGAGTCCCGATTGAAGGCGGTAGGGTTCGGATCTTAACAAAACTTGGCACGATACCATTCCTCGGACAGGCGGGTTCCTTCGTCATTCTTATCAGAGGCCGTTACTCCGGTGGCCGTTCGCGCGATGGAAACGGTTTCGCAGATTCCCTTACGCGGCGGGTGGCAGTCATCAGCGTAACTGCGCCCGCCTTTTTTCTTTCGAGGGCGGTGTTGTACCCATTCGGCCCCAAACACGCTACAATAGAGCTTGAGTGTCGAGCCGGCTGAGTGGGCGCAAGCCCACTTTTTTGTTGGATTTGACACAGTTTGGAACGATGCGGGAAGCAGTAGCGTCCAAAATCGAAGAGATCGCGCAGCGGGTGACTGACTCGGAAGGCCTCGAACTGGTCGAGGTCGAAGTCAAGGGCGGCGGCGGGAACCGGCTGGTCCGCATTTCGATCGACAAGCCGGCGGGCGTCACGCACGCCGATTGCGAACTGGTTTCGCAGCAGGTAGGAACGATTCTGGATGTGGAGGATGTGGTACCGGGCGGCCGCTACACGCTCGAAGTCAGTTCTCCCGGTGTCGAACGGAGACTCGTCAAGCCTCAGGATTACCAACGGTTTCAAGGCAAGAAAGTCCGGATTACCTTGCGGGACGCCGTGGAAGGTCGGCGTAATTGGGAAGGGCGCCTCGCCGGATTCGCGGACGGCGATATCGCGCTTGAAATGGAAGCGGGGAAGACCGTGAGATTTCCTTTTCATCAGGTACAGAAAGCCAATCTGAAGTTCGAGTGGTAGTCCCGCCGGCAAAGAAAATTCATCGCTACAACGAGGGCACTTTGGAAACGATTTTTCAGTCCATCGAGATTCTAAGCAAGGAAAAGGGTATCGATCCGCAGATCGTCCTGGACGCAGTCAAGGACGCCATGTTGATCGCCGCCCGGAAACACTACCGCACGAATGAAGATTACGTGGCGGACATGGATCCGAAGACCGGCGCGATTCATCTCTACGCGGTGAAGAAGGTGGTGGAGGCGGTCGCCGATCCGGCTCACGAAATCACACTTACCGAAGCGCGGCGCATCAGCCCCGATGCTGAAGTCGGCTCCGAAGTCCGCATCACCAAGAACACCGACGCGTTGGGGCGGATCTCGGCGCAAACCGCCAAGCAGGTGATCTTTCAGAAGGTCCGCGAGGCGGAGCGCGAGACCGTGTTCAACGAGTACTCCGGCCGCACCGGCGAACTGGTGAATTGTACGATCAAGCGCGTCGAGGGGCCGGACTACATCCTCGATCTCGGAAAAACGGAAGCCAAGCTCCCCAAGAAAGAACAGTCGCGGCTGGAAGGGTACAGCGTCGGAGACCGCGTTCGCTGCGTCATCAAGCTGGTGGACAAATCGAGCAAAGGGCCGGGCGTGCTGGTATCGCGAGCCGCGCCGGAGCTGGTGATGCGTCTCTTCGAGCAGGAAGTTCCGGAGATCTACGACGGCACGGTGTCGATCCGCGGTTGTGCGCGCGAGGCCGGCGAACGTACCAAGATCGCCGTGCAAAGCCGCGATCGCGACGTGGATAGCGTGGGCGCGTGCGTCGGAATGAAAGGCATGCGCGTGCAGTCCATCATCCGCGAATTGCGTGGAGAGAAAATCGATATCATCGAGTACTCGGAAGATCCGGTGGTCTTCGCCACGCACGCATTGAGCCCCGCGAAGGTCAGCCGCATCACCGTTCTCGATGGCGCCGAAAAGCACATGGAGGTAATCGTAGACGACTCGCAGCTCTCTCTCGCCATTGGCAAGAAAGGCCAGAACGTGCGGCTCGCGGCCAAGCTTCTGGGCTGGAAGATCGACATCAAGAGCGAAGAGGAAAAGCGTCAGGAAGTGGAATCCGCCATGGCCGCGCTGGTTGCGCCCGGCGCGCCGGTTTCGGTGCTCATCGAATATGGCCTTCCGGAAAAGGTCGCCGACCGCCTGCTGGATGCGGGCGTGGGCACCATCGAGAAACTCGGCAACATGACGCCCGAACAGCTCGAGGAGATCCAAGGGATTGGAGATCTGAACGTGGAGCAAATCCAGGCGGCCGTCAACGCGTATTACAGTCAGTTCGAGGACAGCCCGGCGGGTGCTCACGAGGATGTGGCGGGCGTTTCGGAAATCGCCGCCGCCGAGCCGGAAGCGGAAGAGGCGGTCGCGGCCGAGGAACCGCCGGAGGAGCACGAAGAGAACGCCGCTGCCGCCGCGGTTGATCAGAATTCCGAAGGTCCCGGTGAGCATGAGGAGCAGCGTGGCGGCTCCGCAGAGGAAGCGGAACAGTTTGGTACCATAGAGGACGCGGGTTCCCACTCACAAACAGTCTGATGGTGCGGGTCCATATGGCACGGGTCCGGAGGGGGGCAGGCCCAAATAGCGGCCGTTAGGTATGCCGCGGCAGTTGGAAGTCGATCGTTTTATCTATGAAGAAGATTCGGATCAACGAGCTGGCGAGGGAGCTGGAAGTCAAAGCTCACGAAATTCTGGAGCTGCTCCCCGAACTGGGCGTGCAGGAGAAAAAGACGCACTCCAGCTCAATCGATGAAGACGTGGCCATCAAACTGCGCCGCCATTACGGATTCGACGTTCCGGAAGCGGCTGAGACACACGAAAGCTCGGTCGCTGTCGCGGAGCATCCGGGCGGAGAAGACGACGAAGATCTCGCCGGGCCTTCGGTGACGCGGCCGCAGCCTCATCCCGAACGCCCCGCTGCCGAAGCCGTGAAGCCCGTTCTCGAAGAAGATTTCGTTCCGGCACCATCCATGCCTGTAGAGATTCCCCCGACCGCTCCGGCCCAGACGCCTTCGTCGCCGATCCGGCCGCCTCTGGCGGGACGGCCCCTCCATCCTCCGGTTCTGGGCCACGCTGCGCCTCGCCCCGAGCCGGCCAAGGAAGCTCCGCGGACGGAAGTCCGCCGGCCGGAAGCGCCGAAGCCGCCGGTCTCGACGCCGCCCGCGGCAGCGGCCGCCCCGCAGCCATCTCAGCCGACTGGTCAACGTCCGGCGTCCTCGCCTTCCACCGTCCCGCAGCATGGACCGGCTCCACCGCCAGCCGTGATCGCTCCGGGCCGTCCCATTCCGGCGGCGCCCAAGCCGATCCCGGGCGCAACTGTGGGACCGCCCAAACCGGGACAGGTTCTATCCGGCCCCCGGCAACCGTTTCCACCCTCAGCCGAGCCCGGGCGCCCTGGGCCCGGAACTGCCGCGCCACTGACTCAACGTCCGAATATCGTACAGCGCCAGCAACCGGGAAGCACGCTGCGGGAAGGTGCCCGGGAAGCGCAGCGATCCGCAACCGGATCCGCCTCGCCTGCGCCGCAATCCTCGTCGCCGGCGGCGCATGCACCCGGCCAGCCGCAGTCGCGTCCCTTGGCCGGCCAGCCGGCGGCCCGGCCCGTCGTGCCACCGCGTCCCGATCTTGCTGCCAAACTGGGCGCTCCCCGGCCAGCCATGCCGGCGCAACCCGCCGCCCCGCGTCCGGGCATCCCCAAGCCGGCGACTACTCCGCCGGTTCCGGGCCAGCCGATTTATCGGGGACCGATCCGTCCGGGCCAACCTCTCGTCGCCAAGCAGGGTGTCCGTCCCGGGCTCCCCACTCCCAGCCGTCCCTCCCCGGGCGGCCCGCGTGGTCCGCATCCCACAACCCGGACAAGGCTGGAGCCCGGACTGGCGCCACCACCGGTAGAAACACAACGTGGCCGTCCCGGAGATAAGCGCCCGGCACGTCCGCAACCGCGGGAACGGGTGGAAGAAGAGAAGATCCTGCGGCCTACACGCCGCCACGTGGAATCGGGCCCGCCGGCCATCAATCGCGAAATCACCATCTCCGAAGGCATCACGGTGAAGGAATTGTCCGAAAAGCTCGACGTGAAGGCCAACCTGGTGATCAAGAAATTGCTCGATCGCGGCATCTTCGCCACCATCAACCAGACGCTCGATTCCAATCTCGCCACCGAAGTTTCGCGTGAGTTCGGCGCCTCCACCTCCACCGTGAGCTACGAAGAAGAAGCCATGCAGGCGGTGGAAGAAGCCGAGGACACCAAAGACCTGGTGAAGCGCGCTCCCGTGGTCACCATCATGGGCCATGTCGATCACGGCAAAACGTCGCTGCTCGATGCGATTCGCACGGCCAATGTGGCGGCGCGTGAAGCAGGCGGCATCACTCAGCACATCGGCGCCTACTATGTGGAAATGAAGGGGCGCAAAATCGTTTTCATCGATACCCCCGGCCACGAAGCCTTCACGCGTATGCGTGCCCGCGGGGCCAAGGTCACCGATATCGTAGTGCTGGTCGTGGCCGCGGATGACGGCGTCATGCCCCAGACGCTCGAGGCTATCGATCACGCCCGCGCCGCCAAGGTGCCGATCATCGTGGCCATCAACAAAATCGACAAGGCGGACGCCCAACCGGAGCGCATCAAGCAGCAACTCTCCGACCGTGGGCTGCTGCCCGAGGACTGGGGCGGCGACACCGTCATGGTGCCGGTTTCCGCCAGGACCCAACAGAACCTCGATCTGCTGCTGGAAATGATCCTCCTGGTGGCGGACCTGCAGGACCTCAAGGCGAATCCGAGCCGACCCGCGATGGGAACCGTGATCGAGGCGCAGTTGGATCGCGGACGCGGTCCGGTGGCTACGGTGCTGGTGCGCAACGGCACGCTGCACGTGGGCGATTTCTTCATTTGCGGCGCGGTCTTCGGCAAGGTCCGGGCCATGCAGAACGACCGTGGCGCCCAGGTTCGCAAGGCGGAGCCTTCGATGCCCGTCGAAGTCCTGGGACTGGAGTCTCTGCCGGAAGCGGGGGACGACTTCCAGGTGGTCACCGACACTGCCAAGGCCAAGCAGATCGTCAATTTCCGCGACCAGAAGGCGCGCGAAGCCGCGCTCGCGAAGTCCAGCCGCCTGACGCTTGAGCAACTGCACCAGCAGATGCAGGCCGGCGAAGTCAAGGAACTGCCCATCATCATCAAGACCGACGTGGGCGGCTCTGCCGAGGTGCTCACGGAGACCTTGCAGAAGCTCTCCAACGACAAGGTGAAAGTCCGGGTGATTCACTCGGGCGTCGGCGCTATCAACGAGAGCGATGTTCTGCTGGCGTCGGCGTCGAACGCCATCATCGTGGGATTCAACGTGCGTCCGGAGCGCAACGCCGCCGCGTTGGCGGAGCAGGAGAAGGTGGATATCCGGCTGCACACCATCATTTACAACCTGACCGACGAGATCAAGGCCGCGATGAGCGGGTTGCTGGCGCCGGTATTCAAGGAAGTCTACAAGGGTAAGGCCGAAGTACGCGAGACCTTCCGCATTCCCAAGGTCGGCAACGTGGCCGGTTGCGCGGTTCTGGATGGCGCCATCGGCCGCTCCTCCGAAGTGCGCCTGCTGCGCGATAACGTCGTCGTGTACACCGGGAAGGTCGGGTCGCTGCGGCGCTTCAAAGACGACGTCAGCGAGGTCAAACAAGGTATGGAGTGCGGCATCTCGCTCGAAAATTATTCGGACGTCAAACAGGGCGACATCATCGAAGCCTTCGCCAACGAGCGCGTCGCCAATGAGGTTTTCGCTTGAGGACATGGCGACGGTTGGTGTCCTGACACTGGAACTGCGGCTCGAGAATTCGCATTCGCTCAAAGACAAGCGGCATGCCATCAAGAGTCTGCAGGATCGCCTGCGCAATAAGTTCAACGTCGCGGTGGCGGAAATCGATCACCAGGATCTCTGGCAAAGGGCCGCGGTCGCCGCGGTCACGGTATCGTCCGACCATGTGCATGCCGAGAAGGTGCTGCGCTCCGTCGAAGACGAGGCTGCCGCTCTGCTGGGACCCGCTCTCGTAGAAGCGACCGTGGAGTGGCTGGCATGAAAACACTACCTGGCATTAGCCGGCAGAGGTCGAGTGCAAACTACCCCGGCCCCCGGCCCCTGGCCCCTGGCCCCCGTCATGGATGAACGGCGCACATTGCGGGTCTCCGAGGCAGTCCGCGAGGAACTCGTCGAGATCATCGGTTTCGAAACCGCCGATCCCCGGCTCCTGCCCGTGGAGGTGACTGAAGTGCACGTCAGCGCGGACGGGCGGCATGCCAACGTCCGGGTCGCAATCCGCGGCGATGAGCGCGAACAGAAACGGGCGCTCGATGCCCTGGAACATGCGCGGCATTATTTGCGTCACGAGCTGGCGGCCCGTCTGAGTCTGCGGCATGTCCCGGAGCTGCATTTCGAGCACGATCGGAATCCCGACGTGGAGAGCCGCATCGATTTCCTGCTGAAGCGTGCCAGAAAGTCTCGCAGCCGGACGGAGAATTAAGCTCCCGGTAGTAAAATCAGGGTGAGTAGGATTCGTATGAGCACAGTTACCGGTTTGGTGACGTTCGAAGAGTTTGACAAGCTTCCGGATCCGCCTGGGGGCCGTTATGAACTGCATCACGGCCAGGTAGTCTTGATGCCGTTTCGCAAATTTCTGCACGCAATGGTTCAAGATGTGCTGGCAGACTTGCTTAAGCCGCTGGCCCGCGGCAAAGGTCTTGTAATGACTGAGTTCCCGTTCCGCCCCGAGGCGGAGTATGAGGGCTGGCAGGCTGACGTGGCTTTCGTTACCATGGAACGCGCCCGCCACGCGGGCGACTATCTTTTTGGTGCGCCCGAACTGGTCGTCGAAGTGCTCTCCCCCAGCAACACCAAGGCCGAGATCCTCGATCGCCAGAATACCTGCCTCGCGAATGGCTGCATCGCGTTCTGGACCATTGATCAGAAAAAGCGTCTCGTCAAAGTAACCGGAACCGACGGGAAATCCGTGACCTACGACGATTCCAGGTCCGTTCCCTTGCCCGAACCACTGATCGGCACGCTACCCGTCGCCTCCATCTTCGACCTTCCTGCCTCCAGCAAGCAGTCTTAAACATATTTCTCGATTTTCGTGCCAAAACCGATAAGTGTGTTGATATCATGCTGGTTAGCGACTTTTTCGCGCATCCGTCATGCCCGGTTGCCGGCAGGGTTTGGCTAACCGCTGGCGGATCTGAGCCGATGTTGAGAATAAACGGCTTAAGTGTGTGTTAAGACTCTTTGCTGCAATTGTCTGGTTCCTGCCGGGAGCCGTTTGGGCGGACGGGGGAGAGCTCCTGCGTCTGGAGAAGAGCGCCGACGCCATGGGCTCGACTTATTCCATCGCCCTGTACGGAAACGACCGGATCCGGATGGAGGCTGCCGCCGATGCCGCCTTCGATGAGGTGCGGCGGCTCGACGATCTGCTTTCGAATTACAAGCCCGAAAGCGAATGGAGCGAAGTCAACCGGCACGCGGCTGAAAAGCCCATGAAGGTGTCGCCGGAGCTGTTCAGTCTGCTCTCGGCTTGCGTGGAGTACAGCCGGGAAAGCGAGGGGGCCTTTGACATATCGGTGGGCCCGTTGATGAAGGTGTGGGGATTCTATAAAGGTAGCGGTCACCTGCCGCACCGGCCGGAGGTGTTGGCCGCTTTGACCAAGGTTGGATATCAGCACATCCATCTCGATCGGGCGGCACAGACGGTGTGGTTCGATCGTCCGGGGGTGGAACTTGACCCGGGGGGCATCGGCAAAGGCTACGCGGTGGACCGCATGGTCGATATATTGAAGCGGAACGGAGTGGAAATCGCGCTGGTGGCGGGATCGGGAAGCAGTATCTATGGCATGGGCGCGCCGCCCAACGAGCCGCAGGGCTGGCGAGTGGACATCCGCGATCCGCGGGATCCCAAAAAGACCTCTGCCGAGGTGTTCCTGAAAGACATGTCGATGTCTACCTCGGGCAGTTACGAAAAATTCTTCCGTGCGGAGGGTCGCACGTACGCCCATATCATGGACCCGAGAACCGGTTACCCGGCGCAGGGCAGCGTATCGGTTTCGGTGATCGCGCCGCGCACCATTGACAGCGAGGCCTGGGCCAAACCGTATTTCGTGAATGGCCGCCACTGGGCGGCGAGGCACAAGCCAAAGGAATTTCGCGTGTACTTTTGCGAAGACAGGACGGATCAGCCATGCGCGTGGCTCCAATGAGCAGCCGTTTCTTAGATGCGTGCCGGCGCCGGCCCACCGACGTCAGACCGGTGTGGTTCATGCGGCAGGCCGGCCGCTACATGAAGCAGTACCGGCAAATCCGTGAAAGACACGGCATTCTGGAGATCTGCAAGCGGCCGGACCTCGCCGCCACGGTGACACTTCAGCCGGTCGAACTGCTGGACGTGGATGCCGCCATCATATTTGCCGATCTCCTGCTGCCCATCGAACCCATGGGCCTGAAGCTGCGCTATGCGGCCGGCGAGGGCCCGATTATCGACAACCCGGTTCGCAGCTCCGACGATGTGGATTCGCTTTCCACCACCAACACCGACGAATTGGGCTACGTGGGTCAGGCGATCCAGCACGTGGTGCGCGCACTGGCAGGCAAGGTGCCGGTGATCGGGTTCGTGGGCGCTCCTTTCACCATGGCCAGTTACATGATCGAAGGCGGAGCCTCGCGCAACTTCGTGCGCACCAAGAAGCTGATGTACAGCGACGAGACGCTGTGGCGCCGCCTGATGGGCAAGATCGTGGACGTGCTGGCGCCGTTCGCCCACTTGCAGGTGTCGGCGGGGGCGCGCGCCATCCAGGTGTTCGACAGTTGGGTGGGAGCCTTGGGCTCGGACGACTACGTCCGGTTTGCGGCGCCGTACTCCCGCGCCTTGATCGAGCGTATCCGCTCCACCGGCGTCCCCGTGATTCACTTCGGCACCGGAGCCTCCGGCTTCTTCAAGGAACTGCATGCCGCGGGCGGCGACGTGATGGGCGTCGATTGGCGGATCAATATCGACCAGGCCTGGATGGACATCAGCTATCGGTCCGCCATTCAGGGCAATCTCGACCCCGTGGCTTTGTTTGCGCCGCTCCACGAACTCCGCACCAAGGTGCACGAACTCTTGAAGCGCACCGGAACGCGCCCCGGCCACATCTTCAATCTCGGCCACGGCATTCTTCCGGAGACTCCCGTCGAGCACGTGAAAGCTGTGGTGGAATTGGTGAGAGAATACCGGCCATGAGCAGGGCGGGAGTCCGGCGATGTGGCGCAGGCACTCCTGTGTGCCGCGTCCCCACTCATGGGGACGCTTTTTGGCCGGTACCAATCCACAGCCGCTCGCTTTCGAGGCTGCCGCTTCCCGACTCTTTGGGACGCTTTTTTTGCCGATGCGCAGGCGGCTGGAGCGTGTCCATTGGAGTCGCGGCGCGCCAGACACGAGTGTCCGCGCCACTCCTCCTGGAGCTGGATTGCCTAAGGTAGTTATTATCGGGGGCGGCATTTCAGGTCTCTCCGCGGCGTACTACCTCGCCAAAGGCGGCTCGACCTGCACGATTGTGGAATCCCGCCCTCGCCTCGGCGGCGTGATCCAGACCGAGCATGTGGAAGGCTGCACCATCGAGGCCGGGCCCGACAGCTTCCTCTCCGCCAAACCCGCCGCCCTCGAATTGATCCGCGATTTGGGCCTCGCTGGCGATGTGATCGGCTCGAACGACCAGCTTCGGAAGACATTCGTGCGCCGCGGCGGACGCCTGATTCCTTTGCCCGATGGGATGATGATGATGGTGCCTACCAGGATCATGCCGCTGGTCACTACGGGGCTGCTGAGTTGGAGCACCAAGATCCGCATGGGATTGGAACTCCTCCGCTCACCCAAAACGACGCCCGGCGATGAATCGGTCGCGGACTTCATTGAGGAGCACTACGGAGCGGAAGCAGTGGACTACCTGGCGGAGCCCCTGCTCTCGGGAATCTACGGAGGCAATCCCGGGGATCTGAGCGTGACCAGCGTGCTCCCGCGGTTTGTCGATCTCGCCAAACAGTACGGGAGCCTTACCCGCGGAGTGCTCGCCCAGCGCGCCAAGGCGAAGTCCAGAAACTCGGCGGGCACCCAACCTGAACCCCTGTTCCGCACGCTCAAGGGTGGACTGGGACAGATGATCGACGCGATCTGCAGCGCCATCCGCGGCAAGGCGGAGGTGCGGCAAGGCCGCGCGCAGGCCGTCGAGCGCTCTGGCGAGGGCTTCCGGATCCGGATGGAAGATGGCTGGATCGAAGCGGACCGCCTGGTGGTGGCTTGCGAAGCTCACAGCGGAGCACGCCTGCTACCGGCGGTGGATGGCAGGCTGGCCGAGTTGCTGGGCTCTGTTCCCTACAGTTCCTCGATGACCGTCGCGCACGGGTTTCACTCATCGGACTTTGCCACTCCTCCGGATGGGTTTGGTTTCCTGGTGCCGAAGAAGGAGCGCCGCCGGCTGGTAGCTTGCACCTGGGTGGGAACCAAATTCTCGTATCGCGTGCCGGATGGAACCGTCCTGGCCCGCTGCTTCCTGGGCGGGATGGACGACGCCGGGATCCTGCAGGAGCCGGACGACCGGGTCCTGGGGGCGGTTACCGGCGAACTGCAGGAGATCGCCGGATTCCGCGCGCAGCCCCGATTCTCGCGGATCTTCCGCTGGCCATCCTCCATGGCGCAGTACACCGTCGGCCACCCGGAACGGGTCACCGAGATCGAGGCGCGCGTGGCTGCGATTCCGGGACTGCACCTCGCCGGCAATGCCTACCGCGGCATCGGCATCCCCGACTGTATCCGCATGGGCAAGCAAGCGGCAGAGCGGATCCTGGCAGGATAACCCTACGCCTGTTTCGCGGCATTCCTCAGCCTATCCGAGGATAGGTGAGGTGCTTGCCTAACAGGGGTATCATGATTCAAGTACACGTCCGGCATGAAGAGGGGACAGTTCATGAAGCGATTCATCCCGGTTTTGGGCTTGGCCCTGACTCTTTGGGCGGCCGAAGAAACCGTCGCGCCACTCGGAACCTACACCGCCGGGGAGCGCCGTCACTGGGCGTTTCAACCCCGAAAAGATACGCCGCCCCCGACTTTCACAGATCCGGCCGACAAAGCCTGGGTCAAAACACCCGTGGACGCGTTCCTCCTCGCCGCCCTCAAGAAAGCCAACCTCAAGCCCGCTCCCGCCGCCGACCGCGCCACCCTCATGCGCCGCATCACCTTCGATCTCACCGGTCTGCCGCCGACCCCCGAAGAGATCGACGCCTACGTTCGCGACAAATCGCCCGATGCCTGGGAAAAGGTGGTGGACCGCCTGCTGGCTTCGCCCCACTACGGCGAACAGTGGGGACGCCACTGGCTGGATGTGGTGCGCTTCGCGGAGTCCGACGGCTACGAGTACGACATGCACCGCCCCGATGCCTGGCGGTATCGCGACTATGTCGTCCAGAGCTACAACGGCGACAAGCCCTATGACCAGTTCGTCAAGGAGCAGCTCGCCGGCGACGAGATGGACGCGAAGAACACCACCTACCTGGTCGCCAGCGGCTTCAACCGCCTGGGTCCGCTGCGCAAGAATGCGGGCAACCAGGATGTCGCGAGTTCCCATAACGAAGTGCTCACCGAGATGACCAACATCGTGGGCGCGGCTTTCCTCGGCGTCACCGCCGGATGCGCACGCTGTCACGATCACAAGTTCGATCCCATCCGCCAGTCCGACTACTACCGCCTGGAGGCCCACTTCGCGCAGACCCAGCCCGACGACCTGGTGCTCGCGAGCAAGGAAGAGCAGGATGCCTGGAAGGCCAAGGCCGCGCCTGTCCAGCAGGAGCAGCGCCGTCTCCAGATGCAGTTGCGCCGCGCCCCCGACGGCGAAAAGGCCAGGATCGAAGCCGACCTCGACGCGCTCGACGACAAAATGCCGCCGCCGCTCGCCTCGATTTATACCGTTAAGGACGAGCCGGAGAAGATTCAGCCGGTGCACGTTCTGTTTCATGGTGACTATCTGAATCCGGTGGCCACGGTGGGAGTCCGGCCGCTCGGCATTCTCCTGCCCGAGGGCACTGCCGAAGAGCCGCTCAATACCGACCACCCCCGACTCAAACTCGCGGAGTGGATCGTCAACCCCGGCAACCCGCTCACCACTCGCGTCATCGTGAATCGCATCTGGCAGGGGCACTTCGGCCGTGGCCTCGTCTACACGGCGAACGACTTCGGACGCATGGGCACCCGCCCCTCTCATCCCGAGCTTCTCGACTGGCTGGCCACGCGCTTCATTGAAGGCGGATGGAAGATGAAGCCCATCCACCGGATGATTCTCCTCTCCAGCGCCTACCGCGAATCGAGCATCTCTCCGCTCGAAAAAGCCGCCTCCGAAAAAGATTCCGACGACGCGCTCCTGTGGAAGTTCAGCCACCGCCGGCTGGAAGCCGAAGAGATCCGCGACGCCATGCTCGCCATCTCCGGGCGCCTGAACCTGAAAGCCGGCGGCCCGAGCTTCATGGTCCCCATCGATCCCGAGCTGATCCTGATGCTCAAGCGGCCGCAGTACTGGGTTCCCACCCGCGACAAGACCGAATACGATCGCCGCACGCTCTATATGATCTACAAGCGCAACCTGCGTCTGCCATTCGAAGAGGTCTTCGATGCCCCCGATACGCTGCTCTCTTGCGCGCGCCGCGAGCAGTCTACGCACGCGCCGCAGGCGCTCGAGATGCTGAACGGGCAGACCTCCAACGAACTGGCGGGCGTATTCGCGGAGCGTCTTCTGAAAGAACGCGCCACCCCCGCCGAGCGGGTCGATTATGCCTGGCGCCTCGCAGCCGGCCGCTTGCCGACCCCCAGCGAAAAATCTCTGGCCCTGAAGTTCCTGGCTGGAGGCCCCGATGATCCCGTCAAGGTGAAGGAATTCGCCCTGGCTGTCTTCAACTTGAATGCCTTTGTGTACGTCAACTGAGTAAGCACATGCCTGAGCACATCCGATATGCGCGCAACCGCCGCGAGTTTTTGACCGACTGCTTCTGTGGCGCGGGTTCCCTGGCCTTTGCCTCGATGATGGCCCGGACCCAGGCGTTTGCCGCCGCCGCGCCGCGCTTCAATCCCCTGGCCCCCAAGCCGCCCCACATGCCCGAGCATGCCAAGGCCAAGGCGTTCATCTTCGTCTACATGGCCGGCGGGCCTTCCCACCTGGAGACTTGGGACCCGAAACCTCTCCTCAACCAGCTCGACGGTCAGAAGCGCCCGGCGGAATTCGGCGAGGTGAAGTATCAGAACGTCAATTCCCAGTCGCGCATCCTCGGGTGCAAGCGCACTTTTCAGAAGTACGGCAAGAGCGGCATCGAAGTGTCGGATCTGTTCCCGAACCAGGCGGAGGTCGTCGATGACCTCTGCATCATCCGCTCCATGCACGGCGACATGGTGGTGCATTCCGCCGCGCAGTATCAGATGATGACCGGCCGCGTGATCCCTGGCTTCCCCGCGATGGGCAGTTGGGTCGTGTATGGGCTCGGGTCAGAAGCCGAGTCTCTTCCAGCCTACGTGGTCATGCCGGCTCCCGAAGGCGCGCAGGAAGCGGGCCTGCCGATGTACCAGCACGGCTTCCTGCCCGCTGTCTACCAGCCCACCATGCTGCGTCCCGGCGCCAAGCCGGTCCTCAATCTCGACCTGCCCAAGGGCGTCTCGCTCGACGAACGGCGCAAGACCATCGACTTCATCCGCTCGCTGAACGAGACGAATCTCCCCGGCGAGGATCCCGAGTTCGCCGCCCGGATTTCCGCCTACGACACCGCCTTCAAAATGCAGACCGAAGCGCCCGAGGTGTTCGACATCTCCAAGGAACCTCGAGAGACGCTCGATCTCTACGGCGTCGGCGATCCGAAGACCGACGACTACGGCCGACGCTGCCTGCTGGCGCGCCGCATGGTCGAGAAGGGCGTGCGCTTCGTGTGCGTCGTATCGGGCGGCGGTGCGGCCGATACCGAGTGGGACGCCCACGCCGACATAGAGAAAAACCACCTCAAGATGGCGGCCATGACCGACAAACCTGTCGCCGGCCTGATCAAGGACCTGAAGCGCCGCGGCATGCTGGATTCGACCATCGTTCTGTGGGGCGGGGAGTTCGGACGCTCGCCGGAATCCGAAAAGAGCAAAGGCCGCGACCACCACAACACCGGCTTCTCTATGTGGGTTGCCGGCGGCGGCTTCAAGGGCGGTACCGTCTACGGCGCCACCGACGCCATCGGTTTGAAGGCGACCGAGGATCCCGTGCACTTCCGCGATCTCCACGCCACATTGCTCTACCAGATGGGCCTCGACCAGGACGCTCTGAGCTACATGTACCTGGGACGCAAAGAGAGGCTTACCGAGGTCCGCGGCGAAATTATCAAAGGCATCATCGGGTAGGTTGGACTCTAGCCGTCTTTCTTCATCGCCCGCGCCAGCCATCCCTGCGCAAAGACCCAGTCGCGGCGCACCGTCTGCACGGAGACTCCGAGCACCTCGGCTGTCTCTTCGATGCTGAGCCCTCCGAAGAAGCGCAACTCCACGGCGCGCGCCTTGCGGGGATCTTCTTTGGCCAGCGCGTCGAGCGCGTCATCCAGCGCGACGATCTCCCGGTCTCTCCCCGGCGCTGCCAGCAGTCCTTCCTCGAACACCACCATCCCCACTCCTCCGCCGCGCTTCGAAGCGCCGCGGTTGCGTGCTGCGTCCACCAGGATCCGGCGCATCATTTGCGCGGCCATGGCGTAGAACTGGCTGCGATTGTGGAAGCTCACGCCCGAAGTCTCCACCAGCCGCAGGTAGACCTCGTTGACCAGGGCTGTCGGCTGCAGCGAGTTACCCTTCTCGATCGACATGCGGCGTTGCGCAAGGCGGCGGAGTTCGCCATACACCACCGGCATCAGTTGGGCCAAGGCGCTTTGGTCTCCGGCGCTCCAGGCTTGCAGCAACTGTGTGACGGGGGCTGTTGAGGATTCACCCATAAAGCGGCCTTCCCCGGAATCTTAGCAGACAACGGTACCGCCCGAACGGGGACGGCCTCGGGAGGGTGCGCGACATGAGAATGAGTGATTTGCCGAAGCGCCCTGCCAGTCCAAAGAACCCTGGCGTAGGAGTAATGCAGCAGAGAGATGGGACGAGGCCCGAACCGCCGCCGCTTCCATGTCTCGCACCGTTTCGGGATTTCGAAAGTGGCTTAATAACGAAAAAGTGGTAGGGAAAGATCCCAAGCCGTAGGGATTCGCCCGGTCGTTAACATTCGCTAAAGTGCTTCTGTGGGTGCGGTTTTCAGCGCATCGGGCGGGGAGGGCCCCTGTCACTTTTGTTTCAAGGGTTTCCAGACGGACGAACCGGACTGGGCCTGTTGCTTCTCAGAGCCGCAGTGGGGATTATGGTCCTGTTCGGGGGCGCAATCGAACTGACGGGCAGCGAAGATCTGCGGGTCGGCTCCTGGGTCGCAGGTGTGCTCGCAGTGATCGCCGGAATCGCGCTTCTGGTTGGCTTCATGACCCCCGTCGCGGCGGTCCTTGCCGGGCTGAGCGCAGTGGGCCTGTGGTTGTCAGTTATTCCGGGGTCCGGTTTGGATCTGTTCCCGTCAAAGCCGATGATCGCCTTTCTAGCGGTCGTTGCCGTGGTGGTTGCTCTGCTGGGGCCTGGGGCATTTTCCGTCGATGCGCGCCTTTTCGGGTTGCGGGAAATTATCATTCCCCGGTCGCGATAGTCGTCGAAGTAACTCCAACGTGGTATCCACGGACTGCGGTTTCGAGGGATTCAGCCGCTGCGCCCCCTTTGTTATCCTTAGTTTGCGGCGCACTTAGTGCGCAGTACCACAATGGGGAGAACAGCTTTCCGCGATGCCAGCATTAACGTCGTGGCTACGGCAGCCCGGAACGGGCCGGCGGTAGTCGGAGGCGTGCTGGGGATGTTGTGTCTGCTGGTAAACGGCTGCGAAAGACCTCTCGATCGGCAGCCCCCCTCGATCGAATTCACCAAGCTTCCTCCAGCGGCTGAGGGCAGCCCGACGGACTTGTACCCCATCCAGGGGCGTGTGAATGGCGCACGCAAGGGTCAATCTGTGGTGCTGTTCGCCCGCAGCGGCGTGTGGTGGGTTCAGCCCCTGGCCGACCAGCCGTTCACGAAGATCCAGAGAGATTCCACCTGGAAGGCCACCACACACCCCGGAACTGCCTATGCCGCGCTGTTGGTGGACGCCAGCTATCGTCCGCCGGCTACTGCTAACTTGCTGCCGGAGACCAGTAAGGGCGTGCTTGCAATCGCGACCGCGGAGGGGGACATCCTGGAGCAGACGCAGCTGAAGCGGCTGGATTTTAGTGGATACGAGTGGATGGTCCGCCAGACCCCGGGTAATCCGGCCGGCTCGAAAAACGAATACGATCCGGCCAACTCCTGGGTAGACTCCAGAGGTTTCCTGCATCTGCGCATTGCGGGGAGCCCCGGGCGGTGGACCAGTGCGGAACTGAGTCTCTCGCGCAGCCTGGGATACGGTTCGTACCGCTTCGTTGTGAGCGGTGTCTCGCAACTGGAGCCCGCCATGGTGCTCAACGTGGCGGTTTGGGACGGTTCCGGGCCCGACCGCGAGATGGACATCGAGATCAGCCGCTGGGGAGCCACCTCTGGAAAGAACGCGCAATATGTGGTCCAGCCGTATTATGTGCCGGCCAACGTGGTGCGCTTTCTGTCGCCACCAGGCCGCCTGACCTACTCGTTCGATTGGGAGCCCGGCCGGGTTTCTTTCCGGACGGTGCGAGGCTCTGAAGCGGAGGGCCGGAAAAACCTGGTTGCCGCACATACGTTCACCTCCGGGGTGCCTGCCTCCGGTGGTGAGACGGTCCGCCTGCACCTCTACGTTTTCGATACCAGGCCGGTTCACATGCAACACGGGGCTGAGGTTGTCATTGAAAAATTCGAGTACCTTCCCTGAGCTGCGAGTCCCGCACCGGCCGAGTCGTTTGTGGCGCCCCGGGCCGTACTCGATTGCCCGCAAAACCGCACTCGTTCTCTGTCTCGCCGCTGCCTCGGCGGGTTCGGCCCAAGGGATGGATCCACACCGCGCCATGTCGCAGTACGTAAGGGAGCGATGGGGACCCGCACAGGGATTCCCGCGTGGACCGGTGTACGCCATTTCGCAGTCCGCCGATGGGTATCTGTGGATCGGTACTCAGTCCGGCCTGGTCCGATTCGACGGTGTGGCCTTCCACGTTTTGCGCGATGTGCCGGGCCTGCAAAACGGTGAGGATGTTCCCACCCTGATGGCGGATAAGGAAGGGAACCTGTGGATCGGCGCCGCGAGCCGTTTGCTTCGCTACCGGAATGGCGCCTTCGACAGCCCAGCCGGGGGCTTGCCTTCCCGCATCACAACGATGCGCCAGACGAGTCAGGGGGACCTCCTGCTTTCTGTCATGGAGCGCGGTGTGATGGTCTACCGGCAGGGCAAACTGCAGCAGCTTGCGGATGCCAACAACATGCCCCGGTCTCCGGTGCTCGCGATCGCGCAGACGTCCGACGGCAGCATCTGGTCGGGAACCCGGGGCGCCGGCCTCTTCCACTTTCACCAGGGCAAGACGGAGTCGGTGTCCGACGGCTTGCCCGACCTGAAAGTGAACTGCCTTCTGGCCGACGATCAGGGCAGTCTGTGGGCCGGGACCGATAGCGGAATGGCGCGCTGGAATGGGACCCGCCTGGAGAGTGTGGGCCCGGCCTCACTTGGCGCGGTTCAGGTACTCGCACT
Organism: Bryobacteraceae bacterium; assembly: GCA_035501495.1. Taxonomy (GTDB): domain Bacteria; phylum Acidobacteriota; class Terriglobia; order Bryobacterales; family Bryobacteraceae; genus JAIQFL01. The sequence continues at coordinate 59,703 of DATJWB010000286.1, read as the reverse complement.
GGAGCGGGATCGAGACGGCAACATCTGGGCCGGTACGGACTCCCTTGGCCTGCTCAGGTTCAACGACCGGGGCGTTTCCTACCTCGATCCGGGAGATGAGAAGTCCCGGCTGGCTGTGACCGCGCTTTTCGAAGACCGCGAGGGCAACTTGTGGATCGGCAGTGCCAATGGCATCGAGCGGCTTCGGGACAGCGCGTTCGTAACTTATTCCCAGCCGGAAGGCTTGCCGACGGATGGCAGCAATCCGGTTTTTGTGGATGCCGATAACCGCATGTGGTTTCCGCCGGTGGACGGCGGATTGTGGTGGGTGAAAGACGGACGGCATGGTCACGTTTCGAACGATGGCCTGGACCGCGATGTGGTTTACTCGATCTCCGGCCGCAAGGGCGAGTTGTGGCTGGGAAGGCAGCACGGCGGACTGACGAGGCTGCTCACCCAGGGGGGGACATTCGAATCGCACACCTACACCAAGGCCGATGGTCTCGCGCAAAACAGCGTCTTTTCGGTCTATCTGGCCAGTGACGGAAGCGTGTGGGCCGGGACGCTGAGTGGGGGCGTGAGCAGGCTTCGCGGAGGCCGCTTTGTCACCTACACGAGCGCGGACGGGCTGCTCTCCAACACCGTTGACTCGATCCTCGAAGCCGCCGATGGCAGCATGTGGTTTGCGACTCCCCGCGGCTTGAATTCACTATCGAAAGAAGGACGATGGCAATCCTTCACCTCGAGAAACGGTCTGCCGTCCGATAACGCGTACTGTCTTCTCGAAGATTCCGGCGGCATGTTATGGGTCGGAACGGCAGCCGGGCTGGCATTCCGAAGAGAGGGGAGTATGCAGACTCCCCCCGAAGAGCCCGCCGAGTTGAAAGAACCGATCCTAGGGATCGCAGAAGACCGCCAGGGCGCATTTTGGATCGCCACCTCCAACCGCGTGATGCGCGTAAATCGCGAAGCGCTTTTGCAAGGCAGACTGAGAGACGGCGATGTGCATGAGTACGGTACTTCCGACGGGCTGAGGGGCCTGGAAGGGGTGAGGCGGCACCGCTCCGTGGTCACCGATTCCCAAGGGCGAGTCTGGTTTTCGCTGAATCGCGGGATCTCCATGGTGGACCCCGCAAGGCTGAAGCGCGATGCAGCTCCGGCGATTCCTCATGTCCTGACGATATCGGCCGATGGAAACGCCGTTCCTATCGAAAGGCCGGTCCGCATTCCGGGCGGGCATCAGAGACTCACTTTCACCTTTGTCGGCTTGAGCCTTTCGGCTCCGGAGCGGGTGCGCTTCCGCTACCGGCTCGACGGATACGACACCCGCTGGAACGACGCGGGGTCTGGCCGGGAAGCAGGCTACACGAATCTGTCGCCCCGGCAGTACCGGTTTCGAGTGGTGGCTCGCAATCCCGATGGCGCCTGGAACAAAAGCGAGGATGCCGTGGTATTCGCAGTCGAGCCTCTCTACTGGCAATCCTGGTGGTTCCAGGCAGGAGTGGCCGCGGCGCTGGCCGGCGGGATTCTGGCGCTCTACCGCTATCGCATGCGGCAGATGACCAATCGTCTCAACCTGCGATTCGAAGAACGGCTGGCGGAACGAACGCGCATCGCACAGATTCTCCACGACACCTTGCTCCAGGGGTTTCTGAGTGCTTCCATGCAGGTGCATGTCGCCACCGACAGCCTGCCCGAGGACGCCCGCGCCAAGCCCATCTTAACCCGCGCGCTCCAATTGATGCGCCAGGTTATCGATGAAGGCCGCAATGCCGTTCGCGGACTGCGCTCCTCGAGCAGCGTGTCTCTCGACCTCGAACAGGCATTCGCTCTCGTTTGCGAACAGACGCCGGCGTGCTCCGAAAACGCGGACTGCGCGTTCCGAGTCCGGGTGGAAGGGGAGGCGAGGCCTCTGCACCCGATGCTTCGGGACGACGTCTACCGCATTGGCCGTGAGGCGTTGATGAATGCGTTCCATCATGCGCGGGCAAAGAGGGTCGAAGTCGAGATAAACTACTCTACAAGGCGGCTGCGGCTGGTTGTGAGAGATGACGGATGCGGCATCGATCCGGGTGCGCTCAAGACCGCCCGGGATGGGCACTGGGGCCTCTCCGGGATGCGGGAACTGGCGGAGCAGATCGGGGCGCGGTTCCGTGTGTACAGCGGCCCTACCGCGGGCACCGTGGTCGAACTTTGTGTTCCAGGTCACATCGCGTTCCAGGGACAGGACACGCATCGGCCGAAGTGGTTCGGCAGTTCACGCCTGGTGACCGCCAGGACGCACCAGGAACCGGCAATCAAAGGGTAAAATCAGATGAGCGATCAGTCCAGGATTCGGATACTCAGCGTCGATGATCACCCTTTATTCAGCGAAGGAATCGCGACCATTATCAACGCACAGGACGACATGCTGCTGGTTTCCCAGGCGGCTACCGGCTCGGAGGCGGTGCGGCAGTATCGGGAACATCGGCCGGATGTGACCCTGATGGATCTCCGCCTGCCCGACCTGAGCGGCATCGACGCCATGATCGCCATCCGCGGCGAATTTCCGGACGCCCGAATTGTGATGCTCACAACATTTGAAGGCGACGTGGAGATTCAGCGTTCGCTGCAGGCCGGGGCGCGCGGGTATCTCCTGAAGAACATGCCGCCCAAGGAGATTGTGGAGATCATCCGGCAAGTCCACGCTGGAAAGAAACGCGTTCCTCCCGAGGTAGCGGCGCAACTTGCCGAGCATATGAGCGATGAGGAACTGACCACCCGCGAGATTGAAGTTCTTCAGAAGGTAGCGGGTGGGAACCGGAATCGCGACATCGCGGACCTGCTCTTCATTTCCGAAGAGACGGTGAAAGTCCATATCAAGCACATCATGGACAAGCTCGGCGCCAAAGACCGCACACAAGCGATCGCCATCGCGGTGCGCCGCGGAATCATCCAACTGTAATCTGAGACACAAACCAGGCATCTTCAGTGCGCGTCTCATGCCTAAAACCGCCGGAGTGGCTTGAACCCAGGCTACGCGCGCAGACATCCACCGTTAGAGCACCACGTTCTACCACGAACAGGGTATAGTTCACGCCCGCCTGCAGTGGTACCCCAAAAACCTCCGTTTTCGTGATGTCCCGAAATGCGGACTGCCGTACTGTTTCAACAGGAGGGGTTATGGCAGCGATGGCAGCCGCGGCAATCAGTGGCGAACCTTTTGCGATCCTGAGGGCGTCCCGCCGGGCGATTCGCGTTCTGACGGTAGATGAGCACCACCTGATCCAGGAAGGCCTGGCGGCCGTGATCAACCGCGAGGACGACATGGCCGTGATTGCAACCGCGGCCACTGGCGAGGAGGCGCTGGAGGCAGTTCGCCGCCTTCGCCCCGACGTGGTGACTCTGGATCTGGTTCTGCCCGACATGCCGGGAGAAGATCTTGCCCGCCGGATTCTCGCTGAATTTCCGCGAACCCGGATTGTGGCGATCACTTCGTCTCAGGGCCATGTTCAGGCGCGCCGGGCCTTGGATGCCGGAGTACACGGATATATCTCGAAGGCGGCACCGCGTTGGGAGATGGTCCGCACGATCCGGCAGGTGCGGAGCGGGGCGAGGATGGTGCCCGGCCCGATCGCGACGAAGCTTGCCGAGCACTTCAATGAGGAAACACTAACCGCCCGGGAGATTCAGGTGCTCCAGTTAGTTGCCTGGGGCAACCGGAACAAAGAGGTTGCGGCGCAGCTTTCGATCGCCGAAGAGACCGTTCGAATGCACATGAAGCACATCTCGGGCAAACTCGCCGCGAACGATCGGACGCACGCCGTGACGATCGCAATGAGCCGCGGGCTGCTGCGCCTCAGGGATCTGCAGTGACCCGCTGTTGTCAACTGGGAAGACTGGTGGGAAACCAAAGGAGAATTATGCCTACTGCGAACGATCGAGGACCGGGCCGCCCGACCAACCTCGCCCCCGTAATGCTCTGTCTTGCCCTGATAACCGTGGTTGCCGCCGGATGTACGACAGCGACCTCGGCTGCCAGGCCGCCCCAACCGCAAACCGTGGATGTCACCGAGGTGGTCCAGAAGGACGTTCCACTCTACAAGGAATGGATCGGCACCCTTGACGGACTCGTCAACGCCGATATCAAGGCGGAGGTGTCCGGCTATCTGACGCAGCAGGCTTACACCGAGGGAAGCTTCGTGAAGGCCGGCCAACTGCTGTTTCAGATCGACCCGCGCCCCTTCCAGGCGGCTTTCGATCAGGCGCAGGGACAGCTTGCGCAATCGCGCGGCCAGTTAGAGCAGGCGCGCGCCCAACTGGCGCAGGCGGAAGCGCAGGTCTCGGTAGCCGAGGCAAACCAGCGCCGTGTTCAGCTTGACGTAGACCGGTACACGCCGCTTGCGGAACAACAGGCCATCACGCAACAGGATCTCGATAACGCAACGCAAAACAACATGGCGGCCAAGGCCCAGCTTCAGGCCGCAAAGGCCCAAGTCGAAACTGCCAAGGCGCAGATCATCGCCATGACGGCAGCGGTCGAAACCGCGAGTGCCGCGGCTGAGACGGCGCGGATCAACCTGGGATTCACCCGCCTCACCTCGCCGATCGACGGCATTCCGGGCATCGCCCAGCAACAGGTCGGAGCTCTCGTGAGTCCGGCAAGCGGCCCGGTTACGACGGTCTCGACGGTGGATCCCATCAAGGTCTATTTCACCGCAAGCGAGCAGGAGTACCTGGACTTTACGCGGCGCTACCCGACCGCCGAGAAACGCCAGGCCGCCACCAGCCAGTTGGAATTGGAGTTGATCCTGGCGGATGGAAGCACTTACGCGCATAAGGGCAAGTTCTATTTTGCCGACCGGCAGGTGGATGTGAGGACGGGCGCCATCCGGCTCGCGGGCTTGTTCCCTAACCCGGGCAACAGCCTGCGTCCCGGTCAGTACGGCAGAGTCAGGTTTTCCAGCCAGACTCGCGCAGGAGCGCTGCTGGTACCACAGCAGGCGGTCATGGATTTACAGGGCACACATCAACTCGCCGTCGTAGGTCCGGATAACAAGGTGGAGATACGAACCGTAAACCTGGGTGAAACGGTGGGCCACGACTGGATCGTGCGCGCCGGCGTCCACCCCGGAGAGCGCGTCGTCGTCGCGGGACTGCAGAAGGTGCGGTCGGGCATGCAAGTAGTTCCGAAGCCGTTTGTGGCGAGGTAACCGGTCATGTCGAAATTCTTTATCAATCGTCCCATCGTGGCGATGGTGATCGCCATTCTCATGGTGATTGTGGGAGCAGTTGCCGTAGTTGGCCTGCCGGTGGCGCAGTTCCCGCAAATCGCCCCGCCCGAAGTCCAGGTCACGGCGACATATGTCGGCGCGGATGCGCAGACCATTGAGCAATCGGTGGCCACTCCGATCGAGCAGCAGATGAGCGGCGTAGACAACATGAACTATATGTACTCGCTCAACGCTACGGCCAACGGCCAGATGCGCTTGATCGTGGATTTCGACGTCGCCACCGACCCCAACACCGACCTGATTCTGGCGCAGAGCCGTGAAACGCAGGCCGCATCCCAACTCCCGGTAGACGTCACAAATTACGGCGTTACCGTGCAGAAGTCCGTGCTCGCGCCGCTGATGCTGGTGGCGCTGAACTCGCCGAAGGGGACCTATGATGCCAAATTCCTGGCCAACTACGCTTACATCAACCTGGTAGACCAGTTGACCCGCGTGAAGGGCGTCGGCACCGTGCAGGTTTTCGGCTCGGGGCAATACGCCATGCGTCTCTGGGTGAAGCCCGACCAACTCGCGAAGCTGGCGATTACCGTTCCCGAGATTGTATCCGCGATCCAGACGCAGAACACCGTTAACCCCGCCGGGCAGGTGGGCAGCGAGCCGATTCCACCCGGGCAGCCATTCACTTATACCGTTCGCGCGCAGGGGCGCCTGACGTCGCCGGAGGAATTCGAGCAGATCGTGGTCCGCGAGACTCCCGAAACGGGGATTGTCCGGATCGGCGATGTGGCCCGCGTGGAACTGGGCTCGCAGGACTACAGCATCACCGGGCACCTCGACGGAAGGCCAAGCGCCGTGATCGCAGTTTATCAGTTGCCCGGTTCCAACGCGGTCGATACCGCCAACGGCGTGAGGAAACTGTTCGCCGAAGCGAAGCTCCGGTTCCCCGACGATATGGATTTCGCGATCCCCATCGATACGACGCTGGCGGTGAACGAGGGCATCAAGGAGATCGTCCAGACGCTCCTGATCGCTATCGTTCTGGTGGTGGCGGTAGTCTATTTGTTCCTGCAAGGCTGGCGTTCCACCCTGATCCCGCTGTTGGCGGTGCCGGTATCCCTGGTGGGAACGTTCATCTTCTTTCCGCTGTTTGGTTTCAGCATCAACACGCTGTCCCTGTTTGGCCTGGTGTTGGCCATTGGACTGGTGGTTGACGACGCGATCGTGGTGGTAGAGGGAGTGGAGCGCCACATCGAAGATGGCCTCTCTCCCAAGGAAGCTGCTCTCAAGGCGATGGAGGAGATCTCCGGGCCCGTGGTCGGAATCGCACTGGTGTTGTCTGCCGTGTTCGTTCCGACCGCGTTCATACCCGGCATCACCGGCAGGCTTTATCAGCAGTTCGCGCTGACGATCGCGATTTCCGTGATCCTGTCCGCATTCAACGCCCTTTCCCTTAGCCCCGCGCTCGCCGGCCTGATCTTGAAGCCCAAGCCCGAGGGACAGTCGAAGGGGTTATTGGCGAAATTCTTCGGGTGGTTCAACCGCTCGTTTGGACACGCAACCAACGGCTACGTCCGAGTCTCGGGAGCGCTGCTTCGCAAGAGCGGGTTTTCCGCGATCCTGCTGGCGGGTTTCGCAGTGGCCGCCGTATGGGTCGGCGGCAAACTGCCAACCAGCTTCGTTCCCGACGAAGACCAGGGTTATTTCTACCTCAACGTGCAACTGCCCAATTCCGCCTCCCTGCAAAGAACCGAGGAAGTGATGGCGAAGATCCAGAAGATCGCCAGCGCGATTCCCGGTGTGGAGCACGTCACGTCCGTCTCGGGCTTCAGTCTTTTGAGCCTCGTCCGTACCAGTTACAACGGCTTCGGATTCATCAGCATGAAAGACTGGGGAGACCGCAAGACGCGTGAGCTGCAGTTTCAGGAGATCAAGGCGCGGTTGAACGCGGCCTTCAGCGGCATCCCGGAGACTGTAGCTTTCGGTTTCTCACCGCCTGCCATCCCTGGCGTCGGCACCTCCGGCGGGTTCACCTTCATTCTCGAAGACCGTTCCGGCAGTGACGTTAAGTTTCTTTCCGACAACCTGAACCGGTTCATGGCCGAGGCGCGTAAGCGTCCCGAGATCGGCAGCCTCAGCACCACCTTCCTGCCGAGCGTGCCGCAGCAATTCATCCGGGTGGACCGCGACAAGGTGATTAAACAGGGCGTCGCGATTAACGATGTCTATCGCACCATTCAGACATTCATGGGCGGTCTCTTCGTGAATTACTTTAACCGCTTCGGAAGGCAATGGCAGGTTTATGTGGAAGCCGAAGGCGATTACCGGACCAGACAGGAGAATGTCGGCCAGTTCTACGTGAGGAACGGCGACGGGGAGATGGTGCCGCTTTCGGCGCTGACCAGCTTCCAATCGGGTACCGGCCCGGAATTCACCATGCGGTTCAACGAGTATCGGGCGGCCCAGATTAACGGAGGCGCCGCGCCGGGGTACAGCAGCGACCAGGCGATGAAGGCTCTGGAACAGACCTTCGCTCAAACCATGCCGGTGCAGATGGGCTACGACTACTCCGGCATGTCGTTCCAGGAGAAGAAGGCGCAGGAAGGTGTTTCGTCTTCGACGATTTTCGGCTTCTCGCTGCTGTTCGTGTTTCTGATTCTGGCAGCTCTGTACGAGAGTTGGACCCTGCCCTTTAGCGTGCTGCTGAGCACTCCGGTCGCGGTCTTCGGAGCGTTCCTTTTCCTTTGGCTGCGTCGCGTGGTGGCGGCCCACCTGTTGCCGGCATACATGGTGCAGATCGAAGGCGACGTTTACTCGCAAATCGGGCTGGTAATGCTGATCGGCCTGGCCGCCAAAAACGCGATTCTGATCGTGGAGTTCGCCAAGGACGAGTTCGAGAAAGGGAAGCCGTTGGCTGACGCCGCGATGGAAGGCGCCCGGCTCCGGCTGCGGCCGATTCTGATGACTTCGTTCGCATTCATCCTGGGGTGCGTACCGCTGTGGACTGCCAGTGGCGCCGGAGCGGTTGCCCGCCAGATCATGGGCACCACGGTAATCGGGGGAATGGCGGCAGCCAGCGGACTCGGCATCTTCCTGGTTCCTGCGATCTTTTACCTGGTGGAAAAGTTGTCGGGCGCAACTGTCCGTCCGACTGTGCCGCTGACACCGCACCAGCCGCTGCCCGGAGAGGGAGACTAACCATGCGCGCGCAAGCGACCTTGATCTTATTAGCGGGCCTTTCCGCGGCTTGTATGGTGGGCCCGAACTACAAGCGTCCCGCGATTCAGACCCCGGCAAGTTTCCGTGCACCGGATCCGCTGCCGCCGGACCAGGCCAAATCGATCGCGGATCTGCAGTGGTTCACGGTCTTCCACGACGAGCAGTTGCAGGCGCTGATCCGGACCGCGCTGGAGCATAACTACGATCTGCGCGACGCCGTCGCCCGCGTGGAGGAGGCCCGCGGCAACCTGGGCGTCACGCGTTCCAATCAATATCCCAATTTCGGAGCCGGCGGCAGCGTGGAAATCAACCGGCTGTCGCGCGACGGCGCGACGCCCATCCCGGCGCAACTGTTGCCCTCACAGAATCGCAATTTCGGGTCAGCGGCTCTCGAACTGCTGTCCTTCGAGATCGACATCTGGGGCAAACTGCGGCGCGCAACCGAAGCCGCGCGGGCGAATCTCCTGAGCGCCGATGAAAACCGCAAGGCGGTCGTCACGACACTGGTCAGCGACGTCGCCACGGCCTACCTCACATTGCGCGAACTCGATTATACGCTCGAGATTTCGCAGCGAACCCTGCAGACCCGCGAGGAGTCTCTGACCCTGACGCGGTCGCGGCAGTCCGGCGGCGTTTCGACGCAACTCGACCTCCGGCAGGCCGAGCAGTTAGTCTACACCGCCGCCGAAACCATTCCCACGATTCAACAACAGATCGAGCAAACCGAGAATCAGATCACTCTGCTTCTGGGGGATTACCCCCGTACGGTTGCGCGGGGCCGAAGTCTGACTGAGCAGGATCTGGCGCCGGAAGTCCCGGTGGGTCTCCCATCCAGCCTGTTGGAGCGGCGTCCGGACATCCGCGTCGCCGAACAGGACCTGATTGCCGCGAACGCCGAGATCGGCGTGGCGCGCGCCGCCTATTTCCCGACGCTCAGCCTCAGCGGGGCGCTCGGCGGAGCCAGCACGCAACTGTCCAGCTTATTCAGTGGACCGCACAGCACCTGGAGCCTGGTGCCGCAGGTGACGCAGCCGATCTTCACCGCCGGAAGAATCAAATCGGGCGTGAGAATCGCGGAGGCCGAACGCGAGCGCGCGCTGATCCACTACGAAAAGACCATTCAAACGGCCTTTACCGAGGTCTCCGATGCATTGATTGCGCATCAGAGGGTGCGGGAGAGCCGCGAGAAGCAGGTTGCTCTCGTGGCCGCACTGCAGGACCGGCTGCGCCTGGCCTACCTGCGATACCGCGGCGGGGTAGACACGCAACTCAACGCCTTGGATGCCGATCGCGACCTGTTTCAGGCCGAACTGGATCTGGCGCGAATCCGCCTGGATGAGATTCTGACGGTGGTGCAACTCTATAAGGCGCTCGGCGGAGGATGGCAGGCGTAGGTGCACCTCGAGCGTTCGCGGCGCTGCCGCTCCGGGGACACGAGACTTCTCGAAAAGGTTCAGGTGAAACATGTCGAAAGAGAGCTTCGAGACGCTTTTGGCGGCCAGTATGGAATCGGTGCGCAGACTGGTGATACGGAATCTGCGAAATCGCGATCAGGCGGATGATATTCTGCAGCAGACGGTGCTCCGGGCCTTCGTCTGCCGGGAGCAATTACGCGCGCCTTCCAAGTTCCGGAACTGGCTCTGGTCGATCGCTCTGAACGAGATTCGGATGCACATTCGCGCCGCCCGGCCGAGTGTGCCACTGGAGGTTCTCCCGGACTATCCGTTCGCGGACCGGGCTCCATCGCCACTCGCCATCTGTGAACAGACTGAGAAGGTGGAGTGGATTCGCGCTGCCATGGCAACACTTACTCTGCGTGACCGAACCGCAATCGAGCTGGCCGATCTCCAAGGCCTGACCATGGACGAGAGCGCCAGGGCAATGGCGACATCCAAGGCCGCGTTCAAATCGATTCTCTTCCGCGCCCGGCAGCGGCTGGGACGCGCCCTCCGTCCTGCGCAGCCGCTCCCACAGCCGCCCATCCTGCCGAGGCCAAGGCGGGAGAACGTGTACCGAACGGTTTCGACATTCCACGACAGCCGGGCAGACCGCGTCGCGGCGTGAGTGTGTGCGGCCTGGCAAGCGCGCGGCGATGGTCAGTCGCGCGAAAACCGCAGCTATACTTCCGGTTGCCTCTGTTGTAAACAGGGGGGTGAGCGCCATGTGCAGGCGAAAATCCGGAACTACAATTCGGTTTTCCGGGGTGCTGCCCTCCGGGATGAAATGGCCAAACTCAGCGATGGCGCTCAACGAAGGAGCCGGGGAGCATCTCGCGGAGAGCACCGAGGCTACGGATGAGCCTGCCACGCAATTCGAGCTCAGAGTCGCCGGGCATCTTCTGACACTAATTGTAGTGGTCAGAACACTCTGGAATCAAGACCCGCTCAGAATCTGCGAAAATGCCATCAACGGCGAGCCCGTCCGGAGCGTATTGCAAACTCAGCGCGTTAGACCTCGCGGATCTGCCACCTTACGGAATCGCTGAGGGGTGGAGCGAGCGTGGAGGGCGTAAACACTTCGCCCGCGGAGACGTGCGAAGGCGACCAAAAAGCGTCGGCACGAGTGCCGACGCGGCAGGCAGGAGTGCCTCCGCCACATCTCCGGCTAGACGCGGCGGACGCCGATGCCGGCTTCCCGGAACAGCACTTCCACCATACCGAAATGCTCGTTGTAATATTGGCTGGAATACTCGGCCATGCGGTCGGCGGAAACCACCACCTCAGTGATGCCCGCCTGCACCACGGCGCGGGCGCAATCCATACAGGGCATGATTTCGACGAAAATCGTGCAGCCTTCGGTGGCCGTGCCCGCGCGTGCCGCGTTGCAGATGGCGTTGCGCTCGGCGTGTTCGATCCAGAGATACTTGGTTGGCCGCACCAGCCGCTCCGGAACGTCGTCGCGGATTCCCCGGGGGAAGGAATTGTAGCCGGTGGATCGGATCTCGTGATTCGGACCTACGATCACGCATCCGATCTGCGTGTTCGGATCCTTGCTGCGAGACGCCACCACTTTGCAGATATCCAGATAATAGCGGTCCCAGCCGGGGATGGTTCGCGTGTTTGCCATAGCTCATTGCGCGCGATGCGCCCGAATCGCATTCTATAATGAACGGCATGTGGCGCACCTTACTGGCCGTTTTTCCGGTCGCCTGCGGATCGTTCGCAGCGACTCCCGCGGTGCCCACGATCGACCAGTCCCTCAGCATGAAGTCGGTCGCGGGCGCGCAAATCTCACCCGACGGGCGGTACATCGCCTACGGGGTGCAACAGACCAACTGGGACGAGAACGATTTCGACCAACAGATCTGGATCGCGGTGACAGCTACGGGGGAGCGATACCAGCTCACGAGCGGCAAGAAGTCGAGCAGCGGACCTGTGTGGTCGCCGGATTCGCGGCGGCTGGCATTCGGTTCCGACCGCTCCGGCAAGCGGCAGATCTATGTGATCGCACCGGCGGGCGGCGAAGCCATGCAGTTGACGAACGAAGACAACGGTGTGGGTGCGCTGGCATGGTCGCCTGACGGGTCGGCGATTGCCTTCACCTCCACCGGACCCGATGCCAAGCCGATGAAAGATCGCAAGGACCGGTACGGCGAATTTGACATTGTGGGCGGCGATTACAAGATGAATCACCTGTGGCTGGTGAAGGTTCCCGCCGAAATCCCGGGCGACTTGAAGCAGTTGCCGAAGCCCGAGGCGCTCACCAAGGGCGACCAATTCAGCGTCGGAGGTTTTTCCTGGTCGCCGGACGGCAGCCGGATTGCTTTCAGCGCCGGCCGCGATCCCGACCTGGGTTCGCAGGACACCGAGCAGATCTACGTGCTCGACCTGGCGGACAAACATGTTCGGAAAGTAGTGGATTCCGGAGGGCCGAACACCGGGCCTAAATGGTCGCCGGACGGCAAGGAGATTGCGTACGTGACCGCGGGCGGGCAGACTTTCTACTACTACGCGAACCGCCGCATTGCCGTGGTCCCGGCGGATGGCGGGAAGCCGCGGATGCTGACCCAGTCGTTCGACGAGGACCCGAACCTCATCGACTGGGGACCGGGCGGCATCTATTTCGGGGCCACACAGAAGACCGCGGCGCATGTGTTCCGGCTGGATCCTGGGACGATGGCGGTCCGCCGCCTGAGTTCGCCGGATGCGTATCACGTGGCAGGAGCGACATTCACGAAGGATCATCGCACGATGGGCGCGGTGGGTGCGATGCCGAATCATTTCGCAGAGGTGGTGGTGAGCCCGGCCGACGATTTCGCCCCCAGGTACCTGACCGACATGGCCGCTCAGTACAAAGATTTTCGACTCACCACGCGCGAGGTGGTGCGCTGGAAATCCGAAGACGGCACGGAAATCGAGGGCATTCTCATCAAGCCGGCGGACTACGACGGGTCGCGGAAATACCCGTTGCTGGTGGTGATCCACGGCGGTCCCACGGGTGTGGACACGCCGATCCCGTCGGCGGACCGCTACTATCCGATCGAAAAGTTTGCGGCGAAGGGAGCGCTGATCCTCAAGCCTAACTATCGTGGTTCGGCGGGCTACGGCGAGAAGTTCCGTTCCTTGAACGTGCGCAACCTGGGAGTGGGAGACTACGCGGACGTGATATCGGGAGTGGACTCGCTCATCGCCAAGGGCATTGTCGATAAAGACCGGGTCGGGGCGATGGGGTGGAGCGAGGGCGGCTACATCTCGGCGTTCATCACGTGCTACAGCGACCGGTTCAAAGCGGTATCTGTGGGCGCAGGGATTTCGGACTGGTCCACTTACTATGTGAACACCGACATCCACCCGTTTACCCGGCAGTACCTGAAGGCAACACCGTGGGACGACCCCGAGATTTACCGCAAGACTTCGCCGATTACGTATGTGAATCGCGCCAACACGCCCACCCTGATCCAGCACGGCGATCAGGATAAGCGCGTTCCGCCGCCCAACTCGTTCGAACTGTACCAGGCGCTGAAGGATCGCGGTGTGCCGGTGAAGCTGATCCTGTACAAAGGCTTCGGGCACCCCATCAACAAGCCGAAGCAGCAGCGCGCCGTCATGGAACACAACTACGACTGGTTCAGCAAGTACATCTGGGGGGAGGAAGTTCCGGCGGGGTCGAATTAGCGGACCGGGTCCGATATGAAGTGGCCCTTTCAAAGGACGCCGCTCGAGAAGCAACTGGAACAGATGCGGGCCGACTGGGATCGGCGGGCCCGCGCGAATGCGCGGCATTTCATTCTGACCGGGCGGGACGAGTGGGGCGATGGCGATTTTTTCGCCTCGGGCCGCGAGACCGTGAAGGAACAGATTCTCAGCGACATGACGAACATCTGCCAGGGGAAGGCGGCGGACCGGATGCGGGTTCTGGAGATCGGCTGCGGCGCCGGACGGGTGACGCGGGCACTGGCGGACGTCTTCGGCGAGGTTCATGCGGTGGATGTGAGCGGCGAGATGGTGGAGCAGGCGCGCGTGTCGCTCGCCCGGTTTCCGAACGCGCACGTGTACCTCAACAGCGGCATGGATCTGCGGGTGGTTCCGGAGCTTCCCTTCGATTTCGCGTTCTCGTTCATCGTGTTTCAGCACATTCCGAGTCATGACATCGTGGAGGGCTACTTGAGTGAGGTACACCGCCTGCTGCGACCCGGCGGACTGTTCAAGTTCCAGGTGAACGGCGTTCCCAACCGGCGGGTGATGGGAGGATACAGGCCGTTGCGACGCGGTCCAGATACATGGCTCGGAGCACCCATCACCGACGAGGATGCCACTCGGATGGCCGTGCGCACCGGGTTCGATTGCCGGTATAGGATAGGCGCTGAGACCCAGTATTTCTGGCTGTGGTTTTTCAAGAACGGAGGCGGCCGGAAGGAGAACCGACGCTTCCGAATTCAGCGGCCGACATAGAATCGAAACTCGGCTCCGCAAGCGCGCGGCTCAGTCCAGAGCTCGCCTCCATGCAACTCGACGATTCGTTTGCAGATGGTCAGCCCGATGCCGGAGCCGCCGGTGCCGTCGAGCTTTTGGAAGGGCCGGAAGATTCGCTTCTCCATGCCGGCTTCGATGCCGGAACCGTTGTCGGATACGGCGATGTACCAGCCTCCGGGATCGCCGGTGCTTCTGGAAAAGTGGACGCACGGGGGCTCCTGACCGCAAAAACGAATCGCGTTGGCGAGCAGTTCCTGAAACAGCCAGCCCATCAGAAAGGGGTCGGCGTTGATCGTCCGAAGGGCGGAGTGGGTGACTGTGGCCCCGGAAGCGGCGATTTCGGCGGCTAAGGCGTGGATGGCAGCCGACACGGTCGCACTCAGCTCGATCGACACACGTTCGAGCGGGCGAGCGCAAACTTCGTGATAGCGTCTGAGCCCGGCGGCGACTGTTTCGACAGCAGCCGCCGAGTCTTGCATATACCGGATCAGGGTTCGGGCCTCGTCATCGAGGGCCGCTCCGTTGCGGGACAACAACTGCGCGGAAAGACGGATCCTCGAAGCCGGGCCGCGCAAATCGTGGACCGCGGAATACAGCAGTTGTTCGGTGGTGCTGTCGAGGCCGCTTCTCTGCATAGTCGCCGTTAGCCGGCAGATCCCAATACCTGGGATACCGTTTCCTGCAGTGTCCGGACGTTGAACGGCTTTCGCAAGAAGCCATTGACGGCTTTGCCCTGGAACCGCGTCTTGACCTCCATTTCGCTGTAGCCGCTGCAGATTACCACGGGCAATCCGGAATTGATGAGCCGCAACGCTTCGAGTGTCTGTTCTCCATCGAGCTCGGGCATGCTCAGATCGAGCAGCACGAGCGAAAACGAATCCGGCGCGGCGGACAGGCGCTCGAGCGCCTCGAGCCCGCCCGAGGCGACAGCCACCGAGTGCCCGGCGTGTTCCAGGGCAGCGCGAGTGGTGTTACGCACGATCTCTTCGTCGTCCACCAGCAGGATTCTTCCGGGTTTGGTGTTGCCGGGCGGCACGGGGCTGTCGTTTGCACGGCTTTCGCGGGTGGCGACGGACACCGGGAGCAGCACCCGGAACGTACTGCCCATTCCGGGCGCGCTGTCCACCTCGATCGAGCCGCGGTTGCTGCGCACGATGCCGTGCACAGCAGCCAGGCCCAATCCCCGGCCGGTGAACTTAGTGGTGAAGAAGGGATCGAAAATTTTGCCCAGATTGGCGGGCTCGATGCCGCAGCCGTTATCCCGAACCTCCAGGACGACGTACTCACCGGGAGCCAGGTCGGAGCTCCAGGTGGTGCGCGGGCTATCCACGCTTTCGACGTCCGTGCTCACGATGATGAATCCGGGCCGGCCGGAGGGAATGGCCTCGCCGGCATTGATGATCAGATTCATGACGATCTGCTGCAATTGGGCGGAACCCGCGCGAACCAGCGGAAGGCCGGGCCGTACCAGCAGCTTCACGTTGACGGAGCTGGGTATGGAAGCCTGGATGAGCTGCCAGGTTTCATGAATCATCTGGCCGAGGTCCACGTCTTCCACCTGGAAGTTGCCCTTACCGGCATAGGCGAGCATCTGGCGGGTGAGGTGGGCCGCGCGCTCGCCCGCTTTGAACGCCACGTCCAGAACGGGGCGCAGGTCGTGCTGAGGCGGCAACACTTCCAGCGCGTAGCTCACTCCCCCGATGATGCCCACCAGCAGATTGTTGAAGTCGTGAGCAATGCCGCCGGCCAGTACGCCGATGCTCTCGAGTTTCTGGCGGTGATGGAGCAGGTGCTCCGCGCGTCTCTGGTCCTCAATGTCGGTGAGGGTCCCGAGCCACTTCACGGGCCTGCTGTTCACGATCAGAGGCAGGGCCCGCATCAACTGCCAGCGGGATGGTCCGCTGCCGGTGCGGATGCGGCACTGCAACTCGAGCGGGCGGAGACTGGCGACAGACGATTTCCAGGAATCCCGGACGCTGTCCCGGTCCTTGGGGTCGATGAAATCGAGCCAGCCCCGCGCGACGGCTGAGTCCGGAGGGGCGCCAGTGAGGCGCGACCACCGCTCGTTGACATAGTCCCAGCCTCCGTGCGGGTGCACGGCGGTCCACACCACTTGCGGCATGGCCTCAGCCAAGGTGCGGTACCGCGACTCACTCTCCGCGGCCGCGCGGTGGGCTTCGCGCTCGCGTTCGAGCGCCGATTCCAGTTCGCGATTGCGCTCTTCGATTGCCACCCGTTGCTGCTCCACCTGGCGTTGGAGCGTGCGCTTCTCGAGGGCATTCTCGACCGCGTGGCAGAGCCCCTCGGCGGAAACCGAACCTTTCACCACGTAGTCCGTGGCGCCCGATTTCATAGCCTCGACCGCAACCTCCTCGGTACCGTAGGCGGTGACTACGATCACCGGACAGGGATCCGGGTCCTGCAAGATGGAACGGAGCAGATCGAGTCCGTCCATGTCCGGCAAGTTGAGGTCGAGCAGAACACAGTCGGGACGCGCGCGGCGGATCTGGTCGAGCCCCGCCCGGGCGCGGGCCTCTTCCAGGCAATGGAAGGAACGGGTTCCCGCCTGGCTTCGCAACTGCCGGCGGAAAAGGTCGCGATCGACGGCGCTGTCATCGATGATTAAAACACTGGCGGTCGATGACATGGGGCAAGAACTCGACAGTACGACTCCATAGACTCCATAGACGCCACCGGGCGAAGGGGTTCTATGGGATCGAAACCGGTATTATAACGGGCGGCACGGTTAACGCATGAGAGCTGCCTGTGAATGCGCGCACCGTTACGCGGGCCGCGTGGTGCCTCCAAACACCGAAAGACGAAGAAAAGCGTCTGGAGAGACCCAGGCGCCAGTTTCGTACGGAAGCTGATCGAGGCGGTCAGCGCGAATTGGGCAGAGTGCCGGCCAGGAACGTGGCGGTATACGGACCACGGTCCCCGCGATCCCTCCGCAGAATCCGGAAGGCTACCGCGTCGCCGGGCTTCAGGGTGGCCTGCACTTTCTTGACGTCACCCGTAGACGTAATGGGGTGCTGGTTGATGTCGGTCAAAATATCGTTCGGCCGCATTCCGATGTCGTCGGCGAAGGAGTTGGATTCCACTTCCTCCACCATGACGCCTCCGGGCTGCTTGACGCCGAGGCTTTCCCGCCGTTGGTCGGTCATGTCCGTAATCGATATACCAAAGCTCACCGTAGTGCCGGTAGCCTTGGGCGCTTCCGGCTCGGCGGGGTTCCCGAACCGTTCGGGAAAGATCTGGGCGAGGTTTCCGACCACCACTTTGAAGCTCTGCGGTTTGCCCCCGCGCAACACGCCGAGTGTGACGGTCGTCCCGATGGGCGTCTGCGTGACGGTATTCACCAGGTCGTTGCCTTGGCGAACCGTCTTTCCGTCGATGCTGGTGATGATGTCGGCTTCCCTGAGGCCGGCCTTCTCGGAGGGGCCGCCTGGCTCGACACGCTCGACGAAGACGCCTTCCGTGACGCCGCCCATGCCGCGCAGCAGATCGCGGGCAGTAGCGGGATCGGAGGCGAAGCTGATTCCGATGGAGCCCCGTACGACCTTGCCGTTCTTGATGATCTCGTTGTAAACCGTAGCCGCGGTATTCACGGGCATGGCGAAGCCGATGCCTTGAAAACCGCCCGACCGCGAAGCGATCGCGGTATTAATCCCGATTACCTCGCCGCGGATGTTCAGCAACGGGCCGCCGCTGTTGCCGGGATTAATGGCGGCATCGGTCTGGAGGAAATGCTGGAACTGCTGGAGGGGATCCACATCGCGCTCCCGGGCGCTGATGATGCCGACCGTAACTGTAGCCTGGAACCCGAATGGAGACCCGATGGCGACGCACCAATCGCCCACCTGGACCGAGTCGGAGTTGCCGATTTTGGCGGGCTTCAGGTCATGCTTTCCTTCGACCCGGATCACCGCCAGGTCGGTTTGCGCATCCACGCCCACGACCTTAGCGTCGTACTCCAGCGAATCGTTGGCGAACTTCACCTGGATACGATCGGCCTTATCCACGACGTGATTATTGGTCAGGATGTAGCCGGCTTTATCCACCACGACGCCCGAGCCAAGGGCATATCCCTTGCGCTGCATCTCGGGCATGCCGCCTCCACCGAAGAATCGATTCAGCAGGTCGTCCATACCGCCAATGCCGTTGTCGCCCTGGTCCTCGTCGTCCGGAGGCACCAACTGCTGCCTGCGGCCGTTGCGCGTTCGGGTGGTGGCTTTGGGCGCGTAGGTGGTGGAGATATTGACCACGGAGGGCTCGACCTGCTTGGCAATTTCGGTGAACTGATTGGACAACTCGACTGGATTGGGAATTACCAAAGGCGTAGCGCCCGGGGCGATCTGCCGGTCGTCTCTGGCCGCCTTGGCACCCGTGCTGACCAGCGTGCCAATCACGATGCCGACCGACAGGGTGAAGAGAATCAGCGTGAACGAAAGCAACTTCTGGGTTCGCAATTTGTTAAAGAAACTCATGATGACTTAACTCCTTCGCCTGCAGGCAGCAGCAATCATTATATTCCCGTTACAACTTACTGTGATGGATGTGGCTGCGCTTTCCACGGTTTCAACTCCACGACCAGCACGCCGCTTAATATCAGGATCGCACCCCCGGCGGCACGCCGGGAGAGGCCTTCGCCAGCCAGGATGTACGATGTCATCCAGGCGAATACCGGCTCCAGCATGTAGATGAGCGCGGCTCTCGAGGAAGTGGTGTAACGCAGCGCCCAAGCCTGGATCGCGAAGGCAGAAGCGGTGGCAAACAGACCGGTTATGAGTACAGCGAGGACAACCGCCGGGCGCCATTCGAGATGCGGTGTCTCGACCCACCAAAACGTTGAAGATGCCAACACCGCAGCCGCGCCAATTTGACTGACCGACAAAAGCTCGAAGCTCATGATTCCGGAAAAATGGCCCACGGTCACGATGTGGGCGGCGAAAGCGACGGCACAAAGCAAGGTCAGTGCATCGCCGCGGCCGATCCGGCCAATCGTCCCTTCTAGGGTCATCAGGGCCAGCCCGACGGTCGCCACCAGTAAACCCACCACCTCGGAAGCTCGAGGTCTGGAGTGATAGACGAGTGATGCCTCCAAAGGTACCATCACGGACGTTAGCCCGGTGAGGAACGCCGATTTGGGAGCCGTGGTGAAGTTCAGCCCGGCGGTTTGGAGTGCATATCCGGCAAACAGGAACACTCCCGAAAGGCAACCGCCGAGCACTGCCTTTTGGCTATGAGGCCCTTTGCCGGCGCCGCGATAGAGAATGGCAAGCACCACCGCTGCCAGCGAGAAACGGAGGGCCAGGAACAGTATGGGCGAAACGCCTCCGAGCGCGGCTTTGACGAGGACGAAGGTGGCGCCCCAGATGAGAGTGTTGAAGGCCAGCGCGGCATCCGCCGTCCTTTGGAGAGGCCCGATCGCCCGGAGTGCTTTCACCTGGCCGGTCCGGGCTGCAGGGCGGGACCGCCGGAGTTCCTCATCAGCATCAGGAGGGTCAGGAGAATGCGTTTCAGCCCGAGGTCGCGACCTTCCGGGCGGAACCATTCCTGGGTGGTGTGGGCGCCCCCGCCCAGGCCTCCGGCGCCGATGGCCAGTGCCGGAATTCCCAAGGAAAGCGGAATATTGGCGTCGGTAGACGAGGTGTCGAGATGCGAACGGATGCCCAAGTGGGCGTCCACGGCGCGCAGGCATTGGAGGATGGGCGCGTTATCCGGGAGTGCCGCGGCGGGGCGCGAGCCAATCTCTTTCAGCTTGACGTTCACCTTGGCGCCGGTAGCCCTCTGGTTTTCGAGATCGCGGGCGCGGTCGATGGCGGCGGAGAGGAGTTCCACCAACTCATCCAGCTTGGGATTGCTCTCGGAGCGGATGTCGACTTTCGCGCGTGCCGACTGAGCGATGGAGTTCACGCTCGATCCGCCCTCGATCAGGCCGACGTTGACCGCTGACTTGGGAGTGCCTTCGAGCCGGTTTTCGGAGAATAGCGCCACGGCGCGGCAAAGCGCGTGGACCGGATTGCCGACGCCGTAATCGCTCCAGCTATGGCCTCCGGGGCCGGTAAACTGGACTTCGAAGCGCCGGCTGCCGAGGCCGCGCGTGGTGATGTGGTCGGTATTGGCTCCGTCCACCACGATGAAGGATTCCACTTTGCGGGCGAGCGGCGACTGTTTGCAGAGGTGGCGCATGC
Organism: Bryobacteraceae bacterium; assembly: GCA_035501495.1. Lineage (GTDB taxonomy): Bacteria > Acidobacteriota > Terriglobia > Bryobacterales > Bryobacteraceae > JAIQFL01. The sequence goes on along the minus strand of DATJWB010000286.1, from coordinate 39,189 downwards.
CCAAGAGATTACCCTCGCCCTCTTCGCCGACATTGGCGACGAGCAGAAGGCCCAGTGGAAGCTCCGGCAAACCCGCGCCGAGTTTCCAGACGCGCGCGACGGCCAACAGGGCGGCCAATCCGGCTCCATTGTCGGAGACGCCAGGACCGCGGAAGCGGCCGTCGGAATCCACGCTGATTTCGTCCTTGTTTCGAGGGGCGATTACGGTATCCAGGTGCGCGGTGAGCGCCACGTAAGGGCCCTCGCCGACGGTGGCGACGACGTTGCCCGCGCGATCGATGGAGGCAGACCAGCCATAGGAGCGGACTTGCTCGAGGAACCAGGAGGCGCGCTCCTGTTCGAGAAAAGTGGGGGCGGGTACGCGGCAGAGCTGCAAATGCACTTCGTTGATCCACTGTTTTTCGCGAGTGAACCACTGCAGACACTCGCGCACCGCGCGGTGTTCTGTGAACTCTCCGAGATTCGACCCAAGGGCGGCATTGGCAGCCATGCTCATAGCCAGTGTAGCAGTGGGCCAACATGTGGCGCGGACATTAGTGCGTGCCGTCTCCAGTATGTCGAGACTCTGCTTGTGCCCCGCCGGATGAGCGTCCCGATGAGCAAATTATCCACTGCCGTGGGGCAAATCGCGAGAGTGCGCTTTTCGGGCCGCGTCCCTGTTTTCAAAAACATCGGTCGGAGCATCGTCAGAAGTCGGGACGCGAGGCGACCAAAAGCGTCGGCAGGAGTGCCGGCGCCACGTTGTTACAGGCGGGAGTGCGCCCGCCACTATCTCGCGAACTTAGTCGCCGCTTTCCGCTGGTGGCGGACCAGCGCCAGGGCGATCAGGCGGTCGATCAGGACCGGGAACTCAATCCCGCTGTGCTTCCACATTTGGGGGTACATGCTGATGGACGTGAACCCGGGAATGGTGTTGATCTCGTTGATGTACAGCTTGCCGGTAGCGGATTCCATCAGGAAATCGACGCGCGCCATACCCTCGCACTCCACCGCCCGGTAGCATTCCACGGCGAGGCGGCGCAATTCGGCGGTCTGCTCAGGCGGGAGATCCGCGGGGACCTTGGTCTCGGCCTTGTCGAGCAGATATTTGTCTTCATAGTCGTAGAACTCGCGGGAGGGCAGTATCTCGCAGGGCAGGGAGGCTTCGGGCTCTTCGTTCCCCAGGACGGAACACTCCAGCTCGCGCCCGGTGATGCCGCGCTCCACAATGACCTTGCAGTCGTACTGCGATGCCAGACTGAGGGCGGATGCGAGTTCCGCGGCGTTGTGCGCTTTCGAGATCCCGACCGACGAGCCGAGGTTGGCGGGCTTGACGAACATGGGGAACGGCAGGCGGGCGCAGATCGCGGGAATACTGGCGCACTCCCGGCGGAACGCCAGGTAGTCTACCACGGGCAACATGCGTTCCTGGCAGACACGTTTCATCATCTCCTTGTCCATGGAGATGGCGGAGGCCAGTACGCCGGCGCCGACATATGGCAGGTCGGCCAGTTCGAGGAGTCCCTGCACGGTGCCGTCCTCGCCGAAGGTGCCGTGCAGGACGGGAAAGACCACGTCGATATCGGGATGCGCGCCGGGCTCAGGCAGGATGGGTTTCGGCGACCATTTGCCTTCGCGGCCGATAAAGTACTCGATCTTCTCGTACTTCGCCGGGTCCATGGCGGCCAGGATGGCGCGCGCCGAACGGACCGAGACATCGTGCTCACCGGTTCTCCCGCCATAGATCACGGCTACGCGTAATTTCATAGGATTCGTTTCCCCAATCCGGACATGACCAGCTCGACAGCCAGGTCGGCGGTGCGGTTCACCTCGTCGATGACGGGGTTCACCTCCACCACTTCCATCGAGACCATGTGCCGGGAGTCACAGATCATTTCCATTGCCAAATGCGCCTCGCGGTAGGTGACTCCGCCGCGGACGGGGGTCCCGACGCCGGGCGCGTGCTGCGGATCGACGAAATCCATGTCCAGGGAGAGGTGAAAGCCGGCGGTATCGGCGGAGGCGAGGCGAATGGCCTCGTTCATGACCGAGCGTAGTCCTCGTTCGTCGATGTCGCGCATGGTGAAGGCGTGGACGCCGGACCCGCGCACCTGCGGCTTCTCCATCGCGTCCACATCGCGCAGGCCCACGATCACGATATTACGGGGCGCGACTTTGGGCCGATAGCCGTAGAGGTCAGTCAATTCCGAAGGGCCGAGGCCCGCGATGCACGCCAGCGGCATACCGTGGACGTTGCCGCTGGGGCTGGTCGCGGGCGTGTTCATATCGGCATGGGCGTCGAGCCAGATGAGGCCGATTGGCTGGCCGCGTTCGCGGAAGAAATGCGAGACTCCGCTGACCGTACCGACCGCCACGGAATGATCGCCGCCTAAAACCAGGGGGACGGTGCCGCGCGCGAGCGAGTCGCTTACGACGGCAGCCAGGCGCGTGCAGGTAGCGGCGATTTGCGGCAGATACTTCGCGCGGGGGTGGCCTTCCGGGGACGCCTCGGCCTGATCGACCGGGACGTTCCCGAGATCCTCCACTTCGTAGCCGAGGGATTCGACGCGGCGATTGAGGTTGGCTACCCGAACGGCGGACGGGCCCATATCGACGCCGCGGCGTCCCTGGCCGAGATCGAGAGGTGCGCCGATGATCGCGATGTGGGAATGCGGCATAGGCTAGGCGTCGCGCGGGCACTCCTGGGTGCCGACAAGCGCCCCGATGAGTCGGGGCGCGGCAGGCCGGAGTACCGGCACCACGTCGCGACTCGTCGTCTGTCCGGTAAACATGCTCAGAACTCCGCGTTGCCGGGAGTTCGGGGGAATGGGATCACGTCCCGGATGTTCTTCATGCCGGTGAGGTACATCATCATGCGCTCGAAGCCCATCCCGAAGCCGGCATGCGCCACGCCGCCGAAGCGGCGCAGATCCAGGTACCACCAGTAGGCCTCTTCCTTCATGCCCTGCGCGGCGTGATGGCGAATCTTGTAGAGCAACACGTCGTGGCGCTCCTCGCGCTGGCTGCCGCCGATGATCTCGCCAATGCGGGGAACCAGCACGTCCATCGCGGCGACGGTTTTGCCATCGTCGTTGCTGCGCATGTAGAACGCCTTGATCTCCTTGGGATAGCCGGTGACGATGACGGGCTTGCGGAAGAGTTCTTCGGTCAGGTAGCGCTCGTGCTCGCTCTGCAGGTCGGAGCCCCAATCCACGGGATACTCCCAGTTGCGGCCCGATTTTTGCAACAGGGCGACCGCGTCGGTGTAGGTGATCCGCTCGAAACTGCTGCTCACCAGCGTTTCGAGGTTTTGGAACAGCTCCGGGTCGTACCACTTGCTGAGAAATTCCAGGTCCGGGCGACAGTCGCGTATTACCTGCTCGACCTGGCTTTTGAGGAAGGCTTCCGCGAGGTCCTGGTTGTCGTTGAGGTCGCAGAAGGCCATTTCGGGCTCGATCATGTAGAACTCGGCCAGATGGCGCGGCGTATTCGAATTCTCGGCGCGAAAGGTGGGGCCGAACGTGTAGACGTTGGCAAAGGCGTGGGCGAAGATTTCGGCTTCAAGCTGGCCGCTCACCGTCAGATAAGTGCGTTTGGCAAAGAAGTCCTGGGCGAAGTCTACAGGCTTCGATTGCCTGGTCAGCGCCTCCAGATCGAGCGTTGTGACCTGGAACATGGAGCCCGCGCCTTCAGCGTCGGACGCGGAGATCAGCGGAGCATGCACATACAGAAATCCGCGGTCCTGGAAGAACTGGTGGATGGCGCGGCTGAGCGCGTTGCGGACGCGGAATACCGCGCTGAACGTGTTGGTGCGCGCCCGAAGGTGGCCCAGGGGGCGAAGGGTCTCGAGGTTATGCTTCTTCTTCTGGAGCGGATATTCTTCGGGATCCGCGGCGCCGTGCAGCACCAGGGTGCGTGCCTTCAGTTCGACGGCCTGTCCCTTTCCGGGCGAGGCCACCAGTTCGCCCTCGACGCTGATACAGGCGCCGGTGGTGATGCGGGCCACCACGTCGGGCGGCACGACACCGGCATCCAGGACCACCTGCAGGTCCACTGGCGAGGAGCCGTCGTTCAATTGCACGAAGTGTACGTTCTTACCGTCGCGCCGCGTCTTCACCCACCCCTGGGCGGTAGCGGCTTCGCCGGGCGCTCGCTGGAGCAAGTCGCGAACGTAATTGCCGGGCTGAATCATATTGCAGTCTCCGCGCCCCAGCTGTCTCTACGCACTTTCCAGGCGGGCAAAGATCTCCTTCACCGTCTCCAGCGGATGGGCCAGGTCGGGCCGTTCCCGCAGTTCGAGCAGCAGCGGAAACTGTTTCCCGCGGCTGGTGAGAAGTTGCATGGCGCTCTTCCAGTCGATGGTGCCGCCAGGGCTCACCAGGGGGAACAGGTGCGAATCGTCCTTGCCGTTGTTGTCGTGGATGTGGGTGGACCGGATCCGTTCCTTCATCCTTTGGAACGCCGGTTCCACGCCTTCGGTCATGTTGGCGTGTCCGATGTCGAAAGTAAAATCCAATCCCAGGTGCGTGAGCTCTTCGAATTGCAGGAGCCGGTCGGAGCTGGAGAGCTCGTTGGGTGTGTTCTCCAGCAGGACCTGCACGCCCCGCTGCCGCGCGAACAGGCTCAATTCCTCCAGTGCGGCGAAAGCGGCATCCACCTTGCGCATGTCGAACTCCTCGCCGGTCACTCCGACATGCTGAACCAGGTATTTGAAGGGAATGACCTCGGCGATCGCGAGGGCGCGTTTGATTTCATCCACCACCTGCAAACGAAGCGCCTTCACGGGCTCGGTGATGTTTACCACGGCATGCGGACCGGAGCGTCCCCAGATCTCGTCGTTGTACATGGGCGAATGCAGGGAATGCAGTTGCAGCTCGGAATCGCGAAACCAGTGGCCGAGCTCGGCAATCTGCTCCTTATTGCGATAGTCCAGGTGCTGGCGGGCGCAAAAAATTTCTACTGCGGGGATTCCCGCCTGCTGGATGCGGCTCAGCAGTGCCACAGTCAACCGGTGGTTGACGAAGAGGTGCGTCGAGAGTGCGTGGTTCATCTGGAGGTCAGCGTCCTTGTGCGGTACCTTCGGTTCGCGGGTCTGCCGCGCCCTCGAGCCACTCATTATTGAATCGGATGGCTGCAACCTCGCCCTGCGCCGCCACACGCCGGATGGTGTAGCCGCGCTTTTCCAGCAACGCGACGGTGTCGGGCGAGTAGCCAGGCTCCAGGTTCAGGACGTCGGGCATCCACTGGTGATGAAAGCGGGGCCAATTGACGGCGTCCTGCACGTTCATGCCGAAGTCGAGGACGTTGACGATCACCTCCAGCACCGTGTTGATGATGGTGGGTCCGCCGGGCGATCCCAAGGCGAGCAGCGGCTTGCCATCCTTCAGGATAATGGTCGGCACCATGGAGGAGAGCGGCGTCTTGTGCGGCTGGATGGCGTTCGCCTCCCCTTGAATCAGGCCGTACATGTTGGCCTCGCCAGGCTTGGGCGCGAAGTCGTCCATTTCGTTGTTCAGCAGGAAGCCCAGCCCTGTGGCGGTGACCTTGCTGCCATAGCCGCCGTTGAGGGTGTAGGTGACGATGGCGATGTTGCCGTCGCCATCGGCCACCGAGTAGTGGGTCGTCTCATTGGACTCGTGGCCGGAGAACCTGGCGGCGTGGATCTCACTCGACGGCGTGGCGCGTTCGGGGTCGATCGAAGCACGCAGCTTGCCAATGTAGGCCGGATCGAGCAGGCCGCTGAGCGGTACCTTCACGAAGTCGGGGTCGCCGAGGTGCTCGGCACGGTCGGCGAAGTAGCGTCGCATGGCCTCGGTCATGTAGTGGACCACCGACGCCGAACCGGCCCCGCCTTTTTCGTAGCTGGTGCCTTCGAGCACCCCAAGCATCTGGAGAATGCCCACACCGCCCGAACTCGGCGGCGGCGAAGTGATGATGGAATAGCCGCGATAGCTGCCGGTCATGGGCTTGCGCTCGATGGCGGCATACTGCTTCAGGTCGTCCAAGGTGATCAGCCCGCCGTGCTCCTTCATGTCCTGCGCCAGAAGCCGCGCGGTCTCACCCTCGTAGAAGTCTTTGGCGCCAGCCGTGGCGATCCGCTCCAGGGTGCGGCCCAAGTCGGCCTGGACGAAGACTTCACCAGGTTCGTAATATTTGCCGCCCCGCAGAAAGATGCGGTTGGACTCGGGGAAGCGGCTCAGGTTGCGGCCGGCATTCCGCAGTCCCTGCGCCTGCGCGTAGGAAAGCGCGAATCCTTGCGAGGCGAGGTCCACTGCGGGCCGAACCAGTTCGCCCCAGGGCTTCTTGCCGTACTTCTTGGAGGCGTACTCCAGCCCGCGCACGGTGCCTGGCACTCCCGAGGCGCGGTAACCGACGGTGCTGTCCTGGGTGGCCTTCCCCGACGCATCCAGGTACATGTTGCGCGAAGCCGCGCCAGGCGCGCGCTCGCGGAAATCGATGAAGGTGGTGCGTCCGTCCGCAAGGCGGATCAGCATGAAACCGCCGCCACCGATGTTCCCAGCCGATGAGTGGGTCACGGCCAGGGCAAAGCCCACTGCCACCGCGGCGTCAATGGCATTACCGCCGGACTCGAGGATCTTCAGGCCGGCTTCGGTGGCGTGACGTTCGCGCGTTACCACCATGCCGTGACGCGCGCGCACGGGTTGAGCGGCGTACAGAGGCAGGGCGACCGCGATCAGCAGGAGGGCTAGGATGCGACGCATACACTCGATTCTACTATGAGCGATGATGCCGTCCGACGAACGCCGCGGACTCGTGTTTCTAGTTTCCGGGCGGAGTTCTCAGCGGGGCGGAGTTATTGATGCCGCGCGCAAATTTCCAGGATCCGTCCGCCTGCCGCCGTAGAATGCTCATGCCTTTACCCTGCATCTGGATCCCGGCGCCGCCGGTCTTGGGCAGCAGGGAGAGCGATTCGAATCCCCAGGTGAATGCCCAATCGCCGGCCACCTCCACTTCCTCGATAGTGGCGGCCTGTTCGACACCCGCGAACTGGGGAAAGAAGTTGTGGTACATGGCTTCGACGGCTTGGGTCCCGCGAATCGGGGGGAAACCAGGAGGCAGGAAAACCACGTCGTCCGTGACCATGCCGATCAGCCGCGCGACATCCCGGTCCCGCACGGCAGCCAGCCAGTCTTCGGTGAGTTTGCGAATGGCTTGTTCATCGCGCGCATCGTTCGCATTGGACATATGACCTCCAACGATTTTCTTTTGTAGCATAAATTACGGAATTTTGATATATTTTTAGTAAATTTTACTGCCATGGACGCGATCGACGCTCACCTGATGGACCTCCTGCAAGCGGATTGTTCCCGGTCGCTGGCGGAGCTCGGCAAGGAGGTAGGGCTGTCGGTCTCGGCCGTCAAGGAGCGCTTAAGCAAACTCCGGGCGCGCGGAGATGTGCGTGCTTACGTGGCGCTGATCAATCCGCGGACGCTGGGCTACGCGCTATGCGCTTTCGTGCAGGTCCGGGTGGACGGGCGGAACAACGAGCACGCGTTCCTCGAGGCTGCTCTGCGCCTGCCCGAAGTTCAGGAATGCCACCACGTGTCCGGCGACTTTTCGTACCTCCTCAAGATGTGGGCCCGCAGCCTGCAGGATCTGGAGCAACTGGTAGACCGGCTCAAGAGCCGAAGCGGCGTGGCGCGGGTTCACACCTCGGTCGTGCTCTCTTCCCCGAAGGATCAAGTCACCGGTATGACAGCGCGACCGTAGCGGCTGCGAGGCATCACTCCCGAGACCTGGTGCGGCGGCGCATCCAATCGAACAGCACAATCCCGGCCGCCACCGAGACGTTCAGCGACGAGATCTTCCCGGCCAGAGGAATCCGCACCAGCAGGTCGCAGTGCTTGCGCACCTGATCGTGGAGTCCTTTGCCTTCGCCGCCCAGCACGAAGACGGTCGGGGCCTGGTAATCGACGCGGTCGTAGTCCTGGTTGCCGCGTTCATCGAGGCCGTAGATCCAGTGTCCCCGTTTCTTGAGGTCTTCCAGCGCACGATTGATGTTGGTCACGCGCGCGACCGGCATGTGTTCGAGGGCTCCGGCAGCAGCTTTTGACACCACGTCCGTGACCCCGGCGGCGCGGCGCTCCGGAATTACGATCGAGCCCGCGCCCGCGGCGTGGGCCGTGCGGATGATCGCGCCCAAATTGTGCGGGTCCTCGACGCCGTCCAGCACCACGAGCAACTCGGAAGCCGCCGCCTGGTCGAGGTCGGCATATTTCGCGGTGGCTCCCATGGCGACCACACCCTGGTGCGCCGGGGTGCCCGCCAGGCGGTCGAGCGCGGAGCGGGGCTCGAAACGAACGGGCACGGAGGCGCGGCGCGCCATATCGATGATCTCCTGCAAACGCGGTCCGCCGGCGCCTTGGGCCACCAGCAGACGGTCGAGGGGGTGGTGCGCGCGCAAGGCTTCCGCGACCGGATGGATACCGCTGAGGATGGACATGATTAGAGGGGATTACTCTTCCGGTTTGATGCCGAGTCCGTTGTTAAATCGGTTGGTGAAATTGGCCATGGCCGCCACGAGGGTAATCTCGACCACTTGTTCGTCATTGAAGTGCTCCAGCAGGGTGCTGCGGGTCTCGGCGGCGCCGGCGGTCTGCGTCAATTCGCGCGCGTACTGGATGACCGCCCGTTCCGGCGCGGAAAAGCCGTGGTCCTGTTCGGTCTGAATCGCCTGCATCTCTTCCGCGGTGATGCCGGCTTTCTTGCCGCTGGCCACGTGCGAAGCCGTGCAGTATGCGCACTCGTTGGCATAGGAGCACGCGAGGTACACCAGTTCCTTGAAGCGGCGTTCCACGGAGCCGGAGCCGACGACCGCGGCATAAAACGGCACAAAATTCTTCAGAACCTCGGGGCGATTCGCCATGGTTCGAAAGAAATGGCTCGGGCGTTTGCTCTTGGCTTCGAGGCCCGCCAGGAACTCGTTCCCGGCGGGGGCTACCATCTTGATCGCGGTCATAAGACCAGTATAGTGGGAGCGCTGAAAGAGCCTCGGTGAGTTTCCGGACCGGAGTCAGAGCGGCCGAACTGCGGTCTGGGCGCGAATGAAATCCTGGTCGCCTTCCAGGAAGTCGAAGTCGCCAAGCCGTTCGGGCGGTTCCCAACGCATCTCGTGAAAGATGCGGTTTTGCGGCTCGCCATCGAACTCCTCCACGCGAAAGAAAATCAGGAGGATCGGCCTCTTGCCGGGGTAGGCATATTGATACCGCGTGATCTCCACTCCGGCGGCGCCGCGGATTCCGAGTTCCTCTTCCAACTCGCGCCGGAGCGCGTTGGCGGGCGACTCGCCGTCTTCTATTTTGCCGCCGGGAAACTCCCATTTCAATGGATGAGCCTGCTCCGGCCTGCGGCGGCAGATGAGAATTCGCCCTTCCCGCTGGATGATCGCGGCCACCACGCAGACCATTTCCACATTGGAGCACAACTCGCGAACCGGGAAGCCTGCGTTACGCTAGAGGAATGTTCCGCCGCTCAGGGATTCTTCTCCTGGTGTTCGCCTGCTGTTGGATAGCAGACTCCCAGGAGACTCCTGCGCGCGGGGCGCGTCAAATCGACGTCGATTCGTTCGAGGTCGTCTGGAAGACGGTGCTGGAGAAGCATTGGGATCCTAAACTAGGCGGCCTGGACTGGCAATCCGTTCACGACGAACTGAGACCCAAGGTAGAAGCGGCGAAGACCCGGGAGGAGGCCCGTACGGTGATGGCCGATATGCTCGGGAGGCTTCACCAGACGCACTTCGCGGTCTTCCCGGGAGATGTCTACGACGCATACGGGGGCCGCTCCGAAGACGAGGAATCCGGTTCGGACGGCACTGCCGGCATTGAGGTGCGCGTGATCGACGGCCATGTCCTGGTGACCTCGGTGCAACCAGGTTCCGCAGCCGCCGAGCGTGGAGTCAAGCCGGGCTGGGAGATCGTCCGGGTGAAGGATTCCGAAATCGCGCCCGCGCTGCGGAAGGTGGAGGATCAGTTCGCCAAATCCACGCTGCTCGATTTCCGCCTCATGCGAGCCGTCAATGCGCGCCTGCAGGGCGCCGTCGGCGCGCCGGTGCGCGTCGGGTTTCTGGACGGCGACGGTCGCCTGGTCTCCCTGGACATCGCACGCGTTCGGCCCCGCGGCAAGCTGGTGCGATTTGGCAACATGCCTCCGGGTTACTTCTGGGCTGAAGCTCGCAAGCCGCGCCCCGAAGTCGGATATGTGGCGTTCAACGAGTTTATGGACCCCGAGGACTTGACCAAGACGCTGGAACAGGCTGTCGGCGGCTGCCGCGATTGCAAAGGCTTCATCATCGACGTCCGCGGGAATCCCGGCGGAATCGGCGGCCTGGCAATGGGCATCGCCGGCTGGTTCACCGATCGCTCCGGCCTCCGGCTGGGCACCGAATATCTCCGCGGCGTTACCTTCCAGTTCGTGATCTTCCCGCGCCTGGAGCCGTTCCGCGGGCCGCTCGCGATCCTGGTAGACGGCTGTTCGGCGTCTACTTCAGAGATCTTCGCGGGTGGTTTGCAGGACGTGAAACGCGCGCGCATTTTCGGGACGCGGACGGCTGGCGCCGCGCTTCCCTCAATCATCTCCAGGCTGCCCAATGGCGACGGCTTTCAATACGCGATTGCCAACTACATCTCCGAAGGAGGCCAGCCGCTGGAGGGTATCGGCGTGAAACCGGATGAAGAGGTGCGTCCCACGCGCCGCCAGTTGCTCGCGGGCCAGGATCCGGTCCTGGATGCCGCCCTCGAATGGATTCAAAAACAACATCGATGAGGCAAAGAATTTATGAACCGCTTCGCGAATCGCAGGTTTTGGACGGCGCTGGCACTCTCGTGGGCAGCCGCCGCACTTACGCGCGCCGCTGACGAACTGCCCAAGGCCGAAGCCATTCTCGACCGGTATATCGAGGTCACCGGTGGTAAGGCCGCCTATGCCAAAGTGCATACCGAAACATCTACCGGGGCGATGGAGTTGCCGGCGATGGGGATCAAGGGCAAGGTAACGTCGTACCATGCCGAGCCGGACCTCACGCTGGTGGAAATCAATATCGATGGGATGGGCAAGATGGTGGATGGCTCGAACGGCCAAGTGGCCTGGTCCATGAACGCCATGCAAGGCCCGCGTATCAAAGAGGGCCCCGAGAAGGCCGAAGCGCTCCTGCACGCCCAATTCAACGGCGATCTGCGGTGGCGCGATCTGTACTCAAGGGTCGAGACCACCGGTGTCGAGAGCGTGGACGGCAAGGACTGTTACAAGGTCGTGCTCACGCCGAAAGCCGGAAACCCGATTACCAAGTGGTACGACAAGGACTCGGGCCTGCTCCTGAAGATGCGGATCAAGGCCAACAGTCCGATGGGCGAGATCGAGTCCGATTCGATGCTCAGCGACTACCGCAAGGAGGGCGACATCCTGATGGCGCACAAGGTGGTGCAGCACGTCGCGACGCTCGAAACGTCGATGACGATCGACAGCATGAGGTACAACGCCGAGATTCCCAAGGAGAAGTTCGACCTTCCCGACGAGATCAAGGCGCTGGTCAACAAGGCCAAATAATCTCCAGGTTGCTCGCCCCAAGTGCGGGCCGGCTGGGAGCAGATCAACGACTGAATCTGCTTTCTGGGAGTTGCCGGTGCACGAACCGAAAAATCTCGGCATGAGTGCCGAGACGGCAGACAAGAGTGTCCGCGCCACGGTCGTGGCCCACCACGTTCCACGCCATCAGTTCATTTCGGCAACGAATCTGACATCCGGGTGCCAATTTGCACTAATCTGGATAAATGCTGCCAACTGGTGTGAATCCTGGTCGGAAGCGCCGGAAACGGCGCCAGGAAACCAGGGAGACCCCGTCTATTCAGAGCCTGGATCGCGGACTGATGATTCTCGAAGCCATCGGCAAATCCAGCGACCCGGTCACGCTCGGGCAATTGGCAGTATTGTTGGGCATCGACCGGAGCAGCGCTTTTCGCCTGGCTAATACACTCAGGCGGCGCGGCTTTTTGTCCAATCCCAGTGCCGGTAGGGATTATGTCCTGGGTCCTTCGGTTTGGCGCCTTTCCCGTCAGTACGACTGGAGCAAAATGCTGGCGAAGGTCGCCCACGAGCACCTGAAGGCGCTGGCCGCTGAAACGAATGAGACAGCGCACCTCGCAGTGCGCGAAGGACGGAAGGCGCTCTTCATCGACCATGTCACGACCAGCCATGTGATCGCCATATCCGGGCAGACGGGAGAGTTCGTGCCCCTGTATTGCACGTCTCATGGCAAGGCGTTGCTGGCGGACTTCGACGAGCCGGAACTGGTGAGATTGTTCGGCGGCAAGCAACTCAAGCCGTACACCAAGAACTCGATTCAGAGCGTTCGCGCGCTCGTCGAGGAGTGCGGGCAGATCCGCGCCAACGGGTTTGCCACCGATGAATCCGAATATCTGGAGGGAGTGCGCTGCCTGGCCGCGCCCATCCGTGACCGGGAAGGCGCGGTGATTGCGTCCATTGGAATCTCGGCGCCTTCCTCGCGCCTGCCCAAGGAACGCGAAAAAGAGTGCGCCGCGAAGGTGGTTGCGGCGGCGGTTCAGATCGGTGAAATGGTGGAGTCGCTCAACGAGTAGATACAGGCTTCCGCTGGAGTGGGCGCCGGCTGGTGAACGAGCCGTGCGAGCGTTGAGAATTGATATGCTATCCCACGTGGCAAAGATCTCGCGCAGGCGATTCGCGTTGCTGGCCGGAACCGCCGGTGTGGTGCCGCTCCCGGCGGCCGGGGCAGAGCCGCTGACAGCCGAAGCCGCGGTCCGGCGCATTCAGAACGAACTGGGCGGCGATTGGCCGGCGGCCGGTCCCGACGGCTTCAAGGCGGGCGATCCGACCACTGTGGTCAAGGGAATCGTCACGACTGCGATGGCGTCGCTCGATGTTTTGAAGCAAGCTGTGCGGGCAAACGCTAACCTTGTTATCACGTACGAGCCAACCTTCTACGGACGTGCCGACGGTCGAGCGCCGGCCGTTCCCGCAGGTGGACGCGGACCAGGAGGCTTCGGCGCCGACGATCCGGTGGTCAAGGCCAAGCGCGAGTTCATCGAGAAGAACGGATTGGCAATCTTCCGCCTGCGCGATCACTGGCAGGCGCGCAAAGAGAACGACATGGTAAGCGGATTGGCAGGCGCGCTGGGATGGTCCAATCGCCGGGTGAAGAGTGACGACGCGCTCTACGATATTCCGGCCGCGTCAGCGGAAGAGACGGTTACCCTGATCCGCAGCAAGCTCGGCCTGCGCGGCGGGCTGCGCGCCGTGGGAGACAAGAACGCCACCGTACGGCGGGTGCTTCTGCACCCCGGGTCCATGACTCCGGCTACCATGTGGCAGCGGTATTCCGAGGTGGACATGATTATTGCCGGCGAAGTTCGCGAATGGGAAAACACCCACTACGCGGCTGACATCTTCACCGCCGGCGAGAAACGGGTCCTGGTGACCATCGGCCGGGTGGTATCCGAAGAGCCGGGGATGCGCGCCTGCGCGGAATGGCTAAAGACGGTGTTGAAGGAGGTTCCGTCCACCTGGATCGGCGCGGGAGATCCATATTGGAGGCCCACGACATGACCGGCCGGGAAGTCGTAAACCTGATTCAAAAGAACGTCGGAGTGCCGTGGAACGAGAGGTCCTACCGCGACACGTTCAAGCTGGGAAACCCGGACTCCACGGTAAAAGGCATCGCCACCACGGTGATGACCACCTTTGACATGCTCAAACGCGCCCACGGGGCGGGCTTGAACATGGTGATCTCGCACGAGGACACATTCTGGAACGACCGCGACGACACGAAGGATTTGACCGCGAATCCGCTCTACAAACTCAAGACGGAGTACGTTCTGAAGAACGACATGATGGTGTGGCGCATTCACGACCATATGCACGCCATGAAGCCCGACTTCACGGTGGTGGCATCGCTTCGGTCGGTTGGAGTCAAGGGGGGCGAGAGTGCGGTGATGGCGCCTCGCATCTACACCATCCCGGAGACGACGCTGGGAGAGTTTGCCGCCCAGGTGAAGCGGGGCACGGGGTCGCGCGCTTTCCGCTGCGTTGGCGATCCGAAGGCAAGAGTCAGCAAGATCCTGCTAGGACCGGGTTATGCGACACCGCGGATGACCGCTGAGGCCGACGTGGTCATCGGCGGGGAGCAGCAGGAAGCCGACGGCGGCTTTGACGATGTCGAATACGTGCTGGACGCGACATCGCTGGGCATGCCGAAGGGCCTCATCATGCTGGGTCACGTCATTTCGGAGCAGCCGGGCATGCAGGACCTGGCCAACTGGATGCGGACGTTCATTCACGACATCCCGATCCAATTCGTGCCCGCGGAAGAGCCGTTTTGGTAGATTCGGGCTACTGCTTACCTGCCTCGGGCAGGGCGAACGCGACGTAGCTCTTCGAAATGGCCGGCGGATTGAAGCCGCCAGGGGCGAGACGGCCGCCGACGGGGAACGGATTGCCGCCGGACGCGGCGACCAGCACATACTCCCTGCCGTCCACCTGGTAGACGGCAGGTACGCCGAGGGAGCCATTCGGGAGGTCTTTGGTGGCAAGCAGCTTCCCGGTGTCTTTGTCGAGCGCGTAGAGCTTCGAGTCGTTGCCGGCGAAGAGCACGAGGCCTCCCGCGGTGATGACGAAGCCGCTCTTGGGATAAACGTTGCCGCGCAGCTTGTCGCTGGGGCCGGCCTGCGGCAGGTCGCCGTAGGGCGTCCGCCACTTGATCTTGCCGGTGTTGAGATCGTAAGCGACGATCTGGCTCCAGGGTGGAGTCACCACGTAGGGCTCGTTGCCGTACCCGGTTTTGTAACGTGACGGCGGCGGCTCGACGTTGTCCGGATACCCCGGTTCGATGCGCGCCAGGGCCAACATGGCAGCAGGCGCCGCGGTGCCCAGAGGAGCGGATTGGGGCTTTGTCAGAAACGCCATCAGGTCGTCCATCAAGGCCTCTGTTACAGCCACAGGCGGCATCCCGCCTTTGCCCTTGGTGATCACGATGCGCGTCGCATCCGCGCCGAGCCGGCTGACCGCGTTGTCGATCTGCGGCCCGCGATCGCCTTTCAACTCGGGGCCATGGCAAACCTGGCAGCTCTGCTCGTAGACGGTCCGCCCCCGCCGTTCCGCGGTGATCTGACCCATGGCGGCTCCGCCGCGTCCGGCGCGCGGCCGGTCGGGAATCAAACCGCCGGCATTCGATGCTGTCGATTCCCCGGCCGGGACGAGTTTGAGGATTGAAGGCATGTCCTTACCGAGCACGTAGACGGTTCCGTTCGTCGGGTCGGCGCCGGAGCTGAAAAACAGCGCGCCGCCGTTCACGCTGGGCATCAGGATGGTGTCCTCCAGTCCGGGCGGCGTATAGAACCCCGTATGTGCCTTGGACAGCCGGTCCTTCCACCAAGCCTTCTCCTCGTCCGTCATGAACGCGTCGTACATATCTTTCACGGTCATGCCCTGGCGGCTGAAGGGAGGCACCACGGTCGGGAAGGGCTGTGTGGGCGAAGCGATCTCGCCGGGAACATCAGATTTGGGAACAGGCCGCTCCTCGATCGGCCAGAGCGGCTTGCCCGTAACGCGATCGAAGACGTACAGAAATCCATTCTTGGAGGCGAGCGCGACGGCATCGACCGTCTTACCGTCGTGCTTGACGGTTACCAGTTGCGGAGCCGCGGCGGGATCGGTGTCCCAGAGATCGTGATGGACGGTCTGAAAATGCCAGAGCTTTTTGCCGGTGCGCACATCCAGCGCGAGCAGGCAATTCGCATACAGATTGTCGCCGTGCCGGTCGCCGCCGTATAGCTCGTATTTGGCGGATGCGGTCGCCATGTATGCGACGGCGCGCTTCTCGTCCACGGTAATCTCGCCCCACACGTCCACACCGCCCATGTAGGTGTAGGCGTCTTTCGGCCAGGTATCATATCCGAACTCGCCAGGGCGCGGGATGGTATGAAACACCCACAGCAGTTTGCCGGTGACCACATCGAAGGCGCGAATGTCGCCCGGCGGCGCGAGGTAGCCTTCGCCGGTCGCGCTGCCGAGGATGATCGTGTTCTCGAAGATGCGTCCCGGGGTTCTCGACGCCAGCGGCACTCGCGCACGGTCGATTCCGGTCTTCAAATCGAGCTTTCCGTGATCGGAAAAAGAATCGACCAATTGGCCGGAACGCGCGTTGATGGCGTACAGCATTCCACCGGACGTCACCAGGACGCGGCGGTCCGAGCGATCTTTGCTTTCCCAGTAGTTCGCGCCGCGCTGCCCCGCAATGCCGCTGAATCGTCCGCCGCCCGGAAATTTGTAAGCCCACAGTTCCTTGCCGGTGGTGGCATCGAGCGCGATGAGTGCGCCCTGCCTGGCTGCCACATAGGCGATATTGTCCACCACCAGCGGGGAGAAGGTATAGCTCAGATCGTCGCCGGTTTCATAACTCCAGGCGACCTCCAGCCTATTGACGTTGTCCCGATTGAGCTGTTTCAGCGGCGAATAGTGCGCACTGTCGGGCCCGCCCAGATACTCGCTCCAACCGGTGCTCTTCTGCGCCTCGATGGCAGTCGGCGCGATCACTAGCAGTGCGAACCAAAATGGGAAATGACGAACGAACATGGTATTCGGGGACGGGGCTTTCATGGCTGCCTCTCTCGAAGTGTAGTCTTACCGGCGCGCGGACTTGAGCCGCGCGTGCATTTGGTTCCAGAAGATAAATGTGCCTTTGACGCAGGAAATCACGATGTCGGGCGCGCCGTCGCCGTTCAGATCGGTCACGACGAACTGCGAGCCCACGCCGGACCGATTGTGGATCAGCTCGGGAACGAATTCGGCGCCGCCTTCGGCCTTGGGATTGCGAACGGTCCGGTACCAGTAAAGCACCGCCGGACCTTGAGGGTCGGGATCCAGATGGCTGTCGAGGTGGGAATAGAGCCGCTTTCCGACGATCATGTCGGGCACGCCATCGCCATCCATATCCGCGAATGCGGCGGCGTGGGGTTCCGAGAAGGCCACTCCGCCGGCGTTTTTGGTGCTCAGGTCGCCCATGATGTCGTGGCGCACGAACGAAATATTTCCCTGTCCGTCTCGCTTCTGCTCGAACCAGGCGAGACCCCATCCGTGTGCAGCAATGGCGGTGACAACATCGGTCAGTCCGTCGCCATTGACGTCGTAGACGCCCATTTCGGCGCCGCCATTGCCGAACTGCACCGGATGGAATTTCCAGAGCGTTTCGCCGGCGCCCGAGGCGGGCTGTTCCCACCATCCGCGGCTATTGACGACGTCCATACGGCCGTCGCCGTTAATGTCGCCTACGCCCATGCCGTGAGGCCCGCCAAGCCCGGCTTCCGAGATGTTGTGCACCTTCCATAAGCCGGTAGGATTGGCGGGATCGGGCTTGGCATAGGCCAACACCGCGTTGGGACCCGCAAACAGAATTTCGGGTTTGCCATCGCCGTCGATATCCCGAAAAACTTCGACTTCGGAAGTGGCGCCCGGCACCACGTTGTAGCGGTCCCAGCGGCGCGACTCCCCTTTGGGATTCACAAACAAGTAGATCGGCCGGGAATTGACGCAAATGATGTCTGCCCATCCATCACCGGTGAAATCGTAGGCAAAATAGTTGTGGCCTTCGGGGAAATTGTTACTCGGGCTGTAACTCCGGGCGGCCGTGAACTCGTGACGCTCGGTGTAGTCCGGCCCGAGAAAGTAGAACGGGCCTGCGATGACATCCGGAATGCCGTCGTGATTGATGTCGCCGGCCGTGGCGCCCCAGGAGTAGAAGAAATCGCTCAGTTGCTGCATCCGGAAGTGGGATGAGACTTGCGCGGCGGGTTCCGTCTTACGGTTCAGGTCCTTCAGGGCCACGTCCCGGAAGCGGACCTCGCCCGCGCCCGCCACATGCAAGGCAACCGGCCCGTAACCCATCATCCGGTCGTTGGTCGCCGAGTTCGGTCCGCGCCGCCCGTTGATCCCAGTCCAAACCATATCGGTGTCTACGATCACGTCGAGCGTGTTCCAGTCGTCAGCTTTAACCTGGGGGCGGGGCGGTCCGAAAGCACCGGCGCGCCCTGACCGCGGGGCGGCCGCAACGGGCGGTTTCGACGCCTCTTCCTGCTGCTCCGCGAGTGTGATTGCGGGGCGAGCGAATCCTGGAACCTGAGCCTGACCATTGGCCCAAGGGCCGGCGGCCATTCGTGCGAACTGCGCGGCCGCTCTCAGGAGGGGTGCCCGGCTCAGTTCCTTTCCTTCCGCGCTTAGCGTTACCTCGAAAGGACCGCCTTCCGCGGAAGGCGCCACGTAGACTCCCTTCCACCCGCCATCGGGCGTCTTCTCCGCCCGCAGCAGGACGCCGATTTCACACTTGTCCGCACACCGGAACTCCGTGTAGAACTCCAGATCCTGATAACTCTTGTCCAACACTAGCCAGCCGCCGTCCTGGGATTGCGGGGTGGCCGAAATCTCTCCGTTTTCCGCGCGCCAACTGGCGCTTCCCAGCATACGCCAGCCTGCCAGCGAGGATCCGCGAAAGGTGAAGTCAGGCGTGAAATCGTGTGTAGCCGCGAAGAGCGCCGACAGTAACAGGAGCACCGCGGCGAGGGTCGCGAAGGTCATCTTCGTGGACATAGGCTACTCCTTTCTCAGGGCCGAACAAAACCGGGGCAGGGCATCACCGCCCGGGACCTTGTTGCACAATGTAAAATCGTCATTGTGCTGGAGGCTTGCATCAGAGATTATCACAGCGGAAGGCGAAGTGGCGCCACTTTTCACCCGGGCGCATGTGGGAGCGGTCCAATCTGCGGTGTCCGCAAGTCCTGAGGCGGGTTGGGAAGGATACGGCGTCGCAGACTTCAGATTCGAGCGGCATTCGTTTTTCCGGAAAGCAGCAGGAAGATCTCACGATAGAAAGACGGATGGGATTGCCACGTTTGCGCCGTCACGATTCGGCCGTCCCGCACCGTCTGCTCGCCCACAAACGTACCTCCGGCCTGCTCGGCTTCCAGGCGAACGTGCTCGTAGCAAGTCAGGCGTTTCCCGCGAGCCAGTCCGGCCGCAGCCAGGATTTGCACTCCGTGGCAAATCGCGAACACCCATTTGCCCTGCCGATCGAACTCCCGCACGATCTCGAGCACCTTGGCATTGTTCCGCAGGTATTCCGGCGCACGGCCGCCCAGGATGAGCACCGCGGCATAGTCGTCCACGCGAACCTCGTCGAAAGCGACGCCGGCTTCCAGTCCATACCCGCTCCGCTCGATATAGGTGTCCCATCCTGGCTCGAAGTCGTGCATCACCAGGTTGAGCCGGCGCCTTGCCGGAGCCCCGACAATCGCCTCCCAACCTTCCTCCTCGAATCGATGCACGGCGTAGAGGGCCTCGTAGGATTCACCGCCGTCCCCGGTAATAATCAGGATCTTGGGCATGTCTACACTTTAACCCCGACCACTCGGAAGCAAAACGCTTGACGCGCGGGCAGGTTTGGCGAACAATGGGAATCCATCGGTCTGAATGCGCGAACGGTTACAACGCAATGAGATCTCTTCTGGCCCTCTCCACTCTGGCGGCGCTGCTGGCAGGCTGTTCCAACGCGCCGCCGCCCGCTCCGGTTGCCGAGACGCATGGCATCGGAAGCATCATCCGCCTCGATCCCGCCTTCGACTCGCTAGTGTCGAAAGACGCGGTGATTGAAAAAGTCGCGGGCGGGTTTAGTTTCACGGAGGGACCGCTGTGGCGGCCCGATGGTGTCCTGTGGTTCAGCGATGTCACTGGCAATGTAGTTCGGTCCGTCACGCCCTCGGGACAGGTGACCGTTCTGATCCCCAAAGCGGGCGGAGAAAGCAGCGCTCCTCCGGGGTCATTTATCGGACCCAACGGCATGATTTCCGATAAGGACGGATATGTCCTGCTTTGCCAGCACACGAATCGCAGGATCGTACGCGTCGCCAAGGACCTGACGGTCACCGGGTACCTGGAGAAGTTCGAAGGCAAACGCTTCAACAGCCCCAACGACCTGGTATACCGGTCCGACGGCACGTTGTATTTCACGGACCCGCCCTACGGACTGTTGAAGCAGGATGACGATCCTGCCAAGGAATTGAAGTTCAACGGCGTCTTCCGCTATGCCAACGGTAAACTGACAGCCTTAATCAAGGATCTGAGCCGCCCCAACGGTCTCGCCTTTTCGCCGGATGAAAAGACGCTCTACGTCGCGAATTCGGACGAGAAGAAGAGGATCTGGATGCGCTACGACGTCGCTCCCGACGGCACTGTCTCGAACGGCAAGGTGTTCGCCGACGTGACGGCCGACAAAGAGCTGGGGCTCCCGGACGGGTTTAAAGTGGATTCGCAAGGGAACATCTGGACCAGCGGTCCAGCAGGGATCTGGGTCTTTGCTCCTGATGGCAAGCACCTGGGGACTCTCAAGATGCCCGAAGTGCCTGCCAACTGCAATTGGGGTGACGACGGCAAGACTCTCTACATCACCGCGGTGACCGGCGTGTACCGCATCAAAACCTCCGTCATGGGCGAAAAGCCGCTCTATCAGGTTTACCAATGAAAGATCAGGAGCCAGGAATGAAGAGACGATCGTATCTTTCCGCAATGCTTGCCGGCTTGGCGGGGCTCAAGGCGGCTTTCGCACAAAGAGCCAAAAATCCCATCGTGCTCTATTGTGACCTTTCCGTAGCCCCGGCCAAAGAGCAGGAGATGCTGCAGAACTTCCATACCATCTTCAAGCCGGCGGCCGAGAAATTCCCGGGCTACGTGGACTTGAAGATGCTGAAACTGCGATCTGCGCTTCAGGGCTCCGCGCCTCCGTCGATCAACTACCGCTTTCAGTTGACGTATGAAAGCGAGGAAGCGCGGCAGAAGTGGATCCATTCCGACATACACCAGAAAGTCTGGCCCACCGTCGAGAACACGCTGGCGAACAAGAGCAGCTACCCGGTCCTGTTGTTCGATTCGGTATAGCCGGCGCGATTCACCTGTCGAGGACTGAGCGACGGCGCGTCGGGCTTGACTTGCCCCCGGGGCCGCTGATACGATCCGTCACCATGCAGGCCCTTTCACGAGCACTTATGGCCGTTGCGGCGCTGGCGCTCCTGATTCGACCTGCCGCGGCGCAACGGCTGTCTGAGAGCACCGGCGTCAACCTCTTCTCGAACCACTGCACGAACTGCCATGGCGCCAAGCCTGTGGAACGCGCTCCGACCGAAGCGGCCATCCGCCAGATGCCGCCCGAGCGGATCTACGAAGCGATCACCACGGGCCCAATGAAAACTATGGCGCAGGACCTTTCGGATGCCGAAAAGCGCCTGCTGGCGGAGTTCATGGGCGGGCGCAAGCTGGATGCCGCCGACGTTGGCGATGCCAAGAGCATGAAGAACCTCTGCGCGACGCATCCACCGGTGCGCAGCCTCGACGCGCCCTCCTGGAACGGCTGGGGCGATCTGTCGAATACCCGCTGGCAAACGGCCAAGGGTGCCGGCCTGTCCGCGGGACAGGTGTCGCGCCTGAAGCTCAAATGGGCTTTCGGCTTCCCCGGCGCGACCGCGCTGTACGGCCAGACAATTGTCGATGGCCGGGTTTTCGTGAGCTCGAATGCCGGATACGTGTACTCGCTGGATGCCCAGACCGGGTGCATCCATTGGTCGCTAAAAACCTCCGCGGCAGTGCGCAGCGGCATCGTGATCGGTCCGCTCAAAGCAGGCTCCACACGAATGGCCGCATTTTTCGGCGACATCCGCGGCAATGCCTACGCCGTCGATGCTTCCAACGGCGAACTGCTCTGGCGTGTGCCGATCGATGCGCATCCGCTGGCGCGTGTGACCGGCGCCCCGAAACTCTACGAGGGCCGCCTCTACGTGCCGCTGGCCTCATTGGAAGAGGACGAATCGCGCAGCGTGAGCTATGTGTGCTGCACCTTCCGAGGGGTAGTCGCGTCGCTCGATTCGGAAACGGGCCGCCAGATCTGGAAAACCTATACGATTCCCGAAACGCCGCATGTGATCAAAAAGAATTCCGCGGGCGTGGATTATATGGGACCTTCGGGCGCAGGCGTGTGGACATCGCCGATTGTCGATCCGAAGCGCCGGGCGCTCTACTTCGGAACGGGCAATTCGTTTTCCGAGCCGGCCACCACGGCCGATTCCGTGATGGCGCTCAGCATGGATACCGGCAAAATCCTATGGCACGTCGTTGGGCTGGAAAACGACGTCTGGCACGGCGGCTGCGCCCAAACGGTGCCGGGACGAGGACCATTGGGAGGTCCGCCGCCTGGCGCCGGGCGCGGTTCGGGCACGCAGCGCTATCCGGCGGACAATTGTGTTGACAAAACGGGGCCCGACTGGGACTATTCGGCGTCGCCCAATCTGGCGACGCTGCCGGACGGGCGCACCGTCATCATCGCTCCGCAGAAACAGGGCGTCGTGCGAGCGCACGACCCCGACAGGAAAGGCGCCGTGATCTGGGAACAGGATGTGGCACGCATGGTCACAGGCGGCGGAGGAGAAACCGTCTTCGGCGGCGCGGTTGATGGTGAGAACGCCTACCTGGGGCTGCACAGCGGCGGGCTGGTGGCTGTGGATTTGAAGACCGGCATCGAGAAGTGGTGGGAGCCACTGACTGCCCCGGAGGCGATGGCGCAACATCGTGGCATCGTGGCCGCCGTCAGCCTCATTCCGGGCGTGCTGTTTTCCGGGGGATTGGACGGGATGCTGCGCGCGGTTTCGCCGGCAAACGGACGGACCATCTGGGAGTTCAACACCGCGCAGGAGTTTCAGACCGTGAACGGCGTACCGGCCAAGGGCGGGTCGATCGGTGCCGGCGGACCGACCGTCGCCGGCGGCATGGTGTTCGTCGGCTCCGGCTATGTCGGTTTTACGAACGGCGTGCCCGGGAACGTGCTCCTGGCGTTCGCGCCCTGAAGCCGCTGGATCCGTCATGAAAGGGCTATGAAAGGGCTTGCACGCTGCGGATCGCTGTGATATACATCCGACGACCATAAGCGGAAAGGAAACGGCTATGAAAGGGACGCTGTTCATTTTGACTCTGGCTCTGGTGGTGACGCTGGTTGGGCGCGAGCCTTTGGCTTCCCGGATCGGTCATGCCGACCCGGCCAAGTTCCGGCATAGCCCGTCGGTGCACGCCGGTCCGGGCGCACTGGATTTCATGGCTTTGCTCGACTCACACAGCCTCGACACCAATCTCTACTTTGTCCATCGCGGCGTGATCGAGCCGAAGAGCGGAATCGGCGCCCATTTCCATAACCAGTGCGAAGAGATGTTCGTGATTCTGGACGGCGAGGCGCAGTTCACAATCGACGGCCGGACGTCGGTCTTGAAGGGACCTGCGGGCGCGCCCTGCCGTATGGGCCACTCACACGGTATCTACAATGCGACCGATAAGCCCGTGCAGTGGATGAACATCAACGTATCGGCGGTGAAGGACAGTTATGACGCCTTCAATTTGAACGACGGCCGCGTGGATGTGCAACTCGACCCCATTCCGGTGTTCATGTCGATGCGGCTCGATCGCGCTCTGCTGCGAAATGTGAATGCGATGAACGGCGGCGCCGGAACGGTGCAATACCGCCGCGCCCTGGATCCGACGGTCTTCCTTGGCCCTTGGGCTTACGTGGATCACCTGCTGCTGCCGCCGGGCGCCTCGACGGGCCCGCACCTGCACCACGAGGTGGCCGAAGTCTACTACGTGATGAAAGGAGCGGGGACAATCACCGTCACCGGCGGCGGTGGGAGAGGTGCGGCTGCGGAGACGGCGCCTGTCAAGGAAGGCGACGCGATTCCGATTCAGTTAAGTGAAATCCACTCCGTAGAGAACAAAGGCAGCGAGCCGCTCGAGTTTTTGATCATCGGTGTTTCGCGCGACGCCAACCGGCGGGTGGACAGCATCGACGCGCGCGACCTCCCCGGCCGCCGCGGGAACTGAAGCCGTAACTTCGTGATGCGCGTCGTTGTCATTGGAGGCACGGGACACATCGGGACCTATCTTTCGCCGCGCCTGGCGGAAGCGGGCCACGAAGTCGTATCGGTCAGCCGCGGACAGCGGGAACCGTATCGGAACCACCAGGCCTGGCGACAAATCACGCAAGTCGTGCTCGACCGGACGGCGGAGGAAGCGCAGGGCACATTCGGGCAGCGCATCGCCGAACTTCGTGCCGAAGTCGTCATTGACCTGACCTGTTTCACCCCCGAGAGCGCCCGGCAGTTGGTAGATTCGCTGCGCGGGCGCGTGCATCAATTCCTGCACTGCGGGACTATCTGGGTGCACGGCCACAGCGTACAGGTGCCGACGACGGAAGACGCACCCCGGCGGCCCTTCGGCGACTACGGCCGCCGCAAGGCGGCAATCGAGACGTACCTGCTCGATGAAGCGCGGAACGCCGGCTTTCCTGCGACCGTGCTGCATCCCGGCCATATCGTCGGACCGGGTTGGCCGCCAATCAATCCGGCCGGCAATTTCAACTTGCAGGTGTTTTGCGATCTCGCCTCGGGCCACGAACTGGTTCTGCCCAATCTCGGCATGGAGACGGTTCATCACGTTCATGCCGGCGATGTAGCCTCGGCTTTCGTCGATGCGGTGGCGCGGCGCGACTTCGCGATTGGCGAAAGTTTCCATGTGGTCTCTTCCGCCGCGCTGACGCTGCGGGGATATGCCGAGTCGATGGCCGCCTGGTTCGGCCGGGAGAGCCGGTTGCGGTTTGTGCCCTGGGAGGAATGGCGCCGCTCGGCTTCGGAGCGCGATGCCGCGGTCACGTTGGACCATATCGCGCATTCCCCCAATTGCAGCATCACGAAAGCGCAATCGCTCCTGAACTATGCCCCGGCGTTCAGTTCCCTCGCCGCCGTCCAGGAATCCGTAACTTGGCTGATGGGTCAGGGAAAGGTGCGCGCTGAGGTTCCTCCTCCATAGACGGAATCACGCTGCAGCCCGCCCCACTCCAGCCTCAGATTTGTGTGTAATGTACAATGGGCGTTGCAAGATGGAACATTCGACGCCGGATTATTCAAGCTTCGGGCTGCACGACAAAATTGCAATTGTCACCGGGCCCTCGCAAGGGATTGGGCACGCGATCGCGCTGGGCCTGGCTCGCGCGGGCGCGCACCTGGTGCTGGCGAAGCATCCGGCGGGCCGCCATGAGGAAGTCCGGAAACTCCAGGCCGACATCGAAGCCATGGGCCGTAAGACCCTGCTGATTACCACGGACGTCTCGATCGTCGCGGACTTGCGCTCCATGATCCAAAACGCTCACGAACACTTCGGACGCATCGACATCCTCGTGAACAACGCGGGGTGGACGTGTACCAAGCTGGCGTTGGATGTCACCGAAGAAGAGTACGACGCGACCATGGCCGCGACCTTGAAGAGCGTCTTCTTCGCTTGCCAGGAAGCGGCCCGGGTCATGATTCCGCAAGGGGGCGGCAAGATCGTGAACATCGGGTCGAATTTCGGCGTCGTCGGGTTCCAGACGCGGTCGGTTTACGCTGCGGCCAAGGCGGGCGTACACCACCTTTCCCGCGCGCTCTCGCTGGAATGGGCGAAGCAGGGCGTGACCGTGAACGTCGTTGCGCCATGCATCACCGAAACCGAGTCCCGGCGGGTAATCCTGGAGCGGCCAGGATACAAGGAGTGGGCCACGACGCAAGCGCTCCCCATCGGGCGCTGGAACCAACCGGAAGACCTCGTAGGTT
The DNA here is from genome assembly GCA_035501495.1 of Bryobacteraceae bacterium. Classification (GTDB taxonomy): domain Bacteria; phylum Acidobacteriota; class Terriglobia; order Bryobacterales; family Bryobacteraceae; genus JAIQFL01. The sequence continues at coordinate 13,504 of DATJWB010000286.1, read as the reverse complement.
CGGTGCTGTTTCTCTGTAGCCATCTGTCGGACATGGTCGTCGGCCATGTGCTGATGGTCGATGGCGGATGGACAATCCCGTAACGGCATGGAGGTATCGGACATGCCAAAATCGAATTCCAAAAACCGCGAAACTGAATCGCGGCCTGGCGGGGCTCCTGCCTTCTACCGCGGGAATGGGAGCCGCACTGGCGGGCCCGTGCAACGCGTCTGACAGCACGAAGACCGCTGCGCATCAAGCGCCCGGGGCTGTTCGACGCCTCGTTCGGCGATCGCGAATACCCGATACGGAAAGGTCCGCGGCTACGCCGAGGGCGGCGTCCTCACATTTAAGGGTATTCCGTTTGGCCAGGATACCAGCGGGGAGAATCGCTGGCTGCCTGCCAACCCCCCGAAGCCATGGAATGGCGAGTAATCCGGCACTGATCTATGGCGCCAACTGCCCGCGGCGCCTGCGCGACTACACGGCAATCGAACAATCCTTCCTCTTCGATTAGGACGACGGCTACATGAGCGAAGACATGCTCAAGCTGAATGTCTGGACGCCGGCTCTGACCGGCAAGCGGCCGGTGCTGGTCTATTTTCATGGCGGCGGCTTTACCTTCGGCTCGGCCTACGAATTGCCGTCGCAGGAGGGCGCGCAACTGGCTCGTCATCACGATGCCGTGTCGGTTACGATCAACCACCGCCTCAACCTGCTGGATTCCTGGACGTCTCCGAGATCGGTGGAACGGCATATGCCGATTCGGTGAACATCGGAATGACCGATCTGGTCGCCGCCCTTAGCTGGATCCGCGAGAACATTTCGAACTTCGGCGGCGATCCGGATGCCGTGATGATTTACGGCCAATCGGGCGGCGGCTCCAAAGTCACTTGCCTGATGGGGATGGCTTCGGCGGCGGGCCTGTTCCATCGTGCATCGGCGCAGTCCGGTGGTGGCGGCTACATTCCCGGCATCGAGCAGGCCCGGGAACTCGCCAGGCAATTGATGAAGGAGTTGGGACTGCGGCCCAACGATCTCGCCTCGCTGCAGAAGATGGAATGGGCCAAACTGAACGCGACCGGCAACGCCGCCCTCGCGAAACTCAAACCGCCTGCGCGGGGGTTCGGTGGGACCGGGCGGGCCGCCTGCCGCCACGCCGCGCGTGGGCTGGTCGCCCACGGTCGATGGAAGGATCGTGACGGTGCGCTCCTTCTACGATGTTGCCCCGGAGATTTCGAAGAATGTGCCGATGTTGATTGGCAACGTCAGCGAAGAAGGGAATCGGATGTCTTCCCGCCCGGCCGAGCCGGAGTGGCACGCTACCCTCGCCCGGACCTGGGGAGACGCCAAGGCGACAGCGCTCATTGCGTCAATGAAGAAGGCGCATCCGGAGAAGAGCATCCGGACGTTATCATACGGCGTGAGCGGCCTCACCTCGCGGAACAACGTCCAGCGCATGCCGTTCTTGCGGCGCACCCATACTGGCGAGCATGGCCTGAAAGCCGGCGTACGCCTCAGGTCCTTGCGACTGCATCCACTGGATGTAGGCGTTGCCGACGGTCTCGAGATTATGGAAGGCGCTCGGGTTCTTCATCAGGGCGCGCAAAGCCGGAACGATGGCGCGCAGCCGTTCCCAGACCACCAGCATCTCGCCGCTGCTCTCGAAAAATAATTCCCGATTCAGCACGCCGGACGTGACGAAGGAGGCGGCGGTTTCCCAATAGCTTGCCACCATGCGCATATAGGCATTTTCCTGGCTTCCGGGAGGGGCGATGCGGTTCATGTCCTCGAGGCTGGTGGGTTTGCAGTTCTGGGCGAACCACGTGCGGGCCTCGCGGAGCTTCTCTTCGCGCCGCAGTTCATAGAGGCGCAGGATCAGGTTGGCATCATCGTAAGTTGCTTGCGTTGGCATGTGCCGATTATACCGAGCAGGATCCGGGACTATCGTGACGAAGGTGTAAAAAGATGGAAAGCCGAACAGTGCGTGGCTCGCCGCCGCCGTTGCCCTCTTTGCTACAATTCGGCTGCGAGTGAAAATTCCTGCCGAAAAACAAGATTCCCGCCTGATGCGGGCGATGTTTCACACCGTCGCGCCGCGCTATAACTTCATCACGCGTGCCTTTTCGTACGGCATGGATGGCCGCTGGAAGCGCTGCGGCGTCGAGCGGGTGGAGTTGCCGGAAAGGCCGAGAGTGCTCGACCTGGCATCCGGCACGGGCGACTTTTCGCTGCTGGTTCAGCACCTGCGTCCCCGTGCGCAACCGATTACGGTAGACATCACGGAACGCATGCTGCGGCTTGCGCGCGAGCGAGGTTTGCGGTACGAGGTCTGTGCGGATGCCGGGACGCTGCCTTTCCAGGATGGCGCTTTCGACTGCGTGTTCATCGGCTACGGTCTGCGCAATTTCCCCAATCTGAAGCAGGCGCTCGCAGAGATCGAGCGCGTGACGAGGCCGGGCGGCATGCTGATGACCCTCGATTTCTTCCTGCCTCAGAATCGGCTATTGCGTCGCATTTACCTCGCGTATCTGTACGCGCAGGGCGCGTTTTGGGGGCTGGTGCTGCACGGACAGCCGAGGATCTACACGTACATCCCCAATTCGCTGCGGACCTTCGTCTCGATTGACGGCTTCTCGTCGCTCCTGGTGCGCTCGGGCTATCGCGTGGTAGCCGTCCGTAGACATATTCTCGGTGGGATTGGCCTGCATTGGGCCGCCAAGGAGAAAGCTTCGACGCGTTTGGGCGGACCGAAACGGAAGGTCGCATGAAAGAACAGCTCAAGAGCTCCGACTATCGGTTCATCGCTGTGTGCCTGCTGCTGCTGGCCGCCACGGCGTGGTTCTCGATCCACAATTTCTACCGCGCGTTTCCCGAAGCGTCGATCGATTTCCGGGTGAATCGCGACGACGGGCAGGCGCTCGCAAGCCGGTTTCTGTCCGGACAGGGTTATCGCACCGATGGGTACCGCGAGGCATCGAGTTTCACGTTCGATGATGATGCCAAGACGTTTCTGGAGCGGGAAGCCGGTCTGGAGCAGGCCAACCAGATGATGGGGACGAAGATCCGGTTGTGGCGCTGGTCGTACCGCTGGTTCCGTCCGCTGCAGAAGGAGGAGTATAGCGTAGACATCACGCCGCGCGGTGAAATGGTGGGGTTCGAGCACCAGATCGCGGAAGACGCCGCGCGTCCCGCGATCGAGACGGCGCAGGCCCGCGCGAAGGCGGAGGACTTCCTCCGTACGAGCGTGGGGCGCGACCCCGCGTCGCTCGAATTCGTGGAGGGCTCGGACTCGGCGCGGCCGCACCGTGTGGATCGCGTGTTCACCTGGAAAGAGCGCGACTTCAACTTGCACGATGCCACCAGCCGCGTGGAAGTCACCGTCCTGGGGGACGAAGTCGGAGGGTATCGCGAGTACCTCAAGGTGCCGGACCAGTGGAGCCGCGATTACGAGCGGCTGCGCTCGAAGAACAACACGGCGCAGTTGGTGGATTCGGCGCTGTTCGTCGGCATGATCGTGGCGCTGATCGTGGTGATCGTGATTCGCATCCGCAAACAAGACATCCGCTGGCGGCGCGCGGTCGTGGTGGGAGTGACGGGAATGGTGCTGTCGTTCTGCTCGACCGCGAACCAGTTTTCGCAGCAGGAATTCGGGTATCCCACCACGGATTCTTACAGCGCATTTCTCTCGCGGCAGTTGCTGCTCGCGATCTTCACGGCGCTGGGCGTGGGCGGATTCCTGTTTGTGCTGACGGCGGGCGCCGAGCCGCTCTACCGGGAAGCGTTCCGCGACAAGATCTCTCTGGGAAACCTGTTTCGGCCACAGGGGCTGCGCACCAAGCGATTCTTTCTGTGCGCGATCCTCGGCATCACGCTGACCGGAATCTTCATCGCATACCAGACTGCGTTCTACGTCATCGCCTACAAACTGGGCGCCTGGTCTCCGGCCGACGTGCCGTATAGCGACCTGCTCAATACGCGCTTCCCCTGGCTGTTTGTGCTTTTTGGCGGATTCTTCCCGGCAGTCTTCGAGGAGTTCCTGTTCCGCATGTTCGGGATTTTGTTTTTCCGGAAGTTGGCGCGATCGACCGCGGTTGCGGTCATCCTGGCGGGCTTCATCTGGGGATTCGGACACTCGGCTTACCCGCAGCAGCCGTTCTATATCCGCGGTGTGGAGGTGGGGATCGGCGGCGTAGCTCTCGGCCTGATTATGCTGCGGTGGGGCATTCTGCCGACGCTGGTCTGGCATTATTCGGTGGACGCCATGTACAGCGCGATGCTGCTGATGCGGTCGCAGAGCTTGTACTTCAAGCTGTCGGGGGCCGCGAGTGCGGGGATCATTGTGCTGCCCGTGCTGATCGCCCTGGTGGCCTACTGGCGGAACGGAGGATTCGAACCGGAGGCCGGGCTGCTAAACGGGGATGAAAGTGGAGAGACAGAGGCGCCAGGGGAAGCGGCGGCGGCCGACGAGCCCACGGGTGTTTTCGATTATGCGCCGTCGGACCGGCGGAAACTCGCCTCAGCCGCCTTGATTCTGTTCTTCGGCCTGATCACCCTGCGTCTGACCGCGAACAAGTTTGGCGAGTCCCCCAATTATAAGATTCCGGATTCGCAGGCGCGGGCCTCTTCCGACGCGTTTTTGCGGGCACAAGGCTTCGACACAAACGCCTTCGAGCATGTGACGTTTCCGGTGAGCAACTGGAGCGGTCCCGACAGCCTGGCGGGCAAGTATTTTCTGGAGCGGCGTTCCGTGGAGGGCGCTTCCAAGCTTTTTGAGCAGTACCGGCCGATCCAACGATGGGCAACGCGGTACTTCAGGTCGCTCGACAAAGAGGAGGTGGCGATCTCGGTGCATCCCGAGACGGGGAAGGTACTGGGATTCAGCCACACTCTGCCCGAAGATCGGCCGGGCGCCGATATTGCGGACGACGAAGCTCGCTCGATAGCCATGAAGTTCGCCGCAACGCAGGGATGGGATCTCGGCGCCATGGATCTGAAGGAGAACAATTCCGAGAAGAAGAAGGCCAGGCGCGATCACACGCTCGAATGGGAGGCGCCGGCGGGCGACCCGCGCAACGTGGACGAGGCGCATTTCCGCCTGGTCGCTCAGGTGGCAGGCGACCAGGTGGTGCAATTGCGGTCGTACTGGAAGCTGCCGGAGGCTTATGAGCGCGCCCGATCGCAGCAGAACTTCATTTCGATTGCGGTGCTGGCACTGCGCTTCGGAATGATGGCGGCCGGAATCGTGTGGGGGCTGATTCTGATGATCCGGAACATCCGGCAGGGGCTGGTGCGCTGGAAGCTGACGATTCGGATCGCCGTACCGGCGGCGCTGCTGACCGCCGTGGCACCGCTGCTTTCGATGCAGCTCGCGTTGCAGAACTACCCCACAGCGATTCCTCTGCAGACCTTCCAGGCAACCATCTACATCGTGATCGTGATGTCGGTAGTGTTCGGATTCCTGCTGATGGGGGGCGCGGTGGCGCTGCTCACGTCGTTTTATCCCGATTGCATGGCGGCTCTGCGGGCATCGAATCGCCGGCTGCTTGGCAGGGACGCGGCCATCGCTCTGCTGGCGGCAGTGGGGTTCGGATTGATCCTGCATCAACTCCAGGGTTTCCTGATGGACCGGTTCCACCAAGTGGCGCTGTTTTCCGTCGGCAGCCCCGACCTGATTGTCTCGGCATCTCCGGCGCTCGCGGCTATCACGACCGCGGTCCGGTCTACGATCTTGGACGCGGCGACGTTGGGGACAATCGCGCTGCTGGCGGTCCGGCTGTCGAAGCTGTGGATGAGGGTAGCTGCGGGATTGCTGGCCGTTTTCATCCTGCTGCCCACGGACATTCGTACCCCAGGCGAACTGGCTTTCGAATACGGCATCGGCCTGTTTACCGCAGTGGTCGCGCTGGCGTTCTGCAGCCGATTCGCCCGGAGGAATTACCTGGCGTACGCGCTGGTGCTGTGGGCGCTGGCGCTGCGCGGACCGCTCGGGGAACTCTTCGGCACCGGCCTGGCCTCGATGCACATACAGGGCTGGATCGTGGCCGGCGCGCTGGCGGCGGTAGTCCTGTGGGGACTGGCACCGTCAGTACTCGGCAGAGCGCCGGTCCAGGCACAGACGGCCGAGGCGTAAGAAATCGTCCGGAAATACCGGACTACGCTTTCCCGCTCGGGCTGTGACATAATGTGAAATCCTTTGCATTTTCGTACTCTGGCGTTGGGCGTCCGGGTCCACGGACGGCTGTTGTGCCGCTCCTGGTGGAAGGAGAGAAACGCATGAAGGACACGAGGTTCAGCCGGCGGGCCGCCCTTCAGGTGGCGGCCGCTCTGCCGATGGCTCAGATCGTAAGAGCGCAAGCGAAACCGCGGAATATCGTGATCTCCAGCGCCAACTCGTACAACGGCGGGGTGAATTGCTGCGCCAAGGCGATGGAGATGATTCGCGCCGGAAGCGACACGTTGGATGCGATCGTTGCCGGGGTGAATATCGTGGAACTCGATCCTCGGGACACCAGCGTCGGCTACGGCGGGCTTCCAAATGAAGACGGCGTGGTGGAACTGGATTGCAGTTGCATGCATGGTCCCACGCGGCGCGGCGGCGCGGTGGGAGCGATTCGCGGTATTAAGACTCCGTCGAAGATCGCGCAGTTGGTGCTGCTGGAAACCGACCACATGATGCTGGTCGGGGAGGGGGCGCTGCGATTTGCCAAGGCGTACGGCTTCCCGGAAGAGGATCTGCTGACGGAAAAATCGCGTCTCGCGTGGCGCATGTGGAAGCGCGAGATGCGCGACCGGAACGGACATACGAATTGGGAGTCGGGCACCGACGGGCCGCCGAAGCCGAAAAAGATTGGAGAGTTGAAGAAGGCATTTCCGCAGTACGACGAGGAGACGATCGCCTGGGCTTACGAGGTGGCGTTGAATCCGCCGCATGGGACGATCAATTGCATTTCTCTGAACGAGAAGGGCGAGATGTCGGCTATCACCACGACGAGCGGGCTGGCGTGGAAGATCCCCGGACGGGTGGGTGATTCTCCCATCATCGGCGGCGGCCTCTGGCTCGACCAGGATATCGGAGGCGCGGGATCGACGGGACGCGGAGAAGAGAATCTGCGGGTGGCCGGCGCGCATACCATCGTCGAGAACATGCGCCACGGGATGGCGCCTAAGGAGGCGGCGCTCGATGCCCTGAAGCGTGTGGCGCGCAATTTCGACAACGATGAGGAGCGCCTCAAGGCTGTCGATTTGAACTTTTACGTGCTGCGCCAGGATGGAGAATACGCCGGCGCGTCTTTGTGGGGCGGGCGGGGACGAAATCCGCAATTCGCGGTGTGCACCGAAGATAAGGGAAGCCGCCAGGAGCCATGCCTTCACCTGTTGGAGTGGAAAGCCTAGCGGCGGAGAATTTGTTAACGTGAAACAAAACCCGAAGTTTTGCATCAACTTCCCTTACGGGAGAATCCGGGAAGATAGGGCAAGACCGGGTAACTGGGTTGGTTGCTGTTTTCGATTGCCGAATGCCAAATCAAGAAGCCTCGAGATTGAATCTGAGTAGGCGATAACCGCATGGCTCAGATTTTTCATCACAGCACGAACACGTTTGCGCGGATCACCATATTCGGCGCAGTCTTCATTCTGGCGTTTCTGACCTGGGTGTTTGCGGAGCTGAATTCATCCGCATACGCCACGCGCGCCAACGAGTCGCGGGAGCAGCCCGTTCCCTTCAGCCATGCCCACCACGTCGGCGGGCTGGGTGTGGACTGCCGCTATTGCCACACCACGGTGGAGAGTTCCAGTTTCGCCAACATTCCACCCACCAAAACCTGCATGAACTGTCATTCGCAGATCTGGGTTACGAGCCCCACGCTGGAACCGGTGCGCGCCAGTTTCCGCACCGGCGAATCGCTCCATTGGACGCGCGTCAACGATCTGCCCGACTTCGTATATTTCAATCACAGCATCCACATCAACAAGGGCGTGGGATGCGAGAGCTGCCACGGGAGAGTGGACCGGATGCCGCTCACCTGGCAGGAGAATTCGCTCCAGATGGAGTGGTGTTTGAATTGTCACCGTCATCCGGAGAAGTACGTGAGGCCGCGCCAGTTCATCACCACTATGGGCTATGAGCCCGCGGGCGACCAGGAGGAGATTGGACGCAAGCTGGTGGAAGAATACAAGATTCAAGATCCGCGCGTGCTGACGAGTTGTTCGACTTGCCACCGATGAGCGACACGAAAACACAACCCCCGGCCCCTGGCCCCCGGCCCCTGGCCGCGCGAGCGGAGCGAGCTGAGTTCTGGCGGAGCCTCAGCGATCTGGCCTCCACTCCAGATTTTCGAGATCTCGTGGAACGGGAATTTCCCCGTCAGGCCGTGGGCTGGAGCGACGACGAAAATCCGGTCGAGGGGCGGCGCAATTTTCTGAAGCTCATGGGCGCATCGCTGGCGCTCGCCGGGCTGAGCGCCTGCACCCGCCAGCCTACCGAGCACATCGTGCCCTATGTCCGGCAACCGGAAGAGCTGATCCCCGGCAGGCCGCTATTCTTTGCCACCGCTACCACGTTGGGCGGCGTTGCCAGCGGCGTGCTGGCGGAGAGCCACGAAGGTCGGCCCACCAAGATCGAAGGCAATCCGGAACATCCGGCCACGCTTGGGGCGTGCGACAGCTTCTCACAAGCTTCGGTGCTGCAATTGTACGATCCGGACCGCTCGCAGGCGCTCACGTTGAACGGGGAAATCCGCGCGTGGGGCGCCTTTCTCGGTGTTCTGCGGGGAATCGTCGGAAATCAAAAGGGCGCCAATGGAGCGGGAATCCGTATCCTCACCGAGACGGTGACTTCGCCGACCGTGGCCGACCAGCTTCGCAACATTCAGAAGCTGTTTCCGGCATCCAGGTGGCATCAGTGGGATCCGGCCGGTCCGCACAGCGCACGCGCGGCGGCGATGCAGACGTTCGGGCAGCCGGTGAACACCTACTACGACCTGGCGCCCGCGAATGTCGTGGTCTCGCTCGATTCGGACTTTCTGGCGTCCGGGCCTGCGAGCCTTCGGTATGCGCGCCAGTTCTCGGCGCGTCGCAGGATCGAGCCGGGGCGATCGGAGATGAACCGGCTGTATGTAGCGGAACCGATGCCCACGCCGACGGGCACCAAGGCCGATCATCGCCTGCCGCTGCGCGCCGGCGACATCGAGGACTTCGCATGGGCGCTGGCGATCGCGGTGGGAGCGGCCAAGGGAGCCGTCAACAGCAGCAACGGAGACGTGACCAAGTGGGTCAACGCCATTTCCCACGATTTGCTCCGCCATAAGGGAGCCTGCCTGGTGATCGCGGGCGAGCAGCAGCCGCCCGGCGTCCATGCCCTGGCGCACGCTATGAACTCCACGCTCGGCAACGTCGGCAAGACGGTCTTCTACACCGACCCCGTCGAAGCCAGCCAGGTGGACCAGCTTGCATCACTGCAGGATCTGGCGAAAGACCTCGACTCAGGTTCAGTGGAACTGCTCCTGATTCTTGGCGGCAACCCGGTCTTCACCGCGCCGGTCGATCTAGGTTTGCGCGAGCGCATCCAGAAGGCCAAGCTGCGAGCGCATCTGAGCCTCTATGATAACGAGACCTCCGAGGTTTGCCAGTGGCACCTGCCGGAAACGCATTTCCTCGAGACTTGGGGCGATGCCCGCGCTTTCGATGGCGCCGTGACCATTCAGCAGCCGTTGATCGAGCCGCTGTACAACGGGCGTTCGGCCTACCAGTTGCTGCAGATGTTCACCGACACTCCGGAAGCCAGCCCGTACCAAATCGTCAAGGGGTATTGGGCGGGGCAACACAAGGGCGCGGATTTCGAGAACTGGTGGCGGAAAGCAGTGCACGACGGCCTGGTGCCCAACACGGCGCTGCCGACCAAGATGCCGGCAATCCGCGACGCGAATCTGACTGCGCCCACCGAGAAACGCGTGCTGGGCGGCAAGCTGGAGGTGATCTTCCGGCCCGACCCGACGATCTACGATGGGCGTTTCGGCAACAACGGCTGGCTTCAGGAGTTGCCCAAGCCCATCTCCAAACTGACATGGGACAACGCCGCCCTGATCAGCCCCAGCCTCGCGAAACAACTCAACGTCGAGAACGGCGATCTGCTGCAGTTGACGTATGACGGCCGCTCGTTGAAAGCACCGGTGTTCCAACAGCCGGGGCACGCGGAGGCAGCGATTACGCTGCACCTCGGCTATGGCCGCACTCGCGGAGGGCGTGTCTGTACCGGGGCCGGGTTCAATACCTACGCGCTGAGGACGAGCAAGGCGCTCTGGCACGATACCGGGCTCGAGGCGCAGAAGGTCTCCGGCAGCTTCCAGTTCGCGTCCACACAGGAGTTTCACGCCCTGGACGCGCGCCGCCACGCTATTCACAAGGGCACACTCGAGGAGTTTAAGAAGGAACCCGAGTCGGTGCACGAGGGCGCCGAGGCGCCGGCGCGCGAGCTGACGATCTACCCCGAGTGGAAGTACGATGGCTACGCGTGGGGCATGGCGATCGACTTGAACGCGTGCACGGGTTGCGGCGCCTGTATGGTGGCCTGCCAGGCGGAAAACAACATCGCGGTGGTAGGTAAGGACCAGGTGCGCCGCGGCCGGGCGATGCATTGGATCCGCGTGGACTCCTATTACCAGGGCACTGAGAACGATCCGGCGATTTACAACCAGCCGGTCCCCTGCATGCAGTGCGAGGACGCGCCGTGCGAACTGGTGTGTCCGGTGCAAGCCACCAGTCACAGCGCCGAAGGGCTCAACGACATGGTGTACAACCGTTGCGTGGGCACGCGCTACTGCTCCAACAACTGTCCGTACAAGGTGCGGCGATTCAATTTCTATTTGTTCTCGGATTACGAAACGCCGAGCCTGAAGCTGCTTCACAATCCGGACGTGACGGTGCGCAGCCGGGGTGTAATGGAAAAGTGCACGTACTGCGTGCAGCGGATCAACGCTGCCAAGATCGATTCGGAGCGTGAGGACCGCAAGGTGCAGGACGGCGAGATCCAGACCGCCTGCCAGGCCACCTGCCCGACGGAGGCGATCATATTCGGCAATATCAACGATCCCAACAGCCGCGTGGCGAAAATGAAAGCCGACCAGCGGAATTACGGGCTACTGGCGGATTTGAACACTCGCCCGCGCACCACCTACCTGGCGACTTTACGGAATCCCAACCCGGAGGTGGAAGGATGAGGGCTGCTACCCATTTGGATGGGCATTTCAGGTAACCCATGGCAGACGAACAACAGGTAATGGACAAGCCGGCGGCGCGCGAGATCATCGCGCCCGGTTACACATTCGGGACCGTCACGGACCAGATTGCTACCGTCGTACTGACCAAGAAGACGCCGTTGTTCTGGTTCGCGGGATTTGGGGTGGGCTTCTCACTGCTCCTGGTGTTCCTGTATGCGGTGGCGGTGCTGTTCGACAGAGGCGTCGGGATTTGGGGCATCCGCACGCCGGTGATGTGGGGATTCGCGATCACGAATTTCGTGTGGTGGATTGGAATCGGCCACGCCGGGACCCTGATTTCCGCGATCCTGCTGCTGCTCAACCAGCGCTGGCGGAATTCCATCAATCGATTCGCTGAAGCGATGACGCTGTTCGCCGTGGCCTGCGCGGGGATGTTCCCGATCCTTCACCTTGGCCGGCCGTGGCTCTTCTACTGGCTGTTTCCGTATCCCAACACCATGGGAGTGCAGCCTAATTTCCGCAGTCCGCTGGTGTGGGACGTCTTCGCAGTGTCCACATATGCCACGGTGTCGCTGATGTTCTGGTACGTCGGCTTAATGCCCGACCTGGCGACGCTTCGAGACCGCACGGGCAGCCGCTTCGCGCGATTCGTGTACGGCATCATGGCCATGGGCTGGCGCGGTTCCGCGCGGCACTGGAGCGTCTACGAGACCGCGTCGCTATTGCTCGCCGGATTGGCAACGCCGCTGGTGCTTTCGGTGCACACGGTGGTGAGCTTCGACTTCACGATCGCTATCGTGCCGGGCTGGCACAGCACCTTCTTCCCGCCGTATTTTGTCGCGGGCGCGATCTATTCCGGATTTGCGATGGTGCTGGCGCTGGCCATACCTCTGCGAGCGGCGTACGGCCTCGAAGGTCTGATCACCGACAAGCACCTGGACAATTCCGCGAAGGTGATGCTCGCTACCGGGTTGATCGTGGCCTACGCGTACATCATGGAGGCGTTCACGGCGTGGTACAGCGACAACGTCTACGAGCATGACGCCATCTGGCACCGGATGACGGGCCCGTACAAATACTCCTACTGGTTCCTGGTGGCCTGCAACATTATTTCTCCGCAATTCCTGTGGCTGAAGAAGGTCCGCAGCCGGCCGGCATTGCTGTTCCTGTCTTCGATCGTGGTGCTCATCGGCATGTGGCTGGAGCGCTACGTGATCATCGTCAGCAGCCTGGCACAGGATTTCGTGGTGTCCTCGTGGGGCATCTTCCAGGCGACGCGCTGGGATTGGGCGACGTATCTCGGCACGATCGGGCTGTTCCTGTTCCTGTTCTTCCTGTTCATCCGCCTGCTGCCGATGATTTCGATCTTTGAGGTACGCACGCTGCTGCCGCAGGCGAAGATCGAGGAGACGCAAGGATGACGAAAGGGCTTTATGGCGTGGTCGCCGAATTCGACAGCCCCAGCGACCTGGTGCGAGCGGCCCGGGCAGCGCGCGAGCAGGGGTATCGGAAGCTGGATGCGTACACGCCGTTTCCGGTGGAGGAACTGACCGAAGCTCTGCACCTGCACAAGAATCGACTGCCGCTGATCGTGCTGATCGGCGGTATTCTGGGCGGGCTCACCGGTTTCATGCTGCAGTATTACGTCACGGTGGTGTATTTTCCGATCAATGTCGCCGGCCGACCGCTCCTCAGTTGGCCGGCGTATATCATCATCACGTTCGAGTTGACGATTCTGTTTGCGGCGATTTCCACGGTGCTGGGGTTGCTCGCGTTGTGCGGCTTGCCCATGCCGTACCACGCGATGTTTAACGTACCGCGGTTCGCGCTGGCGTCGCGCAATCGTTTTTTTCTGTGCATTGAGGCGTCGGACCCGATGTTCGACCGGGAGGGAACTTGCAGTTTTCTGGAGACGCTGGAGCCCCGTGAGGTGTCCGAAGTTGCGAACTAGCTGCTCGTCCTTGTTTCGGTCCGATGTGTCGCGGGCACTCGTGCCTGTACCCATGGGCCCCCGCCGGCCCACAGAACTCCATGAAAACCCTTGCGCCATCGACGTGGCGCAGGCACTCCGGCCTGCCGCGTCCCGACTCTTCGGGACGCTTTTGGCCGCTGCCCGCGCCGGTGCCCGCGAAGGGGTTTTCGAGGCTGCCGCGTCGGCACTCGTGCCCTCGCTTGTTGGCCGCCCGGAATCCGGCGCCGAAAAGCGCCCCGATGAGTCGGGACGCGGCAGGCCGGAGGGCCTGCGCCACGTCGATGGCGCAAGGGTTTTCATGGAGTTCTGTGGGCCGGCGGGGGCCCATGGGTACAGG
>DATJWB010000285.1:0-7308 GCA_035501495.1 Bryobacteraceae bacterium | reverse complement strand
CTACCCCAACCCCGGCAAGTTTCGAACTCCGCCGGAATCCGAGATCACCGAGATCGACACGGCATCCCGCACCATTGCGTCGCGCCTGCCGCTGCACAACGTCGGCGGGGTCTTCCACGTTGCGATATCGCGGGACGGCCGGCTGGGGATCGCGGCGCAGATGCGCCCCAAAAACCTGATCCCTCTGGCGCACGTGGAACACGGATGGGCCTTTGGCAATTCCCTGGCGGTCTTTGGGGACGCGATCGGTAGTGTCGTCCAACTTCCGCTGGATGCCATCGAGGATTATTTCTCGCTGCCCTTCGGCGTGGCGATTTCTCCCGACCAGACGAAGGCCTACGTCTCCGCCGCCGGATCCAATGAGGTGGCGATTCTTGACGTGCGGCAACTGATCGCCGCGGCTACCGCTTCCGGTGCCGCGGCATTGGCCAACGACTTATCGGCGGCATCGCGCTATGTCATCGCCCGCATCCCCGTGGGCCGCAACCCGCGGAGCATCGTCCTCTCGCCCGACGGTGCCATACTCTACGTAGCGAACCGGCTGGACGACACGATTTCCGTGCTCGATACCGCGCGCGGCGAAGTCACGTCTAACATCCCTCTCGGCGGTCCCGCGGAACTCACTCCGGAGCGCAGCGGCGAGCGGTTGTTCTATTCCTCCCGATATGCCTTCGGCAACCAGTTCGGCTGCGCGAATTGCCACCTGGATGCGACCATCGACGGCCTTTCCTGGGATCTCGAGCCGGACGGCTTCGGTGTGGACATCGTCGATAACCGCTCGCTCGAGCAGATTGGCGAGACCGCGCCCTACAAGTGGAATGGCGGCAATCCCGACCTGCAGACCGAATGCGGAGTCCGCACGGAGCGCTTTTTTTTCCGTTCCCAGGGTATTCGCGGAGACGACCTGGAAGACCTGGTGCGCTTCATCAAGTCGATCCCGCTGCGGCCCAATCGTTACCGCCTGCCCGACGGGCAACTGACGCCTGCGCAAGAGCGCGGCAAGGCCATTTTCGAACGGGAGACCCGCAAAGACGGAACTCCGATTCCCGACGATCTGAAGTGCTTCGTCTGCCACTCGGGTCCCCACTTCACGAGCCAGGAACTGGCCGACGTAGGCACCGGCAAGGCCACCGACCGCTCGCCAAAGATCGATGTCCCACATCTGACGAACGTAGCGTACAGCGCGCCCTACCTGCACGATGGCTCCGCGCGCACGCTGGAAGAAATCTGGACCGTGTTCAATCCGAACGATCGACACGGTGTGACCAACGACCTCACCAAGGATGAGCTGAATGATCTCATCGAGTACCTGAAGACGCTATGACGAGAAAATGTGGCGCCGGCACTCCTGCCTGCCGCAGATCGCTTGCACTGATCGTCAGTGCGTGCGGACTTTTCGCGCAGGACCTGCCGCAATTTCGATGGGAGAATTTCACGACTGCCGGCGGGCTCCCCGACAACCGCGTGTACAGCATTTGTGTAGATGGGGATCGCGTCTGGGCGGGAACCGACAACGGGCTGGGGCTCTACGAGCACGGCAAATGGCGGGTCTTCACGCCCGCCGACGGGCTGGCGCATCGCGCGGTGCTCAGCCTGGCGCTCGACAAGCAGACCCACGACCTCTGGATCGGCACCATGGCGGGCCTCAGCCGTTACTCAGCCGGCCGCTTCGACACCTTCACGCAGCTTTCCAGCGGGCTGGCCAACGACGTTGTCTACGGCGTGGCCGTCCAGGGCGATTTCCTGTGGGTCGCGACCGCCGCCGGCGGCAGCCGCCTCAATACCCGCACCGGCGAATGGCAACTCTATAACGAGCGCAATACGCCGATGTACGAGATCTGGACCTACAGCGTTACCGCCGCGCCGGACAAGGTCTACTACGCCGTCTGGGGCGGCGGCGTTCTGGAATACGACGTCAGGACCGAGCGATGGAAAGATTACAACGACCCCGACGGCGAGACCGAAATCGTCCTTTACAAGGACCAGGGGCTGATTCACGAGATCACCACATCGGTGAGCTATGGAAGCGGCGTCCTGTGGGTGGCCACTTATTTCGGGGCCAGCCGCTACGACGGCCGCAACTGGCGCAACTTCCTCGACAAGGACAGCGGCCTGCCCAGCAACTTTCTGAACCAGGTGAAAACCATCGACGGAACGCGCACCTGGTTCGCCACCGACAAGGGCCTGGCATATTTCGATGGCGAGCGTTGGGCCACATGGCGTCCGGCTCTCGATACCCACGCGCCCGAAATGCTGCTGCGCGATGCGCAGGGCACGGTATCGCGAGTGGCCGTGGATACGGCTCCCTCGCACCACTACACGTTCGGCATCGATTTTCAGGGTGACGACGTGTGGGTGGCGACAGCCCGGGGCGTCAGCCACGGGATTCGCATCAAGACGAAAGGACAATCCAAATGACTATCCTGGAAGCAGTCGAAGAACTCGGCCGGGTGGAGAAGGTGGAAAAACGCGCCATCTCCGCGCCGTCAGCCCTCAACGAAGCCGGCGAGTACGGCAGTTCGTTTTCGCGCGGATTGCGCATCGACCTGAACGGCCTGTCCGTCCTGCTGATCTCCGGAACCGCCAGCGTGGACGAGTACGGCAGGACGGCGCACGTGGGCGACTTTCGCGCGCAGTGCCGGCGAACGTACCGGAACATCTCCGCGCTTCTGGAATCCGAGGGCGCCACCTGGAAAGACGTGGTGCGGACCACGTGCTATCTGCGCGATATCGAGCGCGACTATGCCGCGTTCAACGAAGAGCGGACCACCTTCTTTCGCCTGCAGGGGTTGGACCCGCTCCCGGCTTCGACCGGAATCCAGGCGATCCTCTGCCGCCCCGACCTGCTGGTGGAGATCGAGGCGATCGCCATGTTCGTTCGGCATCGGGAGGAGTGATGCGCCGCGGCGTTGGATGCCTGGCGGCCTTCGTCTGGGGCGCCGCCGCTGTGTCCGCCCAGACCTGTACCTGCGGCGCCAATCCGCCCGGACCGCCCGTGGTCCGGACCCTCGAGCCCTACGCCAGCGAACCCGAGGACCTGAGGCCGTTTTCCCGCTTCACGAAGCCCTATTACGAGCACTACACCAAGACCCCCGAGTACAATGGCGCCGCTTCGGAAGTTGCCACCACACTTGCGGCGGACGTGAGCGAGGTGGCCATCGGCTTCCTGGGACCGATCGAGAATCACAAAGACCTGGCGCTCGGAACCGCCATGCTCCACGGCGCCGAACTGGCCATCCGGGAAGCCAACGCGCGCGGCGGATATTGCGGCAAACCGTTCCGCCTGAAGATCCACAACGACGCCGCCACGTGGGGCGCCTCGAGCAACGAAATCGTGAAGATGGTTTACGACGAGAAGGTCTGGGCCATGCTCGGGTCGATTAGTGGAGATTCCACCCACATTGCCCTGCGCGTCTCGCTGCGCGCGGAACTGCCGATCGTCAACAGCGCCGCCACGGATCCCACCATCCCCGAAACCATCATTCCCTGGATCCTCACCAGCATCCAGGATGACCGCGTGCAGTGCTACACGCTTGCCCGCCGCATCTACAGCGATCTCGGATTGAAGCGCATCGGCCTTCTTCGCGTGAATGAGCGATACGGCCGCTTCGGAGTCGCCAAGTTCCGCGATGCCGCGCGCCGGCTCGGGCACCCCGTAGTGATCGAGCAGAAGTTTGCCCCCGAGGACCGCAGTTTCACCAACCAGTTGCGCGTGCTCGAGGATTCCCGCGTGGATGGCGTCGTCCTCTGGGCAGATGCCGCGGCCGCCGGCACGATCCTCAAAGAGATGCGGCAGATGGGCATGAAGCAGCCGGTCTTCGGCAGCTTCCGCGTTCTGGGAGACGACCTGCTGCGCATCGCGGGCGATGCCGCAGAAGGTCTCGAGATCGTCTACCCGTTCGATCCCAGCCGCGACGATCCCGCCTGGATCGACTTCCAAAAGCGCTTTGTGGCGGCGTACCAGGCGAAGACCGACGCCTTTTCGGCGCTCGGCTTCGACACCATGAACATCCTGCTCGGCGCCATCTGCCGCGCCGGTCTGAACCGCGGCCGCATCCGCGACGCGCTTTACGGCATCGAGCACTACCGCGGCGTGGCCGGCGAGATGACCTTCGATCCGAACGCCAAGAATATCGCGCCCATGTATCTTGGGGCGGTCAGGAACCAGAGGCTCTCCTTCCGCCGCTATACCATGGACAAACCGTATGCCAAGGTGGGCGAAAACGGCGTGAATTACTCCGGGCCTGAGATTCCGGACGCAGGCGGGCCGGGGCTGAAGATCGGAGTCTTCGGGCCTGGAGCGGACAAGCTCGCCTCCACCATCCGGTTCCCCGGATTCGAGGTCGCCGGCGTCTCTTCCGACGTCCCCTGGGGCAAAGCTTCCACGGAACTCGTCAAACTGGTCTACGATCCCGCCGTGCTCGGATTGGTAGCGGTCGGACGAGAGCAGGCCCACCTTGCGGAACAGATCGCCGTGAAGACGTTCCTGCCGGTGCTCGCGATCTCCTCCGACCAAACCCTGACATCGGCGAACGTTCCATGGATCTTCCGCGTCGGGCCGGAGGCGACCCCAACAGACGCGGTCCGCTGTCTCGCGGCTGCAGCCGCGCGTGCCGGGCCGAACCGGGGCCGGATCCGGGACCTTCTCGCTTCGGGCAAGACTCTCGCTGGAGGTTATGCGTTCGCCTCCAATGGCGAGCCCGTGAAGTAGTAGCCTCGGGCTTGCCCCGCATAGCGCGAGGCGCTAGACTCCAGGCAGGAGGCAACTCACGGCCGCGCCCGTGATTGTCTCCGCAGCGTACCACCTGCTGCGCCGCGGACTGTTCCCGCCTTCCTGGCGGCAGGCGGATAGCGAATGACATCCGAAAGGAGGCACACATGGCGCCTTCGACAACACTGTTGTGGGTCCTGGGACTGGTGGCAGCGGGCATAGCCTGCAGCACAGCTCGCGATCCGGCCAAGGGCTTTCGGCTAGCCGGGAACGGCGACACGCAACGCGGCAAAGCAGCCTTCATCGAGTTTCGATGCTACTCCTGTCATGAAGTGCAGGGAAGCAACCTGCCCCGCCCGGCCAATCGGCCCGTCACCCTGGGCGGGTCTGTAGCGCACCAGCCGAGTGACGGCTACCTGGTGACGGCGATCATCAATCCGGCGTATCATGCGGACCGCTACCCGTCGGCCGACCTGGGCTCCCAAGGCGTCACCACGGGCATGCCGGAATACGCCAGTCGCATGACCGTGCAGCAACTGACCGATATCGTGGCCTATCTGCAGACACGCTACGCGTTGAGTCCTCTTCCCGTGCGGAACGAGTAGCCACTATGCTGCCGCCGTCGATCCGGTGGTGGTCTTCATCTTGCGAGCGATCAGGAATGCCAGTTCCAGCGCCTGCTCGTAGTTCAACCGCGGATCGACTTCCGACTCGTATGCCCGCGCCAGATCCTGTTCCCGTTGCGCGCGCGCTCCGCCGGTGCACTCCGTCACGTTCTCACCAGTCAGTTCGATGTGGACGCCTCCCAGCTCTTGCCCCATCGCGCGGTGGATGTCGAATGCCTGCTCGACTTCCGACTGGATATCTTCGAATCGCCGTGTCTTGACACCCTCGGTGGTGAGGCGCGTATTTCCGTGCATGGCGTCGCAGATCCATACGGCTTGGCCCCCTTCGGCGCGCACGATCTCGATCAACCGCGGCAGTTCCCCGGCGATCTGGTTCACACCGAAGCGGTGGATCAGGGTCAGCCGTCCGGGGGTGCGCTGGGGATCCAGCGTTTCCAGCCAACGCGCCACGGAATCGCGTGTGGTCCCCGAACCCACTTTGATGCCGATGGGATTCTCGATGCCGCGCGCGTACTCGATGTGCGCGCCATCCGGGTCGTTGGTGCGAAGTCCGACCCACGGGAAATGGGTGGAGAGGTTGAAATAGCCGGACCTGCGGGGTACAGGCCGGGTTTGCGCCTGCTCATATCCCAGAAGCAAGGCCTCGTGCGAGGTGAAGAAATCGATCCGGTCACTCTCGCCGGCGCGGACGCCGAACACGCCTTCCATGAAACCCAGAGCCTCGCTAATGGTCGAAATCATGCGACGGTATTCGTCGGCCATGGGCGAATGTCGTACCCAGTCGAGATCGAAGTATTCCGGATGGTGCAAATCGACAAAGCCGCCCTTGATCAGGGCGCGCATGAAGTTCAGCGTCAGCGCCGAGCGCTCGTAGCCTCGCAACAACAATTGGGGATCGGGCGTGCGCGCCTCCGCTGTGAAAGCGGGCCGGTTGATGTTGTCGCCGCGATAGGATGGCAGAGATATCCCGCCTCGCGTTTCCATGGGGGCGGACCGGGGTTTGGCATACTGGCCGGCCACTCGCCCCACGCGGATCACCGGACGCCGCGCGCCGACCACCAGCACCAGGCTCATTTGCAGCAGCACCTTGAGGGTATTGGTGATGCGCGCCGACGTGCAATCCACGAACCGCTCCGCGCAGTCCCCACCCTGCAGCACAAAGCACTGTCCGCGGGCGGCGTCCGCCAGCAGAGCCCGCAGCCGTACGATCTCCCAACTCGTGACCAGCGGCGGCAGCCTGCTCAGCTCATGGAGCACGCCGTCACGTTCGGCCGCATCGGGATACTCCGGCTGCTGGAGTGCCGCGTAACGGCGCCACGAATCGGGCTGCCACTCAGCGCGCATTTCTCACACTCATCTGATTGGTATCATTTCATAGAAAAGGTCCCATTTCACTAATTATCATCGCCCGCCGGCGTGCCAGACTGCTTCCGGCTGGGTAATCGGACATCTGGTGCTGATCTTCATTGCCCGCTGACGGCTCCGGGCTGCGGAGTGCCGGGTTGGCACGTTTTCACGTGCGTTTCGACCTGCACGAATATCCCCTCCACATCGTCATGTCTGTGATGATCCGGAATCTTGCATTGCTCTTAACAAATGGTGTTGAGTGCGATAGCAGCCGAACAAGAGGTTCGCCGGACGGCACCCGGCAAAACCGACCTCGAATGGGCGGTTGCGCTGGCCGGGCTGATTCCCAAAGGCGGACGACTACGCGGCCGATTATGCCGACAAACTTCGCGAGGCCTTGCCCCAGATCACGGAACTGGCAGGTTCGGGGGCCGGCCACGTGCGATCGGCGTTCACCGGGGCGCAGGGCGCCGACCCCGGGGGCGGTGAAGCGGCTCACGTGCGCGACCGGCTGGTGACGAAGGTGCCCGCCCTGGCGGGAGCGAAGCAGTTCTCCGAGGCGCGCGACCTGCTTCATGGAGTGGACGACCAGGGCGTGAGCGGGCAGGTTCGAACGCTGGTGGA
>DATJWB010000284.1:0-3051 GCA_035501495.1 Bryobacteraceae bacterium | reverse complement strand
AAAAGCTCGAAGCTCGCAAGACCGCTTCCGCCGCGAATCCACTTCCAGCAAATGCTGATCCGGAACTTCATAAATAGAGGTGATCCGCCGTTCCTGCGTGCCACTACCTAGAACGACCTGCCGACGGCCTTATCAGGCATTATCGACCTCTTTTCCAGTAGAAGAGACGCAACCGGAGCGCCGCGGGCCACTTCCCATAACCGACTCTCTGGCGTTCGGGTTCGCAAATCTGCAGAACGAGTCGTTCGACAACATGGCCGGAATCCGGGAATTAACCGGGGTCTTCAATCGATTTCCGGAGCACGGAGGGCCCCGTCACCTGATGCATTTCGGGACGGCTTTCAAGCCCGCACCCCGTCATCAGCTCGACCTGCATGTCGGCGTCGGCCTGTCATCGGCCGCCGTGGACCACTTCATCGGAGTTGGCTACTCTTTCAGCTTTCAAGCGCGCCGTTAGGCGTACTGGACCAGCGCCATAAAGCCATAGTCCATGTGAAGCTGCATGTGGCAGTGAAACAACGACGGACCCGGATTATCTGCTACGAAATCGGCCTCCACCTGGCGGCGCGGCGGAACCACCACCACATCCTTGACCACTCCCGACGTTGCCACACCCGCGAACTTCGTCAACTCGAAGGAGTGACGATGCAGGTGCACCGGATGAGCTTCGTCGCTCTGGTTGTCGAACCGGAGGCGGTATCGCCTGTTCGCCTGGACCCGAATCGGATCGGTCTTGGGAAAAGACTTCCCGTTGATCGTCCAGTGATCCACCCAGCGGTTCCCCGCAAACTTCTGGCGGAAGACCAGCGGGATCACCTCCGCATCCCGCGGCGCTGTGTCGCCCTGCCGTCCGAAGATGGTGTAGTCCCAGCGGGCGGAGGCTGGCGCGGTCCACTGTGCCGGACCTTGGCGGTCTGCGTATTCTACAACTACTCCCAAGCCGGCGTTCCGCGCGCGATCATCCACTTCGCCGAGAATCCAGACGCCCGGTTTGCCCATGGTAACCACCGCGTCCACCCTCTCCGCCGCGCCGAGCTCCAGCACTTCCACCTCGCGCGGCGTGGGCACGCGGTTCCCGTCGAGCCCGACTACTTCGAACTTGTGGCCGGTGAGCGCCAGCCGATGCAGCATGGTCGCGTTGGCATTCAAGATACGGAACATGATCTTCTGTCCCTCTTTGACCCGTACCGGCTCGCCGTACCCTAGCGCGTGGCTGTTGACAGAGAAGCTCTGGTACATCACGTCCAGCGTGCCTTCGCCGGCGCCCATGACTCCCAGGTAAGGCTCCCATCCATGCAGCGCCAGGAATACTTCAGCGTCATACCTGCCAGGCTCGCTGCGCGGTTCCACGTACAGGAATCCGAACTGTCCGGTATACGTGCTGCGCTTCAAATTCCGGCCCGCGGAAACGTGCGTGTGATACCAGCGAGTTCCCGACGGGCGGGGCACGAATGTGTACCGCCGGGAGCTGTGTGCCGAGACCATCGGCGTGCCCTCTTCCATAGCGCCGTCGACCTCGCAAGGAACGAACAGGCCATGCCAGTGGACGACTTCCGCGGTGTCCGTTTGGTTGTTCACCTCCACCGTGACGGACTGTCCCTCGCTCAGGCGCAGCACGGGACCGGGAACCGAACCGTTATAACCCGTGGTCTTAATCAGCCGCCGCGGAGCGATTTCGACCTCTACCGGTGAGATGCGCAGCGTAATGTCGGCTGTGGTATTCTCCGGCGGTGCCTGGGCCGCCAGCCTTGATGCCATGCTCCAGCCGGCCGGTGTCCCCAGCGCAGCCAGAAATCGCCGGCGATCCATGGTCCTCCCTTCGGTCCTGTCGCCAGTATCCCATGCTCCACACCGCAAGAATGCTGCGGGGGATATGGAGGCATGTCGTTAGCGGTTGTGGCTGCGTAGGACGGGAGTTGGGTCTAACGATTCGCGTGAGCGGTTTGGGCGTTCTTCATCCGGGTGCAGCAATATTGAACGGTATTCCCCATTGGAAACAGTTCATGCCGGTCCGATATGGCAGCGATGAGACCGGCCCGTTGAAGGGAGTGCTCTACGATTGCGTTCTGACGAAAGCGGATGGCAAAGGCAGGTGGTGGGACGGGATGGACCCGCAGCAACTCAATGGACGTCCCCACGGCAAAGACGAGCCATGTCCGGAGTTCGTCGAGAACTTCATGCTGCGCACCCAGGACTTGATCGACAAGTACAACCCGGACCTCTTGTATTTCGACGATAACCTCTACTACCCTGACCTGGATTGGCCGGCACAGGCACCGCCGAACTATGTTCCGATTCGGGAGGGCGGCGGCCCGACGAACCACGGCGACGGGATGGCAGTGAGTCAGATCGACCTGGGCAACCGGCTGATCAGCGCGGTCGCCATTCCGCCCCACTCGCCCGGCTCGACCGCCTACTTGGACGCGGAGAACCGGCTGTTGATCACAGGAGACGCAATCGGCTCAGCCTGGCCCTACATTCAAATGGGACCGCTCTCGCGATATGACCAGAGCGTTCACCATATCGAGGAGGTGACGCGGCCGTATCCCGACCTGGCGGCCCTTCCTGCCCACTTCTATCAGACGGGGGCATGGGCCCGCGGTCGGGCGCCGCTTAACGGCAGGCCGCTCGACCGGCAGTATATTACCGATATGGCCGCACTGGCCGACGGCGTACTCGCCGGCACCATCACGGGTGAGCCGTTCTTCGCCGGCGTAGAAGCGTATTGGGCGAAGAACGACTCCGCTCAAATGGTCTACTCACTCTCGACGCTCTACCGGCAGGGAGAGGCCGGCGAGCCGTATCACGCCGTGCGCATCCCCGGCAATTTCAAACGCGATACGGGAATGGACACTTTCGATCCGCGGATCGACGCCATTTCGAAGATCGCAGCCGATTTCTATCTCGTCCGGGAAACGTCCGGAGAGAGTCTGTTCCTGCTGCACGGCTCGACCTCGGCCCTGTTGATCGGAAGTGGTGGCCCGCACGCCTCCCATTGCCTCGGCCGCGTCCGCGGCAACCCTCACCGATGACTGGACCCTCGTCAGTGGC
>DATJWB010000283.1:0-19591 GCA_035501495.1 Bryobacteraceae bacterium | reverse complement strand
CGCGGGCTCGATCGCACGCGGCCCATTACTTCGGCGCTGAACTTCATTCCCGGCAAGTGGAGCGACACCGACGGGTTTTACTCGGCGCTGGATATCGCGGGCTACAACTACAACCTGAACAATCATGTGGAGGACCACAAGCGTGTCCCCGCGCGGGTCATGGCCTGCACGGAGTCGTATCCCCAATCGATGTTTGACTATTGGGCAATGGTAGACGAATCTCCTTACATCGTCGGCGATTTCGTCTGGACCGCGATTGACTACCTGGGTGAATCGGGGCTCGGACGGTGGTACTACCGCGATCCGAAAGACAAAGGCCCGGAGGGTTACGGGGCGCCGTACCCCTATCACGGCGCGGATTGCGGCGACATCGACATCTGCGGCAACCGCAGGGCGATGGCGTACTATCGGAACATCGTGTGGAATCGCGGCGAGAAGCTGTTCCTCGGCGTGCGCCAAAGCCCGCCCGAAGGCAAAGAGCTGCGCGTCACGCGGTGGGGTGTCTGGCCGGTCTGCCAAAGCTGGACCTGGCCCGGTATGGAAGGCAAGCCGCTCGACGTCGTGGTCTATTCCAGGGCCGACACGGTGCGTCTGTTCCTGGACGACAAGCTCATTGACGAGAAGCCCACAACGCGCGCGCAGAAGTTCCAGGCGAACTTCAGCGTGCCCTATGCTCCCGGCATGCTGCGAGTCATCGCATTTCAGGATGGCAATCCAATCGCGGGAACCGCATTGCGCACCGTGGGCGAGCCGGTTCGCGTCCGCCTCAAAGCCGACCGGACCTCGCTCCGCGCCGACGGCCAGGACCTGGCGTTCATCATGGTCGAGGCTCTCGACGCAAGGGGTCAGCTTCACCCCAATGCCGATCACCAGGTCAGCTTCGCCCTCAAGGGCCCCGCAGTGATCGCCGCCGTGGGAAACGCAGACCTGACCAGCGAAGAGCCGTACCGCGGCAGTCAACGCAAGCTGTTTCATGGGAAGGCGCTTGTAGTGGTCCGAACCTCGCGGACCGCGGGCGCTCTCGCCCTGACGGCCAGTGCGCCGGGGCTCAAGGGGGATGCGATTCAGCTTGCGTCGCGGCGTTGAACGGCCGGACCGCCGATGTGATACAACCTTGCCATGACCACCACTCGTTCGCTCCGTCTCCTGGGGGCAGTCCTCGCATTGGCCGGCGCCGCAACGGCCCAGACCAAGGTCGAAGTCACGTCGAAGCTCGGCACCAGATTCTATTCGCTTCCCGACGAGAAGGGTGCGATTGCGGCGGCGGCCAGGAGCGTCTCGGCTGACCCCAGGAACCCGGACCTGCTGCTCAAACTGGCGCAGGCGCAAATATCCGTATGGGAGGACCAGGAAGCGGTCGAGACTCTGACCCGCGCCTTGGCAGTTTCGCCACGAAACGCCGCGCTCTACGTGGAACGCGGCCACCGCGAACTCCCGTTGCGCGAGTTTGCGCGGGCGCGCGAAGATCTCGCTCGCGGCGCCTCGCTGAATCCCAAGGACATGGCGGCATACTACCACCTGGGGCTGGCGCACTATTTCCTGGGCGAGTTCGCGGATGCCGCCGAGGCCTTCCGCCACGCCGTGGATACCGCCCCCAACACCGATGAGCGCATCAACTCCACCAATTGGCTTTTTGCGGCGCTGAGCCGCGCCGGAAAGCACCCCGAGGCGGCGAAAGCACTGGAGGCTGTTCCGCCGGAGATGTCCAACCAGGCGCCCCATACCAGGTTCTACCTCAACTTGGTCCGGTTTTTTCAAGGCCGCATGAGCGAATCCGAGGCGCTGCCCCCCGAGCCTCCGGCGAACAACACCGACCAGGAGGTGGAGCTGCCCTTCGATACGGTTGCCTACGGCATCGGCAACTGGCACCTCTTCCACAACGAACCGGCCTCGGCCGAGGCGTATTTCCGGCGGGTTTTGAAAGGCCACGTCTGGATTACCTGGGGGTTTGTGGGCGCCGAAACGGAACTGGCGCGGATGGGTTCGAAAGGCAGGTAGTGTGGGGCGGCCAATCCTGGCCGCAGCCGCCCTTCCGGCGGCTCGCCGCGTTGTCTGGGGCAACTTACGTACACTGGAAAGGATGTCCTACCCCGCGATCCTGGTCCAGGGACTCAAGAAGGTCTACGGCCTCAAAGCCGCCGTCGATGGCGTTGACCTGGAAGTGCCCTGCGGATCGTTCTTCGGTTTTCTCGGGCCAAACGGCGCGGGCAAGTCCACCACCATCCGGATGCTCACCGGACTCATCCCTGCCAATAGCGGTACGATCGAAATTCTGGGTCTGCGCATACCCGAGCAGGAGCTGGAGATCAAACGGCGGATAGGCCTGGTGCCGGACGAATCGCTGCTGTTCGACCGCCTCACCGGCGCGGAGTTCCTGGAGTTCGTCGGGCGGATGTACGGACTCGACCGCCCCACTGCCATCGAACGGGGGCGCGACCTGCTCGACCTCTTCCAACTCCAGTCAGACCGGAAGATGATCGGCGAGTATTCCAAGGGCATGCGGAAACGCATCGCCATGGCGGCTTCCCTGATTCATCACCCGGACCTGTTCCTGATGGACGAGCCGTTTGAGGGCGTGGATGCCGTGGGCGCCCGCCTGATGAAAGATATCCTCATCGACCAGGTGAAGCGCGGGGCGACCATTTTTCTGACCTCCCATGTGCTCGAGGTCGTGGAGCGGCTCTGCGATCGGGTGGCGATCATCAATAACGGCAAGATCGTCACCAGCGGCACTCTGGAGGAACTGCGGGCCGGCGGGGAGTCGCTCGAAGACGCGTTCGTTCGCATTGTGGGAGCGGTGCAACCGATGGAGCGGCTGGGCTGGCTATGATCGCCGCAATTCTCAAAGCGCAGTTGCTGAGCATGCGGATCGGCGGGCACCGCGGCGCTATCTTCGGCGCAATCACGGCCGTGATCTGGTACGGACTCTGGACCGTCGCCGCGGTTACCGCGTACATTCTGGCCGGCACTGCGGAGTCCGCGGAGGTGCAACGCTACCTGCCCCTCGCGCTTCTGGGAGTTCTGGCATATTGGCAATTGGTTCCGGTGCTCTCCGCGAGCATGGGCGCGGGCCTCGACATGCGGAAACTGCTGCTCTATCCGGTTCCCCACGACCAGCTGTTCCTGGTGGAGATTCTCCTTCGCATCACCACGGGCGCGGAGATGATCCTGGTCCTGATCGGGGGCGCCATCGGCCTGCTCCGCAACCCCGCTTCCGGTGGGTGGCATGTCCTGCCCAGGGTCATGCTCACGATCCTGGTATTCGTCGTGTTCAACCTGTTGCTGGCGTCGGGGATGCGCAGTTTGCTGGAAAGGCTGCTGACCAGGCGCAAGGTCCGCGAGGTTCTGAGCTTTCTTCTGCTGATGTTGTACGTGGTGCCGCGCGCGCTGATCCAGACCGGCTCGGCTCCCAGATCGCTCGGGCCTTTCGACGTGCTGTTGCACTCGGTCGGCCTGCCCTGGACGGCCGCGGCGCAGGCCGCCATGCCGCTGCCGGGCGGGCCGGGACTGGTAGCCTGGCTCGCTCTTTGCGCCTGGACGCTCGCGGCTCTTTGGTTCGGCCGCGTGCAGTTCGAACGAAACCTCCGCTACGACGTCGTCGCCGCTCAGGCCACTCCTCTCGGTGAGGTTCATCCGCAACGAGTGGTGTGGACCGAGCGCTTCTACCGCTGGCCCTCCCTGTTGTTTGCCGACCCTTTGGCGGGCCTGGTCGAGAAGGAACTCCGCTCGTTGGCGCGGACGCCGCGCTTTCGCATGGTGTTCGTCATGGGCTTCACCTTCGGCCTGTTGGTGTGGTTTCCGATGGTGGCGGGCCGCTATCGCGGGCATCCGAGCTCGGGCTCCCAGTACTTCCTGATTGCGGTCTGCGTCTACTCGCTGACCCTGCTGGGACAGGTCACCTATTGGAACTGCTTCGGCTTCGACCGGTCCGCCGCGGTTTTCTATTTCGCGGCGCCGCAGCCCATCTCCGTGGTGCTGCTGGGAAAGAATATCGCCACGATGTTCTTTATTTATGCGGAGGTCCTGATCCTGGCCTTGGTGACCGTCGCCCTCGGGATCAGCAACGGTTGGGGCCTCGTAACGGAGACGCTCCTGGTGGTTGGGGTTTGCGCGGTCTACATGCTGTCGCTCGGCAATCTCAGTTCGATTCACTATCCGCGCGCGCTGACCCCGGAGCGGACCTCGCAGGGCGGCGCTTCCGGCCGCTTTCAGGGCCTGGTTTTCCTGATGTACCCGTTGGCGCTGGTCCCGGTGTTCCTGGCATACCTGGCGCGCTATGCGTTCAATAGCGAGATGATCTTCGTAGTGGTCATGACCGTCGCGGCGGCGGGCGGCGCGGTCCTGTACTGGCAGGCCATGAAATCGGCCGCCAATACCGCGGTTTCGCGCCGGGAGCAGATTCTGCGGGAACTGTCCAAGGGCGACGGCCCGGTCACCGCGGACTGAGCCCAAGGGAAACCGGGTGGAACCACCGCAACGTCTTACCATAGAAGCTATGGAGAGGTTGCTGCTCGCTCTGCTGCTGGTGTCCGTGCCGGGATCCGCGCAGCCACCGGCCGCTCAGCCGAAGTCCGCATCCACCAAGTCCGCCGCCTCAACCGCGCCGTCCGGCAGGTGGCCCATCGAGAGCATCTCGGTGGAAGGTAACCGCATTTACAAAAAGGAACAGGTGATCGCGCTCGCCGGATTGAAGATCGGCCAAGTGGCCGGAAAGCCCGAGTTCGAAACCGCGCGCGAACGCCTGGTGGCCAGCGGCGTCTTCGAAACCGTGGGCTACAAGTTCATCCCCGGAACTCACCAGGGCTACGCTGCCACTTTGCAGGTAACCGAAGTGGAGCAGGTGTACCCGGTGCTCTTCGAGGATCTGCACGTTTCCACCCTCGACCTTCAGGCCGCCCTGTCCGCAAAAGATCCGCTGTTTTCTCCCGAGAAGCTGGCCGCCACGCAGCCGGTTCTGGAACGCTACGTGAAGTGGATCGAGGAGTTTCTGGCGGCGAAGGGGGTTCCCGAGAAAATCACGGCCAGCGTGACGCCCGGCATCCCGGGAGATTACCAGATCGTCTTCCGTCCGGCCAAGGCGCTTCCGGCGGTCTCCCAGGTGACCTTCGAAGGCAACAAGGTGGTGCCCCAGAACGTCCTGCGCGAATCCGTCTCCGGGGTCGCCATCGGCGCGCCTTACACCGAGGACTCCTTTCGACAGATTCTGAATGCCGGGGTCCGACCGACGTATGAGGCACGAGGCCGCCTGCGTGTGGCATTCCCCAAACTCCGCACCGAGCCCGACAAGACCGTCCAGGGTGTGCACGTGTTCGTGACGGTGGACGAGGGCGAGGTCTACTCGCTCGGCAAAGTGTCGATCGAGGGCACATCACCGCTGCCGGCCGAATCCCTGCTCAAAACCGGCGATTTCAAAACCGGCGACATTGCCAATTTCGACCGCGTAAACGAGGGCCTGGAACGCATCCGCAAGGCCCTGCGCCACGCCGGCTACATGCACAACAGCGTCACCATGGCCCGTACCGTCGACGAAGAGAAGAAGGCTGCCGACGTCTCCGTCAGGATCGACCCAGGTCCCCTGTTTACCATGGCCAAACTGAACCTCGTGGGCCTTGATTTAGACGGCGAGGCCGAGATGCGCCGCATCTGGTCGATCAAGGAAGGCAAGCCGTTCAATCCGGATTACCCCGACCTGTTTCTCAAGCGCGTGCGGGAAGACGGCATGTTCGACAACCTGGGCGAAACCAAATCGGACTTCAAGCTCAACGAGCGGGAACACACCGCCGATGTGACCCTGACCTTCAAGGGCGCCAACCCGCAAACCCGTCCGGGCCGCCGCGGCCGCTGAACCATGTGGCGCGGGCACTCCTGCCTGCCGCGCCGAGACTCATCTCGGCGCCTGTTGGTCAGCCATCCAGTTCAATGCCCGCGAAGGGGTTTTCGAGGCTGCCGCGCCCCGATGAGCAAGGGGCTCGCGTGCCCGCGAGACACGACGGGAAAGAACCAGTCCAAACCGGGCAGGGGTTTCTTAGAAGTCAGAGTGCCGCAGACACGAGTGTCCGCGCCACAAAGCGCCATCAGTGTGCCGAGCGCGTCTGTTGTTGGGCCCGTTTGGCCTGTTCCGCCTGCATCCGCTTCGTCATCTCCGCCGGGGCGACATCTTCTTTGTGAGTCGCCACCGACCAGGACTGGCCGAATGGATCCTTCAGCCTCCCATATCGATCGCCCCAGAACATGTCGGCCAGCGGCATCTCCACCTGGGCGCCTGCTGAAACCGCTTGATTGAAGATCGTGTCCACGTTATCGACATAGAGGAAGACGCCCGCGCAGGTACCGCCCAGCGATTGCGGCGACTTGCTGCCGCTGCCCGGCATCTCGTCTGCAAGCATCAACCGGGAATCGCCGATCTTGAGTTCGGCGTGTCCAATTTTTCCGCCGGGAGCATCCATCCGCATCACTTCCTGCGCACCGAATGCGCGCTTATAGAAATCGATGGCGCGCGCGCAATCGTTGACTGTCAGATACGGTGTCAAAGAATGAAAACCTTCGGGGATCGGTCGTACTTGTGGCATACTAGGCCTCCTTGGAGTTTTGGTTTACCGGATCAGTCTATCCTGTCGCTTGCGGGGACCGCTGTGCGGAAACATGCGCTGAAGGCCCGTCTGGCGCGAGTTCTGTGCGGAACGATGCCACGAGGCCCTGCACTTGTGGCACGAGGTTTGCTCTGCTTGTGAAAACCGTTCATCCGCCACCGGAGGAGATATGGGAAACCTGTATCAAGACCTGCGCTACGCGCTGCGCACACTTCGCCGCGCGCCCGGATTCGCCGTTATCGCCGTGCTGACGCTGGCCCTCGGCATCGGAGCCAATACCGCGATCTTCAGCCTGGTGCACGCCGTAGTCCTCAAGCCCTTGCCGTTCCGGGATCCCGCTCGGCTGATCGCGGTATGGGACACCTATCTGCCGCAGTTCCCCAAGGTGGGCGTATCCCCTCCCGAGCTCGCAGCGTGGCAACAGCAGTCCGACCTCTTCGAGCAGACCGGCTGGTATCGGTACGTGCCGCAAAACCTGGCGCTCACCTCACCCGGCCAGGAAGCTCTCGAGGTCCACGCCACTTTCGCTTCAGCGCCGCTATTTGCCATGCTCGGCGTGTCGCCTGTATTGGGCCGCCCTTTCGCCGAGACCGAGGTTCCCAACTCGGTGCTGATCAGCGACTCGCTGTGGCATAGCCGCTTTGGAGGCGATCGCGCGATCCCTGGCCGGACCATTCGCCTGAACGAACGCGAGTTCACCATCGTTGGCGTCATGCCGCCGGATTTTCGTTTTCCCGAATGGGCCGAATTGTGGCTGGCGCCCGGGCCTCTTCAGGGCGACGAGCTCACCAATCCGGTGCGTCACGCGCTTGGTTTTGTCGGCCGCCTCCGTAGTCCCATGACGTTGGTGCAAGCCAATGCGCGCCTGCAGGACATCTCGCGGCGGCTCGCGGCGGAACACCCCAAAACCAGCACCGGTTGGGGAGTTAAGCCCGTGGGCCTGCAGGACGATTTAACCGCGGGCCTGCGCCCTTCCTTGTGGATGCTGCTGGGCGCCGTGACCCTGGTTCTTCTGATCGCCTGCGGCAACATGGCGAATCTCCTGCTCTCCCGCGCCAGCGGCCGCATGCGCGAGATCGCCGTGCGGACAGCGCTCGGCGCTGGCGCCGGACGTCTCCTCCGCCAGTTGCTCACCGAAAGCGTGGTGCTCGCAGCCGCGGGCGGCGCCTTGGGCCTGGCATTCGCGTATGCCAGCCTGTCGGTGGCTGCGCCGGTGCCGGCCCCGTTGGACTCCACGGTGCTGATCTTCCTGCTCGCTGTCTCCACTGCCACCGGGCTGCTGTGCGGTGTCGCTCCAGCTCTCCAGACCTTGCGCAGCGATACGAACACGATCATCAAGTCCGGATCGCAGCCCGGCGGAGGCACCGCCGGCATGCGGAGCGGGCTGGTGGTGCTGGAATTCGGCCTGGCGCTGATTCTCGTGGCCGGCGCGGGAATCCTCCTCAAGAGCTTTCAACGCCTGATGCACGTAGACCCGGGCTTCTCGCCGCAGGGCGTGTTGACGCTGCGGATCTCTGTCCCACCCTCGCGCAAACCCGACGTCCTGTTCCACCGGATTGAGGAGCGTCTGAAAATGCTCCCCGGCGTGGAGTCCCTCGCCGCCACCAACACCCTGCCCCTGATCGCCAATCGCGCCAACACCACGCGCTTCAGCGTGCCAGGCAGCCCGCTCGTTAACCCCGATGCGCTTCCCGCCGCGCAGATCCGCGCCGTCAGCCCGGACTACTTCCGGACCATGCGCATCCCCTTGCGTTCGGGCCGTGCCTTCACCGAACGCGACCTGGCCGACCCGGTGGCGATCATCAACCAGACGATGGCGCGGCGATTCTGGCCGGGCGAGGACCCCGTCGGCCGCAAGTTTGTCACCGGTCCGTGGGGCCCCAATCCGGTGTACTCGACGATCGTGGGGGTGGCCGGCGATGTGAAGAACTTCGGGCTCGATTCGGAGCCAGGCATGGACCTGTACTTCCCCAGTCTCGCGCCCAATTTCCTGGTCGTGAAAACCGCCGGCGATGCGGCGGCATTGGCCGGGGCTGTGCGCCGTGAGATTCAGGCGGTCGACCCCGACCTCCCAATCAGCGACGTCCGCACGATGGACGACGTTCTGGCGGAATCAGCCCATTCACGGCGGTGGACCATGGTGCTGCTGGCTGTGTTCGCAGGCTTGGCTCTGCTGCTGGCGCTGATCGGCATTTACGGCGTGATGTCGTGGCTGGTGGCGCAGCGGACCCGGGAGATCGGAATCCGCATCGCCTTGGGTGCGGGCCGGACCCAGGTGCTGGGCATGGTCCTTCGCTACGGGCTGGCGCTCAGCGGTATCGGTATGGTCATCGGGATCGCCGGCGCCCTGGCATTGCGGCGCGTCCTCTCGAGCGTGGTGTTCGAAGTCAGCACCGCCGATCCGTTGATTTATGCCGCAGTGGCGGTGCTGATGCTCGTCGTGGCGCTACTGGCATGTTATCTGCCGGCTCGCAAGGCGGCTGGAATGGACCCGTTGATCGCCCTCAGGTGGGAGTAGGTCGTCCCAATCGTGGACAGTCAGTCCCATGCTTGGGAATGTGATTGCCCTCCCCGGGCGCGCGAACACGCAGGCGAAACCGCCTGGGCCACGAAGTTACAACCGCCGGAGAGCCGGTTCTTCTTCCCGGGACAGAAGCACTCTCTTCTCGCGCGGCGGCCGTTTGGGCACTGGCTGAACGGGGGGTTGTTCAGCGCCTGCATTGGTGCGGCAGGCGGTTTCGCCTGCCTCGGCCGTTTGCGGCCGATTCCTCACAGGGTTGAGCAACGCGGTACGTCGCGTGCATTTCCCCGCTGCGAGGTCCCTCATGGCAAAGAAAGAACGGATTCGCGAAACCCTCACCGGCTTGCCCACGCTCGAATACCTGATGCAGCGCATTGAAATGGGATGGCGGCCGTCGGCCATCGAATGGGAGCGTGACATCCTTCCCGCCGGAGCCGACCAGCCATACGCCGAAGAAATCCCCTATGGCCTTCAGGTGGCCCCCGACTGCGCCGGGCTGGTCGAGAATCCCACGGAAAAGGAGATCGTGACCATGGCGATCGACATGATCGTGGAGGACTGCCCGTTATCGCGCGTGGCTGGCGAGTTGAATCTGCGAGGCTACAAGACGCGCGAAGGAAAACCCTGGACTCCCAGCGACCTGTTCGGTTTGCTGCCACGCATGATTCAGATCGGGCCGCGCCTGTTCACCAGCGAGCAGTGGGTGACACGCCGCGCGCGTCTGCCGAAGGTGGTCTGACGCTCCTCGAACCCGAGCTGGTTGAGCTGAATTCGGTCCACTCCCGCTGCCGGCATACCGCCAAAGTATACGTACTCGCCAACTTAGGATTTCGATAAGATAGAAAAACTGTGTCGCCTCACACCATCGGCCCGTATCGCCTGCTCGAAGAGCTGGGCCGTGGGGCGATGGGAGTGGTGTTCCGCGCCTTCGACCCGGCGATTGACCGCCAGGTGGCGATCAAGATCATTCAGACCAGCCAGTATGCCAATGCGGAGGAGCGGGATGAGCTGAAGCTGCGCTTTTCACGCGAAGCCACGGCTGCCGGGAAACTCTCGCATCCCAACATCGTCACCATTCATCAGCTCGGTGAGGCGGGCGACGTCCAGTACCTGGTTCTGGAACTGATCGACGGACGGGCTTTGGAGAAGGATCTTGCGGGCGGTCAAGCGCAAGCCCTCGATTTCACCGTCTCCGTCATCACTCAGGTGGCGGATGCCCTGGATTATGCTCACGCATCCGGCATCGTCCACCGCGATGTAAAGCCCGCGAATATCCTGATCCGTCCGGATGGCATCGCCAAGATCACCGACTTTGGCATTGCGCGGATCGCATCGAATACGGTTACGCGGACCGGATACACCTTTGGAACCCCTTCCTACATGTCGCCCGAGCAGCTCCGGTCGGCGAACGTAAGCGGCAAGGCCGACCAGTTTTCACTCGGCGTGATCGCCTACCAGATGCTGAGCGGCAAGAAGCCGTTCAACGCCGACACTCCTCCCGCCCTGATGTTCCAGATCATGTCGGACACGCCGCCGCCATTGCACACGGTGAACCCCACGCTGCCCGAGCGCACCTCCCAAGTGATCGGCAAGGTGCTGTCCAAGGCGCCCGAGGATCGTTACCCCACCTGCCTGGAATTCGCCGAACAGCTCGCGGAGTCGCTCCACGGCGTCGTGGCCACTGGCGAACGGGGCCACCGCACGGCTGGTTTCCGATCCGCGGTGCGGAGCCCGTCGACCCGGATTCCGCTGCAAGCTCCCCAGCCCGAGCACCGCTCCGGGCTTTCCGCCCTATTGACGCCCAGGAACCGCAGGGTGGCCATGTGGATCGCAACTGCCTCGGCATTGGCATTGGCTCTGGCGATCTCCCTGTGGCGTCCCGGGTCCGATAAGGCCGATAGTCCGATGGGGTCTCCGGGAGAAGCCACATCGGGCACAACGATTGAGAGGACGAATCCGAGGGATGGGCTGAACTACGTCTGGATTCCCAAAGGGAGCTTTCAAATGGGCTGTTCGCAGGACGACCCGGATTGCTACGACGAGGAGAATCCGCCGCACCCGGTGACCCTCTCCCGCGGCTTCTGGATCGGACAAACCGAAGTCACAGAAACCGCCTACGAACACTTGATGAAGACCAATCCGAGCCGTTTCAAGGGGGCCCAGCTACCTGTTCACAATGTCTCCTGGAACGACGCACACGCCTATTGCCGCGCGGCCGGCATGCGGCTGCCAACCGAAGCCGAGTGGGAGTACGCTGCCCGCGCGGGCAACAGCGGCAGCCGCTACGGCGATATCGATACCATCGCCTGGTACGGCGCCAACAGCGACGACCAGCCGCACCCGGTGGCTCAAAAACAGTCCAATCCCTGGGGCCTGTTCGACATGCTGGGGAATGCCTACGAATGGGTGGCGGACTGGTACGCCGACCAGTACCCACCCGGCGGCGCTACCGACCCGCAGGGCCCCCCGAACGGGACCAGGCGCGCACTGCGCGGCGGCGCTTGGGGCGTCAATGCCCGCAACGTCCGCGCCTCCATGCGGCTCGGCAACAGCGTCACCCAACACAATTTCGACCAGTACTTCGGATTCCGCTGCGCCGGGAACTAGCTTGGCTTAGTGCACGGTTTCAGAAGTTCCCAACGTATAGCCGCGACCGTGAGCGAAGATTGCCTCATTTCCAACCCGACAACGCTTGCCTCTTTGGGGATCACTGCCCTCCACTGTGGACCGCTCTTCCAGATACCGCACGCGAGGCCAGGCCCTTCTTGCCTGCGACCGCGCTTTGGATCGGCAAACTTCAGACCCGCTCTGCCAGAGGTTCTAGAGCGCTAACCGTATCCTCGGCAGAACGGGACAACCGCCCTGTCTCTTCCGGCTTGGCGCGGGTGCGATTCCGATTCCGCTCGAAATGCCTCGGGCGCCGCGAAACCGGGCAGATCTGAGCAGTCACGCCCTTTCCAAACTCCCATCCTCTTCTCCCCTATCAACTTACGCGTCCCGTCCCTGCGCCGCCCCTTACCCTCCTGGTACCCTCATGTTCGCAGATTCGATGTCCCCCACCGCTCAGTGCAACGCCAATCGCCGCCAGTCCTCGAAATCCGGCCCGCGCACCGCCCAAGGCCAAGCTGTGTCCGCGCACGGCGCCCTCCCCGCCCCCCAATTCCTGCGCACCCTTCTGTCCGGACTGCTCCGCCCCCTAAAACACGTCCCCCGCCGCTGCCCCGAATCTCGTAACCCCTTCCCCTCCAACAAGAATTGGCTTCGTTCCGCAAAACGGACTCGAACTTGCACCCCCGAGCCCGTCCGCGATTCCTGCAACCCCCCAATCTCCAACCCCGTGAGCCTCCCGAGCCTGACTCGCAGCCCCTGCCGTTCTCGGCCTCTCAGGCAGAAACCTGTGATTCTGCTGGCTTTTTCTTGTATCATGAGGAACATCTCGAAAAATTGCGAGGTCCGGGCCATTCAGGGAATTCCGGGCCGATCAGAGGGTTCATGAAAACGCGCTTCTTAACGGCATTTTGTATGGCCGCCGTGCTTGCACTCAACGCCGGCGCCCAGATTGCAACCACTACATCATTGGTCGGGACAGTGACCGACGCCAGCGGCAAGACTGTTCCCGGCGCCATTGTCACGGCCGTAAACAGCGGCACCCACGACTCCTACAGCGGCGCGACCAACGAGCAGGGCTACTACAACCTCCAGTTCGTTGCCGTGGGCAACTACGACCTGAAGGTGGAGCACCCCGGATTCGAGGTGATCCGGGTTACCGGCATCCACGTGGACATCAACCAGGTCGTGCGCACCGACGTCATGCTGAAGATCGGGAACGTGGTGGAATCGGTCACGGTGCAAGCCACCGCCAGCGCGATCAAAACCGACGATGCCACTGTGTCCGAGGTCATCACGAATCTCGCGGAGTTGCCGCTGACCGGGCAGGCGGGCCGCGACCCAATGGCCGTGGCGTTGACTACGCCGGGCGTGTTGCAGGGAAACAAGTCGGCGGCCACCGGCACGCCCCCAGGCGAGGACTTCAACGGCGCCGGTACACGCGAAATCCAGAACAGCATGTCGCTCGACGGCATCAGCATCATGAATAACCTCATCACCACTACGCCGACCCGTCCGATGGTGGAATCGGTGCAGGAGGTGGAGGTCCAGAGCGGCACCTATTCGGCGCAGTACGGCGCCTACCTCGGCGTGCACATCAACATGATCACGAAGTCGGGCACCAACCAGTTGCACGGAGCGTTGGTCGAGTTCTTCCGCAACCAGGTGCTGGATGCCCGGAACTTCTTTACCCTGCCGACCCCGGCCAACCCCACGGCTGCCAAGCCGCCGTTGCGGCAGAACCAGTTCGGATTCGAGTTGGATGGCCCAGTGGAGATCCCCAAAATCTACAACGGCAAAGATAAGACGTTCTTCATGGGCTCCTACGAGGGCTACCGCCTGGTGCAGCAGGCGACCAGTCTTTCCACCTCGATGCCGGCGATTTTCTTTACCGGCAACTTCTCTTCGGTGCCGTCCAGCCAGATTACCGGGGGCGCCCTGAAGGACCCGCTGAACGGCAACACGCCTTTCCCGGGCAATATCATCCCGACGTCTCGCATTTCCCCCATCACTCTCAAGCTGCAGCAATACTATCCGGGCACCAACCTGCCGGGCCTCGCCAGCAACTACTCGGTGCCGGTGCCGACCACCATCACCACCGATCAGACCGTGGACCGCATCGACCAGAACATCGGCGACAAAGTCAGGTTGTATGCCCGCGCGCATTACCAGAACGAGTCGGTTTTCGGCGGGAGCGCGATTCCCATCAACGCCAGCACGGTGCCGGTGACGACGACGAACTACACGGTAGGGTACACCCACACCCTGACGCCCAACATCGTGAACGATCTCCGCGTGGGACGTTATTTTCTGAACACCGCGACGCTGAACCCCTTTGCCACCACCAATCAGACCAGCGCCGGTACGAGTTTGGGGATTTCCGGATTCAACGGTGATTCGATGTACAACAATCCCGGGATTCCGGACTTCAGTGTCACGGGTTTCAATGGACTGAGCAACGGCGGCAGCAATTGGTACCAGAACGACAGCACGGTGCAGCTCTCCGAGCAGATCAGTTGGAGCCACGGCTCGCACAACATCATGGCGGGAGCGGAGTTCCGGCGGCTGGCGACCGGCCGCGCCGCGGTCAACAGCGCGCGCGGCACCTTCACCTTCAACGGCACGCTGACCGGCTACGCGCCGGCCGACTTCATCCTGGGCACGCCGCAGTCGTTTGCGACACCCGGGCCGGAGGTCCGCGGACGAGTCGCGGAGTGGCGCGACGGCTTCTTTTTGCTCGACAAGTGGCAGGTTTCGCGCAAGCTGACGTTGGATTACGGGCTGCGCTACGAGCTGCCCACGGTGGCCTACACCATCAACGGGATTGCCACGGAGCTGAATCCGGCGCAAACGGCGCTGGTCGGCGGCACGCCGGGGTATCACTTCACGGCGCCCAATCATAGCGATTTCGCGCCGCGTGTCGGGCTGGCCTACCGTTTCACCGACAAGACCGTGTTCCGCGCCGGTGGCGGCATCTACTACAATCCCAACCAGACCAACAGCTACACGTTCCTGAACACCAATCCGCCTTACACCACGATCCTGACGTGCACCTATTCCGCTTCGTCGGGACTGGCGGTGCCCACGCTGACGAACCCGTTTGTACCGGGCGTCTGCCCCACCGCGCCCACGGCCGGCACGATTGTCACCGATCCTTACCACCAGCCCACCCCGCGCATGAATCAGTGGAGCGCCGGCCTCGAGCGCCAGGTTTGGAGCGGCGGCGGATTCGAATTGCAATATCTCGGTTCGCACTCGTATCATCTGGACCGCAGCTATTACAACAACACGCCCCTGTTTCCCGGGGCAGGCGCGGTCAACAGCCGCCGGCCGAATCCCTTGTTCGGGGTGATCCGCACCATCAACAACGACGAGGTCGCGAACTACGAGAGCCTGAGCCTGATTTTCCGCCAGCGCCTGTCGCACGGACTGCAGGTCCTGGCGAATTACACCTGGTCCCACACCCTGGACATCACCACCGATTCCAACGGCGGCGGCGCGCCCCTGCAGCCGTACCTCTGGCACGCCGATTACGGCAACTCCAACTGGGATATCCGCCACCGCTTTGTGGGCACATTCGTCTACGACATCCCCTTCTTCGCGGTGTCCAATCCCGTGTTGAAAGCGGTCTTCACCAAGTGGCAGGGCAACGGCATCATCACGCTTCAAACGGGTATTCCGTTCAACGTGACGACCGGCACCGACACGGCGAATACCTCGTC
The DNA here is from genome assembly GCA_035501495.1 of Bryobacteraceae bacterium. Classification (GTDB taxonomy): domain Bacteria; phylum Acidobacteriota; class Terriglobia; order Bryobacterales; family Bryobacteraceae; genus JAIQFL01. Next base: position 4,151 of record DATJWB010000283.1, on the reverse strand, counting down.
CGGCGGCACGTATCGACCGGATTTGGTACATGCTCCCAGCGACAACTGCGGGCGCGGACACCTGGTCGGGTGTATCGATCCTACGGCGTTCACGGTCGCGGATCTGTTTCCGATTACACCCGCGAACTACGCCTACGGGAACGCCGGCCGCAATCTGCTGCATGGTCCCGGCGCGGAGACCTTCAATCTGTCGCTGTTTAAGAACTTCCCAATCAAAGAGCGTTTGAGGTTCCAGTTCCGCTTCGAGACCTTCGCGCTGTTCAACCACGCGAACTTCGGCAATCCGTCCGCCACCATCAACACTTCGTCATTCGGCAACATTACGAGCGCGGGTGGAAATCGGAACATCCAGTTGGGGGCCAAGCTGCAGTTCTGAATTCGCGGGGACTACCAACTCAATCGCAGCATCAGATTCATCAGCGGCTCGCCTCCGAACGAGGCGGTCGTTTGATCGCTCGTGATCTTCCCAAACAGTTGCGGGTTCTTGAAATCCACCGAGTTGGTCGGATTGTTGAACCCCCAATTGTGGAACGGATTCTGAAAGTCGAAGCGCAACTGCAGGTTCCAGCGCTCCTTGAACGCAAAGTTCTTCTTGGCGGAAGCCTGGGAGTAGACGAGTCCGGGGCCGGTGACGATGTTCCGGCCGGCGTTGCCGGGAGTGAACGGCGCAGGGGGGGCGAAGCAGTTCACATTGAGCACCGGATTTTCGAGCGCCTGGTTGAACCGATTCCCGCCGATCAGGCTGCCCAACTCAAAATGAGGCTCCGAGATGTTGTTGCAGACGAGATTGGGAACGTAGTTGCCGATGCTCGAAGGGAAATAATTGTACGGGCTGTTCGCAAAGCTGAAGCCGAAGGGATTGCCGGTTTCGAAGGTCTGGATCCAGGCGAGTTCGTATCCGCCGATCAGGTAGTCGAGCACCCGGTTGTGATTGACGAAGCGGCGTCCCTTTCCGATGGGGAGTTCATACGTCGCATTCGCGACGATCACGTGATTGCGGTCGTAGCCGGCGCGGCCTTTGTTGAGGTTGCGGTCGGCGACGGGCGCCACGCCGCTGCAGGTACCGGAGTCAGAGTCGCAATCGTCGAGGGCTTTGGAGAATGTGTAGAACGTATTGAGCACGACTCCCTGCGAGTAGCGCTTCTGAAACTGCACGGTGCCGGCATGGTAGCTGTTATGGCCGGTGTTCGACATGTAGCGAATGGCGCCGAATTGCGGGTAGGGCAGATAGTTTTGCGGCGCGGCAAAGGCTGCTGCCTGCAGTGCGGGATTGCTGGCGCCGAAGTCGGTCGGAAACACGTTGATGTTCCAGCTTTCGATCAGGTGGATGCCGGCCGAGCCTTGATACGTCAGTTTCAGTACGTTGTTGTTGCTGAACTGATACTCGGATGTGATGTTCCAGTTGGCGACATATCCGGGATGCAGGTGGCCGTCCATCCAGTAGAGACTGCGCGACCCGAAATTCGTTCCCACATAGGGCGCCGTCAAATTGGACTGGACGGGATAGACGACTGTCGCCGGACCTTGGCTGAGTTGGAAAAGCGGACGCGGGTCGCCCGGCGCGCGCTGCTGGACTGCGATCGCCTGGAATTCATCGAATTGCTGGAGCGCGTTGGGGAAACGGATATCGATCGTGTTAATTCCGAATCCGCCGCGGAAGACCCACCGGTCGAGGGGATGCCAGGCCACCCCGATTCGGGGCTGGAAGTCCCGCAGGCTGCGCTCGTTCAGGCCGCCCGTCGGATGCACGATCGCTCCCATTCTGCCTGTGATGGGATCCACCGTTGTGGGGCTGAAGTTGCTCTCCTGGCCGTGCGCGGTGTGGAATGGACTCTCGGTGGACCAGCGGAGGCCGAGGTTCAGCGTGACGGTTCGCGACACCTTCCAGTCATCCTGGAAATAGAGGCTGTTCACCGCATCGCGCGGCAGCCATGTCGTGGTGTAGATATTGAAACTGGCGGCTGCAACCGCTCCCAGTTCGAAGCCGGCGAACAAGTTGCCGGTGTTGGGAACGGGATTTCCAGTCGGCTGAAGTCCGGCAGTCATGTTGTCGAACTGGAAGACGCCGCTGGGCTGGCCGAGTTGGAAGTAGTTGGCGCGGAAATACAGAAGCTCGTAGCCCATCTTGAGGGCATGCGTCGAGATCATTTTGCTGAAGTCATCGCGCAGGGATAATGTTTCGCGGACGGTTCGCGACGGACCGGGCACGGTGAGGCCGTACATCGTGTTCAATGCCGGTGCGCTTGTGTAGCCGGACGCCGCCGTGGAACTGAACGACGGCATCAGCAACGGGCTGTCGTTGGGAATTCCCAGCGTGGCGGCCCAGCCCTGGTTGTAGCTGGGCACGATGGTATCGTTGCGCGCGCGGAAATACCCGAGGCGAATGTCGTTGAGCCCGGTGGCGCCGAACAGCTTGGTGGCCCCCACCGAAAGATTGCGCTGCGTGTACGGGGTGAGGGTTCCGTTCGCGCCGTCGAATACCGGAATGGCGACGCTGGTGGGCCGTCCGAGACCACTCTGGTGGTTGTAGGTGTAACTGCCGTAGAGCTTGAAGCTGGAGCTGAACTGCTGGTCGATGCGCTGTGAGTAATCTTCGAAGAAGGTGCGGGACTTTGCGTTGTAGGTGAAGTTGCTCACGGGGCCGCTGCTGGTCAGAGACCCCGGCGTGTTCGGCGGCAGCCACGGGTTCATGCCGATGATCTTGGCGGCAACCGGATCGAAACGGCTCTGGGGGACAATGTTTCCCGGAAGGGGATCGCGCGTCCACGTGCCGTCGGGGTTTTGGCGCGTCGTGAGCGGGTCGTAGAGGGGCACGCCGAGACCGCCGAATGTGAAGTCGCCGGAGAGGAGTGCGGGGGTGGGCGTTTGGCTGGTGTATGCCGACGCCTTCTTCTCGATGAGTTTCTGGTATCCGAAGAAGAAAAACGTTTTGTTGCGCCCGTTGTAGATATGCGGCAGGACCACCGGGCCCGAAACGCTCGCGTCTGGCTGCATGAACCACGCGGGCACGCCGTTGGGCGCGCCGGGCTGCGGGTCCGAGGTCCTGTAAAGATTGAAAAACTGGCGGTGCGTCATACTGCGCGTGCGGCCCAGGTCGGCGGCCATGCCGTGCAGGGAGTTGGTGCCGCCCTTCTTGACAACCGTCACGATTCCACCAGTCGAATGGCCGTACTCGGCAGGGAGCGTGCCGGTAAGGACCTTCACCTCGTCCACGGAGTTCTCGACGGACTTGATGTCGTTTCCGGTGGACGATTGGGGGTCGTTGCCAAGCACTCCGTCCTCGAAGACCGCGGTGCCTGTGGAGCGTTGGCCGGCGACGTTAAAGCCGCCGAGCGACCCGCCGTAGGAGTAGCCGTTCTGCGTCATGCCGGGGTTCAGGTTCAAGGCGTTGAGCACGTAGCGCTGGTAGAGCGGCATTTTGTACAGCGTGTCGCCCTCCGTGAGCGAGCCGGTCGAGGACGTTTCCGTCTCGAGCAGCGTGCCTTGGGCCGATACCTGGACGGACTCGTTCACTTGGCCCACTTCGAGTTTGACGTTCAGCGGCAGAACGTCACCCACACGGAGTTCCACGCCTTGCTGGATATAGCGCTTGAACCCGGCTGCTTCGAACGTCACGTTGTAGCTTCCGGGCAGGAGCGATTGCACGCGGAACAGGCCTTCCGCGTTGGTCACTGCGCGCGATTCGAAGTTGGTGCTGGCCTGAATGATCGTGACTTTGACGTTCGGGACGGCGGCGCCCGAAGAGTCGGTTATCGTGCCGGTGATCGTTCCGGTATCGACTTGAGAGAACGCGCACGACGCCGCGGCGATGGACAGAAGAACAGCAAATCCCCGGGAAAGGTCCATGACTGGCTCCTTTCTATAGCGGCATAATTCTATCCCGGCCGTTGGTGATTAGCAAGCGCGCTTGACAGCCCCCTGACAACCCCTTGGCAGAGGTGTCCAGCCGGCTGAAGGTCCGGGAGATGACGCGGCGAAAGGCGGGTTGCGTCCCCACAGGATAGTCCTTGTACTAGCGAGGTCTTCGACCTCAAACCGACGAGGTGCCAGCGGACACGGCGTTCGTTAGCCTCTCGTCAGGCCGCCAAGGCCCAAAGAACCCATAAAACGGCACCGGAGCTATGATGGGAATGACAAACACTGCGGATCGG
>DATJWB010000282.1:0-43673 GCA_035501495.1 Bryobacteraceae bacterium | reverse complement strand
AGTCGGGGCACGGCAGGCAGGAGTGCCCACGCCACATCTGCAACAGGGAGGCGGATGATGGTGCGAGGTTTCGCGTGTTTGGCGGCGGGGCTGCTTCTAACCGAGGCGGCCTGGAGTCAGGGACCGACTGCCGTTGCGGCGCTGCCGCAGTTCGAGGTCGCATCAATCAAACCCAACAACGGATGCCAGAACACGCCGCGGGCCGGGAACTTCAGTCCATCTCCCGACCGCCTGGAGATGCCGTGCGTGAACCTGATGAACTTGCTACAAGCCGCTTTCGGCACCTTCGGAGACGGCATTACAGTCAACACCCAGCCGGTGCCGGTGGAAGGCGGGCCATCGTGGATGCAATCGGAGTTTTACAGCCTGTCCGCGAAAACCGATGGCCCTGTGCGCGTTGAAATGAAGGCCGGGCCCATGCTGCAGGCGCTGCTCGAGGAGCGCTTCCGTTTGAAGGCCCATCGCGAGACGCGGGAGATGCCCGTCTATGCCATGACGGTGGCAAAGGGCGGACTGAAAGTCGAGCGGTTGGCTGAGGGCGCCTGCACGCCGCTCGACCTGACCCACCCGCCGCCTCCTCCCAAACCTGGAGAACGGCCGCCGAATCTTTGCGGCATCATGATGATGGGGCCTACGCCGAGAGGCGAAATGATGATCGAAGTGCGCGGGGCGGACATGACGCAGTTCGCCCAACGAATCTCCGGCCGGCTGGACCACAACGTCGTCAATAAAACCGGCGTCTCCGGCATGTTCAATTTCCACCTGGAGTTCACGCCCGATCCGTCGATCCGCGGCCAGGCGATGCCGGGTCCGCCCGATGGCGCCAATCCCGCGGCGCCGGCGGAACCAGGTCCGAGCCTGTTCGTCGCACTGCAGGAGCAGACCGGCTTGAAGCTGACGCCGGACAAGGGGCCAGTGAGCTTCCTGATTATCGATCACGTGGAAAAGCCGACCGCGAACTGACTTCAGGACTCATGGACATCCGAAGGAGCGACGGGCGCGGGAGGGGCCTCTTCGGCCGCGGGTGCTGAACTGGCGGCCTGGTCCTCTGCCGCGGGCGTCGCTTCGATCTGACGCGGCGGCTTCGGAAGGTAGGCTGGATACCGTCCCAATACCAGTCCGTATAGGACATGTCCGAGGATCGTACTTTGCATGGAGTGCAACAGCGCCACCAGCGGCAACACGCTTTTCCAGAGCAGGCGGAAGGAGAGATAATACCAGCCCAAGGCGAAGAGCACGCTCACCAGGAATATGCGCGTGCGAGGCAGCCGGTCGTCCACGACTACGGCCAGGAGCGCTCCCAGCAAGCTGTAGAGAATCAGGTAGAGCGCCAGTCCCGAGAGCGTCCGCTCGGCGAAACCGCTGCGAATGGCCCTTTCGCCATAGAAGGCGCTGGCCATCAGATTCTCGGCCGTCCAGAAGCTGCGCTGCTGCCAGACATCGCTCAGTCCAGTGCCCAGCAGCATCCAAAAGGCGCCCAGCATTCCCGCCTGCAGACCCGCCGAAGCTGCCGTGAGCCTGAACGCGTGCCGGCTCTCCGTAGCAGCATCCATACCATTCAGCCTATACTGACGATTGGACTAAAGGCAAAGCCAATCGAAATGCGTCGCGCTGTGATCACTGGAATCGGTGCTGTGAGTCCGAACGGAATCGGACGGGAGCGCTTTTGGAACGCCACCCGGAACGGGCAAAGCGGCGTGCGAAGAATCACCCGCTTCGACCCCGCGAACTTCGTGGTGCAGGTGGCGGGCGAGGTGCCCGACGAGTTCGACGAGAAGAAGTGGGTGGAGGTCAAGGACCGGCCACATGTTTCGCGAGCCGTGCCGTTGGCGGCGGCGAGCGTGGCGGAGGCGTTCGAAGATGCCGGCTTGAATCCGCGGGCGATGTCGCGCGAGGAATTGCGCGGCATCGGGGTGATCGTCGGATCGGGCGGCGGCAGCCAGGATTTCACCGAAGAGCAGTATCGGCTGTACTACGGCGGCCATCAGAAGCAGTGCAGCGTCTACACGATTCCCACCAGCACCATCGGCACCCTGGCGAGCGAAGTCTCCATGCGTTTCGGGCTGCGGGGATTCAGCCACATCATTTCCACGGGATGTACCTCGTCCACCGACGCTCTCGGCTACGCCTTCCGGCAGATTCAGGCGGGCGTTGTGGACACCATCGTGGCCGGCGGTGTGGACTCACCGATCGCTCCCCTGATCCTGAGGGGCTTTCAACTGATGCGGATCATGAGCACGCGTTGGAACCACGAGCCGCAGCGCGCATCGCGTCCCTTCTCTCGCGACCGCGACGGCTTCGTGATCGCGGAGGGATCCTGGTTCTTCATCGTCGAGGAGCTGGCCCACGCCCGCAGGCGGGGCGCACATGTTTACGGCGAGATTGCCGGCTACGGATCCACCTGCGAGGCTTATCACAGGGTCCGACTGGAGGAGTGCGGCGAAGAGCCTGCCCGCGCGATCGGGATGGCCCTTCGGGAGGCGGGGATTCCGCCCTCGGAGGTCCAGTACATCAACTATCACGGTACGTCCACGGAGTTGAACGACCGCATCGAAACCCGGGCCGTGAAACTGGCGTTCGACGGCACAGCCTACCAGCTCGCCGGCTCGTCGCTGAAGAGCATGATCGGCCATCCGCAGGGTGCGTGCGGCGCTGCCGGCGTGGCCGCCACTCTCCTCGCCATGCGGGACGGAATCGTGCCGCCCACCATCAATGTGGACGAGCCCGATCCGGAGTGCGATCTGGACTACGTACCTTCCGCGGGACGGCGGCTGCAGATCGAGCACGCGGTGGCCAATTGCATCGCCTTCGGCAGCAAGAATTCCGCCCTGGTTCTGCGGCGCGCCTAGTGTTCGGTGTCCTCAAACTGTGGAAAACACGGTAGCCCTGCAGGTATCTGAAAGCCCGAAATCCGGATAGCCGACGAGGCGCAATGAAAGGCCTCCAAACCATTGGCAGGACGCATGAATTCGAAGCTGCTGCGATCTGGTTCAATCCGAGCTAAGTACTGCGGTTAACAATGTTTAGTAGGTCGTATATTCCTGTTTCGCACAGCTTTTTCCACAGATCTGTGGAAAGGCTTTACCGTCCCGGAACGAGCCGCTGCTGCGCCCGCGGCCGCCTCGTTGATGCGTTCGAGTGCCTGGGTGGCGCCCAGATCCAGATCCGTCTTCCGGAACCGCTCGAGAATCTCGGTGACTACGGGCCGCACCCGCGGCACGGCCGCGAGAATCACCAAAAGATCGATGGGCCCCAGGCGCACCATCAGATCGCAGTCGCCGTCTTGCAGGATGCCATGAAGCGCATTGGCGAGCCCCGGATCGAAATGCGCGAGTATGCCGTAAGATCCCAATAGATCATGATTCTAAGGAAATCAGGGCTACTGCCTCGGGGGCTCGGGCAGAAGTTTTCGGCTTTCCGGCGTGTCGTCGATTACGCAGCGAAATCCGATATTGTCTGCCACCTTGCCCGCGTCTTTTCGATACGAGATTCGCAGGTGCACCTTGGGGTCGGAATTAAACGAACCGCCCCGAATCACATGAACTTTTCCGGTGGACGGGCCCGTCGGATTGGCGACCGGTTGGGGCAGAAGCATTACCACGTATTCATACGGGAGGAGATCGACAAAGAACTTGAGTTTCGGATAGGGACCAAACCAGTCGCTCACCCATTCCCAGACGTTGCCCGCCATATCAAATAAGCCATACGGATTTTGGGTGAATTTCCGAACCGGTGCGAGGTCGTCATAGATGTCGTTGCCGCTCCGTCCGTAGAAATTTGCCGAATCCCGGCTGCTCTCGCTGTTCATTGGATAGGTTTCGTCTTTTCCGCCACGCGCTGCGTACTCCCATTCCGCTTCCGTCGGAAGGCGGCCGCCCGCGAAGGCGCAGTAATTGCCGGCCTCCTCCCAGGACACATTGTCCATCGGATAGTTGTTGATTCTCCATCCTCTGTTTTCCAGTGGTGGGCCGGGCATTTTGGCCTTTGGTGTTTCCTTGACATAACGCTGATAGGAATCCACTTGAACCTCATTGAGACCCATCCAGAACCCCTTGGTAAGAGTTACCGGGTGCCGCGGTTTCTCGTCAGTATCACAAGGCTTCTCGCTGCCCGGAACACACCCCATCATGAAGGTTCCGGGCTTGATCCACGTGTATTCCTCACGATCCTTGCGATTGCTGATCACAACCCCGGGGCGCGGCCACTCCGGTTTGGTAATTCTTGTGGGCGGCGGATCGTGGAAGAAGAATCGCCCTATCACAACGCTGGAATCACGGAACGGGATCTGGGTGTTCCGGCTGGCCAGGGCGACCTCGCGTCTGATTTGATCGATGAGCGGGTCCAACTCGAGAGTCTGCTCACTAATCGCTTTGGCGACGGTCTTCGTCAGCAAATCGGGATCACTTCCGGAGGCGGCCTGGACCCAATCCCCGGTCGGCCCGGCTGACAAGAAGTAGGTTTCCTTACGGTTGCCGATTTGCGGATTCAGGAGGCCGACTCCCACCATCCCTTTGGGAGCTGCATTGATTGGAGGGGGGCCTTCCACCACAAAGACTTTCAGAGCTGCTTGATGGTCGTCGAGAGTGTCCAGCAGCCTGATGAGGTGAAGAGCCCGATTCTGCAACGGTTGTTCGCGCTGGTCTTGAGGGTCGAAATCCACGGGAACCAGATAGTTGTCATCGTCCCCAGGCACCATGTAGCCGGCATAGTAGACGAGACAGACGTCTCCCGGCCTGAGGCGCTTTTCAAACTCAGCCAGGCCATTCGTAAGGAAATCGCGCACCTTGAAATCATTCACGTTGTCGACTTCAAAGCCGGCATTGGCGAGAGCCCTGGAAATCAAGGCGGTATCCCGGTTCACGGACGGCAGCCGGGGAAGAAGGCTATAGTTCGAGTTGCCGATGACGAGGGCGATTCGGCGGGCCTTAGACAGATTGCCCTCCCTGACATCCTGTGCGTTAGCCCCAAAAATCAACAGCATGCAAACGGCTAGCGAGACCCTTACCATAAGAAGTACTATAGTACACGGTCAATTCAGCCGGCTGCTCGCGTTTCGAGACTCAGCAGGCTATCGCTTCTGCCAATGGAAACCGACGCCATTGACAGACGACTGCGATGTATTTCTTAATGTCACTTGACCATGGTTGGCGACCGATGGTTGATCCGCGACATCGACCCCGGTTGTGGTCGACCTGACAATCACTTCACAACCTGGACCTGGAAGCGCTTGGCCAGTTGCTTTGGAAGGGGCGCCTGAAGGTGCTGATGTCGCCGTGTTGTACATGTCGATCGTTAGCGCCTGCCCTGGCATTAGCAAACCCGGCCATTTGACGTCGCCTCTCTTTAATCCAGGGTAGTCGTCGGCTGTGCAGTTGACGGTAGGGTAATCCGTTTGATGTATCACCGGGTCCTGAATGATGAGCTTGATGTTTACCGTGGCCGGCACACCGGCGCCACGCCTCGACAACACCTTGACAGTTCCGTCTCCGGTCGCGCGCCCGGTCGGATCCACCTTCACGGAAACTGAGCCGCTTCCCTTCAAATCGATGGGATTCGCACTGATCCACTGGTCGGGAGTCGTGATGGACCATGCCTCACTAGGGGGTTGTCCGATCACTTGAAAAGACTGCGCAGCCGGCGGCGGGCCTCCCCTCGTGTAGGTGAACGTGAGGGTGGAAGGCTGAACCGTCACGCTGGGGGCCGGCGTTGGCGGCCCACTTCCGGTCACCGTGAGCAGAACCGTTACCGTCGCTGAACTCTCGGCGCTACCCCTCGGCGTGAAGGTAACGGATCCCGCGTAGGGGCCCGGCATGAGGTCTTGGGGAGCTACATGGATCGGAACCCGGCCGCTTCCTGTCACCTCGCCGGGAACCTGGAGCCAAGTTTGGCTGGACCTGGTAGACCAGATCCCATTCGACGGCTGGCCACTCAGGCTGACAAGTTTGTCGCTTGGTAACGCGCCGCCACGCACGTGCGAAAACGTAAGTTCCGTCGGCGAAACCTGCAGCGTTGGCGTCCCTGGCTTGGGGAGGGGCGGCGCGATGGTGAGGTGCACGCCCACGGTCGCTGGAGCAACACCGCCGTTCTTCGCCGAGATGGAGACGATCCCGGAATATTCGCCGGGAGTCATCTTTTGCGGATCCACGATCTGCACCGTGATAGGACCGTCCCCTGACATCTCGGCGGGTGTTGCCCGGAACCACGGGTCACCAATCATCGAAACGGACCACACGGTGCCGGCGGGTTTGCCGGTCAACTGCAACGTCTGCGCGGCAAGCACTACGTCACCGGGCCGATACGAGAAGTCGAGCTTCATCGGGGCGACGTGCAACTCGACCATTGGGGGCGGAGGAGGTTGTACGATCTTCCAGAGCCCGTACAGCACCAGCGGCAAAGCCACGATTGCGGCGATCCATCGCCAGTCGAACCGGGGGCCGTCGATCTTTCGCCGGAGATCCTCCAGCTCCTTTTCCCTCCGGATGGCCCAATCCCGAAGCTCCCGGACACGGAGGTCTTGGCCCGTCGCCAGGAACTTCTCGGCCATCTGGCGCACAGTCGCGGCATCGTCCTGGCGGAAGAATCCTTCGATCTCCGCGACTGCCGCATCCTTCCGCAATCGCTGGTCTCGCAGCTCTTTTGCCTTGACGGCGGCATCCAGGTCCCGCTCAAAACCCTCTTCCGGGAATTCGGCTGCCAGTTGCCGGGCCTTTGCAATCGCATCCTCGAAGCGCACCTGCTTCATGATGGATTCCAGCTCGGATCTGCCCTTCGCCGCGAGGTCCTTCCGATCCGACTGGGCCAACGCCTCCTGGGCGCGTTGCAAATCGTCCCGAACGTCCTGCTCGTCGGGAAACTCGCCTGAGACCTTTTCGAGCAACTGTACCGCCGCCAGGAACTGGCGGTGCTTGATCAATTCGGCAGCCTCCAGACGGTTGCTTTCCAGGTACTGCTCGACTTCGTATTCGTAGCCCTCGCGTTCGATTCTCTTCAGCAGGTCGGCGGCGGCGCCGTCTTCGGGGTCTTCCAGCAGAATCCGGATGACCAGGTCGTGGGCTTCCTGAAACTTCCTTCGTTTGCAGAGCAGGTCAGCAGCGGCGAAATCCTGCAGCCGTTTCTGCCGCTGCTCGATAATCTGTTTCAACCGCTGCACGTTGGGATCGCCGGGAGCCCGCCGCAGGAGATCGGCCACCACCGGCTCGGCCTTCCCGATTTCGCCTTGCAAGACAAGCCGGTCGGCCTCGCGCAGGAGTCTCTCGAATTCGAGCTGCTGGCGGCAAGTCTCGCGCAGCTCGGCGATTCTGGCCTCACCGGGGAACTTGGCGAGCAGAGAGTCGGCCACAGCGGCGGCAGCTTCCAGTTCGTGGCGCTGAATATGCTTCTGAATCTCGCCGGCGGCCTCATCCGTGAGCTTCAGATGCGCAATTCGCTCCTTCTCCTGCAGCAGTTCAGGAGCGCCGGGCCAAGCCGTGAGTCCCCGCTCGAGCTCCGCCAAGGCCGGATCCCAGCGCTTGACGGCGGACAAATCCAAGGCTCGCTTGAGCGACGCCTGAATCGCGTCACGCTTCTTCTGCTCGGCTTCGCGCTTCTTCAGTTCCAGCCCGGCTGCCGTGGCCTTGGGGATGAGGTCGCGGAAGATCGGCTCGTTGGGAAACTCGACGGTAAGGGTGTTCAGCCTTTCTGTCGCGCGGTCGGGCTTCCCCTGTTCGATCAATTGCTCGACCTCGCGCCGGTAGGTCTGGATCTGGCGATCCTTCTTTTCCTGCCGCTCGGCGATGAGGCGGTCCACCTCTTTGACGAGTGCCTTTACGCCCGCATGATCGGGGTGCCTGGCCTTGAGCTCGGCAGACGACGTGATGGCCTCGTCCAGCCTTCCGCCCAGCAGCAGCGCGCGGCAATCCTGAACGGACCGCAGAATCGCGCGGTTCTCCAGGTCGGCCTGCCGGGCCGTCAACAAATTCTTACGGATTCGCTGTGCTCTCTCGTCGGTGGGAGCGAGATCGATCGCGCGATCGATAAGCCGCAGGGCCGCCTCGAAATCTCCTCCCTGCATATCCGACGCGCGGCGGATCAAGTCCTCGACTTCGGCAGCGCGCTTTTCCGTCTCCAACTGCTCGCGGGCATAGCTCAACAGCTCCTCGATCTGCTTCTGCTGGGGAATGTCCCTGGGCATCGCGGCCAGCGTGTCGATGGCCCGTTGAAACTGACTCTTGCGGATCAGTTCGCGGCTTTCCAGGATGGTGGCCTCGATCTTCTGCTGCGCAACGTAGGCCCCTTGCAGGCGTCTCGCCTCGTCGAGCCTCTCTTTGACCTCCGCATCTCCCGGGTAGCGGACCTCCAGGTCCCGCAGGACCGTGACCGCATTCTCATAGGCCTGGACAAGAATCAACCCCTTTGCCTTGTTGAGCCCCGCCCGGCGCTGATTTTCCGACTCCTGGCGCTCGATGGCTTTCCCGATAGTCTGCACCAGGACCGGCGCTTCGGAGTTGCCGGGGTCCGCTTTTGCGGCTTCCTTGGCGTGTTCGAACGCGATGGTGAGATCGTTGCGCGCGTACTCCGCCTGCGCTTCATTCACCAGCCGCACGGAACGGCCGACTCGCTCCTGTTCGGCCAGGATTTCATCCAAACGTCCGCGAACCCGTTGATTCGAACGGTCCAGGCGAACGGCTTCGGCGAGTTTCTCGAGTGCCGCGGCGTAATCCCGACGGGTCGCCTCGGCGTCGGCCTGCTCCATCAGCGCTTTGATGCGCATCTGCATGGATTGGGCCTTGATTCGTTCCGGAAGCTCGCGCCGCCATTTGCGGGCTTGGGCGTTGGTCTGGTCGAAATCGAGGATACGCCGGACCACTACCAGCGCTTCGTCCAGGCGCTCCTCGGCAATCAGCGCCCCGGCGCGAGCGAGGTCGTCTTCCACCTGCGCGCGCCTGAGTTCCACCAGCACCGGTTCCAGGTCGAACCGGACATCTTCCAGCGTGGCATAGCGGTCGTCGCGGTTCTTGGCCAGGAGACGACGGAGAATTGCGTCCAGGCTGCGCGGCACACCGGCCACCAGGCTGGTGATCGGGGGCGGCTCTTCCGCCGTGACGCGAAAGATCATCTGCGGCGCGTTGTCGCCATGGAACGGATTGACGCCGGCAAGGAACTCATAAAAGACGACGCCATAAGCCCAGACGTCGCACTTTTCGTCGGCAGTTTCGGTGGTAAACTGCTCGGGGGCCATGTACTGCGGGGTGCCGATCATGATGCCGGCCTGCGTGAGGCGCGTGCTCGCGCCGCGCATCAGCCGGGCAATCCCGAAATCCATGATCTTCACCGAGCCGTCGGAAAGCCGCATGATGTTGGCCGGCTTCACGTCGCGGTGGACCACTCCGTGCTCATGGGCGAACTGCAGCCCTTGCGCCACCTCGGACATGATCACCAGTTTTTCGAGCGGCGGGATCGGAGTCCCTTCGTTGATGATCTCCTGGAGGTTCTTGCCCGAGAGGTACTCCATCACCAGGAACTGCTTCTTGGTCCGTTCGTCGATGATCTGTTCACCGAACTCATGCACAATGACGATGTTCTTGTGCTGGAGATTGGCTGACGTTTTGGCTTCGGCCTCGAAGCGCATGACCAGTGCCGGGTCGTCCTGGACGTTCAGCACCTTTATGGCGACTACACGGCCGACGGTTGGATCGAATGCCTTGTAAACGCGCCCAAATCCACCGCTCCCGAGTTCGCCGGTGATCTGGTATTTGCCGATGCTCTCCATGGCATTCTGTCGGTCCCTCAGTGGTCCGCGTAAATTATACCACCGGTGTCGAGGGTGTTCGGCAAAATCCAGGCGAGGACTTGATTGGGTTACATTCTTAGGAAAGACGGAAAGAAACCACGGAGGGCCGAATCGATGAAACGAATCTGCATCATTTTGCCGCTGCTGGCGGGTCTCGCGCATGGTCAGTCGCCCAGCATGCCCAAAGCGGAGTTGCTCTGGGCGGAAGGCGCTCCCGGGGCGCAGGGGACGCAGGACGAAGACCGGCCGACTTTGGCGCCCTACGTCGTGCCGCAGGGCAGGGGTACCGGAACCGCGGTGATCGTGTGTCCCGGCGGCGGATATGAGCACCTTTCCATGGACAAAGAAGGCGATCAGATTGCCCGCTGGCTCAATTCGCTTGGCGTTACGGCATTCGTGCTGAAGTACCGGCTGGGACCGAAGTACCACCACCCGGTGGAACTCGGAGACGCCCAGCGGGCGATCCGCACGGTCCGCTTCCAAGCGGCGGAATATCGCGTGCAGCCCGACCGCATCGGTATCATGGGATTTTCGGCCGGCGGCCACCTGGCGTCTACCGCGGGGACGCACTTCGACGCCGGTAATGCCGCAGCTTCCGACCCCATCGACCGCTCGAGCAGCCGGCCGGATTTTCTGGTGCTGGTCTATCCCGTAATCTCCTTTCACCCGCCTTACGTGCACAAAGGCTCCCTGCGCGCGCTCCTGGGCGAGCAGCCCGATCCCAAGCTTGTTGACGAACTTTCGAATGAACTGCAAGTGACCGCGCAGACTCCTCCCACCTTTCTGTTCCACACCTCGACCGATACGACTGTGCCCCCGGAAAACAGCGCGCTGTTCTACCTGGCGCTCCGCAAAGCCGGAGTGCCGGCCGAACTGCACATTTATGAGCGCGGTCCGCACGGCGTGGGGCTGGCACAGACCGATGAGGCTCTCTCCTCGTGGCCCGCGCGCCTCGCGGACTGGCTGCGGGGGCGCGGTTTGCTGAACTCGGCGGGCAAATAGTCGGATGATAAACGGAATGACGCGACGAGACTTCCTGGGTGCGGCCGTGGGAGCCGCCGGATCGCAGTTGATCGGGGCTCCGGCGCGAACCCCCAACCTCGTCTTCATCCTCTGCGACGACCTCGGTTTCGGCGACCTGGGCTGTTACGGTTCCAAGATCCGCACGCCGAACCTCGACCGCCTTGCCAGTGAGGGCGTCCGTTTCACCAACTTCTGCTCCGCCGACCCGGTCTGTTCGCCTTCACGGGCCGCGCTCCTGACGGGCCGGTATCCCACGCGCGTCGGCGTTCCGCGTGTGCTGTTTCCACAGGACCAGGAGGGCCTCAATCTTGACGAGACCACCCTCGCGAATGCGTTGAAGGCTCGCGCGTACCGAACCATGTGCATCGGCAAGTGGCATTTGGGGCGCCCGAACGCATACCTGCCCACCAGCCGGGGCTTTGACGAGTATTTCGGAATTCCTTACAGCAACGACATGAATCCCCGGGTGCTGATGCACAACACCGAGGTCATCGAGGAGACGGCCCCCCTGGAAACGCTCACCGGACGATATACCGCAGAGGCGAAGAAATTCATCACCGAGTCCAAGGGATCGAACTTCTTCCTCTACATGCCGCACACCTTTCCGCATATCCCGCTGGCGGCGTCCGCCCGCTTCCGCGGCAAGTCGAAGGAAGGGCTCTACGGCGATGTGGTAGAAGAGATCGATTGGAGCGTCGGCGAGGTGCTGAGCACCTTGAAGCAAAACGGGCTGGAACAGAACACCCTGGTCATGTTCTCGAGCGACAACGGGCCGTGGTACCAGGGCAGCCCCGGCAAACTCCGCGGACGGAAGAACACGACCTACGAGGGCGGCGTGCGGGAACCCTTTATCGCGCGGTGGTCCGGCCGGATTCCGCCCGGCCGGGTTTCCGACGCGCTGGCTTCCATGATGGACGTCTTCCCCACGGTGGCCAGGCTGTGCGGATGCGATCCGCCGCGGAAGGCGTTTGACGGCATCGATATCTGGCCGCTGCTCGCGGGCAGCAGGCAGTCGATCGAGCGCGCGCCGCTTCTGTACTTCGACAACTGGGACCTGCAGTGCGCGCGATGGATGAACTGGAAGCTGCACCTGGCGCGCCACAATACCGCGGCCTACACTCCTGCGCCGCCCGGAGGACGGCACAGCTTCCTGCTGCCGCGGCCCGAGTTATACAACCTGGCGAACGATCCGGACGAGAGTTACGACGTGGCGCCCGAGAATCCAGCGATTGTGGAACAGCTTCAGAACCGGATCGCCGCCATGCTCCAGGACTTTCCGGAACCCGTGCAGACGGCGTACGCGGAGGCCAAGGCTCGCGCCGTGGATCCCGCGGTGCCGGTGGGAGCGTACCCCCAGCCCGCGAAGAAGTAAGAAAGCGACCCGCGGCTTAAGCCGCCGCCTCGAGCGCAGCGACCCCGTGCCTTGCGGCCGCCGCCTTCACATAACTCGCGGTCCCCAACAGGAGTCCCGTGCCGAACACCGGCCAGTGGAACGCGTGCGGCGTTCCACCGGCCAGGATGTTCCGGTAATCCATGGCGAAGGAGACGACGATCACCAGGGCGCCCACGATGATGCCCGACCACTCGAGCGCGGCGATCCGCACGCTGCTGCCCGCGGCGTCGCGTCGGAGGTGCCACGATCCCGCGCCGATCATCACCGCCGATACCAGCATCGGCGCGAGCACGGGCCCGACCCAGGGCACGGGCACGAGGAACAGGATATCCCAGGTGAATACCGACGCCGGCCAGTCGAGCAGCACCTTCAGGAATCCGTAAAAAGTTATGTCCCAAATCCCGAAAGCGATCACGAACGCCGCCGCCCATTGGCCGGCGTTCCGGGCCAGTGCCAGCGCCATGGCCGCCAGCATGGCGATGGTCGCGACCTCACGGCCGAGTTCGATTGCCAGCGTCTTCATCTGCACGGGAGCCACGGCACGGATCTGGTCGAGGGTGAGGATCGGGAACAGATCGCCAGGAGCACGGTCCGGATACAGGCTCTGGACCGCCGGTTCGTGCAAAGCACGCAAATAGCTGACCACCGCGGCCTCCAGGTAGCCAAACGCGGCACCGAACAGAAGCAACGCAATGATGGTGCGTTTCCAGGGAACGGAGTGAGGATGGTTGGATTGCATGGCCTGAAACGAGAGTACGCGGCGGCAGGCGCCGGATGCAACGTGCTACTTCTTGCGCGGCTCCACAGTCACGGAGCCGGCCATGTCCTTTTCGTCCTTCTCGCCGTGGAAGTTGCAGTAGTACTTGTAAACGCCCGCCCTTTCGAATTTGTGCTCGAACTTGCCGTCCGCGGTCAAAGTGTCGGACTGGAACGAGCCGTCGTCCGCGGTGACGTTGTGGCGCCCGCCAACATCGTCCCACTCCACGGTCGTGCCTTCGGTGACCACAACGTCCTTGGGGTCGAAGCTGAAGTTCTGAACTCTGACCATGACCCTGTCGGGAGTCTTCGTCTTGGTCTGGGGCACCGGACTCCTGCTTGCGGACGAGGTCATGTACCACCTGGCATAGACGGCGAAGCCGAGGAGTGTGACCAACCACCAAAGCACCAGTGTGGTCCTCATCCAGCGCTTGTAGTTGTCGAAGCGGAGGGCCGCGGGAAGCAGCCTGGTGCCGGCCACCAGCACCACGTAGAGCCCGAGCAATTCAGCCGCGGTGCCCGCGAGGGCGTGGGCGAATGCCAGCCAGTAGTAGGAATCGGATAATCCAGCGGGAACCTGCGGCGCCACCTGGCGGAGGTACGATGGCCCCATGATGCGCGCAATCAGCACCAGGTTCACCAGCATTACCGAAGACTGGCAAATGCCGTGTGCCGTGTAGCGTCTTCGGCGCGCCAGGTACATGCCGCCCAGGAGGGCGAACGCCATGATGAAATGCAGCACCAGGTTCAGATCCGCCGACCTGCTGGCGCCGGTTCCCAGAAATCCTTCCATCCAAGAGTCTCCTGTGAGCAGTACAGTGTGAGCCCGTCGCCGGATTTCGCTTGGCGAAAGACCGCTTCCGCGGCAAACCGTCAGCCGATAAGCTGACTATATTGTCATAGCCATGAAGCCGCCGTCCACCGTGACAATCGAGCCGGTGACGAACGAGCTGGCTTTGCGGGAAGCCAGGTATACCGCGGCGCCCACCAGTTCCTCAGCCTCGCCGAAACGGCCCATCGGCGTGTGGGCCAGGATGCTGGCCACGCGCTCGGGCGTCAGCACCTTGCGGTTCTGTTCCGCCGGAAAGAACCCCGGAATGATGGCATTCACGCGAATGTGGTGCGGGGCAAGCTCTCGGGCCAGGAATCTGGTGATCTGATTGACCCCGCCTTTGGCCACGCTGTAAGTGAACACCCTGGAGAGCGGCGGCCCCGAGGAAGCCGAGCTGATGTTGATGATTGACCCGCCGCGCGCGGCGTCCGCCATGGCCTTGCCAAATACCTGGCACGCCAGGAAAACGCCCTTCAAGTCGATGTCCAGGATGCGATGCCATTCTTCTTCGGAGATCTCGAAGAACGGAGTCGCGGAGTTGACTCCGGCCGCATTGATCAGAATATCGATCCTCCCGAACCGCTGGAGCACCGAATCGCGCAGTCTTGTGAGATCGGCCTTGCTGGTGGCGTCGCAATGGAAGCCGGCGGCCTGGTGCCCCTGCGCCACGATCGCGTTTGCCCGCTCCTCGGCATGCTCTTGCGTTCTTCCGGCGATGGCGACCTTTGCGCCGGCGGAGGCCAGTCCTTCCGCCATCGCGCCGGCGAGCACGCCGCCGCCACCGATCACGATTGCTACATCGCCTGCCAGGGAGAACAGTTCCGTTGCGGACATAAACTAGATGGTAGCAGCCGAGCGGTCAGCGGACCGGTCACTTTCCGTCGATCATTTTCCGTCAATAAATGCGGCGGACGCTCCGACCCACTCGAACCCCTTGTTGTGGTCCACTCCCATCTGAGCGCCGCGGCCCATGCGGATGATGGTGTTTACCGCGCGAAGCTCGTCGAGCCAGATATACATGATCCGGATTTCGAACTTCGTGTGGCCGGCGGGCGTTTCGATCAATGGCTCAAAATCGATGCGCTCCTGCAGGATGTATTGGCTTCGGCGTTCCGGGGGAATGGCCGCGAGTTCCCCGGCCGACGGGCCGACGATCACACCCGCGCCGGCGAATGAATAGAGCGGCTTCAGCACATAGCGCTCGGGATCCCGGACTTCCTGCGCGCGATCCAGAAACTCGGTCCGCGGCACGGCGGAGTGTCGCAGGTAGGGCAGGGAAAACTTGCTCAGGCGAAAGAACCAGTTGGGATGGCCGGCCCACTCTACGTCCAACTCATCGCGGAAATCGAAAGCCAGCGAGATTCCTTTTCGTTCCAGCTCATCGACAATCGCGCGGTTGTAGATGCGGCGGATGGGTACCTCGACTCCGCCGCGATCGTAATACAGCCGGTTCCCGTGCTTGCGAACGGCCGCGATGTCCACGGTCGGGACGCCGAACATCTGCTCCGTGCAACGGAAATCCGCTCGCGTCTTCTGGTGGCTGGGATCGATCTCGAGCAGGACCACGTTCTCGGGATCATGATTGCCCACAATCGCCCGCCGCAGGAGCGAGCGGTAAGCAAAAAGCTGGAGGCCCTCCGGCAGCGTCGCGAAGTTCGCGCCGATCTCGTAGGCTTCCCGGTAGCATTCCGACATCACGGGCTGGTAGGCGTACAGGGTGGGGAAACCCTGGATCTCTACCAGCTTCGGCTCGTGTTTGGCATCCAGGCCGAAGTCCGCTTGCAGGAACAGCGGGCGCGGATCTTCACCAGGAGCGCGGTAGGCTTCCGGAATTGCGTCCCGCGACTCCTGCTGGTACTGCGGATCGGCCAGCAGTTGCTCCACCATTTCGCGGCCGTAGCGCGCCAGGGTGGAGACCAGGCCGGGATCCAGGAAGACGGGGGTCTCGCAGTGCCGGAACTGAGTTTCTTCGCCCGTACGATCCTGCAAAAGCTGCAGGAAGCGAGCATATTTCGCAGGCGTATAGTTGCGATTGAACCACTGGCGGTACGAAGGAATCAACGGAGAAGACTCCGTTCGACATTCTAACAGCCGCGCACGGTGGTGAAACTACGCGGCGCCCGTGTCCCTGGCGCGTTCGAAATCCCTGGAGATTCGCTGAGAAATCCGCGACCGGGAAACCGCATCAAGGGAAGTCGCTGCGAGACGATCTTCGAGGACTTCGTGGCTGACCATCGCATGCCGGACGAGGGCGCAGTTAAAGCCCAGGTCCTTCTCGCGCCCGGCGGCGTACTTCGAAATGGCGAGATCGTGAATCTCCGGGCAGCCTGCGCGACGTCGTGCGGCGGAGGGGATCGGGGCGACCGAAAGAGGGTACCTCAGGAGGTCAGCCGTGCACCAGGTACATGAACCAACCACCGCCGAAGATGCTCACGACGCAGGCGAGGAAGATGTAGGCGCCGACGTAGGCGCGCTCGCGCGCGGGGCGATCGCCGGGTATGGCGGCGGCGCCCGAGACCAACAGGGCGAGCAGCAGCGTGTAGACCGGGTGTGACATCAGCGGCCCGCCTTTCGCAGTTCCCAGGCATCCGCCAACGCGAACATATTGAGGACTCCAGCCACCACCAGCAGGACTGTCCCGTACTCGTGCAAACGGCCATCGAGGAAGCCCGGGGAGTAATCGAAGAACCGCGCCAGCAGATAGGGTCCGCCGGCCAGCGTCTTCATGAGCGCGCTTGCTTGCGCGAGGAGAGTGGTGAATCCGTCCAGGCCCTGGAGTTCGCCGGCTTGCGGCCATAAAAGACCGCCCTGCAGAACGATGCCGATGGCGAAGGCGACTGAAACCAGTAACAGGGAAAGCGCGAATTGGAACCTGCGCCCGATCAGCAGATAGCCTCCGCCGGGAAGCAGCCAGCCCAACAGCGCCAGTGCAGCAGCAGGAACGGGCCGGCGCTTCATTGCGGGCCTCCGGTCTCTTCGGCCGCCTGGGACCGCGGCACCAGGAGCATGCGCTCCCATCGCGTCTTAGTAAAGATGTGGAGGGTCACATCCAGAACGTGCTTCGCGGACCAGTCCTCCAGTTCGTCCGTGGGGGCATCGAATGACCAGTACACGACCAACGGTTTGCCGACCACATATTCGCGCGGCACAAATCCCCAGTAGCGGCTGTCAGCCGAATTCTCGCGGTTGTCGCCCATGACGAAGAGCGATCCGGGAGGCACCACGACTTCGCCATTGCGGACGTGGTGCAGAAGCATGTCGCGGCCTCGCGGCGTGGTGTACAGATCGGGCGCCGCCGGGAAATCGTCGCGGTAGGGGTCTCGCCAGGAGGCGATGTGCTGGGTGTAGGGTTCTACCAGGAAGCGCCCATTGCGCACCACCTGTTTGTTCACCAGGCGGATGCGGTCGCCGGGCAGGCCGATCACGCGCTTGACGTAGGTCTGGCGGACGTCCTCGGGGTACAGCAGCGCGATGATGTCGCCGCGCTCGACGTCGCGGTACGGCAGCAGGCGGCGACCTTCGGCGCCCGGGTCGGCATAGGCCAGCCGATCGACGAGCATGTGGTCGCCGATGCGCAGGGTATTCTCCATGGAGCCGGTAGGGACCACGTATGCCTGGACGAGGGTCGTGGTGGCGAACAGGTACACCAGGATGGTCATGGCCCATTCGGCGACGAAGCCGCGCGGGGAGGGCTTGCGGCCGATCTTCCAGACGGAGCGCAGATGGCCGAGGGTGTTGGGAGCGGCGGTGCTGATGGCGTCGCTGCCCTCGCGCACGGTGGTGGCGAGCCAGTCGAGGCCGCTGCGGAGGGCAAAGCTCAGCAGCCGCCGACGCCCCTGGGTTCGCACCAGGTAGCTGCAGCGGTCGCGGAAGATCTGCTGCATTTCGCCGCCGAACTGGAGGCGGAACTGGCGGGGATAGGAGTAAAGCAGCAGCGCGTAGATTTGACAGAACCAGCGGATCAGGAAGGATGCAGGCATCAGGCTTTCCCTCCGGCCAGGCTGGGCCTCGCGCGGTCGAGCAGCCGCCGCGATTTGGCGGCGTGGACTGCGTTCGCGAGGCGTTGCGCTTCGGCCCTGACGACGGACTGTCCCAACTCGGTCATGCGGTAATAACGGCGCCGCTGATCGTCCAGCGCGGGGTCGGGGCGTTCCTCGGACTCTTCGACGAGTCCGGCCGCGAGCATTCGTTTCAGGCAGCCATAGAGCGTGCCGGGGCCGAGTTGGAGGGCGTCGTCGGTTTGGCGGGCGACGTCCTGCATGATGCCGTACCCGTGACGCTCTTCATCAGCGAGCGCCAGCAGGATATGAAATACCGGAGGCGTCAGCGGGAGCAATTCTCGAGGCGATGGCGTCTTCTTCATAATACATCCGTTACGGATATAATAGACGATGCGGGAGGGGCAGTCAATACCTGTTTGTGTTGTGCCGGGCGGGGACGGGTGTACTACTCTGCGGTGTTTTCGCCAGTAGCCACGGATGCGCCGTGTCTGGAATGCCAGTGCGACCGAGTCCCCGGGTGGCCCGCCGTTCGAAGATACAATCAACGCGGTTCCGGCCAAATTTGCGCGCTCGAGGTTTGTGGTGAGAGCACCACAAGAACGGATTGGAGGATCCTCGTCAGCGTGTCGATTTGCCAAACAACGACTGGCCTGCGCCCGTCAGTTCCCGAGGCCGAAAGGGGCCGAGGTCAGCCCACCCGATCTCTCCTCGTTTCAACGCTGCTCACCGGCCGAAGCACGCCATTCTCGTACTGAGCTTCCACCAGTCTCACGACCCCAATCGCAGCACGCGCCACCAATAAGGGCGCCGTGCCTGTCCGGGCGGCACATTGA
Organism: Bryobacteraceae bacterium; assembly: GCA_035501495.1. GTDB lineage: Bacteria > Acidobacteriota > Terriglobia > Bryobacterales > Bryobacteraceae > JAIQFL01. The sequence continues at coordinate 25,066 of DATJWB010000282.1, read as the reverse complement.
CTCAGCTTGTCTCGAATCAACGCTAAGGTTATTCCACGCGGTCCAAGGTCATGAATTCCTGAATATGAGGGTGCTTCGACTGCACGAGGCCTTCGGTGGGCCCGAAGTAGATCACGCCGCCCTCGTACAAAAAGACGACGCGGTCGGCGACTTTGTACATCAGATCCAGGTCGTGCGTCACGACCACGGAGGTCAGCTTTAACTGGCGTTTGAGGCGCAACATCATGTCGCTCAGGTGGCCGGACATGATCGGATCGACCATGGTGGTGGGCTCGTCGTAGAGAATGCACTGCGGCTGGGCGGCAACGGCGCGGGCAATGGCGACAGCGCGCTTGTAGCCGGTGGACAGGTCGGAGGGATAGGCGTTGTGGGCTTCCGCGATATCGACCATTTCGAGGAGGCCGTTCACCACATCCTCTTTATTCTGGGCGTCGTAGTCCTCACGCAATTCGAGCGAAAACAGGACATTCTCCGCGACCGTCATGGAATCGAACAGGGCTCCGGACTGGAACACCATGGTCACCTTCTTGCGGATGCGGCGCAGTTCGGTCTCGGTCATGTCGGTGATGTCCTCGTGCGCCACGATCACGCGACCGCTGTCGGGTTTGAGAAAGCCCATGATATTGGACAGGGTCACGGATTTCCCGACGCCGCTGCGGCCGATGATGGCCACGGTCTCACCGGGATTGACGTGAAAATTGGAATCGACTAAAACCGGCCGGTCGAACGTCTTATACACGTGCCGGAACTCTATGTAGTGCGGGTAAGAATCACTTTGCGGCATATCCGGCCCAATCCTCGGGGGTGTTGACGTTTTGGAACGGTGTGAGTTCGGGGAAGGGGAAGACGGCGACGCGCAGCCCGTGGAAGGCGATGGTCACCTTGCGGACACCGGCGGCGAAAGCAGCGTCGAGCGCCTGCTGCGAGCGGCGGTGGTAGACGGCGCAGAGCGGTTCGAGGAGGCCGGAGGGCCCGGCGGGAACCAACACGTCAGGGTCTTCCCGTTCGGCGGCGTCGAGCAGTGCGGTCAGGATGGCTGCCGAGACCTCGGGCATGTCGCAGGCAACCACCAGGTTCCAGACGGCGGCGTTGTGCTGGAGCACGGTGAGGATGCCGCCGAGCGGGCCTTCGCCGGGGTAAATATCGGGGAGGATGTCATAGCCGACCGAACCGAGCCGGGAGGGATTCCCGACCAGGGTGACGCTACCGGCGGCCAGTTCGACAGCCCGGGCCACGAATCCCGCCAGCACGCCCCCGCGATACGGGAGCAAGGCTTTTTCGCGTCCCATGCGGGAACTGCGGCCGCCCGCCAGAACGAACCCCGCCCGCTTCACAGAGAAATGATAACATTGGGGGTTAGCGTTGGGGACGGTATGGAGGGGCACGCGCATCGTCTTCCTGGTACCAGTACAGACCGGACGCTTCAGCAGTTCCAGGACGTTTTCTCTTCGTGTTCTCCGCGTTCGAAGGCACGGCGCCGGCCTTCCGGCATTTGTCGGGTTGGGGTTTTCTCGTGTTTCCGCAAGGAGTTAAACATTTTGATGCACTTTTGTTCTACACTGGTCTGGAGTACGGCATGGGGGGCGATGGTACTGTACGCAGGCGAGTCCGGTGGCCAACCCCAGCGCATCACGAGTGTGGTTCGGGCGGATCTGAAGACCGGGAAGCTGGTGAGGAGCGTGATCGTGACTCCGAAGTCCGTGGGAGAGCAGAGGGTGGCCGGGATGGTGATTGCGCCTCGTGTCATCCCGGAATCGCCGGTGGCCCCGCCCCAGCCGGATTCCGCGAAAGCGGGCCCGCCGGCGAACCTGGATGAAGCGGTGAGCCGGATAGCCGCACAGCATTCGCTGAACCCGCAACTGATCCATTCGGTGATCAAGGTGGAGAGCAATTACAATCCGCGGGCCGTGTCGCCCAAAGGGGCGGAAGGATTGATGCAACTGATTCCGGCCACCGCGCGCCGGTTCGGCGTGGCGGACTCCTTCAATCCCATGGAGAACCTGCAGGGAGGGGCGAAGTATCTGAAATACCTCCTGGATCTCTACCACAACGATTACATTCTGGCGCTGGCGGCATACAACGCGGGCGAGGCGGCGGTAGCGAGGTATGGCACGGTGCCGCCCTATCCGGAGACACAGAACTACCTGCATCTCGTGTCGGACCAGCTTCGGAAATTGAACCAGGCGGCAACGGCGAGCGGGGGAGCGAAACCGGGACAGGCGAAACCGCCGGCCCCGCAAGTGGCTGGGCAGGCCCAGCCGGGCAAAGAACCAGGGGAGACGGCGCCCGAGAGCCTGAAACATATCGAGCGGATCGTGGATCCGGACGGCTCGGTGCGATACGTCTCGCGATAGGGCCACGGTATGAAACGGATTGCCGCGCTTGCGATTTCAGTTGCTGGTACCCTGCTGGTAGCGCAAACGGAGCGCCCGGCTCTGCGTTCGGTGACGGCAATCCGTCATTGGTCGCTTGCGGACGTGACACGCGTGTCGGTCGAAGTGACGGGCAGTTTCGAGTACAAGACGGACCGGCTGCATGATCCGGAGCGCGTCTTTTACGATCTTCACAATGTGCGCCCGCGGGCGGAGATGAGGCGTCCCTACGCGGAGCAGATCAACGACAAGTTCGTGCAGCGGATCCGGGTCGCGGAAACCCAGCCTGGCGTGACGCGGATTGTGCTCGACCTGTTGGGGTCGGCGGAGGCCACGGCTTCCACGCTGACCGGTCCGGACCGCCTGATGATTGAAGTGCGGGGCGCACCCGGCACTGCACCGCCGGAAAAGCCGCCGGCTCTGCCGCCGCCATCGTCCTCGTCTCTGCCGGCAGCGCTTGCCGGAAAGCCCGAGGCACCCAAGCCCGAGGCTCAGCAGCCTGATTTGATGGCTCAGGCGAAGCCTCCGGTCAAGGAGGTCGAGCCGGCCGCGGCGGAGCCGGCTACGGGCCAATTGGCGAAGCCGGAAGGGCCGGAAAAAATGGCGGCCGGGCCGGACCTGTCGAAGCCTGGCAATAGCGCGCCAGAACTGCCGTTCCCGCCTTCTGCAACGCCGGTGGCGCCGCCCCGTTTTGGCGGCGACGTGGGGAAGGCGGCGCGTCCCACGAGTGGCGGCGACACGTCTCTGGTTCGCGCGCTCGGGCTGAAGGTCGGCCGCGTGGTGATCGATCCCGGTCACGGAGGCCACGATACCGGCACATCGGGCGCTAAAGGGCTCGAGGAGAAGGAACTGGTGCTGGATGTCTCCAAGCGCGTCGGCAAGCTGATCGAGGAGCGCATGGGCGCCGAGGTGGTTTATACGCGAACGGACGATACCTTCGTCCCTCTCGAAGGCCGCACCGCTTTGGCCAACGACCGGCATGCCGACCTGTTCCTGTCGATCCACGCCAACTCATCTCCCCTGACGAGGATTTCGGGAGTGGAAGTCTATTACCTGAACTTCACCGACGTGAAGGATGCCCTCGACGTGGCTTCGCGCGAGAATGCGAGCTCGCAGAAATCGATCTTCGAACTGCGCGACATCATCCAACGGATCACACTGCACGACAAGGCGGAGGAGTCGCGGGAGTTCGCGGGACGGCTGCAGTCGTCCCTCTACGCCTTCGAGGCGAAGAGCTTCCCGAACACCCGGAACCGCGGGGTCAAGAAGGCGCCGTTCGTGGTGTTGATCGGGGCCACGATGCCGTCGGTGTTGTGTGAGATCGGATTCCTGAGCAACCCGCGCGAGGAGAGCCTTCTGAAGAAGGCCGATTACCGTCAGAAACTGGCCGAGGCGCTGTTCCGCGGTGTGTCGCGCTACGCGGATGGCCTGAGCCACTTCCAGGTGGCGGACGCCGCGGACGCGGGAAAGAAAGCACACTCGACCCCCGAAGAGCACCGGTGAGTGCGCAGCGGAACTCGCGGCGGGTGGTGGCATTCCGGCACGTGCCGTTTGAAGGCGCCGGTCTTATCGCTCCGGTTCTGGAAGCGCGCGGTCTGTGCCTCGAATATGTCGATCTGTACGGCGGCACGGAAGCGTCGAACACCACTTCGCCGGAAGCAACGTCAAGCGCTCGAAAATGCGTCCCGATGAGTCGTGGGGGCCCTCTGGGCACGGCAGGCACGAGTGCCCGCGCCACGCTCGCCGAGGCGGCGGGGCTGATCTTCCTGGGCGGCCCGATGTCGGTGAACGATCCCCTTCCCTACCTGCGATTGGAGTCGGAGATTCTCACGCAGGCAATCGGGAGGGGGCAACCCGTGCTGGGCATTTGCCTGGGATCGCAGTTGATCGCGCAGGCGCTGGGCAGCCGGGTTTATCGCAATCCGGTGAAGGAGATTGGATGGTTCGACCTGCGCCTTACGGACGCGGGACGGAACGACCGCCTCTTCGGCGCCATGAATCCCACAGAGACGGTCTTCCATTGGCATGGGGAAACGTTCGATCTACCTGCCGGGGCGGTGCGGCTGGCGCATTCCGATGCTTGCGCCAACCAGGCATTTCGCGTGGGCACCAAGGTGTACGGACTGCAGTTTCACCTGGAAGTGACTCCCGCGATGATTGCCGACTGGTGCCGGCAGGATGAGAACTGCGGCGGTGCGCGGGAACTGGACGGGCCGATCGATCCGGAGCGGAATCGCGGGCGCCTGGCGCAGCTGGCGGAGCGGGTGTTCGGAAATTGGTGCGATCTGCTCGGTGATTGAGATCCGGCGCGGCGGTATAATCAGGTCCGGAGCTCTCTTATGCGCCCCGATCGCCGGCCGCGGGACGAGCAATCGCTCCGTGAAGTGCCGCTCCACGATCAGACAGACGGCGGGCCGTCGAACCCTCCGCCGGAGTTGGGACCATATCAGATCGTTCGCTTAGTGGGAGCGGGCGGGATGGGGACGGTCTACCAGGCGCGCGACAAACGCCTGGGACGCATGGTCGCGATCAAGGTCTGCAGGGCGAAGTTCAGCGCCCGCTTCGAGCGAGAGGCGCGCGCCGTGGCGGCACTCAATCATCCGCACATCTGTACGCTCTATGACGTGGGTCCGAACTACCTGGTGATGGAGTACGTCGAAGGTCACCCGCTATCGGGGCCGATGCCGGTGAGAGAGGCATTGCGTCTGGCCGCCGGGATGGCCGATGCGCTGGATGCGGCGCATCGGAAAGGGATCGTGCATCGGGATCTGAAGCCAGGCAACGTGCTGGTGACGGAGTCGGGAGTGAAGCTGCTGGATTTCGGATTGGCTACGGAGGCAAAGCTCGCCGCCAGCGAGGAGGAGACGACCAGAACGATCGGAATGGCGACGGAGGAGGGCGGGCTCGTAGGAACGCCGTCTTATATGTCGCCGGAGCAGGCCGGGGGGAAGCCAGTCGACGCGCGCAGTGACATTTTTGCGTTCGGCTCGGTGCTCTACGAAATGATCACGGGAAGACGCGCCTTTCCGGGCGACAACAATGTGGAGATTCTCTCGGCGATCCTGAAGGAAGAGCCCGAGCCGGCAAGTTCGATCCGGAAGGACGTCCCGCGCGAGGTGGAGAGAATCATCACGCGGTGTTTGCGCAAGAGCCCCGAGCGCCGATTTCAGCATATTGATGATGTGAAGGTGGCGCTGGAAGAGGCGAAGGAGGAAGCCGAATCCAGCGCGCCCGAGGCCATTCCGGCCGCGGCGGCGCGGGCCCACACCCGTTGGTTGTGGGCTGCCGCGCTGTCAGTTCTTCTCGCCGCGGGTTTCTTTACCTGGCGTGCCTGGTGGTCCGGATCGCTGGGGGAACAGCTTCGTGCCGTCGAATTCGTCACCGTACCTGGAGTCAAGAGCTCACCTTCCTTTTCGCCCGACGGCAACCAGGTGGTCTTCGCATGGAACGGGCCGAGGCAGGATAACGTGGATATCTACGTACAGCAGATCGGCGCGGGCTCGCCCTTGCGGCTCACCACCGACCCTCGCAACGACTACAACCCGGTCTGGTCGCCGGACGGGCGCTGGATCGCGTTCCTGCGGAGTGAGTCGGCGGTGGGATTGGCTCACGGCGAGACGATTCTGCAAACCGCAAGAAACGAACTGCTGCTGGTGCCTCCTCTGGGCGGCCCGGAGCGTAAACTGGGCGAGATCCGGCTGGGAGGAACTTACTGGAAGCAGACCCTTCTTGCCTGGTGTCCGGCAAGCGACTGCCTGGTGGTAACGGACTCTCCGGGGCCAGGAAAGCCTGATGCACTGTTCGTGGTTTCTCTGGAAGCCGGGGAGAAGAGGGCGTTGACCAACCCGCAACCGCCAGCGTTCGGCGATGTCAGTCCGGCGGTTTCGCCGGACGGCCGTTGGCTGGCGTTCAAGCGGATCATCGCTTACCCGGGGCACGAGATTTGCCTGGTTCCGTTGGGGAAGAACCTGACGGTGGAGAGTGAGCCCATGCGGCTCGATCTCGGGACAAACGCCGGAGAGCAGACGTTCAACGCCGGTTACCTGGCTTGGATGCCGGACAGCAGAGAGATCCTGTTTTCGAGTGGCACGGGCCTCGGGAGGGCCGCGATTCCGGGCGGCAATCCCCGAGTGCGGCTCCCTTTCGTGGGCGAATACGGGACCATGCCGGCGGTTTCGCGTTTGCGGCCCGACGGCGCGTATCGGCTGATCTACATTCGCCGCATTGGCAGCGTGAATATCTGGAGCGTCAAGGCCCGCGCTGCCGGCGTGCCGCCGTTCTCTCCGCCTGCCCCCGTGATCGTCTCCACGCGGATGGATGTGAACCCGCAGTTTTCGGCGGATGGCCGGCGGGTTGCCTTTGGTTCCAATCGTTCGGGGCCAATCGAAATCTGGCTGGCCGACGCTGACGGCTCGAACGCGATCCAACTCACGTCGATGGCATCGGCGGGCGCGAGCCTTGCCGGCTTGCCCTCCTGGTCGCCTGACGGCCAGCGGATTGCGTTCCACTCCAATTCGGAAGGCCAGTCCAAGATCTATGTCGTCTCCGCAGCGGGGGGCAAGCCGCGGCGGCTCACCGACGGCCCGGCCCGAGCCGCCACATTTTCCCGGGACGGGAAATGGGTCTACTTCGACTCGGAGCGGAGTGGCGAATTCGAGCTCTGGAAGGTCCCGGTGGCGGGCGGGGAGGCGGTTCAGGTGACGCACAACACGGGCGTCATTGGCTTCGAGTCGCCAGACGGCGCCTGGCTTTACTACACACAGACCGGGGGACCCCCGAGTGCCTTGTGGGGGATTCCGACCTCAGGCGGCCAGCCGGTCAAATTACTCGAGGGAGTCGTTCATTTTGCTTTCGCAGTGTGCGGCAAGGGCATTTATTATATCGACCAGCCTACGGGCGAGACACGGCTCCAATTCTACGATGTGGGGACGGGCAGGACCACGACGGTCGCCCGCAATCTCGGCGAGGTCGGGCAGGGACTCACGGTTTCTCCCGACGGCCGCACGATCCTGTATACCCGATTCGACGCCTCCGCCAACAACTTGATGCTGGTGGAGAACTTCCGCTGATCACTCAGGGAGAGATGCCGCGCGACAAGCGTCCCGATGAGTGGGGACTCGGCAGGCACGAGTCACATCAACGGCGTGGGTCATATATGCTTCAAGCCTCGGCTTTCAGCAGGCGCGCGATGGCGGCGGCACGGCGCGACCAGTCCGCGGTCTCGATCTCGAGCTGCTTGCGCCCCGCGCGGGTCAGGGTGTAGTACCTGGCGCGGCGCGAGTTGTCCGTTTGCCGCCATTCGGAATCGAGCCATCCGGCGCGCTCCAGGCGCTGAAAGGCGGTGAGCAGCGACCCCGGGTTGACCTTGAAAACCCCGCGTGAAACCTGCTCGATACGCCGTGCGATGCCGAAGCCGTGCATGGGCTGCAGGCTGAGGGTCTTGAGGATGAGCATATCGAGAGTCCCCTGAATGACATCGGTGCCCTGTTCTTCCATGAGAGGATCATACGACGCTGTTCTCTTGGCTGTCAAGATGTGAAGATCAAGATGGGGCAGCGCCACGGCGCGGCTCACTGGTCGCGATGGGCCGTGCCTTCGATGTATGCCGTAAAATCCTTTCCCGGCGGGGCGATTTCGAATTTCAGCTTGAGCCTGCCGCTGCCGGCCGCGATGTAGGTCAACCGGTATCGCGTGGTGTTGCCGGGCGCCTCCGTCACGAATACGACGCCGCCCTCGGCGGGTTTCACGGAATACGGGATGACATGCTCCTCGCTGTCGAAGTATATGGCGCGGAGCTCGCGCGAGCGGGAGTCGCGATACACGATCATGAGATCATCGTGCCGCGTCGCGGGTTTGCCGTTGGCCGGCGGATATTCGGCGAAGCTTTTGCGGACCAGCACCTTTCCCTGGAGGTCGGGAGTGAACGAGAAGGAACCGGAGCCCTGCCCGGGCTCGCCGGATCCGTCGCCGGTCCAGCGGCCGACGAGGAATTGGGCGGGCCCCCAATCATCGGCTGCGAAAACGGGGGACGAAACCGAAAGGCTCAAGGCGGCGAGGATGAGAATGTGCTTCCACATTGGATTAGGATAATCCAATGGTCTCCGGCATGAATGTCGCAGTCATCGGCGTTCGCGTACACTCGGGATGGGCGGCGGTGCTGGCCGTCTCAGGCGAGCCGGATGCGCCGGAAGTGATCGATCGCCGGCGGATCGAGATCGTGGATGCGGCGATCGTGGGAGCGAGCCAGCCCTATCATCTCGCGGCGGACCTGGAACTGTCCGATGCCGAACCGTATCTCGCCAACTGCGCCGCAGCTTCGGAGCGAATGGCCTCGGCGGCTTTGCAGACGATGGTTGGGGATCTCGCAGGCCGGGGTTTGCAGGCGGCCGGCTGTGCGATTCTCGAGGCTGTCGGACGGCCGCTTCCGCCGCTCGCCGGGATTCTGTCGGCGCACGCACTGATTCACACCGCCGAAGGTGAGTTCTTTCGCAAAGCCGTTCGCCGCGCCACCGAGGCTCAGGGGATTGCGGTCACCGGCATTCGCGAACGGGATCTCGCAGAATGCGCCGGGCGGGTGTTCGGGAGTGCGGCCGGCCGCGTTCGGGAGAGACTCGCGTCGCTGGGAAAACGTATCGGCCCGCCCTGGACACAGGATCAAAAAGCCGCAGCGCTGGCAGCCTCGATTGTCCTGGCCGAGCTTTGTGGAAATCTACACAGCAAAGCACCACCTGCTTAGGTAGACTGGAAAGACGTTTTTATGCGGACGCAAACCGAACTGGCGAGCGCGCTGTCACAGGCGCGCGAGCACACGGATGAGTTGTTCCGGCTCGTCCGTCCCCATTCTCTGTACGAGCGGCCCATTCCGGAACGTCATCGCATCATATTCTACCTGGGGCACCTCGAAGCTTTCGATTGGAACCTGATTGCCCGATACGCCCTGGACATTCCTTCCTTTCAACCCGGATTCGACCAGTTGTTCGCATTCGGCATCGATCCTCCTCCGGGGCGACTGCCGGCGGACCGGCCGTCGGACTGGCCTTCGCTCGCGGAAGTGGAACGCTACAGCCTGCGAGCGCGGGATGAGATCGACGAAGTGATTGCGGAGGTCCCGGAACAGTTGTGCCACGTGGCGATCGAGCATCGCCTGATGCACGCCGAAACGTTCGCTTATATCCTGCACAACCTGGAGTACGACCGGAAGGTGCCGCAGGCGAACCCGCCGTATGGTCCTACCGCCGCGCCACCCGTTCAGCGGATGATCGACATTCCGGCCGGTGAGGCGCGGATGGGGCGCGACGCCGAAGGCGGTTTCGGATGGGACAACGAGTTTCGGGCGCAGACGCTGGAGGTGGCGGCGTTTTCGATAGCGCGGTACAAGGTCACCAACGGCGACTACCTGGAGTTCGTCAAGGCTGGGGCGCGCGCGCCCTTTTTCTGGGTGGAGCGCGACGGACGGTGGTTCTACCGCGGCATGTTCGCGGAGGTTCCGTTGCCGCTCGATTGCCCGGTGTATGTCACCTGGAAGGAGGCCGAGGCGTATGCCAAATGGCGCGGCTGCCGGCTTCCCACCGAGGCGGAGTTCCACCGCGCGGCCGGCGATCCGCCGGCCACGGGCAATTTTGATTTCCGCCATTGGGATCCCATCCCGGTCAACGCCTCGGAATCGAATGGTCACGCGCGCGGCCCGCAGCAGATGTACGGGAACGGGTGGGAGTGGACGTCCAGCGTCTTCGCCCCGTTCCCCGGCTTCGAGCCGTTCCCGTTCTATACCAACTACTCCGCGCCATTCTTCGATGGCGATCATTACGTGTTGAAGGGAGCTTCGCCGCGCACGGCGGCCTGCTTCCTGCGGCCATCTTTCCGCAACTGGTTCCGCCCGGAATACCCCTATCTGTACGCCACATTTCGACTGGTTGAATCCTGATGGTCGCGCCAACGCTGGACAACGAGTTCGCGCGCGAGGTGCGCTCCGGCCTGATGCGCTCCGGCCAGAAGACGCTTCCGTGCCAGTATCTGTACGACGAAGTGGGGTCGGCTCTCTTCGAAGCGATCACGTGGCTGCCCGAATACGGGCTGACCAACGCGGATGCCCGCGTAATCCGGGCGCACGCCGAAGAACTTGTGGAATGCCTGCCGCCCGACATTCAGGTGGCGGAGCTAGGCAGCGGCAGCGGCAGGAAGACGCGGCCCATACTCGAACAGTTGGGGCGGCGGCAGGCGGTGGTGTACAGCCCCATCGACTTGTCGGCGACCGCGCTCGAGAAGTGTGCGCAGGACCTCGGGCCGTGCGGGGCGGTGTATCCGGTGGAGGCCAGTTACCTGGACGGCCTGCGTGAGGTGAGGGCGCGGCGCGCGCCGGGGCAGAAGGTGTTGGTGCTGTTCCTGGGGAGCACGATCGGCAACTTCGAGTCGGAGGCCGCCATCGACTTTCTGTACGCCGTGCGGCTGCTGCTCGACCCCGGCGACTTACTGTTGCTGGGCACCGATCTGGTGAAGCCGGTGGAGAAGTTGCAGGCAGCCTATGACGATCCCACCGGCGTGACCGCGGCCTTCAATCTGAATCTGCTGGCGCGCATCAACCGGGAACTGGAAGGCGATTTCAACCTGCGCCGTTTCGAGCACGTCATCCGATACGACCACGCGGCGCAGCGCATTGAAATGCACCTGCGCTCGCTGGCAGAGCAGACGGTGACGATTCGCGGCGCCGGCGTGACGGTGGATTTCGCCGCGGGAGAGACGATCTTCACGGAGGCCTGCCACAAGTTCCGGCCGGAGCAGATCTGTACGATGGGCCGCGCGGCTGGATTCCGGCTGGAGGCCCAGTGGAGCGACGAGGAGTGGCCGTTCGCGGAGAGCTTGTTGTTGGCGGTGTGAAGGCTATGGTGTACCAGGCAAACCGGGCAGAGATACGAACTGCGAGGTAATTTCTAGCGGAGGCAGTCAACCGGGTGCCCCTCCCGTGTCTCTCCGGTTCAATCCGTGAAAGCCCAATGCCGCTCACTTAAGCCGAGTTTCCGTCCAGAAGGAAAACGGGACCTCGAGACGACATGGGCCACTTCAGCGTATAGGCGTTTTTAGCTTAGCCATACAAAGTGGGCCAACCCTGGAACAGTCCCTAACTTCGGCAGTTGACTTCATGTCGACCAAGAAGCGCCGGCATGAGTGCCGACGCGGCAGCCTCGAAAACCCCTTCGCCAGCACTGAACTGGATCGCAGACCAACAGGCGCCGAGACGAGTCTCGGCGCGGCAGGCAGGAGTGCCTGCGCCACGTCGACGGCGCAAGGGTTTCATGGAGTTCTGTGGGCCGGCGGGGCCCATGGGTACAGGCACGAGTGCCAGGCACGAGTGCCCGCGCCACATCGTGCACAGAAGGTCAAGGCGGCTATTGCTGAAACAGCACCACTTCGACATCTCCGAATGTCTGGAATCGCTGGTGGCTCCAGCCAGCAAAGTCGGGGCGCGCCGCGTACCAGTTCATCCAGAAGTCTACCTGGCCCTGACCGCCGTACAACACGAACCGCTTGGCTGTGAGGTGACTCGCATAGGCTTCGGCCTCGGGAGAATCTTCGAACGGGAACAGCAGGATTTTGCCGGGTATCGGATAGACGGGCAGGTGCGCGTAGAGGAAGCCTGGTAGGGGATAGTCAGGGCGCCATACGGGCGGCCGGGCCTCGATGAACGGGCTGGGGCAGAGGACCGGTGTATCGGGATCGAGGACCAGTTCCCGCACCTTGCGCGCGGCGCCGCGCCAGTCGGAGTTGTGGTGCCAGGGCCATAGCTGCGTCCACTGGCCATTGAGCAGCAGGCCTCCGACGCCCAATACGGCGGCGGCGGGTTTCCAGTAGCGAGAGGGAAGGAATTCTCCGGCCGCCCAGGTGGCGGCGAGCGCGGCTCCGGGCAATGAGAGCCAGAGGTAGCGCGCTACGAAGACGCTGTTGCCGGTGACTCGGGAGAAGGCGAATAGGCAGACCGGCTGGCAGAGCCACCAGGATGCGATCAGAACGACGGTCTCGCGGGATGAGCTGCGTGGGGGAGGTTTTCGCGTGGCAAACGCGGACCGGCCCGCTACAGCGTGCGCTACCCACGCTCCTGCGACGCAGACGGCCACGAGTCCGAGCTTCAGCGAGAGAACCAGGTCGCGCAGGGTAGGGAGCGCAACCACCACGTGCGCGCCGGCCTGCCGATATAATGCCGCCGCTTGCAGCAGTGTGGGCACGAGCGACAGTCCCAGGAGTGCGAACACGGCCGATGCAGCCTTCCACGATACTGATGAGTCCCTGTGGGCCAGTCGGGACGCGGCGTAACTTACCAGCACCAGGTAGAACGGCCAGAAAATGAGCTGGACCCGCCACAACAAGGCGCCTAGCACGACGAAGGCGAGGGCATCGGGCCAGCGCGCGCGATCGAGCCAGCGCACCAGGAACCAGAGGCAGGCGCACGCCACGAGCGTGCCCAGTCCGTAGGGGCGTGCGTCGGCCGCCTGGTAGTCGAAACCGCGCAGCGCCAGGCAGGCGAATGCGGCAAACCACGCGGCGCCGGGATCGACCAGCCGGACGGCCAGCCATGCGATCAGGAGGAGGGCCGCCGCCATCGCGAGCAGCGACGCCAGGCGCCAGCCGAACTCCGATACCCCGAACAGCGCGTTCGCCGCGCGCGGCAGCAGATAGTAGATCGACTGCGGCACTTGGGGCGCCACGGCAAACGACGGATGATCCGCACCGCGCTGCACCACGAACACGGTGCCCATCTCATCGACCCAGAAGCTCGACCACAAGGGCATCACCCACAGGCGGGCGAGCGCGAGGATCAGGATCAGCGGCGACAGGTGATTCCAGGGCCGGGAGGGTTGGTGAAGGCCGGCCGCCCCCGGGGTCATCGGCGGTTTTCGAACAGAACGGGAGTGCTCGGCTCCTTCACCTGACGTTCCGTGAAGCGGAAGAGGGGGGGCGTGGAGATGTGCCACTTCGCGAGGCGGAACTGGAGCGAAGTTTTGACGACGCCGAGTCCGTAGATGAGGCTGCGCCGGAAGTTAATGGAGGACGCCTCGGGAAAATAGCGGGTGGGGCAGGAGATCTCGCCGATCTTGGCTCCGAACAGGACGGCCTGCGCCAGAATCTGGTTGTCGAAGACGAAATCGTCGGAGTTGAGCGCGAGCGGCAGGGAGGTGAGCAGCTTGCGGTCGTAGGCGCGAAAGCCGGTATGGTATTCCGAGAGGCGCGCGCCCAGCAGAAAATTCTGAAAGATGGTGAGCGCGCGATTGGAGAAGTATTTGTACGCCGGCATGCCGCCGCGCAGCGCTCCGTTGCCGAGAATGCGCGAGCCCAGCGCGAGGTCGTAGACGCCATAGGCCACCATGCTCGCCATGGCGGTGACCAGCAGCGGGGAATACTGGTAGTCCGGGTGAATCATCACCACCACGTCGGCGCCGCGCTCGAGGGCCGTGGCGTAGCAGGTCTTCTGGTTGCCGCCGTAGCCACGATTCTGTTCGTGCACCACCACCTGCAAACCGAGGCGCCGGGCGACGGCCACGGTCTGGTCGCGGCTCTGGTCGTCCACCAGGATGCAATCGTCCACCAACTCCGGAAGCTCGCGCACGGTGGCTTCCAGGGTCCTCTCCGCGTTGAAGGCCGGGAGCACGACCACGATTCGTTTTCCGTTGATCATCGATTCGCCTGGTGTTTTTACATTATCCCGCAAGAAGGACTCGTCGCACAGGCGCGGGATGGGGCGCCTTCCTGGAACTTCCCACAGGCGGATTCCTTCTAAGAAGATATGCTTGGGAACGACCTTCGCTACGCACTCCGGCTGATGCGCCGAAGCCCGGGTTTTACGGCCGTGGCGGTGCTGTCGCTGGCACTGGGGATTGGCGCCAATACCGCGATTTTCAGCCTGCTCTACACCATCATGCTGCGCCAGTTGCCCGTGCCGCATCCGGAGCAACTCGTCGAGTTAGTGCGGGACTCGCCGCAGGAGCTGCATTGGCCCGGATATTGGGGCTGGGAGCAGTACGAGCACTTTCGCGATGGCAACCACGTCTTCTCCGGGCTCACCGGCATGGGGTTCGACAATCTCGCTGCGGTGCGCGTGGATGGTTCCGACACGGAAACCCTGATCGAGGAGAGCGTACCGGGGAATTACTTTCAGGTGCTCGGGCTGAAGCCGGCGATCGGGCGCCTGATGAGTCCGGAGGATAGTCCTGCGAGCGGGGATGGGGGCGTGGCGGTGGTGAGCTGGTCGTTCTGGGACCGCCGGTTCCATCGCGATCCGGCGGCGATTGGCGCGCGGCTTACCTACAATGGGGAGCCGAAGACGATTATCGGGGTGGCGCCGCGCGGGTATGCCGGGCCGCGGGTGGGCTCGCGGACGGACCTTTGGATTCCGGCGTCGCATCACGGGCTGACGATGCTGGGGCGGCTGGCGGCAGGGGTGAGCATCCAGCAGGCGGAGGCCGAAATCACCGTGCTGTACCGATCCTCGCCGGGCGCGCGCCCGCAGATGAGGATGGAATTGTTGCCGGCGGGAGCGGGTTTGGCGCGCATCCGGGACCAGTATGGCAAGCCGCTGTCGCTGTTGATGGCGGTGGTGGGTCTGCTGTTGCTCCTGGCATGCCTCAACATGGCGAGCATGCTGCTGGCGCGGTCGGCAGGGCGGCAGCGGGAACTGGCGGTGCGCGTGGGGCTGGGCGCGAGCCGCGGACGCCTGGTGCGGCAGATGCTGGTGGAATCGGTGGTGCTATCCGGACTCGGCACGGTGGTGGGCGTAGTGGTGGCGTATTGGGGAACCGGAGTGCTGGTGCGGATCATGGCCAGCAGCAGGGCCTTCGAACATATCGAGGTCGAGGTACAGCCAGACCTGATCCTGCTGCTGTTTGGGATCGGAATCGCGCTGCTCACCGGGCTGCTGTTCGGCCTGGCGCCGGCGTGGTATGCGTTCCGGGCCGCGCCGGCGACTGCGTTGCGGCAAACCGGACGCGGCGACACCTGGTTCTGGCGCCTCTTCGGAAAAAGCCTGGTGACGGCGCAGGTGGCTCTCTCGATCCTGCTGGTCACGGCGTCAGCCGTGTTTGTGAGCCACTTATCGCGATTGCGGAATTTCGACCTGGGCTTTCGGAGCGATCACGTGCTTTTGGTAACGCTCGATCCAGCGCAGGGCGGGTATCAGGGCGATCGACTGTCGGCGCCGTACCAGGAGTTGTTGGCGCGCTTCGAGGCGATTCCAGGCGTGCGGTCGGCTTCCGTCAGTGGCTGTTATCCGCTGGAGGGATGCGGGTCGGGCGGGCGTTACCTGATCGCGGAAGGGCATGAGGAAACGCGAGCGAACCGGCGGCTGGCGCCGGTGGTGTTTGTCTCGCCGCGGTATTTCGAGACGCTCGGCGTGCCGTTGATTGCGGGACGCGACTTCAGCTTCCGGGATGCCGGCCGTTCGCGTGTGGCAATCGTGAATGAGGCGTTGGCGCGCCGCCACTTCCCGGGCGAGAATCCGATCGGGAACCATGTGAGGATCGACCGCGATCCGAAGACCGGCGGCTGGTTCGGCGACGACCAGCCCTACGAAATCGTGGGCCTGGTGGGCGACCTCAAAGCAGTCGAACTGCGCGATCCCGCGTACCCGACCATATACTTCAACGTGTTCCAGGAGGCCGGTCTGCTTCGTTCGTGGGGGATCTCGCGGTTTGAGTTGCGCACGGCGGTCAGTCCGGCGGCGGTGGTGGGCACGGTAGGCCGGACCGTGCAGGAAGTCTTGAAGACAGTTCCGGTGAAGCGGGTGTCCACGCTGTCGGAGCAGGTGGATGCCAATGTTGTTCCGGAGCGGCTGGTGGCGACCCTGTCGGAATTCTTCGGAGCGCTGGGAGCGGCGCTGGCGGGCATCGGCCTGTTCGGACTGCTGGCATACACGGTGGCGCGGCGCACGAACGAGATCGGGGTCCGCATGGCGCTGGGCGCCACCCCCGGCGATGTGAGCCGCCTGGTGCTGGGGGACGCATCGGGAATGGTGTGCGCGGGACTGGCAGTTGGCGCGGCACTGGTACTGTGGTGCAGGCCACTGGCGTTGAGTGTCTTCCACGATCTGAAACTCGAGGGCGCGGGCGCAACCGCGCTGGCGGTTGCCAGTGCGGCGATTGCTATAGTGGCGGTGATGGCCTCGTACGTCCCGGCGCGGCGGGCCGCTCGCGTGGATCCGATGGTGGCTCTGCGGCACGAGTAAAAGGGGGTGGTGATGATCGCGATGTTCGTCTACCGCTGGATGGGACTCGCCTGCATCGTGGCCGTTATCACGAATGCGGCAAAGCACGGAGCAGGATTCAGCCTGTCCGGCACGGTTTGGCCGGTTCTGCTTGCGTTCGCGATGTTTGCTCTTGGAGCCCAACCTCGATCGACGCTGCAAGCATCCGGCAAGTGGCCTGTGCGGTATTTTGCCGCCCATTCGCTAGCCACGTTTTTTGCTGGCGACCGTCATCTGTCAGCAGTTCTTACGGTAGCAGCGCCCCAAAGCTGAATAGCGTCTCACTTGCGGATGAATCTGATGAGGAACTTGACCAGGAAAGCGCCCACGGCGCTCAACGATGTCAAGACTCAGGGCGGGCAAGAGGCCAGGAAGCTCATCTGACGGGCATTCTACTCCCGCACTAGCGGCAGAATCAATGCTATCTTGGACCGACATGAGGATCTGCTTCCTGCTTTTGGTGTTCACGAGTGCCGCTTGCGCGCAACGCGCTGCCCCGGCGGCCGTTCCTCCGCTGAAACGCCTGGAGGCCAACATCCAGCGCATCACGCAGTCGGTGAACGCCACCTGGGGGATCTACATCAAGTGCCTGGAGACGGGCGAGGAGATCGCGCTCAATGCCGACCAACCCATGGATACCATGAGCGTGATCAAGATTCCGCTCATGGCGGAAGCGCTGCGGCAGATCGAGGCGGGCAAGTTTTCACTCACCGATCGCGTCACTCTGACCGACGCCGGAAAACAGCCGGGCACGGGGATCATCCGATCGCTCGACTCCGGCGTGCAGCTCACCGTCAAAGACCTGCTCACCCTGATGATCATCGTGAGCGACAATACCGCGACAGACCTGCTGTGGGAAAAGGTGGGCGGACCGGAAGCGGTAAACCGCCTGATGGGACAGTGGGGCCTCGACTCGATCCACGCCATCGGCACGGCGGATGCGTGGTTCAAAGCGCTACGCGCGGCTCCATCCACCGAGGTGTTTTACCGCTCGGGAAAGCGGTTCGCGCTGAGCTCGCCCCGCGATATGGGAAAGCTGCTGGAGAAGCTCGAAAAGGGCGAAGCCGTCAGTCCCAAGGCGAGCGAGCTGATGCTGCAGATCATGCGCGGGCAGGTCTACGGCTCGCGCCTGCCGCGCTACCTGTCCGGATTCCGGATTCCGCATAAGACCGGCGACTTTCTCCCGTATGTCGGCAATGATGTCGGAGTGCTGGAGAGCCCAGCGCGCCGCATCGTGATCAGCGTCTTCACGGCGAACCACTTTGGGGCGGGGGACCGGCTGGAAGACGCCATCGGACGGGTTGCGGAGCTCGTGGGAAACTACTTTGCCGCCCGACAGGACGGTTCGCAGCGGTGAGAACGACATGACCACAGCTTCGTTGGAAGTAAGGCAGGCGACGATAGCGGACCTCGACCGGATCGTGCCGCTCTTCGATGCGTATCGGCAGTTCTACCGGCAGGCGAGCGATCCCGAAAGGGCGGGGCGTTTCCTGCGGGAGCGGTTCGAGCACAACCAGTCGGTGATCTTTCTCGCGCTCGACGGCGAACCGGCCATCGGGTTTACGCAGCTCTATCCGAGCTTCTCGTCCACGGTCATGGCGCGCATCTTCGTTTTGAACGACCTCTACGTGGCTCCGGAAGCCCGCGGCCGCGGAGCCGGCGCGGCACTGCTCGGCGCGGCGGCCGAATATGGCCGGCGGGTGGGCGCGGTGCGGCTGGCGCTTTCGACCGAGCTGACCAACACCACGGCTCAGTCTCTTTACGAAGGCCAGGGCTGGAAACGGGACACGGTCTTCTGCGCATATCAGTTGGCCTTGTGACCGCCCCGGCGAAAGGGCCTCGACCGTCCATCCGGTCGCGTTTTTCAAATCTCCCGCCCCAAAACGGCCGGATTTGGATAAACTATCATCCACGTGCACCACGAAGGAGGTTTTTGCATGAAGGCACAGTTTTCATTGGGGATCATGGTGGCCGGCTGCGTGGCGGCGGGCGCGTGGGGGCAGTCGGCTAAAGAATCCGAGTGGCCCACCTACGGCGCCGACCTGGCGAACAGCCGATACCGGCCGCTCGACCAGATCAATGCTTCCAATTTCAACAAACTGGAAGTCGCCTGGCGCTTCAAGACGGACAGCATCGGCAACCGCCCGGAATTCAAGCTGGAAGGCACACCTCTGATGGTAAATGGCGTGGTGTACGCCACGGCGGGTTCCCGGCGCGCGGCCATTGCGCTGGACGCGGCCACGGGCGAGCTTCTTTGGGTGCACGGCGAGCATGAGGGTGCCCGCGGGGCGGCCGCTCCCCGGCAACTTTCGGGCCGCGGGCTGGCCTACTGGACCGACGGCAAGGCGGAGCGAATTCTATACGTCACGCCCGGCTATCGGCTGATCGAACTCGACGCCAAGACCGGGTCGCTGGTACCCTCCTTCGGAAAGGAAGGCGCGGTAGACCTGAAACTCGAAGACGATCAGACGATCATGCCCGACCTCACAACGGGCGAGATCGGGCTTCAGTCGGCGCCGATTGTGGCCAAGGACACAGTAATCATCGGCGCGTCGTTCCGCGAGGGCATGACGCCGAAGACCATGCGGAATAACAAAGGCTACGTTCGCGGCTTCGACGTCCGGACGGGCGAGCGGCTCTGGATCTTCCACACCATCCCGAAAAAGGGCGAGGACGGCTACGACAGTTGGGAGAACGGGTCGGCGGAATACACCGGTAATACGGGCGTGTGGACGCAAATGTCCGTGGATGAGCAGCTCGGGCTGGTCTACCTGCCGGTGGAGTCACCCACCGGAGACTATTATGGCGGCCACCGTCCGGGGAACGATCTCTACGGCGAGAGCCTGGTGTGCGTGGATCTGAAGACCGGGCAGAAGAAGTGGCACTTCCAGTTGGTGCACCATCCGCTTTGGGACATGGACATTTCGTCGGCGCCGCTGCTGGCCGACATTACGGTGAATGGCCGGGCGGTCAAAGCCGTGGCGCAGCCCAGCAAGCAGGGCTTCCTGTACGTTTTCGACCGGGTGACCGGGAAACCGGTATGGCCGATTGAAGAAAAACCTGTCGAAAAGGGCAATGTCCCCGGGGAGTGGTATTCTCCCACCCAGCCGTTTCCCACCAAGCCGAGGGCCTATAGCCGAAATGGTGTGTCGCCGCAGGACCTGATCGACTTCACGCCGGCGCTTCACGATCAGGCGCTGACGATCATCAACAAGTACCACATCGGGCCGGTTTTCACGCCACCGGTGGTGAGTTCACTGGATGGTCCTCTTGCGACATTGACTCTGGGGACCGCGAGCGGCGGCACGAACTGGCCGGGCGGATCGTACGATCCCGACACTCATAACGTGGTAGTCTATGCCTGCAATGCCTGCCTGGGACCGATCGGCCTGGTAGCCGCGCCGAAGGAAATCTCCGATATGCGGTACATCGCGGGAACGGCGGGATTGCCGGTGACCATCCGGATGGGCCCTGGTGAGAACGCCGGGGCGGACTCTCCGATGCCCACGCGGACTCGCGGCGGCGGACGCGGGGGCGATGGCGCTGCGGCACGAGGCGGAGACGGTGCTCCCGCGGCGGCGCGCGGCGGCGGTGGTGGCGGCGGCCTGACCGTGCAGGGATTACCGCTGATCAAGCCTCCGTATTCGACGATTTCAGCCATCAACCTGGATAGCGGCGACATCGTGTGGCAAGTGCCGCACGGCGACACGCCCGATGCGATCCGCAACAACCCCGCGCTGAAAGGGCTCAATATTCCGAAAACCGGCCAGTCGGGCTACAACATCGGGACGCTGGTCACGAAGAGCCTCGTGATCGCGGGCGATGGGCAGGTGACCACGACGGACACACATCCGCGGGGCGCGATGCTGCGCGCCTACGACAAGACTAACGGCAAAGAAGTCGGCTCGGTCCTGATGCCGGCGCCGCAGAGCGGGTCGCCCATGACGTACATGTTGAATGGGCGGCAATACATTATCGTGGCTGTGAGCGGCGGACCGTATTCCGGCGAGTACCTGGCGTTCACCCTGCCCAGGGAGGAGCGTTGAAGGGCGGCCAGAGTTACCCTGAGAGAATATGAAGCTTCGATTACTGGCGGCGGCGGTCTTTCTGCCGGCCGCCGCATTCTGGGCGCAGACTTCGAAATCGGTCTGGGACGGGGTCTACACAGACGAGCAGGCCCGGCGAGGGGAGACCATCGCCAAGGAGGAATGCGTGCGCTGTCACGGACAGGCGCTTTCCGGAGGGGAGGAGGCTCCTCCCCTGGCGGGCGCGGGATTCGTGGCGAATTGGAACGGGCTGACGATGGGCGACCTGTTCGAGCGCATTCGGATCTCCATGCCGACCGATGCGCCCGGACGCCTGACGCGGCAGGAGAACGCCGACGTCCTGGCCTACATGTTGAGTCTCAACAAATTCCCGGCGGGCAAGAGCGAACTGGACCGGCAGGTAGAGAATCTGAAGCAGATCAAATTCGAGGCGGAGAAGCCGCACTGAGGAAAATGGCTTAGAACCGGCTTAGAACGCCTTTTTCCGCGTCCGCCCCTATCGCACGAATTCCACGGCGACGCGATTCGGAATCAGGCCCGCCTCGAAGCCCATATCGAGCAGTTTCTGGGCAGCGCGCGGAACCACGTCACCCGCGTCCAGAGTGTAATGATTTACGTACATGCCGACGAACTTCTCGGCCAGCCGGGTTTCCATGTCGCGGGCGAATTGCATGGCGTACTCCAGAGCCGCGCTGTGGTTGTCGAGGGCATACTGAATGCTTTCGCGCATCAGGCGGCAGCATTCGCTCTGGATCTCGGGCTCGAGCGAGCGGAGCAGCACATTGCCGCCCAACGGAAGGGGCAGGCTGAAGGTGCTCTTGAACCAGCGGCCCAAATCGATGATGCGGTGAAAGCCCTCACGATCGAAGGTGAGTTGCGCTTCGTGGATGATCAGGCCGGCATCCACACTGCGCTCGTGAACGGCGTCGGTGATGCGCTCGAAAGGGGTGATCACGGGCTCGAAGTCCGGTTGAAAGAGCTTGCAGGCGAGGAATGCAGTCGTCAATTTTCCGGGGACGGCGATGCGTTTTCCCTTCAACTCGTCGGGCTCCATGGGACGGTTGGCGATGACCAGGGGTCCGTAGCCGTCTCCGATGCTCGAACCGCTGGCCATGAGCACGTACTTGTCAGCCACGTAGGGATAGGCGTGGTAAGAGATGGCACTGAGTTCGTATTGCCCTTCCATGGCCTTCCGGTTCAAGGTCTCGATATCCTGGAGCACGTGCCGGAAAGAGACTTTGGACGACCGGACTTTCTTGGTCGCCAGTCCGTAAAACATGAAGGCGTCGTCAGAATCGGGACTGTGAGCGCTGACGATTTCCCGGGGTACGGATGTCATAAGGGGGGCAGATCTCAGTGTACAACAGTGCGGGGGAGCACCTTAGAGGAAAGATGGCAGGAAAATGAAGAAGGGCGGTCATCCGCGATAGTGAGCCTGGGAAAGCCTGTTGGCGGTCATCACAGATGCGCGTTGAGCGCCGTGCCAGCAAAATGCATGGCCGCGATGAATCCGATCGTCCAGAACTCTCCGTTACAGCCCGATTCACTTCTCGCGGATGAGTCCGCCCTCATCCTGGCCCGGTTCTATATGTCACCTCCCGCCAACCCGGGGTGGGCTAGCTTTTGAAGACGGCGTCGGAATCAACAACCGGCCTGATTCCAACTTCAGTGTCCTCCCGGGCTGGTATGCTTGTCAATAGTACCGGCGCCAGCCGTGGAAGGGAAATCACCTTAGGCAGAAACGTGTTTCGCAGCCTGTTCAAGAAGAAACCTCAGGCGCTCAGCGGCGCGCCGGCCGTGCGCCGGCAAAAGGTGTATTCCGCGCAAACCGGATACGTTTATCAGTATTACTATGAAGGGCACCGCGACTTTCGGGTACCCGGCGACAGCGGCACCGAATTCGTGTTCAGCCTGTCCGCGGACCGCAAGAAGTGGCATCCCATTTCCGTGCTGTTGAGCGATGAGGCAGTTCATGCCTGGGAAACGTCTCACGAGCGCGAACTTTCTGCAACGGAGCGTTATGCGGTGGCCAAGATCGCGCTCTTCCAGGCGTTTGATGAGCGGGCGGAGCCGGCGCTGATGCAGAACGCGGTGCGTGTGCGCAACGCCGACATCGATGGAATTGTCGAGACGCTCGGCTTGTAGGCGGGGCTACTGATTCCGGCGATCGGGGTGCGGCTCGCGGAAAGCGTGGCGAGGAAGGCCCTGGGGAGAGGGCTTCTGGCCCTGCAAAATCGCGGGTCTTCGCACTGGTGCCACAACGACCTCAGCACCGGCAGCGGTGCTCGCCGGTGCCACGGGAATCAGGGCTAGGGTGGTGTCCGAATCGGGACCGACGATTTCGAGCGTTTGATCCCCAGTTGTGACCCCAGTTGGGATGGTGAGGTTCACCTGGTAGAGTGCTGCTGAACCCGGGGCGAGACCGGCATACCCAACGGATGCCTGGATTCCCCCGATAAATGCACTGATTGTGTTGACCGTCAGGCTGTAAGGCCCGGTTGGAGCCACGGAGCCGTCCGGCACGGCCGGTATGACCGCACCCAGTCCCGTTAAGAAGACAGATACTGTCTCGCCTACCTGAGCCGGGTGAGCCTCGGTGACAGTGGTGTAGTCCGAGTGCAAGACGGCGCCAAGCCCTTGTCCGCTCGACGACGCCGTGAATACGCCGGGAGCGGTCTTATTCGTGAACACCGTCACGACATTTGAGGGCGATCCGTTGTTGACCACCTGAACCTGGGCAACGGACGTCGTCGTCGAATAAGGAACAAGCGCGGAGATAGCGCTGGGGCTTACGTAGTATAACGGTGCGGCCGCTCCATTGATTAGCACTTGCACGCCAGCGAGAGTCGTTGGCAATGGAACCGTTGAGGCGAGCACCAGGTTCGAGGAGTTCGACAGACCGCTGCCGGAGAGAAACAATAGCTCGCCAGGAGCGATGCCTGCCGTGAAGGGCGCGAAACTCCCTGCGTTTTGCACGCCTTGGGGGCTGAGAAAAACGCCAGTCCCACTCAGTAAAGGAGCCGCCAGCGCGACGTTTATCCCCAGAAGGGGGCCAATTCCGGATCCGATCCGCGTCCCCCCAGCCCCCACAACATACTTCATCGATGTGGTGCTGTAGGTGCCGTCAGACTTGACGGTGTAAGCATCCGGGTATGTGGAATCAAAGGCATTGGGAAACAGCGCATCCTGCCTGCGTTGGTGGCCAATAATTGAGCCGGATGCGGCGGTGAATGATCCGAAATAGCTCTCCAGATACGTGTAGCCCGTGGAAGCAAGAGACGAGAAGTCTTCGTCCATGCCGGCCTGATAGTACAGCCCATTGAGATTGGGGGCGGTGCCGGCGGCCCGGACGCCGACAAACATATCGAACGGTGTGCTACCGTTTACGGGTGACCCACCAAAAATGAAGTTGCCGTCGGGCGATATGTATATGAGCTTCTGGCCCGCGAGCAACGTAGCGGACGATGCGGTGGAGAGTGTCATGCTGTAGGCGCTGTTGCTGAGCGAATATTTCGTGCTTTGTGCCGGTTGCGAATAAACGCTCGTCCCACCTCCGCCAAGGTATCCCGAGACGGCGCTCACGGACACGTTGCCCGCACCATCTGGGTTCAGCTGAAAAGTGGAGCCGATGGTGTACACGCTGCCTTGATTTAACGCCAGCGTAAAATCCATGTCGGCAATTGAATAAGAGCCCTTCAAAGTCGAAAGCGTCGGAGCGGGCGAACTGATCTGGGCGGCGACGAAAAGGTCGTTAAATCCGCCTTCCGTGCTGCTCGCGACGAAGACCCCTTGAGAGACCAGTCCATAGATGCTGACTCCGCTAAATAAAGGGTGGGAGAGAAACCCGTACCCAGAAGCCGAGATCGAGTAGCTGCCGCTGATCGTTATCGTTCCGGCACCTTGGGACGCCTGGAATCCGGTTGCGCTGCCGGTGTAAGTCCCGTTCCCGTTGAAAGTGATCGTGCCGTAAAGAACGACAGCATCGCTTGCGTCCGCTGCAGCGTCCCCAATTGCATAAGACAATTCGCGGAAGTAATATTGGCCGTTCAGCAGCCCGTTACCGCTGCTGTCAAATGCGGGGACTTGCGCGGCCGCCTGCCAACCGGCCGCGGTGGTCAAAAGCAATGCCAGTAGCGCTGTCTTCATGCCCAAGATTATAGCTTCCAAGGCTTTTGGCCGCCGTGTCGAAGGAAAGAAATAGTTTTTGGAACTTTTGAAGAAATTAAAGGAAAACGGACGCAGGTTGCGGGGAACCACAGCATCGTTTCGGGAAATGTCGCAAGGAAAGTGAGTCGTTCGCGTGACCATCAAAACAAAAGACGGACCAACACGCCTCCGCCGTTCCAAACACTAGTACGCGAAAATCTGCGCCGGCTAAAAATCCTGCAGCAGGTGGCCCATCTTCTCTTTCTTGGTCCGCAGAT
>DATJWB010000281.1:0-25307 GCA_035501495.1 Bryobacteraceae bacterium | reverse complement strand
CCCCTTCGGCCACCTCCCGGCAGTCGTTGCAAACGGCCGCATATCCCTCGGAGAATGAGGCTGCAAAGGCGTAATGCGGCTGGATCGCCACCCGGCCGTGACTGTCGAAGAACCCGATTTTTCCGTCGCTCCGGAATCGTGCGAGGCCCTCGGCGAAGGAGTCCGGGCCGTTGTCCACCACGAGTGGCCGGATCACCAGTTTGCCGCGGCGGTCAATGTAAGCCCAGCCGTGTTCGTCCACCACGGCCGCGATGCCTTCGGGAGAGAAATCCTGGGCCATCTCGTAGCGCGGCGCGATCGCGACCTTGCCGCCGGGGGTTCGATATCCCCACTTGCCTTGCTGCTCGAATGGGACCATTCGTACAGTTTGGGCCTCAGCAGCCAAGCTAAGAACGAGTGCGACGGCGATCCACATAGACATGCGCTCTGCCGTTTCCAACGTACCAGAGCCTGCCCCTCACGACAAGGCGGACCGCGATTCACGAAATGCCTTGACACAAGTGTCGAACTTGTGGACAGGGGTGTCCACGACGAGCCCCGACTACCCCTTCAGCCTGCCTGGGGGGCGGCGGCCGCTGTCCGCAAAACGACGCCTTCGTCGCTCGGCATGATCAGCCAGGCGGCGATATACGCCAGAAATCCGACCCCGGTGGTGATCGCCAGAGCCAGCCACAACACCCGCGCCAGCGTCACATCGATCTCCAGGTACCGGGCGAAACCGGCGCAAACCCCGGCGATCTTCTTGTTGCGCCTGTCCAGCATGAGCGGCCGGGGCGAAGCCGGAGCTTCTTCCTCCCCTGCCATAGTTCTGGCACCGCACCGCGAGCAGAAGCGGTCCGTGTCATGGCACAGTTGGACGCCGCATTTTGTGCAGTACATATCGGTTTCTCCTACAGGTACTACGCAGTCCCGCGCCGGAAGTTCAGGGAATCTGGCGGCTGAGACGACAGCGGGCGGCGCTGCCGCTACTGTCGTGGCCCGTTGTCAGCTTGGTTGCGGATGGAGTAGAGGTGATTCTCGGTGCGCAGAATCAGGCGGTCGCCAATCAGCGCCGGAGTGGCGAGCGCCATTTCATCGAGGTCGTTGGAATCCAGCAATTCGTACTGATCGCCGGCGCGGATCACGAAGGTCTTGCCTTCCTCGCTCAAGCAAAAAATCCTGCCCTTGTAGCCCCAGGGCGATGCGCTGAAATAGCCGCCTTCGCCGATGCGCGCTTTGTAAGTCTGCGTGCCGGTCTTGGCGTCGAAGCGCGTCAGGATACCGTTGTGTGTAAGGACGTAGAGTCCTCCCTCATAGGCCAGCTCGGTGGGCAGATACGTTCCGGCCTTGGGCTGAAGCCAAACTACGAAATCGTTGAGCTTGGCGCCGTCGGCGGTGGTGAGGTCGCCGGTGGCGCCGGGTTTGATCGCGGCCACGGCCTTGCCGGACCCGCCGTTGAGATACAGCAACCCTTCGTACGCGAAGGGGCTCGGAATGGGCATTGCCGACATCCCGCCGAGCCGCCACAGCTCCTTACCTTCGAGATCGTAACTGATGGCGAGCCCAGGGCCGATCGTGACAATCTCGGTGCGCTGGGAGTTCTTCCAGACGAAGGGAGTGGACCATCCGGTCTGCCGATCGGAGCCTTTGACGTGGATCGAACGATTGGTGCGCCAGACCTGCTTGCCGGTCTTCTTATCGAAAGCCGCAATGAATTGCTGTTTCTCGTTGTCGTTGACGATTACGACCATGTCGTTGACAAGGGTGGGTGAAGACGCCGTCCCGAAATCGAGGATGGTCGGGAAGTTTTCGAGCGGGGTGTTCCAGATTTTGTTGCCCTCGAGATCGTAAGCGAACAGGCCGAGATTGTTGATGTAGACGTAGACACGGCTGCCGTCGGTGACAGGGGTTTCCGAGCAGAAGCTGTTCTTGCGGTGACGGCCGCCCGGTGGGTGACCGGAATGGAATTCGCGTTTCCAGTTGACCTTGCCGGAGTCCAGATCGATCGAATAGAGCACATAGTGAACCGTGACTTCGGCGGGCAGTTCGAAATCGCGCGCATTCAGCCGGTCCAGAAGTTCCTGGCCTTTGAAACCCTGTTTCGAGAGTTCAGCCGCGTAATCATTGGAATAGTCGGTGCCGACTTGCGGCTGTTTCGCCCTGCCTTCGGTCGTGACGGTGGTGACGAAGATGTTCCTTCCGGCGATGATCGGAGACGACCAGCCGAGGCCGGGAAGGGTCGCGGCCCACTCAATATTGGAAGTCTTCGACCATTTGTCAGGCAGATTCGCGTTGACGGCTGCGGGGTTCGAGGAGGGCCCACGGAAACCCGGCCATTCGGGCTCTGCCGCGAAGGCACAAGCGATGATCATGAAAAGCGAGGCGCTGGCCCGGTTCATGGTTCTATTTGACTACCAATGCCGTAAAAACGTCACGAATGACGATTGGCTGTCCCCCTCCGGTTCTCGACTCTACAATTTGCCGGCCTGTCCATTATCGCGCGGCTGCTCCCGAAATCTGTGTCCCGCCTTCGCCCCGCTGCGGAAAAATATGAGAATTTGTGTTCCAATCGTCTTTTAAGAGCATGTCTTTTATCCACGAAGATTTCCTTTTGACCACCAAGACTGGCCGGCGCCTCTATCACCAATACGCCGAAGCCGAGCCCATTCTCGATTACCACTGCCACCTCCCGCCTCAGGACGTGGCCGTGAACCGCCGCTTCCAGGACCTTTTTGAGATCTGGCTGGAAGGCGACCACTACAAATGGCGGGCCATGCGGGCGGACGGGGTCGGCGAGCGGTATTGCACCGGCGACGCGTCCCACCGCGAGAAATTCCTGGCTTGGGCGCGCACGGTGCCTCATACCCTCCGGAACCCTCTTTATCATTGGACTCACCTGGAGCTGAAGCGCTACTTCGGGATCGATGCTCTGCTGGACGAGTCGAGCGCGCCCCGCGTCTGGGAGCAGGCCAATGCCTTACTGGCCACCGACGATTTGCGGGCTCACGGGATCCTGCGCAAATTCCACGTCAAGGCGGTCTGCACCACCGATGACCCCACTGACGACCTGTCGCACCATCGCGCCATTGCGGCTTCGGATCTGGAAACCAGGGTCTTCCCGTGCTTCCGGCCCGACAAGGCGCTGAACGTGCATAATCCCGAGGTCTTCAATGCCTGGGTCAAGCGCCTGGAGGCCGCCAGCAACACCAGCATCACCACGCTCTCGAATTTCGTGGACGCCCTGAAGAAGCGTCACGACTTCTTCCACCAGATGGGCGCCCGGATGTCCGATCATGGCCTGAATCATCCCTATGGCGAATTCGCCACCGAACACGAAGCTTGCGTAACCTTCAGCCGTGCGCGCGCCGGACACGCCGCCATCGCCAAAGAGCACGACCGCTTCGCCGGGTACCTCATGGTGCTGTTCGGCCGCATGGATGCCGAGAAAGGATGGACCAAGCAACTCCACCTGGGCGCGCGGCGCAATAACAACAGCCGCCGCTTCCGCGAACTCGGCCCCGACACCGGCTACGACTCGGTCGGCGACTGGCCGCAAGCCGAAGCCCTCGGCAATTACCTGGACCGCCTGGATCAGGACGACGCGTTGCCGCGAATTGTGCTCTACAATCTCAATCCGGCGGACAACTACGTACTCGCCACCATGATCGGCAATTTCCAGGACGGCAGCATCGCCGGCAAGATTCAATTCGGCAGCGGCTGGTGGTTCCTCGATCAGAAAGAGGCCATGGAATGGCAGATGAACGCCCTGTCGAACTGCGGCCTGATCTCGCGCTTCCTGGGGATGCTCACAGACTCCCGGTCCTTTATGTCATACCCTAGGCACGAATATTTCCGGCGCGTGCTTTGCGACCTCTTCGGAAAGGACATGGAAGCCGGCTTGCTTCCCGACGACGATTCCATGGTGGGCGCCTTGATCCGGGACATCTGCTACACCAATGCGAAGGAGTTCCTGGGTTTGAATGTCGAGTAGGTATCGCTACTCCTGGAAATGCCATACCAGGATCGACTGGCCGATCCGCTGTGGCGGCGCGGCGCGGTCCGCCCATGCGGGAAAGCCAAAGACCTTCCACATCGTGACACTCACGGCGTTCCAACCGGGCGCGGGCCGGTCGGAATCGCCCGGCAGCATGGCCGGTAACGAGTGGCCGGCAAGGCCGTAGGTCCGGTTGAACGGCGAGAAGGTCACCTGTGTCGCCCCGGCTTTGGAAAGGAAGGTGCCGAGGCGTTTCATGTCCTGGCCCCAGTCCAGATCGGAGTCCGCTACGAATTGTTCCGGGCGGCGGCCGGCAATCTCGTTGGTATAGGCAAGGTAGTCGGGATGCTGCCAGGCGCCCGAGAGCACGTGCCACACGAGCAGTCCCGCCAGGGCGAATCGTGCGGACCACCTGCAGGCTCCGGCGGCGTCCCATGCCCTCGCGGCCGCCAGCCCGCACGCGACTGCCATTCCGATATACACGGGCAGGACATGCCGGACGCCAATATCGATCCGGCTGCTCATCGCGCACAAAAGAATACCGGCGGAAAATGCCAGTGGCATCGCCGCCGTCTTCCGCTGCCACCATACCGCGCCGATCAGCAGAATCAACATGGCGAGCGGCGTCTTGATCGAAAGGACGATCGGAAAGTAATACCAGAATCCATCGGGACTGCGGTGTCCCAGCAGGTAAGAGGGGTGGCCGTTTCGATTGTGCTGCCAGACCGAGTGCAGGCCCGAGAAGAAGCGCGGCGCCGGCAGACGCAGATGCAGGAAATCCACTCGGGCAAAGGAAAAGCCATACCCCGCCCACACCACCAGGAAGGCGGCCGCCAGAACGATGGCACCGGCGGGAAGCCAGCTCCGGACGCCGCGCCGAACCTGGTGAAGGCCGTAGCCCGCCGCGCGGTTGTAGGCCACGTACATGGCCAGCCACCCGGCAGGCAGAAACACCAGCGCAGAGAACTTGGAGAGGCATGCCAGGCCCAGCATGAGGCCGAATGCCAAACTGCGGTGACGGTCGGGCCGTTCGGCCCACCACAAAGAAGCCAGTCCGGCGGCGCCGGTGCAGCAGGCCAGCGCCATGTCGGTGGTGATCAGGGAGGCGTGGGCCAGTATCGGAGGCAGTGAAGTGAAGAGCAGCGTTCCGGCGAGCGCCGCCGCCGGTCCGCCCAAGCGCAGTCCCCAGAGATACACGACCAGAGCGCTGATCCAGAAAAACGGCAGAATTCCCACCCTTCCGAAGGCCAGGATCCGGTCGTAGTGCGCGCCATGGCCGAGAATCCGGTAGCCCTCCAGGTACGAGTCAGGGCCCGCTATCCACCTCTCTCCGGCGAGAGACGGACCGATCGCACCGCAAACGCGAGCCAGCGGAGGATGCTGGTCCTCGTACCGGTACTTTCCGGTGTGCAGGTACTCCATTCCGGCCGCGAGGTGGTCCGGCTCGTCGATCGTGTGGTTGAAGACCGTGTAGGTGGAGACGATGCGAAGGGAGCCAATGGCCACCAGGGCCATGGCCGCGCCAGCCGTGG
This sequence comes from Bryobacteraceae bacterium, assembly GCA_035501495.1. Classification (GTDB taxonomy): domain Bacteria; phylum Acidobacteriota; class Terriglobia; order Bryobacterales; family Bryobacteraceae; genus JAIQFL01. The sequence continues at coordinate 19,802 of DATJWB010000281.1, read as the reverse complement.
CCCTCATGGTCGAACCGATTATAGCGTGGCGGGCGGAGGAAGGCGTCCAGTCGTACGGCGGGCACAGTCTCCGCTTGAGGCGGCGCTCAGAGTCGGAACACTGCTGATTTGGGGGCGCCTGGTACCCTCCCGGTGGTGGTTGCGGCTCCGGAATTACTTGATGCCGGACGAATTGGGGGTTGATGCGAGAGTCGTATTGGTGGTCCCCCAGATTGCCTGGATTCCGCCGGAAACCTTGATGAAGATACCGAGGGCGATGATCGCGACGACCGCCGTGATCATGCAATACTCGGCCAGATCCTGGCCGAGATTCTGACGCAGAAAGTACCGGATCATCCGGAACACGTTGAATTCACCTCTGACTTCTTCCACCTTAGTTCTGTAAATCCCATGAGACTATGAGTACTTTGGTTATGCAGATTCGGCCTGTCGTGTGGCCTATTCTTTAGAGGAGCCTTCAAGTTTTGGAGGCCCGAATCCGATAAGAGAGCTGGAGGAAAATGACCACGCCCGTGAAATCTTTCGGCGAGACCCAATGGGTTTTACCGCCGTTAATCCTGCACCCATTCAACGAGCGAGTTCCACCTGCGACTCTGCTGGAAAACTCCAAAGCGGCCCTGATGCTTTCCGGGCTGATCCCCAGTGATGGATCCGATGAGGAACACCTCAAACGCCGTCTGCTGGCCGGCCGGTATGGGGAGATTCGCATGCTGTTTTTCCTCGGCAAGGACGTATTCCGATGGATCGACCAGTGCATCGAGTGGTCGGAACGCGTTCCGGAACTTATCGACGCGGATATCTTCGGGCAGAGTTTTGCGGGCCTTCTCACCAACAGCGCACCGCCAGCCGTCAAGGAAAAGTTGACCCGTTGGGGCGTGCTCGATTATGTTTCGATTTTTTCCCGCGCGATCGGGCTGAACGCCATGTTCGCCAACCCTCCCGCCCCCGAGACGCTCTCCGAGGATCTGCTCCGCAACTACCATCGCTACGCAGACGCCCTCTACCGCAGCTATATGGAATCCCAAACGCACCGCCGGATCGCGTCCAAGAATTTTCACTTCGATCTGTATGCTTCGGGCGAATATGCGCGGCTGCTGGAATCCGAGTGGGAAGCGAACGAGGCCGGGCGCTAGGGCAACGTGCGGGCACCGCGTACGCCAGCCCGGCTTGACACGAAACGGCGAGGAGTAGAAGACTACTTCTATGACTCGCCGCCAGGTTTTGGCCTTGATGACCGCGACGCTTGCCCGCGCCGCCCAACGTCTGCCCGCGAACCGGAACGTGAAGTGGGGGCTGGGGTCGAACTTGTGGAACTCCTTCCCGCCCGTGTCCTTCACGGACATCCTCGATGTCATGAAGGATACCGGGTTCGTCGGCCTGAGGCTGACACAGTTCCCCCAGATCCTGCAAAAGTACGACATCACCGCGGCACAGATGCAAAAGGAAGCCGCCAAACGCGGGTGTTCGATCGTCACGATCTCCTTTAACGGGGCCACGCAGGATCCATCCAAGCGCGCCGAAGTGGTGACCAGCGCCAGGACCGCGATGACTTTCCTGAAGGAATTCGGCGCCAATCACCTGGTGGTCTTTCCCCCCAACCGCCGCAACGGCGGCGCGCCCGGCGCCTTCCAAGCCATGTGCGAGAGCTTCAATGCCATCGGCGCGGCGGCACGTGAGATGGGCTTCTACGCCGGGCTGCACAATCACATGGGCGAGATGGTGCAGAATCCCGACGAACTGGACCGCTGCATGGCGATGACCGATCCCAAGCTGTTTTACTTTTCACCCGATACGGCTCACCTCCACCTGGCCGGTTGCGACGTTGTGAAGACCTTCGAGAAATATAAAGACCGCCTGATGCTGGCCGACTACAAGGACGCCAAGCGATTGGAAGGCACCAGGCCCGACTCGTTCGACATCAAGAGCATCTTCGATCTCGGCGACGGCGACATCGATTTTCCCGGCTGCCACCGTGTGCTCAAGAGTATCGCCTTCAAAGGCTGGTTGATTGTGGACCTCGACATTGCCCGCCAGGGGCCGCGCGCCAGCTACGAGCGTTCGGGCGCCTACGTGGTCAACAAACTAGAGTCGATCTATGTCTGAGATTACGCGGCGGTCGCTGCTGGCCGCCGCCGCCATGAGCCCTTTCATGTTGGACTACCGCATACTCGACCCGCACGTACACGTGTGGAAGCACGATCCCCAGTACCCCTTCGCGCAAGGCGCGCGCGTTCCCGAACGCGACGCCACGCCCGATATGCTGCTCGACCTGATGAAGGCCAACCGCGTGGCCAAGACCGTCATTATCCAGGTGATTCACTACCGCTACGACAACAGCTACCTGTTGGACGTGCTGAAACGCTACCCGAAAACGTTCCAAGGGGTCTGCCGGGTGGATCCGCTGGATCCCGCGGCTCCCGATCACCTGTCCAAACATACGGAGGACGGCTTCCGCGGCGTACGCATCAGCCCCGCGGGCAACTCCTCGGGTGACTGGTTCCACGGCCCGCTGATGCCGCCCTTATGGAAGCGTTGCGCCGAGCTGAAAGTTCCCATGACCGTGCTGGCGCCCATCACGAGGATGCCGGAGGTCGCCCTGCTACTGGAGAAACACCCGGAGATGACCGTGGTGATCGACCATATGGCCGACTGCCCGGTGGACCAGCCGGCCGAGCTTGAAAAACTCATTGCGCTCAAACGCTTTCCCAACCTCTTCGTGAAGATCTCGCACACCTGGTCGATTTCCAGGCAGCCGTACCCCTGGCTCGACGCTCAGGAGTTCGTCAAACGCCTGCACCAGGCATTCGGTCCGCAGCGGCTGATGTGGGCCACCGACTGGCCGATCGTCGAGGGTGTGTCTACCTATGCCAAGGCCCTCAGCGTGGTGCGGGATGACATGAAGTTTCTGAGTGCCGACGACCTGCACTGGATGCTGAGCAAGACCATTGAGCGGGTGTGGCCGTTCCCCGACTAGCGGGGATCGGTGAAAAATCGAAGGATTATTCCACAATTCGTTGCTCGCGCTCGCGAACGCACCGCTGATTACAAAGTGGTTTTCAGATGGCCAGTGACGTGCCCCGTGTCGGCAGTCTCCGGGTTTGGAGGTTAGAGTGACGAAGAGAGTGTTACGTGCCGGGTTTCTGGAGGCGGTTTGTTTCTTGCTTTTCGCGACTTGCGCTCTGGCCGCGGGTCCCGTGAGTTCGGAACAGGTTCCCGGTGGCATCTATACCCGTCCGTACGGAGACACGGCCCAAGGAGTGTCGGCAGCCCTCATTGCCGATCAACTGGCCAGCGCCCCTTTGGCGGCGCCATTGGTAATTGCGATGCCTGAGCCTTCGTACCCGCAGCTCCTTGCCTTTGACCTTTTGACTGCCGCGGGATTGTTCCTGGCTGCGCGCCGAATCCTGCGCCGTGCCCCCTCGCGGGCCTGAATCCGGCCTGTAAGACTCTGAATCCCTCCCTCAGCGTAGGGGGTCGATGGGCGCGATGTGGCGCGGGCACTCCTGCCTGCCGCGTCCCCACTATTGGGGACGCTTGTCGGGCGTGTGCAGTGCCGGTTCCGGCAAAGGAGTTTTCGAAGCTGTCCTGCCCGGGTGTGACCACCTGAAATCCCGATCGAAGTTATCCGAAAACCGCAGTGTATTACGGGAACGCCGTCGATACCGCCACATCACCCGAGCAGCTTCCGGCGCAGGCCATCGGCGTCGAAACCGGCCGCGCGGTAGATTTCGTCGGGTTTTCCGGATCGCGAGAAGGTGTCCATGCCGAAGACGCGCCTGGCATGATCCGCGGGCAACAGGAACGGATACAGGAATCCACGCCAGCCGTTGTGCAGGGCCACCACATACTGGCGCTCCTCGTCGCTCAGGATTTGGGCGGCCTTCTCCGGGTCCGTTTGCCGCAACTCTTCGAAGAGTTCGGGCGAGGTGACTGCCACAATCTTGATATCCGATTGCTCTTCCAACTCGGGGAGGATGGTGAGGACGTTCGCCATAACCTGCCCGCCTGCAATGGCCAGCACCTTCTTCGGCTTGCCATTGCCGCGGAACGGCTTGAAGACATACGCGCCGAAAATAGCCTCGTGTGCAGGGGGCACGCCGTCGCCCCGCCGGAGCACGGGAGTCCCGGGACGGACCGCGGAGAACACCACCGGCTCGCCACGCGCGGCCGCATAAAACAGCATCTCGATGGCCTCGTTCGCATCGAGCGGCTTATACACCTTGATGCCCGGATAGGCGCTGAAGAGCGACATCCAGAAAAGGCCGTGATGGGTGGGGCCGTCCTCGCCGGTTTCGGGGCCGTCGTGCGCCGCCAGCATGATGAAGAAACTTGCGGCCTTCGGATTGACTTCGGTATTGATGAGCGCCATCCGGACGGCGTTCGCCATCATGGGAGTGAAGACGCCATAGGTGGCGAAGGCAGTCATCGGCCGGAAGCCGCCGGGCAGAGTGTCCTGCGCCATGGCGGTGGAGATCTGGGCCATGTTCTGCTCGGCGATTCCGTAGCGCACTCCGCGGCCCAGCAGGTTGTCGCGGCTCTGGATGCCATAGACGCTCTCCGCCTTGCCGGTAAGGATCGACTTCATCAGGTCGCCCGCGCCGACATAGAAGAAGGCCGTGTGCTTCATGGCCCACGCAAACCACGCTTCCGTCGCCTTGCGGGTGGCTACGGAGCCGCCTTCCGGGAACACCAGTTCCGGCGGCAGGACGTCGGGGCGCGCAAAGCTGCGATAGTCGGCGATGGGCCGCCCCGCAAGTGCAGTCTCCATGCGGCGAACCAGCTCCGGTTCCGGAGCGATCCTGGCGGCGCACTCCTCCAATCTCGCCGCCAGGTAGTCCCGCTCCCCGCGTCCAAGGGCCTTGACGATGACGGCGAGGTCGGCCGCCGGGTCGTCTGCCTTCCCGGGGACGTCGAATCCCAGGGCCCGCACGGCCGCGACGTATTCGTCGTGCTTGAGGGGGCTGCCATGCGAGTCCGCGGAATTCTCAAGCCGCCCGTAATGAAGGCCCTTGATGGTACGGGCGATGATCACGGTGGGCCGCGCCGGAGTCAACCCGCCGGCCGCGAGCCGGTAAGCATAGGCCAGTTCCCGAATGTTGTGGCCATCCACCTCGAGGATGTTCCAGCCTTGCGAAAACCAGTGGTTCACGTAATGCGATGGGAGCACCTCCGTGATCGGCCCGTCGATGCCGAAGGCATTGTAATCGAGGGTGACGATCAGGTTGCCGACGCCCAGGTTGGATGCCAGGTTGCGGGCCTCGTAGCTCATGCCTTCTTCGGTTTCGGCATCGCCGGCGATCACGAAGACTTTGGTGGCAAGCCCGCACGAGCGGTGCAGGAGGGCGAAGCCCAAACCCGCGGAGAAGCCGTGTCCCGAGGAGCCGGTGGAGGTGTCGGCCAACGCGTAATGCGATTCCACGTGGCCGCTCGGACCGCCCCAACGGCGGAATCTGGCCAGTTGCTCCGGATAGACCGCGGCGCGTTCGGCATCCGGGGGCAGGGCCGCGCCTCCCTCGCGCAGCCCTTCATAAATCAGGGCCAGCACTCCGTGAAAGAGCGGCGAGCAGTGGCCGGCGGACCAGACGATACGGTCGCGTCCGGGGTTCTTGGGGTGGAAAGGGTCGAAGGCCACGACGCCGCTCATGAGCAGCGTGAGCACCTGCTCGGCCTTCGAGGAAGACCCGCCAGGGTGCCCCGATTGGGCTGCGTCCACGGCGGCGAAGGCCAACCCGCGAACCACGCGGCAGAGACGGGCGATTTTGCCCTCGTCGATTTCGGGCAACGGCTCGAGCGGCAGGCCGGCGAGGTTGAGGTAGGCGCCTCCTTCAGCGTGGTACCTGCGGCGCTCCGGCTCACAAGCGCCGAGTGCCTCGAGGCCTTCTTTCTCTAAAAGGTTGTAGGGGCTGGCGGCAACGGACACGGGACACCTCCATGGATATCGAGTCTACAGGTATTTTATATCTGTTTATCTGATTCCGCTTGGAGTGTTGCGCCATCATAGTGATGCGGACACGCCCCAGCGATGTGGCGCGGGCACTCTTGCCTGCCGCGTCCCCACTCATGGGGACGCTTGTCAGTGCCAGTGCCGGCGAAGTGGAGGCTGCTTCAGCGGCCGATGAGCACTCCGACGCCTGCGGGCTCCACGTCCAGCTTCTCGATGCGGTGTCCCAGCTCGAAGGGGCGTCCCACGGCGGCGTCCGGGTAGGCCGGCAGCACGAAATTCTGAATCAGAAAATCGAGCGTCTTGCCGTCGATCGCGACACCGGAGATCTCCACCTTATCTACGTCCACGGTCGCCTGGCCGCGGGCCGAACGAATCCGCGCCGTCACCGACACGGGGTGCTCGCCGCTCAACAGTTTCGACATCAGCCAGCCGGGTTCGTAGCCCTCCGCACGCTGCACCTGGTTGAAGTCGATCAGGGCGGTGGCGCTCGCCACTCCCGGCGCCACCAGTTGAATCCGCGGATTCCGCACTCCCTGCGGCGCTTCGTGCTCGGCCCATGCGGTCATCTCACGAGCGGTCAACTCCACTCGAGTGCCGCTGCGCAGGCGGTCACTCTCGATCCGGTCGAGCTTCTGCCTGGCGGAATCGTAATCGCTGACAGCGGCTCCCAGGGCGCAGGCAAAAAGGAGTGAAATGACCCCATTGGAACGAGTTCCCACCTAGGCATAGACGTTCGCGATCGCGTAAGCGTTGCTTCCCAGGGTGATAGCGCGCAGGTGTGCGGCATACCCCCCGCGGAACCGCTGTCGTTGTGAATTCCCGATCCAAGCCGGTCCCGTGGATTCAGTAGGTTAGCGGTTGGCTGCCCGCTTGCTGAAAGAGTTTCGGAGTCGATTATGCCGGTTCAGCCCACCATCATCGCCTTCCTGGTTCTGCTGGGAGGGATTGCCGCCTGGCGCCTGACAGGCGCCTGGTGGAAGTATCGGGGAAGGCGCGTGATTACGTGCCCGGAGAATCGGAGGCCAGCCGGTGTTCTGGTGGATTCCAGGCACGCCGCGGCCACTTCGCTCGGCGGCACCCCCGAGTTGCGCCTGTCGTCTTGCTCCCGTTGGCCGGAGCGAGCCGGGTGCGGGCAGGAATGCCTGGCCCAGATTGCGGCAGCCCCGGAGGATTGCCTGGTTCGTAACATCCTTGCCAAGTGGTACGCAGGCAAGGTCTGCGCCTCCTGCGGGCTGGCGTTCGGGGACATCGAATGGAGCGGCCGGAAACCGGCGCTTCTTCGGCCCGGCAAGATCAGTGTGGAGTGGAACGAAGTTTCCGCCGATAAGGTATATGAGGTGCTGGCGGCCTCGCAGCCGCTGTGTTTCGCCTGCCATATGGCGAACGTTCTCGTTCGGGAGCGCCCGGAACTGGCGGTCGATCGACCGGCCGGCCATCTTTGATTGTATGAGGTCTGTTTCTCGTGAAATCACTGTTCCTCCTGTGCCTGATGCTGGGCGCGCTGCCCGGCTTCGGTGAAAACCGGCAGACCCCGCTTGCCCCGGTTGCCCCGATCGCACTGTACACGCATTTTGACCAGGAACCTCCCCAGGGTGTCGTGGAGGCTCTTCACGACGAACTCGATTCCATCATGACTCCGTTGGGCATGGAATTCGAATGGCGCTCCTTGAATAATGTGAAAGGGAACGAGTTGAGCGTCGAACTGGCGGTTCTGACATTTAAAGGCCGCTGCGATGTGGCCGGCCTCAGCCCGCATGCCGCCTCCAATCCTGGCGCGCTCGGCTGGACCCACGTCAGCGACGGGGCGATCCTGCCGTTCAGCGACGTGGACTGCGATCGCATCCGCAGTTTCATTCAGAAGGATCTCCTGATGGTGCGGACCCCCGATCGCGAAGAGGCGCTCGGGCGGGCCATCGGCCGCGTCGTGGCTCACGAGTTGTATCACATCTTTGCCAACACGGTGCACCATGGCGCCTGTGGAGTCGCCAAGGCCGCATACTCCGTTCAGGAACTTCTGTCCGACGAATTCCACTTCGAGGAACGGGAATCTCTGGCCCTGCGCGGCAGCAAGGCCTATTCCGCTCTGGAGAACGCCGCGCACTCCAGCACGTCCACGAGCACCTCTACCACCGCGCCCCTCCAGTGAATTCCCGCGGGATCCTTCGCTATAATCCCGGATGTGGACAATCCGGACCTGGAACCATGCAGGCAGGCGTTCGAAGAGGTGCGCGCCGAAGCCGCCAAACTCACCGCCGGGCTGAACGAAGCGCAGTTCAACTGGCGCCCCTCTGCCGGAGAATGGTCCATCGAAGAATGCCTGGGACACTTGACGATCGTCGGGACCTGGGAGGTTCGCGCGATTGAGCGGGCGATTGAGGACGCCCGTGCCCGCGGGCTGACAGGCGAGGGGCCGTTCCGCTACGGCTGGCTGGATCGCTGGATCGTGCGGATGACCGAGCCCCCCGTGCGCCGCAAGGTGCGCTCTCCGCGCCAATTTGTTCCGGTCCATGAGCAGCCGATCACCGCGGTCATGCCCACCTTCCTCCACGTGCAGAGTATGTTTCTCCTGCAGATCGAGCGGGCGCGCGGGCTCGACCTCGCGCGGGTCCGGGTGGACACCCCCATCTCCCGTTTCCTCAGGCTCAGTCTCGGGATGATGTTCGCGCAAGCCGCCGCTCACGAGCGGCGCCACCTCGAGCAGGCCAAACGGGTGCGTGCGCAGATCTGACGAAAGCCTCTCGGCTGCATGCAAGAGCGGCCGCGCCGGTGTATGATGATCATGCCAAGAGCCTAAAATCTGAATATTCCGGAGGTCCCCTCACCGTGGGCTGCATGCAGAACGCGCCGATTGGTGCTTGTATCCTGGGTATGGCCAGCCTGGCGAGCGCCTTCGCCCAGACCCCGCGCCAGTGCGCGGATGTCGCCGCCTACCGGGTGCCGGGCGTCTCCTTGCAGATCGTCAAGGCGGAGCGGATTCGTGCCCGCGGATCGGTGCCCGCGAATTGCCGCGCCGACGGCATCATCGATGCGCGAACCGGCATCGATGGCAAGCCCTATGGCATAGGCTTCGGCCTGGCCCTGCCGGAAAACTGGAATGGCCGCTTTCTGTTTCAGGGCGGCGGCGGATTAAATGGCAATGTCGCGGCCCCGCTGGGAGCGGCGGCTGCCGGAGACTCGCCCGCACTGGACCGCGGCTTCGCCATCGTCTCCACCGACACCGGCCACAAAGGCGCGGTATTCGATGGCAGTTTCATGCGGGACCAACAGGCCGCGCTGGATTTCTACTACGTCGCCGTCGGGCGCGTGGCCGTGGCGGCCAAGGAACTGATCGCCTGGTATTACGGGCGCGCCCCCGGGCACTCCTATTACACGGGCTGCTCCACCGGCGGACGCGAGGCGATGATCATGTCGCAGCGCTACCCCGCCTACTTCGACGGCATCGTCTCCGGAGACCCCGCCATCCGCACCGGGTACTCCAATCTCGCGCTGGGCTATATCGGCGCGGTATTCAGCCGCGCCGCCGCCGCGGGCGTTTCCGGAAAGCCGGACCCGTCTACGCTGTTCTCGGACTCCGACCGGAAACTCATCGTCGAATCCCTCCTCGACCGCTGCGACGCCAAGGACGGCCTTCGGGACGGGATGATTTTCAATGCCCGGGCCTGCGATTTCGATCCCGGGTTGCTCGCGTGCGACGGTGCCAAGACCGAACGGTGCCTGACCGCCACCCAGGTGAGCGCGCTGAAGACCGCCTTCGCCGGTCCGAAGAGTCTGCACGGGGATGCGTATTATCCGGGTGTTCCGTACGATGCGGGAATTGACGCTGCGTCGGGTATTCCCGGACTGTTGCGCGGCCCGCGCATTCCCGTTCAGACCGGCGCGGACCCGGAACATTTCGATGTCGATCGGGAGGCGGCCCGGATCGCATCCAACCCCGGCGCGCTGCTCGGGGACAGCACCTGGACCAATCTCAGCAGCTTCGCCGGGCACGGCGGCAAGCTGATTTTCTATCACGGGATGAGCGATCCCTGGTTTTCCCCGCTCGACACCCTCGGGTATTACGAGAAAATGGCCCGGGACACCGGCGGGAATCAGCCCGTGACCGCCTGGAGCCGCCTCTTCCTGGTGCCGGGCATGGGTCATTGCCAGGGCGGCAGCGCCGCGCTCGACCGTTTCGACATGCTTACCGCCATCGTCAACTGGGTGGAAAAGGGCGAGGCGCCCGATTCGGTAATCGCTACCGGGCGCGCGTTTCCGGGCCGCGGCCGGCCGCTGTGCCCTTACCCGAAGTATGCGGAGTACCAGGGTACGGGCGACCCCAACGACTCCGCCAATTTCGTCTGCAAGGAGTGAATGCATGAGCCGCGAAATGTCCCTACCGATCGGGTGGTCGATTGCCATGCTGGTGGGTACGGCGGGGTTGGTATGGCCGCAATCCCCCGCGCGCATCGCGCAGATTCCCGGAATCACCGCCGGCCCGTGTAATCCGGGCTCCGAAGAGAAGCCGTGGCTGAACCCCAGGCAGACCCCGGAGTGCCGGGCGCTCGAGGTGATCGCGGCGATGACCCTCGAAGAAAAGCAGGCGGAGCTGGGCGGGATCACCGGCCAGAGCCGCAACACGCGCCTCGGACTGGTGGCCGGCGGCGGGTCGGACGGCCCCAACGGCGTCGCCACCATGGGCGCAAACCCGCAGCCGCGCGGCCGGAACGTCACCGCCTTCGCCAACGCCGTGACGTTGGCCGCCACCTGGGATCGGGACCTGGCGCGGCGCTACGGCAAGGCGCTGGGCGAGGAGTTCGTGGCGAAGGGCTCGAACTCGGTTCTCGGCCCGACCATCAACATCATGCGCACCTGGCATTGGGGGCGGAATGGCGAGACGTTCAGCGAAGACCCGTACCTTACCGCCGAACTGGCGGTCGCCGAGGTGTCGGCGCTGAACGAGCAGAAGGTGTTGACGGTGCTCAAGCACTACGCCGGCAACAACCAGGAGAACACGCGCGTCGGAGTGATGCCCGACAATGCCGGGATCGATGCGCGGATTACCGGGAAGGCGCTGCACGAGATTTATCTGCCGGCATTCAAGGCCGCGGTGGAGAGAGCGCACACCGGCGCCATCATGTGTTCGTACAACCAGGTGAACGGCAGGTTTTCGTGCAACAATCCCGAACTGCTCGGTTATCTGCGGCAGTGGGGATTCGACGGCTTCATCGCGCCGGATGCCGCCTTTGCGCTGCGCGATCCGCTGACCGCGGCGCTGGCAGGAGTCACGCGCGGCGTGCAGAACGTGGCCGGCCTTGTCCAGGCTGACAAGCTCACGCTCGGCGCGGTGGACCGCATGGTCTACTACAACATCCTTCCGTATTTCCGGCTGGGGATTTACGATTCACCGTCGCAGGGTAAGCCGGATGCCGATGCCTCCACGCCCGAGCACCAGGCCCTGGCGCGGGAGATGGCGGAAGACGGCGCGGTGCTGCTGAAGAACCGCCGAGCGGCGCTGCCCATCGATGCGTCGAAGGTGAAATCCATCGCGGTGATCGGCGACGATGCCGGGCCTCACGTGACCGCGACACTGAACGGCAGCGGGCACGTGTACATCACCAGGCTGAGCGTGCCGCTGGAGGCCATCACGGCCCGGGCCGGCGGCTCCGTGAAGGTGGTGTACGAGCAGGGCACCGCGGGAATCGGGCCGTTAGCCGAGATTCCGTCCCGAGTGCTCAAGCCATCTTCCGGTGACGGAGACGGGCTGCTGGCCAGCTACTTCAGTTCCACCGATTCGAACGGCATCCCGGTGGTGGCGCGCGTGGAACCCACGGTGAAAGTGAGCGGGCCGCCTCCGGAACTGGCTCCGCCGCCCCCGGCGCAGACACCGCAAGCCGCGGCGCCGCCGCCTGACGGAAGACGCGGAGGACGCGGAGCGGGAGGCCGCGCGCCGCGCCGTGCCTGGTCGGCACGGTGGACAGGCATGCTCACGCCTCCTGCCACAGGCGTGTACAAATTCTCGCTCACCGGGTCGGGGACCACACAACTGTACGTGGATGGAGTGGCGGTCGCTACCATGATGCGGGCGGACTTCGGGCAGACCGTCCAGGGAACCATCAATCTCAAGGCCGCGCGTCCCGTTCCCATCGAGGTGAAATATTCGAATGCCTCGAGCGTCATGGGAGCGGGAGTGCAGCTCGGGTGGCAGCCGCCCGACCCCGACATGGTGGCCCGGGCGGTGGCCGCCGCGAAGCAGGCCGATGCCGCCATCGTGTTCGCCGCCGAGCAAATGGGCGAAGGGCAGGACAAGGTCACGCTGCCGCTCCCGGGAGACCAGGACAGCCTCATTGAGGCGGTGGCGCAAGCCAATCCGCGAACCATCGTCGTGCTGCATACCTCCAATCCGGTTGCCATGCCGTGGCTCGACAAAGTGGCCGCGGTGGTGGAGGCATTCTATCCCGGGCAGGAGGCCGGATCGTCGATCGCCCGCCTGTTGTTCGGAGACGTCAATCCTTCGGGCAAGCTGGCGATGACATTCCCGGCGAACGAACACCAGGGGCCGGGCTCCACGTTTCTGGAGTATCCCGGCGACGGCATGACCGTAAACTTCAACGAGGGCGTGCTGGTCGGCTACCGCTACTACGACGCGCGCAATCAAGAGCCGCTCTTCCCCTTTGGACACGGCCTGTCCTACACCACTTTCCGGTACAGCGATCTGCAGGTGGTTCACAATTCCGGCGAGCAGGCCAGCGTGCGGGTGAAGATCACCAACACGGGCGGCCGCGAAGGCGCCGAAGTGGCGCAGCTTTATCTGGGATATCCTCCGGCGGCAGAGGAGCCTCCCAAGCAGTTGCGCGGATTCGAGAAAGTGCGGCTGAAGCCGGGCGAGAGCAAGGTGGTGACGATGGCGTTGGACCACGACAGCCTGGCGGTCTGGGACTCCGAGACGAATCAGTGGAAAGTGTTCCAGGGGGCGTATTCGGTTCTGGTAGGGGGTTCCTCGCGGGACATTGCCTTGAAGGGCAGCTTCTCGATCAAGTGACTGCGTCAGCGAAGGCCCGCTCGTCCTCGGGATTCAGCACGCCCGCAGCAGCGACTCGCCCAGGATCTGCTGCTTCTCGACGTTGAGCTTCCGCCCGTCCGCCGTCACATAAAAAACGTCGATCGCCTTATGGGCCTCGGTATCGATCAGCACCACCTCGATATTCCCGCCGCTCGAGGAGATCTCCGACGCCAGGTCGTACAGCAGTCCCGGGCGGTCTTCGGCGACGATCTCGATCAGGGTGGCGGTGCGGCTGGCCTCGGAGTCGAACGAGACACTCGCCGGGATGCGGGCCTTGCGGCTCGGCAGCGTGGGCTTGGGACGGCTCTTGAGCAGTTCTCGCACATCGATCTTGCCGCCGATGACGCGCTCCGCGGTTGAACGCAGGCGGTCCACTTCCGTTGGGTTCAGGTCGAGCGTGCGGTTGGAATCGGCGAACGTGAAGGTATCAAGCACCAGGCCGCGCCGGTTGGAAAAAGCCTCCGCCTTCAGGATGTTCATCCCGAAACTCGAAAGGGTCCCGGCCGCGGAAGCAAACAGGCCCGGGCGGTCGGAGGCCACCAGAGTCAGTTGCCAGGCCGATTCCAGCTTGCGAACCTCCACGGCGACGCCGCGCTTGCGGCTTCTCTCTTCGAGAGCCATGTGTTCGTCGATCTCGGCCTCGCTGTGAGTCCGCAGGTACCGGGTGGGAAAGCCCTGCAGGAATTCCACCCGCTCCGGCGGCCCGGAAGGCACCGTCTCGATGCGATCGGATTCCAACGTGCGCGTCAGCTCGTTGTAGACCATCAGGTAAAGCTGCCACAACTGCTGCGACCGCCAGGGAGTCATAGTCTGCGGATTCACCGCGGCGATGTCGGCATAGGTCAGCAGGGTGAGCGCCTTCAGGCGCTCCACGGTTTGCACCTGGTGGGCCACGTCGCGAATGGTCTGCGGATCGAAGACATCCCGCGATTGCATGGCGAGCGAGAGATCGAGGTGCCGCTGGATCAGGAACAGGACGGTCTCGCGGTCCTGGGCCGGCATGCCGGTGCGCGCCATGGCCGTGCCCGCCAGGCGCAGAGACCCGTCCACGTGGCCTTCTACCGGCGACGCTTTGCCGGAATCGTGGAACAGCACCGCGAACATCAGCAGGCCCGGAAGTTTGATCTCGGCGAGCAAATCGGCATAGCCGTTGCGCAGGCTCCACAGGTTCTGCATCGCCACCAGGGTGTGTTCATCCACCGTGTAGCGGTGGAAAAAATCACGGATCACCAGGCACTCGATGCCTTCCAGCTCCGGAAAAATCATGGCCAGCACGCCTGTTTCATGCATCGAGCGGACGGCCAGCGGAGCGTGCGGGAGCGAAAGGATCTGCTGCAGGCCCGGCCAGATGGGGCCCGGGTTCTCGAAATACTCCCGGATCCGGGCGCGATGCGACTCGATCTGCTCCTCGGCCTCCGACGAAATGCGGATCCCGTGGCGCGCCACGAATTCGAACAGCCGCAGAATCAGCGACGGCTCCACTTCGAGGCGCTGAGGAGCGCGGAAGTGCGCCCGCTCGCGGTGCACGCTGAAATCCGCGTTGGAGAGACGCGAACGCCAGTCGCGGAACTGCGCGAACAGCGAACTCGACTGCGCTTCTCCGGCCTCCAGCGCGCGGATGGCCGCGCGGTAGATTGCCCGGGAGTGGCGGTAATATTCGCGCATCCAGGCGGCTTCATCGGCGGCGCGCCACTCTTCGGCAATCGCGTCCTGCGCGTCGAACGAAAGCACGTTGTTGTCGCGTCCCGACAGGCAGTGCAGGTAGCAGCGCAGCCGCGCCAGGAAGCGGAATGCCTGTTGCAAGTCGGGTGCCGGGTCGGCCATCCCCAGCCGCGCGGCTTCCGTCTGATGGAGTTGCTGAAGCCAGCAAACCAGTTGATAATCGCGCAGGCCGCCCGGCGTCTCCTTCACGTTCGGTTCCAGGTGATAAAACGTGCCGGCGTATTTGGAGTGGCGGTCGCGGGTCAATTGCGAGAGATTGCGGATGAGCGCATCGCGGTTGCCGTGGATGAAACGCGGCAGGCGGCGTGCCAGCTCGGCATACAGCGTGCGGTCGCCCGTGAGATAGCGCTGGTCGAGCAGGCTGACGTTCAGCTCGATATTGCCGTTGTGCACTTCGGCGCACTCGTCCGGTGTGCGCACCGAATGGCTCACCCGGATGCCGGAATCCCAGAGGCGTTGCAGAAACGCGGAGATGGTTTCTTTGTGAGCGATGGCGGCGCGCTCATTCTCGAAGAGCAGCAGAAGGTCCACGTCGGAGTGCGGGAACAATTGCCGCCGCCCGTATCCGCCGACCGACAGGAGCGCCGGATTGGAGAGGGAGCACAAATCCGCGGCCGCCTCGATCACCAGGTGGTCTACCTGCGAGGTCCGCTCAGCGAGCGCGGTGAGGGCATCGCCCGTGGCCAGAAAGGTCTGTTGGACGGAGGAGGGGCTCGTGCTAGAGGGCCGATTCACCACGATCGTCGTTCCGGATCCGAATGGCCTCGGCCACATCGTAGACGAAAATCTTGCCGTCGCCGATCTTGCCGGTGCGGGCGGCCGCGGCCAAAGTCTTGACGACTTCCTCAAAGCGGCCGGACGATACCACCATTTCGATTTTGACCTTGGGCAGCAGATCCACGTTATACTCCTGCCCCCGGTAGACTTCCTTGTGGCCTTTCTGACGTCCGTGGCCGCGAACTTCGCTGATCGTCATGCCGTCGATGCCGATGGCCTTGAGCGCCTCCTTCACTTCGTCGAGTTTGAAGGGCTGGATGATCGCTTCGATTTTCTTCATGAGTGTAATCCTGGCGAGCGGGAACAGACCGGGTTGATGCCGCTACCCCTCGAATATATACCCCTCCTCGCCGTGCAGGGCGACATCCATGCCTTCAGTTTCCTGGTCGCGCGACATGCGCAGTCCGATGGTCGCATCACAGATTTTGAGGATGACCAGCGTGCCGGCGATGGCCAGCGCCCAGGATATACCGACTCCCATGAGCTGATTGAGGACCTGCGAGCCCTTGCCATCCACCATGCCGAGCGCCAGCGTGTTTCCACCCGAATCCTTGAAGGAGTCGTTCACCAGGCTGGTGGCGAACACTCCGGTGAGAATCGCGCCCAAAGTGCCCCCGGCGCCGTGAACACCGAACGCGTCCAGCGCATCGTCGTACCCGAACCGGGCCTTGACCGCCGTCACCATCAGGTAGCACACCACGCCTGCGCACAATCCGATGAGCAGAGCGGGAAAAGGCTTGACGAAACCAGAAGCCGGAGTGATGGCCACCAACCCCGCGACGCAGCCCGAGATTCCGCCCAGCACGCTGGGCTTGCCGTTATGGATCCATTCGGCGACTACCCAGCCGAGAGTCGCGGCCGCCGCGCCAAAGTGGGTGGCGACAAATGCGCTGGTGGCCAGCCCCGAGGCTGCCAGCGCGCTGCCGGCGTTGAATCCGAACCAGCCCACCCACAACAGGCAGGCCCCGATGAAGCTGATCACCAGGTTGTGCGGCTTGAAGACCGGGCCGGGGTATCCCACCCGCTTGCCCAGGTACAGCGCGCACACCAGCGCCGAAACTCCCGAGGTGATGTGCACCACCGTGCCGCCGGCGAAATCGTAGCACGGAACCTTGCCGCCCAGCGAAGCGCTGAGCAGCCCGCCCTTGCCCCACACCATGTGGGCCATCGGGAAGTAGACGATCAGCGTCCACAGCACCATGAAGAGCAGCATGGCGCTGAACTTCATACGTTCTGCGAAAGCCCCGGAAATCAGGGCTGGCGTGATGATGGCGAACATCAACTGGTAGACCATGAAGGTCTGCTGCGGAATGGTGGGAGCGTAATCGGCATTGGGCGCACTGCCCACGTGATTCAGGAAAGCAAAGTGAAGGTCGCCGATCAACGGCCCCGAGCCGCCGAACGCCAGGCTGTATCCGGCGACGGCCCAGATCACCGTCACTACGGCCATCAGGATAAAACTCTGCATCATGGTGCCCAGCACGTTTTTGCGCCGTACCAGGCCTCCGTAAAACAGGGCTAAGCCCGGTCCCGTCATCATCAGGACCAGGGCGGAGCTGACCAGCATCCAGGCGTTGTCGCCGGCGCTTTGGGCGGATTTCGTGGCAGCCTCGAGTGATGCAATTCTCGACGAAATATCGGGAGCGGGCTGGGCCAGGAGAATCGCAGGCAGGGCGATGAGCAAAAGCGTACAGAGCTTTAGCAGAGTTCTCATGGGAAAGGTGACCCTCGTGTGAATTGTAGTCTAAGCCATTGTCCTCTGGGGACTTGGATGCTCCCAAATGCAACTTTTCTATGGGTGGCATTGGAGTTTTTTATTGGCTGGCCCCATGCTCCCCTGCAGCGGACTGTGCACAGCCGTACAAAAATTCAGATACGCCTGTCTGAATTTGGGAGTATAATCAAGGCGTCACCAAAAGAGGACGGAAGCGGACCGGCAGCGTCTGTGACGTTGCTCCAGTCACCCCTCGGGATGGCGCCATTTAGCGCCACAGGATGAAGTGATAGAGCCGCTGCCGAGGACCGGCCGGGCGCCGCAAGGAGGCCCGGCCGGTCATTGTATTTTGGGGGAACTTATTTCGGCACCAGGACGAACCGGTCGATGGCGATGCGGGCGCTCTTGTCAATGCGGCTGTGATCGCGCCGGAAGATCACTTCCAGTTCATGGCAGGTGACCGGTTCGAGGTGAGCCGGGATGGCAAACTCCAGCGTCTCCGAAACGGCCACGAGGGGTTCCTTCTGCAGATCCGGCGCGGAGAGCACGGGTGCGGTCCCGAAGCTTTGGGAATGGGTGACCCCGCCGTCGGTTTCGAGAGCCAGCAGTTCCAGGGAGACCGTCCCTGGGTAGGAATCCGCATTCCAGAGCCGCACTTCCACCATGCGGCAGCAGCGCAGGTCGATGCCCTGGTCGAGCTTTTGGTGAGCTTCCATGAGCAGCGGCCAATGGTCCGGCGTGTGGAACGACATCTCGGCGGGCGTGCCCTTGCGCAGGAAGGAATTGGGAGGCGGACGGCGGTAGAGGAAGCGGTACATCCAGTATTCGCCTTCGAAAGCGATGGTGAACGGCGGCCGGGCGCCATTGGCGTAGAGGCCGCCGGACGGCTCGAAGATTGGGGCCACGAGTTTCGGCACCTTCTGCATCTCCGGTTGCAGAATGACGCCGGGATAGCTGCCGTCCGCAACGCCGGCAGCCAGCGGAGGGGGCGCGGCGGGCGGGGCGGCCGGCGGGGCGGCGGGGTGCGTCCCAGCCGGATCGCTTGGCCCGGGCTGGCCGTCCGAAGCTGCGAATCCGCTGCGGATGACGCGGCCCCGCAGACCACCGACCGTCAGCCCTGCCGCCAGCAGGATCGTGAGGAGGAGACTCAGCACCGAGCGCGGCAGGCTCTGCGGACGCCTCGACTCCCCGAGCCCGCGGGAAATCACGCTCACCGTGAGCATGGCGGCGGTCATCGCGAAGAGAGCGCCTGCCAGCAGGTGGGAGTGGAAGGCGTAGGCCGTCACTGATGCCTGGGTCGCCAACGCAATCGTCAGCGAGGGAGCCAGTTCCTGCAGGAAGAAGGGACGCGGCGGGTCGGCCTCGCCGAACATCGGGTCGGGAGGAACCCAGATGGGAAGCGGTTCTTCGGGTGGATGAAGCCGGCGCCACTCGGAATACAGCAACCGCGTGGTGGTGATTACCAGCACCATCGCGGCGGCGAGCGACATGGGCGAAAACTCGGAAAGCAGAATGATAGCCGGAGCGAACCAGGCGCCCACCGCCGATGCGCGCAAGGTTCCCCACAGGATGTCGCCGCGTTGGTCTCGGGGAACCGCCAGCAGCAGCCCGCCGGTGATGCCGGCGCTCGCGGCGCAGGCGAATACCGTGTAGCCGAGAGCGCTGCCGATCAGCGTTGCCCAGGTGTAGCCGTGCAGCCGCGGCGAGATGGTATTGAACCAGAGCAGGGATCCTGTGACCAGGAAACTGGCAACCTGGATCAGCGATGCGAACCGGCTCTGCGGCACAGTCTATGGGACACCGCGGCCGGGTGCCGGGTTCCCGGCCGATTCCCGCCGGGCGCGGGTTGTCGTATCCTGAAGGTCGTTGCCGCTCTTCATCATTTTCGTGTGCACGGGGCTCATGGCATATTGGGCTTCCCGGACGGCGCTGCTGTTCCGCGGCCCGGAAGACGTCGTCCTGCGTACGCTGGCGTGGGATCTCGAGCGAGGGAGGAGGGTTTGGGTGCGTCTTGCCGGATAAGGAGCGTGTGAACGCCTTTGAATGTGTGGCGCCGATTCTGCGGGTGAAAAGTGTCCGCGCCGCGATCGATTACTACGTCGGGGTCCTGGGCTTTCAACTCGATTGGGGCTCTGGAGGATTGTTCGCGTCCGTCTCCCGCAATCGGTGCCCCATCTTCCTCTCCGAAGGCGACCAGGGTCATCCGGGAACGTGGGTGTGGATCGGCGTCAACGACGTTGCGGCTCTGGAACAGGAATACCGCGCGGCAGGGGCGAAGATCCGGCATCCGCCCACCAATTACCCGTGGGCGTACGAGATGCAGGTGGAGGATCCGGACGGCAATGTGCTGCGCTTCGGTTCGGAGCCGATCACGGGCCAGCCCTACGGAGAGTGGCTCGATATGGACGGCCGCATTTGGCCCGCGAGCGCTTGAGGCTAGTCTTGTGACGCCACTCCAGACGTGGCGCGGGCACTCGTGCCTGTACCCATGGGCCCCCGCCGGCCCACAGAACTCCATGAAAACCCTTGCGCCATCGACGTGGCGCAGGCCCTCCGGCCTGCCGCGTCCCGACTCTTCGGGACGCTTTTGGCCGCCTCCCGCGCCG
>DATJWB010000280.1:0-87313 GCA_035501495.1 Bryobacteraceae bacterium | reverse complement strand
ACCACATCCACGGTCTCGGGGTTGCTGGTGGATACCCGAACGACTCCTTTCGGGCAGTCGATCACTGCCCCCCGGCCTAACGTGAGGAGCAACTCCAGCGGCTCGGAGGGCATCTTCTCGATAGCCCACGCCTGGCTGAGGGAGAACACGGCCAGGCACGCCCCCATGAGACGGGCGCCGCCGGCGCGCGGAATGTTTGTCTGGAATCTCATTTTAGTGATCCATCCTTGACGGCGCCGCTTCGATGGTTTTCTGGTTGCCGCGAATCATGATGACTTCCTCGGAGCGGGGAGCTGGCATCGTGACCACCGGCGGGGGACTCGATACCGGCACCGGAATGACGACGGGCGCCACAGTCCGCACGGGCGACGCCACCACCGCGGGCCGAGAACGGACCGGCGCCGGATCAGGGGCCGGAGCCGCCATTACCCGCCCTCCAACCGCGTACAACTCACGTGTCTGAGAGCCGGGCGTCCGGATTACCTGTCGATCGGTGTTATTGCGCAAAACGAGTTGGATATGACCCTCGCTATTGGCCAACGTCAACGCCTCGGCCTCGGCCGGATTGACCAACAGCGTGACCACCGTGGCGCTGATGGGCTGGCCTTTGTTGTCGGCCTGCATGGTCTGGCCGGCCGAGAGTACCGGAATATTTTGCAAAACTGTGGTGGTCACCGTTTCATTCGAGGCCGGCGGGTGACCGGTGACCAGGATATCCACGCGCATTCCGGGCAACACGAATCCCGCCACCCCTACGACGTCGTTGACGCGGACGGCGATCGCCCGCAAGCCGGGAGGGATCATCGGCGCCATGCCCACACCGCTGCCCCTGGGAGCAATCCGGACCTCCACCACCGGCTCATCCTGTTCGATCGCACTGACAACCGACCGGTCGATCACGTCCTCGGGGCGCGAGTAACCCCCCTTGGGAAAGAGTGTCTCCGGAACCTGGATAATTTTCACCGTTTCGGGACCGATTCGCGCTCCGAACGGGAGGGGTTGGGACGCTACTACCAGCGGCCTTCCGCCGGACACGCCATGCGGATGGGCACTGTTTGAGGCGACCCGATAGAACAGGGAGGTCACCAGGAACGCCCAGAGCAGGCTGCAGCCCACCACGATCAGGAATCTTCGATCGAATCGCACAGGTCACCTTCCCGCCAGGCAGCTCAGCCAGGCGCCCAGGACAATCGCGGGCCCATACGGGATGGCCTTCCGCCCGCTGCGGAAGATCTGGCTCACCGCGGCCATCAACCCGCCGAGTATGGACGCCAACAAGGCAGCCGTCAGAATGCCCCAAGGGCCGAGCAGTGCCCCAAAGGCGGCCATCAATTTGACATCGCCGCCACCCATTCCGCCCAGGCAGTACGGAGCGAGAAAGACCGCCAGGCCCACGAGGGCTCCCCCAGCGGCCATCGCCAGTCCCCGCCAACCTCCGCGAAGCGCGTGATACAGCAGTCCGCCCACCATTGCGCTAACACTGATCCAGTTTGAGATGACTCCGCGGCGAAGATCATCGAGTATCGCGGAGCAGCCCAGAAGGATCGCCATGGCCTTCAAAATATCCATCGAGATACCCCCGAAGTTGCGGTAAGAAGTGCTTGGGCCGCATCGGTATGCCGAGCATGGCAGCCAGCGTGAGAAGCGCCTTCGAAATTCATCCACACTGGTATGTTCGGCATTCCCGCCGGCTTTCTTTAGGGTCCGCATGAACGCTTTCGGGACTGCGGACCAGTAAGCCGCCCGCCGGGTCGCGATAGACCAGACGCCAGCCCGGGGTGTGCTCCAGGATATCCCCGAGCGGCCAGTCGTTCGGCAGCAGCGCGATATCGAACTGGTAACGATCGAGCGTGCGTCTCCAGCCCGGCGCCAGCGACATCAGAGTCTGGTAGTCCTCTCCAATAGCGGGTCCGTAGAAGTCGCTCCTTCCGTCGAAGAAGACGCGCTGGTGCGGATAGAGGCGGAAGATCAAATAATCCGCCCATTGATCGGACGTCAGGATTCGTGGCATGTAGCCGGGCGGGGACAGCCAGTCGAGATTGGCGGCGACGGCCCGTACCGGGAAAGAGGATTCGGGAAAGTCAACGATCCGGGCTTGCGGCAGGGCCACCAATACCGCCAACGCCCCCAATACCGGAGCCCAAAGGCTGATGTGGCGCGACAAGCCCAGATCCTGCGACAGTGTCCAGAAGACGCGGACGGCGGAACCCGGGTGTCGCGTGGCGGCCAGCCGGGACCACCATCCCGCACATTCCGACGCAATCAGCGGCGCCGCAGCGATCCCATAAATAGGAATGTGGCGGGCGGATCGTAGGGCAGCGAACGCCCACACCAACACCAGTGTGCCTTCGAACCACTGTTTGCGGGCGAACGGGCGAGACGCGAGCGAAACGCCGGCGAGCAGCATTACCCCGAAGACGACCATATTTTCGGAGCGAAAGCGCGGCGATTGAAACTCCTGCACGTGATCGAGGATCCAGGAAGACCCGAGATATCGGACGATGTGCTCGTGCAGCCGCCATCCGTAGGGATTGAGCAGGGTAGCCCCGGCGCACAGCACGGCGAGCAGGCTGTAGCGCCGAAAGCAGAACCATCTGCCTTCGAGGGCACTGATGGCCACCAGCAGCCCCAGAATCGCGATCCAGGCCGCGAATCCCGCGTGGAGATTGGCCCAAAGCGCGGAAACCGGCACCAGGAGCCAAAGCCGTGGCCCGGCACGGCTGCGATCTTCATCGAGAAGCCAGAGCCCGATTGTAATGAAAATCAGGGAGAAAATATGAGGCCGGGCGAGTGCGTGGATGCTCGACTCGCTGAACGTGGCGAGGGCCACGCCAACCGCGATCCACAGCCCGACCCCGCGGCGCAGGAGCCAGCACAGCAGGGCCACGGCGGACAGGCATAGTATGACGGCCGAGAAAGCGGCTACAGCCGCCAGGCCGTGCCACCGGTGGAGCGCCGCCAGGCAAACATCTGCCAGCCATTCCCAGGCGAACCATGGTTGTCCACTTCGGGAGAACGAGAACGGGTCCACGCGTGGGACATGGCCACTCTGGAGGATGTACTCTCCGGTTCGAATATGCCAGCCAGTGTCTCCGTCAGCCAGCAATCCCTGCCAGGACTGCGGCCGGCTAAACGCGGCCAGCAGGAGGGCGGCGAAGAACAGGTCCACAAGCGACGGCTTCAGCAGAATGCGACGGTGCCCGAAGAGGCTCGCAGTCGTATTGGCAGGGGTTCTCGGCATCCGGTCCCGTAGTACATATCGGCGGGACTCGCGGATACCTTAGAGCGGCGGAATTCCCAGCCGCCATCCAAACGGCATTGGCCGCGCTACTGGATCGGAGAAAAAGCCGCAGCCTGCAAGAGGGTGATCTCGCTCTGGGCCACGATTTGGCCTCCACGGGCAATGGAGTCGGCGCGGGCCTTGACCCATTCCGGATCGGCGCCGAAAGCATCCCAGGCCTTCTCGCGCTCGGCCAGGCCGGCGAACGGAATCAGGTAGGCCAGGTTCGGCATGTTCGGGCCGGCCAGCGTGTTGCTATAGAAGAGGGGATGGATCCCGCAGCGGGAGAAGATCCCGATCTCCGTGCCCGCGAAGCGCTCCTGCAAATAGCGAAGCTGGCGCTCGGTGGGCGAATGGTAGATGCGCAGTTCGAAGATTCGCGGCTTCCTGGGCCTTTCCGCCAGAGGCGCGATCTCCGGGGAAAAGTCGGTGGCCCTCAACAGCAGCCGGTCCACGCGATCGTAAGGCGGTTCCGCGCCGCTCTCCATTTTCTCCAGTGCCGCCTGGTATTCTGCACTCTTGCGCACCCGGTCGTCCGCGGTTTCCATTTCTTCGAGGCTCGAAAACCCCGTGAGGACAGCCGTGGCCGGCAGATGCGGGGCGATCACAGCCGTGAAGACTCCGACCGGCTGCGCATGCCTGGTCAGAACGGGCATCTGCGACGCCAGGAATTCCTGCACCCGGTTGGTCTGACTGCCCTGCCGGCAGTACAGGAAATCGAGGCGATAAATCCGCGTCTTGCGGTTGGATGGCTGCGCCTGCGCCGGGGCGCCCGCCAAAGCCGACAACAGCGCGCCGGCTCCCGCCGATTCGACAAAAGAACGACGGTTCATTGCGGTCTCCTTTCCATGGAAACCCGATTCTACCGCGCTGCAATCGCACCCAGGACCCATGCCCAGGATGGGCGCAGGGTGACTGCGAGCGTCTGTCCTCTAGTCTTCCGGCAGTAGCTCGCGGAGGAATTGAATTAACTGCGAGGGGAAGAAAGGCTTCTTGAGGAATCGGACCTGCCCCGACTTCGCTGCGGGAGGCTCTTTGCAGTGACCCGAGATCAACAGGATGGCGGCTTCCGGATGCAGCTTCAACACACGTTCGGCCAGCTTATTGCCGTCCATTTCGGGCATCAGCACGTCGGAGATCAGCAAGTGAACGGCCTGCTGCTGACAAATCTGCAGCGCCTCTCCCGGCCGCGGCGCCAATAATACCTTCACGTTCCGGGGCCGGAGCATCTTCTCAACGAGCCGCAGGATCTGGGGATCGTCGTCAACGATCAGGACGGTGCGTGTGCGGTCGCTCATGCCGACCTTGATTCTAACCCGCACGTGAACGCGCGCACACCGGCGCCGGACAATTTCTGAGACGATTGGCTTATGCCGTGCCTGCTGGTCCTGATTGTGATTGGCTTCCCGCGAGTCGTTCTGGCGCTGATGTTCCTTCTCTCCAACTACCTGCAGCA
This sequence comes from Bryobacteraceae bacterium, assembly GCA_035501495.1. Classification (GTDB taxonomy): domain Bacteria; phylum Acidobacteriota; class Terriglobia; order Bryobacterales; family Bryobacteraceae; genus JAIQFL01. Next base: position 82,577 of record DATJWB010000280.1, on the reverse strand, counting down.
TGCCTACTCGGGCCTGCTGGTGCCCTTGCTGGGATTCATCTTCCTGCCGATCACTACCATTGCGTATGCCTGGCTCGTGAACACACACAGGCCGGTTGACGGCGCGAATCTCCTGATTCTGCTGATCGCCGTAATCATCGATCTGGGCGGCCTTGGTGGAGGCGAATGGCACCGGCGCCGGCGTTACTATTAGAGTCCGGGCTCTGTAGCCCGGCTGACTCCAGGCGCCGCGCCGATGGCGCCCCTGGGTCTGCCGCCCGGCTCCTCGTGAATTCGCGTTACACTTCCGGCATGGACCAATTCGATCGGATCTTCGAGGAATTCAAAGTTGCCGGCAAGGACCTCGCTCGCAAAATCTCGGAGTTGATTCACGAAGGTAATGTTCGCCGCATCATTATCAAAGATGAGAAGGGCCACACCTTTATGGAAATTCCCCTGACCGTGGCCGCCGTCGGTGTGATTGTCGCTCCGATTCTGGCCGCGGTGGGCGCCATCGCGGCGCTGGTTTCGCACTTCCATGTGATTGTGGAGCGCACGGCGGATACCGGCAGCGGTGACCCCGGAGCCAAGCCGCAGCCGTAGAGATCCACGGGACGCCAGTTCAAGCCGCGGATTGACACGGGTGGACACGCAGGCGTCGCCCGGCGCGGCGGATTCACTTGCCGAAGACCGGCCGGTATGTTGATGAATCGGGGGATTCCTCCCGAAGCGGTGTTGCCCGATATTGCGCCAGGTAGAGCGGCAGAGTGCCTTACCTGGTGGGGCACGCGTTCCCGAAACCAGGCAGGATCGACAGAGCCGATCCCAACCCTCAGAATTCCGATGATTCTTTGCCGGAGATCGCCTGCGTCCGGGTCTCCACTGTACTGAGCGGCGTCTTTTGGACGGCCGTGGCGGCGCGTGCCAGTGACGGTGCGACCGCGCACTTCCGGAGAACCGGCAGCAGCATATCCCGAAACTGCCCGACCGTCTGGAAGCGCTCCTCGCGTTTCTCAGGCAGTGCCCGGAGCAATACGTCGGCCAGCGCACCGTACTCCGGCGAAAGGCCGGCCAGCCGGTTTCTGACCACTGCGCCGATTTGGGCGAAAGCCGGTCCCTGTATTCCGAGATCTCCGGTGAGCATCTCCACCGCGATCACTCCCAGCGCATAGATATCGGTCCGCTCGTCCACCGTCTCGCCTACAAACTGTTCCCTGGACATGTATCCGATGGTGCCGATCGCCGTGCCCGCGTGGGTAAGCCGTCTTCCGTCGGAGAACTCGAGATCGCGAACCACAGCCAGCCCGAAATCGAGAATCTTGACCAGCGGCTGCCCCGCAGAATTCTGGCGCACCAGGAAGATGTTCTCCGGCTTCAGATCGCGATGGACAATGCCTCGCGTATGAGCCGCCTCGATCCCGGCGAAGACGCCCTCCAGAACATCCGCCGTCTCCTGCGGGTTGAGCGCGCCCTGCCTGTGGATCTCGACCCGCAGATTGACCCCTTTGAGAAACTCGAGCACCAGGTATGCGCCACCGCCGCTGAGTTCACCGAAGTCGAAGATCCGGACGACATTCGAATGGTCCAGCTTCGCCGAGGCCCTCGCCTCACGGGAAAACCGTTGCAGCGCGGCGCTGTCGCCGAACAGCCGTCCGGTCATTACCTTGATCGCGACCGGACGGCTCAACCGCAGGTCCTCGGCCTCATACACCGCGCCCATGCCGCCGGAACCGATCCGGCGTGTGAGCCGGTACTTGTTTTCGATGGTGCGGGTAATCGGCAGCGAAGGAGTGAGGGTGCGTCCATCGGATTCGCAGATCGTGGCTTCGCTGTCATAGCAGGCGCCGCACGCCGGACACTCCAGAACGAAACCCAAGGGTTTACCGGTCAATTCCTGGAGCACCTCGCGCCGCACCTGCTGCTCGCGCTTCAATCGGTCCCGCAACTGCAGGTTTTCCCAAACGATGCCGGTCTGGGACGCCACGGTATTCAGCAACAGCCGGTCGTGGCGCGTGTATGGCTCTTCACTCATCTTCTCGCCCAGCAGAATCACGCCCACCAACCCCTCGTTCGGGCCCCGCAGCGGCACCACCAGCCGCACACCCAGGTTGTCCAGAGAGCCGCGGAGGCCGCTCCGCGCCGACATGCTTTCTTCATCGACCGCCACCGATGAATCGAAGGCGTCGAACACCGACGGAGCCAACCCCAGGTGGCCCATACGCCGCTCGGAGCCCACCGATGAGGAAAAGACTACCGAGAAATCCGTATCGCTCTCCCGTGAGGCCACGAAGATCGACCGCGGGTGCAGCGCCGACTGGATCTGGCTGCTCAACATCCGCGAAAGCTCGGCCACGTTGGCGGTCTTGCTTACCGCTTCCGCCAGCGCGATGAAGATCTGATCCTGCTGGTAGGATTCGCGGAAGAATCGCCGGTCGATGCGTCCCAGCAGTGCGGTGCGGTATCGCAGTGCCAGAGCCGACAGCGCCAGCAGGATCAGGTTGATCTTGCCGGAAGTGGAAAGAGCCAGGTCGGCAAACGTGCTGCGCGGATTGAGCGCCACCGAGGCCACGGCCCAGGCAAGCGGCACGATCATGGCGAAGCGCAGAGAATTGCGCGCCAGCATGTAGCGCAGTCCGCTCCGCAGAACCACTCTCAATCCCAACGCGCGGTGCACGATCACCGCATAAGCCACGCACAAGGGGCAGGCTGCCGCGAAGAGATTGATCAGGTGGATCATCATCAGTTGCGCCCGCGTGTTGGGCATGGCCAACAGGAAGGGAAACAGGACGATTGTCGGCGAGACCCCCACCGCCACGCCGAGGATCACCCACCGCAGGCGCCGTTTTTGATCGCCTTCCGGCAGCAGCCTGTAATTGCGGCGGCAGACCAGCACCGTGCCGATCGTCCCCGCCAGAGCCAGCAGAATCGTCAACGGATCGGCCAGTTGTTCGGCAATCATCGGCAGCGGATGCTGCATGGCGGCAATCGCTGCGGCGCGCTGCGGCCCCAATGCGCGCAGGAACGCCGCATAGGCGCTGGGAAGCCAGGCCAGAATCGAACTGCCGAAGAGAATCCGTTCAAACCTCTGCCAGCGCGGTGTGTGCAGGTCCCCTGCCGGAAACCCCGCCGTAAAGCGGTAGCTCGCCAGCACATGGTATGGCCGCACCGCCAGCGCCAGCATGCAGAACCACACCGCGGCGCCTTCCACCATTCCGGCGCGCGGATTCATCGCCACGCCGCTGAAGAAAATGCCGTTCAACAACCCTGAGACCACCGCCCGCCTTCCCGGATGGTCTTCGGGGCGGCCGTATGCGATCAGCAGGCCCACCGCGAAGTAGATGAATCCGGTGAGCAGCAGCATCCACAGCCAGAACTCCCCGTAGGGATCGGCGCGAACGGGCCATGCCAGCCGGTATTGCACTGAGGTGCCGCCCTGCACCACTTCGATGGAATAGTCCGGCTGATTGGGCCGGTCGCGCAACGTCCACGACGGCCCGATGCGCGCCACGTCTCCATTCCCCTCGGCGGCCAGGATCCGGTCCCCCGGAAAGAGTCGCCCCGCCGCCGGGCCGTTCGGATCCACCATCTGGATGAACCAGGAGCCGCCGCTCGAAGCCGCCGTCCAGCCGAGGTATTTGCTCCGCCCGGCGTTGTGGCGAACCCAGGTCCCCGCATACACCATCAACACCGTGATCACGATTGCCGATGCCGTCACCAGGGTCAGAAAGGTTCGCTTGCTCAGCTGCATGATCTGCCAGTCCCGCCCGGAGTCTGTGCCGCGAGTCCCATCCCGGCGCACGTTTCAGATATCATAGCGGGTTTACACTCGACAGGAGGCACGCTTGTACCACTCAGACACCCCGCTCCAGTACAGCCAGATCGAGAGCCAGCTCGATACCGGCGATCTCTTCAGCTTCCACAGCAGCGACCCGATCGACATGCTCATTGAAATGGCGGAGGGCGGCCAGCCCTACACGCATGTCGGGATGATTCTGAAATTCCAGGGAGAGCTCTTTTTCTGGGACGCGCCCGGATTCGGACGCACCTTCCCGCAGCCGTTCATTACCCGGCCTACTCCCGATGCGAATCCGGGTTGCCGCGTCGCACCACTTCGTGACCTCATGGCGTATTACCTGTCGGCGGTTCCCGGACAGGGGTTCTTCTGGCGCAGACTGGAGAGCGGCATGAATCCGGACCGGTACTGCCAGCTCATCCGGTTTATCGAGCAAGTAAACGGAACGCCGTTTCCCAATGCCCACTACCCGAACCTCCCCCTGGAAGACAACCTGGGGCTCGGAATGGCATTGAGCTACTTCAGAGGCAGAATCCTCGGCCAGGTAGTGACCGGAAGCTACTACTGCGCTCAACTGATCGCCGACACCTGGCTCAACATCGGGCTGCTTGACCCCAACGGACCGGCGTACGCCAACATTCCCAACGCCTACACGCCTGCCGATTTCGACTCGACCAGTGATTTCGAGTTGCCGCTGACTTCCGGGACGGCACTGAGCGAAGTGAAGACGGTGCATTACGACCTCGTGATCGACGTCACCGACCCTCCCGGAAAACATGGCGTAAGACTGCCCCTCCGCGGTTTGGGGGCTGGCGCGTGACGCAGCGGCATGACGATCTGTGCCTGGCGAGGATCGAACGCCGGGAAGTTGCCAGGCGTCATTCAGGTACCAACGCCGGATCCGTTTCGAGGGAGACGATCAGAGACTCGTCGAAGTCCATCCGGCGCCTTTGGATCGAGCATAGTCCACCAGGATGCGCCGCATCAGCCTGACGCAGATCGCGAAAAAATGAGCGCGTCCCTGCCATTCGATTTTGGGAATATCGGCCAGCCGGAGGCAAGCTTCATTGACCAGTTCGGCCGCCTGAAGAGTGTGGCCGCCGGGCTCGCGGTTGAGGCAGCCCGCCGCGATTCTGCGCAGCTCGGGGTAGACCAGGACGATGATCCGATCGAGGGCGCTGCGATCGCCCGCGCTCCAGGCGGCCAGTAGCGCGCTAACTTCCCCTGTTCGAGCTGAACTCACTCGACCTCCGTTCCCCGAATCCCTGTATCGAACCAGGCCGCGAAACGGCGCCTTCCAGACAAACCGCGGACCGATTAGAAAAACACCTTCAATGCGAATTGTAGAATGCGCGGATCGTACGCGGCGGTGATCGTTCCGAAGGTCGACGAGCTCACGCTTTCGTTCGGATAGTTGCTGCCCGAGCTGGTGAAATTCGCGTGATTCAGCACGTTGAAGAATTCACCTCGCAACTGCAGGCGCGCGCGCTCTCCGGCGCGAATGTTCTTGAACACGCCCAGGTCCCAATCAAATAAATGCGGCCCGGAAAGCGCACCCTTGCCCACATTTCCCACCGTTCCGGCCGCGGGCAAGGCAAATGCAGCGGGATTGACGTAACTCACGCAAGGGGCGCTGTGGCAAGCGCCGGGACCGAGCGGGTTACCGCCGACGTAAACGCCTCGATCCACATTCAGCCCTGTTTGCGAAATGTCCTTTCCGGCGAAAATCGCGAATGGAAGCCCCGTCTCCGCGGTCAGGATGCCGCTGAGCTCCCAACCGCCCAAGATGGCTTTGGCGACTTTGTTAGTCGACGGCATGGGAATATCCCACAAATAAGAGATCACGAAGACCTGCTTCCGGTTGATATCCGAAGGTCCGTAATCGAGTTGCCTGTTGCCGAGCGTGAACCAGGGAAGCGGCTCACCGCCCGTGCCTCCGGTGGCCCCTGCGCCGCTCCCGCCGCTCGAGGGTGGAACGTCATCAAACCCTCTCTGCCAGGTGTAATTGGCCAGAATCGAAAATCCGCGCGAGAAGCGCTTTTGCGCCGTAACTTGCAGCGAGTTGTAATTCGCGTTTCCGGACTGATCAATCAGCTCGATATTGGAATACTGTGGGAACAGCACCCGCGCCTGTTCCGATAAAGTGCTTCCCGGAATGTATACCGATGGGTTGAAATTCTCACTGAGCGACAAATGACTGGAATGCGATCCCACGTAGGCAATCCGCCCCAGCCAGTTGCCGCCGAACTGGTGTTCGAGCGTCAGATTCCAGCTATAGACGACCGGGTTCTTGAACGCCAACCGCCCGGCCAGATTGAACGTGGTTACCGAGACTGGCGGCGGAAGCACTACGTTCTTTGGAACCGGATAGGGGGCCGGAAAGACGGAGGTGTATTGCGGCAGGTTGGCGAGCGGATTGCTGAACGGGCCGGGCGGATTCGTCAGGAGAATCTGCTGCGCGAACGGCGCCTCATCCACCATGTTGTTATTGAAGATTCCGTTGGTGGCCGAATCGTAAAACGTGCCGATGCCTCCCCGCAGGCTCGTCTTGCCGTCGCCCAACACGTCGTAAGCGAAGCCCAGGCGCGGGTCAAAGTCCCGGAAATTCTTCTCGGTTCCATCGGTCGGGAATCCCGTGTCGCCCCGGAATCGCAAGCCGGGTGGGGCGTTGGGGTAAACCGTGGAGGCGATGCCGGCATAATAGTCCGGGAGCGAGAATCCCTCCACCCGCCCTTTGGTTTCGTGGTACGGGAAATAGGGCTCCCAGCGCAATCCCAGGTTGAGGGTCAAACGCGGTGCGACCTTCCAGTCGTCCTGGACGAAATACCCCATCAGCCACGCGTGCGCGTTCTCGAACTGCCCCTGCGCCTGCTGGAACTGGTATAAATCGCCGAGCACAAAATCGGCCATGGCGTTGCCGGTGGAAAGAGCGTGATTGGACTGGCCGTTGAAGGTGAACAGCCCGGGAGAGTTGAAGCCATTGTCGAGCAGAATCTGGCGCCGTTCCAGGTCGGCGCCGATGGTGATGTTGTGCCGCCCCTTCACCCAGCGCACCGCATCGTTGCCGATGAAGTTGTTCCGCGTGAAACGCGCGAACGGATTGTCGCCGAAGCTGAAAAACCCGCTGACATTGACCGACTGGACGTCGTTGGCGGGAGGCTGATAAGGAATGTTAACGCCGAACGTGCGCACGCTGGGGACGTCCGTCGCCGGACCGCGGATCGAAGCGTCCCGCAGGAAACCGACACGAAATTCGTTCAGCAGCCTGGTACTGAAAATGTGCGTCTCCTGCGCCAGAATATTCTGGTCGATGATGTCGGAGCCATCCGCATATGACAGGATATTCGTCGGCGAGTAGACCGCCTGGTTCGTGAAGAGTTGCCAATCGTAGCGCAGGCTGGCGTGATCGCGGTCGGAAAACACCTGGTCGAAGCGCCCCACCACGTCGTGGAAATTCTGGTGTACGGGCGAAGAATAGAACACAATTCCGGAAGCAGCCGTGGATTGAGGCAGATATTTCATTACGCCCTGCGACGCGGGGTCGAAGCGCGAGGCCGGAATCTGGTTGCCCGGGAATGGCTGCTGCGTGGTCGGATCATAAATGGTCGCGATCGCCGAAAAATTTCCGTTCTGCTCGGCGGGCGTCGGGACGTCCTTGTTCAAGCCGTTGATAACGTCGCGGTCGGTGGTCAATTGGTAACCTGCAAAAAAGAAAGTCTTGTTCTTGATGATTGGCCCGCCGAACGTAACGCCCACCTGGCCGCGCTTCAGCGGATCGGGCACCGCCGCAAAATAGTTGCGGGCATTGACGTAACCGTTGCGCAGAAAACCAAAAACGTCGCCATGAAACTCATTGGTGCCGCTCTTGGTGATTACGTTCACCACCCCGCCGCCGTCCTCTCCGTATTCAGCACTGTAATTCGCAGTCAGGAAACTGAATTCCTGCAGTGCATCGGGAAACGGGAACGGGTTATTGGTGTTGGTGTACCGGTCCACGTTGTCGGCGCCATCGAGGTTGTATGCCACCATATTCTGGCGCGATCCGTTCACCGTGATCTCGATCGCGCCGGGAAATGTCTTGGTTTGTCCCTGATCGGCGCCGCCGTTGGGCGCCGACACGGCGCCCGGCACCAGCGTCGTTAACGTTGCGGCGTTGCGGCCATTGAGCGGGAGGTCCACCATGCGTTTGGAATCGACTACTTCCTTGAGCGTCGATGTGTAGGTGTCGGTCTGCGCCACCGAAGTCGCCACCGTGACCGTCTCGGTCGCCTGGCCCAGTGTCAACGAAACATTCACGGTGACGCTCTGGTCGGCCGTGAGCGGAACGTCCGGTTGCGTGTACTTGACGAACCCAGGCGCTTCGACCGTCAAAATGTAAGTGGTGGGGCGAAGGCCGGGAATCACGTATACCCCGTTGGCGTCCGATAGCGTTGCGCGGGAGGCGCCGGTGCCCGATTCCGTGGCCCCCACCTTGGCGTTGGCGACCACGGCGCCGGAAGGATCGTAAACGGTGCCGACGAGGGTTCCGAAACCTTGAGAATGCGCGAGGGGCATTCCCAGAAAAATGAGCGATACGGCTTCTAACGCGAAAGCCCGGGGTACAGACATGTCCACCTCCCCGCAAACAACAACCCTGAGTTCGGTCAATGGGTAGGATTACGATACTGGCAAAAATCGAATCTGTCAAGAGACTTTAGCGCTCAAGATAACGGAACTCACGGCCTCGGCGGGGCCATCTTCTCGATTTCTCGAAGCTGCCCGCGCACAGCGTCCGCGTCCGGGGCGGACGGAGCGGCGTCGAGGTACGCACGCAGGAATTCCCCCGATTCGCGGAATTGACGCCTTGCGGCCATCACCAGCCCCAGGATGTAGTTCACCCGCGGGTTTCGCGCGTCGCGATCGAGCCGCACCGCGGCCCGCGCGCTCCTCTCGGCTCCATCCAGATTGCCGAGCTTCAGGTCGGCCATCGCGCCCAGATAGAACGCCAACGGATATTCTTCGCCATGCGAGCGGATGGCGCGGTCGCTCAATTCCGCCGCGGACTGCCAGTCGTGGCGGTCGATGGCGGCGATGGCGTCTTCGACCGCCGCCGCCGTTTCGGCGTCTGAACGGCGGCCCTGCGTCGCATAGATTGCGGACAACTGCCGATAGCCTTGCGGATTCACCGGGTCGAGCGCCACAGCGCGGCTGGCCGGAGAAAGAGCGTGGTCCGCGTCGCCGGATTCCAGATAAGCGACGGAAAGCAGCAGGTACGCCTGCGCATCGCTCCCCGGCAGATGCCCAAGCGCCAGCGAGCGCCCAAGCGATCGAATCGCCTTTTCGTACAGCTCGCGCTCGCCCTTGGCGGAAGGCTGGCGCGACCTCACCAGGTAATAGTAACCAGCCATTCGGTACACCTCCGGCCGATTGAGCGCGTCCGGGAGAGAGTCCAGGAGCGCCGCGCTCTTTTCCTGCTCCGCGATCACCTGCCCGATATTGGAATGCGAGCGGTCGGACGCGAACAGGGACGCGGCTAGAAGTTGATGGAGCTTGAAGCTGTTCGGGCTGACGCGAACATCCGCGCTCGCAATCGAAAGCTCGCTTTGCCAGTCGCGATTGCGAGTCCAGGTGCGCAGCGCGAAGGCCACAGTGATGACGCCGGCGAGCAGTGGCAGAACGACGGCCGACTTGGGAATTCGGCGAACGCTCCAAATCGCCGCGACCAGGCAGCTGGCCAGCCCGAGCAAAGGGAGATACAGCAGACGGTCCGCCCGGATCGTGCCGATCGGGAATAGCAAGTTGGACGCCGGCAGAAAGTTCAATACCGCGAAGCCGGCGAAGAAAAAAGCGCCGCGATTCCAACGGAGCGATCGAACCGCAATCGCCAACGCCGCACATACAACCGCAAGAGCGACCCAATCCACGAGGCTGCCGCGGGCGAGCGGAATCTGATTGTACGAGTAGTCGCAGGAAAGCTTCGCCGGCCAGATTGCTTGCCACAGATAACGCGCCGCCACGCCGATAGCCGTCAGCCGCCCCGTCCACCAACTGGACCCCGCGATGGGGTTATCCGTGAACGGAAACTCCGCGGGCGGCGACGCGGCGAGAACCAACCCTCGCGCCCAGAGCATCGCTGCAATCGGAATCAGGCACGCCGCGCTGCCCCATGCCAACCGCCCCCAATTCCTCCGGCCGTTCCGCGATGCGAATTCGTAGAGCAGGATCACGGGAAGAATCGCCACGGCGCTTTCTTTCGAAAAAACTCCCAATGTGGTAACCACCGCAAGCCCCGCGAGCCAGGCCGCATTCTCCGCGCTCTTCAGATACAACAGGAAGCCGGCCAGCACCGACATTGCGGCCAGCAGGTCCGCGCGGCCCACAATGTTGGTCACCGACTCCGTCAGTGCCGGATGAACGGCCCACACCGCGGCGGCGAAGAACGCCTGCAAAATGCCGCCCAGCAACCGCCGCGCGATCGCAAATGCGAGCAGAACGTTCCCCGCGTGGAGGATGAGATTGATCCAGTGATATCCGCCCGGCTGATCGCCTCCTCCGAGCACGGCGTAATTGAACAGGTACGTGAGTGAGGTAAAGGGACGATAGAGACCGGTCTCGCCGTTGGGCCACCAGTAGGTGTGCCGGAAAATCAGCGCCACGTTTTCGGTTGTAGCCTGGCGGATGCGCGGATCGAGCAGAAGCGCCTGATTGTCGAGGATGAACCCGGACTGAAACGAGTTCGCGAACGCCAGCAGCGTCAACAGGCAGAGCGCGCCCAGCACTAATACAAGCCGCAGATCCCGCTGGGGGCCGGCGACAGATGGCGGATTGGTCTTCGGCTGTTCGCCGCGATGATGGGCTTTTCGCTTGCGGCCCGCAGCGCTGGATTTCATCGATTCCCGGCCCCACAACTATTTCAGATCGACGGCGATCCTTTCGACGGAATGGTCCAGCGGGTTTTGTTCGTTATGCGTCATGGGCTCGTCCAGCCGCACGTCGCCCGATTTCCCGCGCGCCTGATCGTTCAGGTACACCACGATGTGATTGAGCACGTGCTCGTGACGCACGCCTTCTTCGTGTGGTCCGAACCGCACGCGAAGCACTCGCACCTGATCGTTTTCGAATACGAGAGAGTAATGCCTGGGGTCAGCCTTCAGCGGATCGATCGGCGACAGCGCCGGCTGCTTCTGCGGATGATTCTTCAGCTCGATTTCGACGATGCGAATCGGATGGTCGGAGTTGCATTCGATGGTGAGCGGCTGTTGGCCGGGACTCCACTTCGCCTCTCCGGCCTTGACTTCCAGCTTCCGCGCCTGCCCGCCGGATGTCTCGATGATTTCTCCGCCATCGAGATAAATCAGCACACCGTTCAGAGAGTGGTTTTCGAGAGCACTCTTCTGATGGGGCTGCGCGGTCAGGACGATCACTCTCGCCTGTTCACTGTCGATCTTCACGTTGCCCGCGGCCTGCGCAAAGAGATCCATCGCGGCCAACGCCAGAAGGAGTTTCGAGGCGGGCGCATTTCTCATGGTGTCCACAATATCAGAAAAAGGAGCGCACGCCGCCTTCCGGGATGGCGCCGCGGGAGTAGAATGATTTGTCGTTGATCGCGACAAGGAGATTCAGAGTGCAGCCATTTGCCAAATGGATCGCCTGCGCGGCTTTCGTGCCGTGGCTGGGCGCGCAGCCGGCCTCCATATTTACCACCGGGCAAATGCAGTCCGGCCGCGCTCTCTATACGCGAGTCTGCAGCGCTTGTCACGGCGGAGATCTGGAAGGAGTGGGCGACGCGCCGGCCCTCGCCGGCGGCACCTTTCAACTGAAGTGGCGTTCCAGAATGGCCAGCGAACTCATCGGCGAGATTCTGCAGAATATGCCGCCCAACGATCCCGGCTCGTTGAGCGAAGCGGCGGCACTCGGCGCTGCCGCCTACGTCCTCGAGCGCAATGGTGCGTCCGCCGGGCAGCAGGCGTTGACTACCGGCTCGACGGTGCAAATCGCCGCGGTTTTGGGACCTGCTTCGAGCCGGCCGGCGGTACAGCGCCCGTCGCCATCCGGCGAAGGGGGCCCCGCCCGCCCGAATGCGTCGATGGTGCTCGGCGCGGGAACGGCATCCGGACAAGGCCGCGGCGGCGCGAACAACACCCGCGGCGTCAAAGTCGCCGGCGAGGTTCGCGACTACGCTCCGGTTACCAGGGAGATTCTCAGAAACCCGCCGCCTGGAGACTGGCTGATCTTCGGGCGCACCTACCAGCGTCACAGCTATAGCCCCCTCGCTCAGATCAATCGCGACAACGTCAAAAATCTCCAGTTGAAGTGGGTGTGGGCGATGAACGATTCGGGCGCGAACCAGACGACGCCGGTCGTCCACAACGGCGTGATGTATCTGGCCAGCCCCAGCAATATCGTGCAGGCGCTCAACGCCGGCACCGGGGATCTGATCTGGGAAACGCGCGTGGGGCCCGACCAGGGACCTGGGTACGGAGGTATCCGCAGCATCGCCATTGCCGAGGACAAGGTTTTCCTGCCGACCAGCGACGCGCACATGGTCGCGCTCGATGCGCGCAACGGCAAAATTTTGTGGGATACGCCCGCCTCCGATAAGCCCCATCCCTCGACCAGCGGCGACATCGTGATCGGCGACAAAGTGCTGATGGGGCTGACCGGCTGCGCGCATTTCGATGGCGAAGGCTGCTATATTTCCGCCTTCGACATCCACACCGGCGCGCGGGCGTGGCGCTTTTACACCATTCCGCGCGAGGGCCAACCTGGCAGCGATACCTGGGGCAGCCTGCCGATGAACAATCGCGCGGGCGCCGAAACCTGGCTGGCGGGCAGTTACGACCCCGAGCTCAACATCACGTATTGGGGTGTCGCCCAATCGAAGCCATGGAATTTCCTGAGCCGGCGATTGACTCCCTTCGATAAGACCCTTTACGCCAACTCAACCGTGGCACTCGATCCCGAAACCGGCAAACTGCTCTGGTATTTTCAACACGCGCCCGGCGAGTCATTCGACCTCGACGAGGTTTTTGAGCGCGTGCTCGTGGACGTGGGCGATCAGAAATGGTCGCTCAGCGCGGGGAAAGCGGGCGTGCTCTGGAAGCTCGACCGCCGTACCGGCCAGTATTTAGGCAGCAAGGAAATGGTGAAGCAAACCATTTGGGAGCGCATCGACCCGAAGACCGGAACGCCGCGGTATCGCACCGACATTCTCGAGATGCAGATGAACAAGCCGGTGGAAGTCTGCCCCAGCACCGAGGGTGGGAAGAACTGGCAGGCGATGAGCTATTATGAGCCGGCGCACCGCCTGATCGTGCCGCTCAGCCAGTCGTGCATGCAATTCACCGCGCGGGAGGTCGACTTCAACTCGACCGCCGGGGGAACCGCCGGCGATCGCAAATTCCTGCCCATGCCCGGCACGAACGGCAACATCGGAAAGCTCGCCGCCTACGATGTGGTCACCATGGAGGAAATCTGGAAATACGAACAGCACGCGCCGTTCCTCACCGCGGTACTATCCACCGCGGGCGGCTGGGCGCTGGTCGGCGACATCGACCGGAGGGTACACATTGTCGATGTCCAAACCGGCAAGGCGCTCTGGGAGACGCGTCTGGGTACTTCCGCGCAGGGTTTCCCGGTGACCTACAGCGTGGCTGGTAAGCAATATATCGCGGTGATGAGCGGGCTGGGCGGCGGCAGCCCCCGCAATGTGCCGGCGGCCATCGCGCCCGATATCAAGATTCCCCAAAGTGGACAGGCGCTTTACGTTTTTGGCCTCCCCTGAAACCTATTTGGGTTTCACCGCCTCGAACTGAATCTCGGTCAGCGCGCCGGCGTCCCGGGGAAGCTCTTCCTTTCCGGCTGGAAACTGGTTGAACTTCAGCATAAAGGCAAGGATGTCGGCCGTCTGCGCGGTCGTGAGCTTTCCCTGATCGTCTCGTGGCATGGTCTTCCGGATCTTGTCGAACAGATCGGACAGCGGGCGCCCGTTCCAGTTTCCTTGAAACACGTCGCCGGCGAGCGGCGGGAGCACGCGCTCCAACTTCTGCGCTCGTTCGGTTTGTGCGTTGCCTTCGAGCGCCTCTCCGTGGCACGGCGCGCACTGCTCGTTGTACGCACCCTCGCCGCGCTTCGCCTGGTCGGCAGTGTAGACTCCATCCCAGACCGAAGCGGGCGATTGCGCCGGCGAATGGAGACCACACAGGATGATCATTCCCGCGAGTCCCGCAATCGCCCCAAGAACGCTCTTCATTCCGGGCACCTCCGCCGAGGAGAATTGTAATGCTTTTCTCGTCAGCCTGGAAGCCCCACTCTAACGGTAACGGTGCCCTTTACAGCGTGCTTGGATCCCATGTAACATAGCTTAGAATTCCTATTTTGAGGGGGTCCGAGCGCGCGATGGAGGAGCGATCAAGCGATGCGGACATTCACTTCGCCGCTCACGGGAGCCCGGTTGTTCTGCACAGCGGGTGTCCTGGTGAGCGTGCTCACAACCGTCTCGATTCCAGCGCCTGGACAAGACGCCTCGCCCGACCGGATCGTGGCCGAATGGATGGTCCGCATGGGCGGCAGCGTTGTGCTCGAAGGCCAGCACCGCGCGATTTTCGATCTTGCTGATCTGCCCACAACGGACTTTTATATCCGAACCCTCAATTTCACGGGAATTACGCAGTGGGGATTCGCCCTCGAAGATGAACTGCGCAGGTTGCCGCCCATCAAGCACGTCAAGGAGGTCTACATCAACGGCCGGCTTTGGTACGATCAGCCGGTTTCCCTGGTCGAGGCCACCATGAGCCTGTTTGCAGGCTCGCCGGAACTCGAAACTCTCGTGCTCAGCCGTCCCGTACAGACCTATATTCCGTTCGACGATGCGGTGGTCAAAGCAATCCAGCCGCTGCCCAAACTCAAGGACGTGCGCTTTCGCCAGACTCGTGTGGCCGGCGCGGCGCTAGCCTCGTTTTCGCTCAAGAATCTGGATCTGAATTACGATCGCACCTTCAACGATGCGGGGATGGCGGGTCTGAAGCGGATGACCGGCCTTGAACGGTTGTACCTGCGTGGCACCTCGGTGACCGACGCGGGCCTCAAGAATCTCTCGGACCTCACGAATCTGACAGAGCTCGATCTGGCCGACGTCGGGATCACGGACGCCGGTCTTTTGACGCTTGCGGGCTTAACCGGACTGCGCCGGTTGAATCTCCAGGCGTCCAGCGTCAGCGACGCCGGTCTCGAAGCTCTTCGCGGCATGACAGGCCTGGAAGAACTGAGTTTATATCGCACCAAGGTGACCAACGCCGGCCTGGCGAAGCTCGCCAAATTGAAGCAGCTCCGCTCCGTGGATCTGCGATACAGCCGCGCGACGGCGTCGGGAGTTCAGGAGCTGCAAGCCAGTCTTCCTGCCTGTGCGGTCGATTTCCAGGGTTCGTCCACCGGCGGCGCCAAACGAACCATCAGCGCGGAATCCGTCATGAAGAAAGGCGAATCCGCCATCGCTGCCTGGCTGCGCTCGATCGGCGGAACGGTCCAGATGCGGGGCGGGCAGGTAGCCGCGGTTTCTTTGAAGTCCACGTCGATCACCGACCGCGAGCTGGAACTCCTCGGGCAATTGCCGCAACTCGAGGAGTTGAGCCTGCGCAACACGGAGATCAGCGCCATCGGGCTCGCCCATCTGTCCTCGAACCTGGCGATCCGTAAACTGGACCTGGGCTCCACGCTGCTTTCCGATACCGCCCTCGCGCAACTCAAGCCTCTGGTGAAACTGGAACTCCTCAACCTGAGCAAGACGCAGGTGGAAGGCGCCGGACTGGCGGCTATCGAAAGCTTCGGTAATCTGCGCGATCTGGACCTCGAAGGGGCGCCTTTGAAGAATGAAGCCCTACCCCACATCGCTAAGCTGCCGGCGTTGGAAGTGTTGTCGATCCAATACACCGATATCACCGACAAGGGTATGGCCGCGCTCGCGCCCCTGACGAATCTGAAGCGGCTCAATCTGGCGGGCAACGACATTCGAGACGCGGGGCTGAAGAGTCTCGCCGCCATGGATCGGATCGAAGACCTGGATTTGAGCTTCTGCCGCTTCACCGAAGGCGGCCTCAAGGTATTAGCCGGCATGCCGAATCTGAAGAAGCTGGCGCTCAACCAGACTGCAACCAATGACGATTCGCTCGAATGGATCTCGAAAATGACCAGGCTGGAATCGTTAAGCCTGGAATACACCGCCGTCGGCGACGCCGGATTGGCGAAGCTCGCCGGCATCGCCGGGTTGCGCGAGTTGCATTTCGATCACGTCAACCTGACCGATGCTTCCGTAAAGGTCCTCAGCCGTCTGAGCAAGCTGCATTACATGGATCTGTATCATACCGAGTTTACCCAGCAAGGGTACGAGGACTTGAAGAAGGCCCTGCCTGGCTGCACGATCAATTGGAGCAAAGACTCGACCAGGCGGGAGCGTCGCACGTGAACCGTCTCGCGGCCTTAACTCTATTGCTGGCGGGCGCCGCCGCTGCCGAGCTTCCGCAAGCTAAAATCGCGCAGTCGATTGAAGCCTTGGGCGGCGAGCTGGTTCGCGGCGCCGATGGCAACATCGTCGAAGTTTCGCTGGCGCGCACCTGGGCTTCGGATAACGATGTCGAACAGATCGTGCAAATCAAGACCCTGAAGCGCCTGGACCTGTCCTTCACCTACGTGACGGACGCCGGAATCCAGCGTCTCGGACAGCTTCCGGCTATCGAGGAGCTTACGCTCGACGCGGCGGAAGCGATTACCGACGCCGCGGCTTCCTATCTGCGTGCCAACAAGACCCTGCGCAAGCTGGTTCTGCGCGGAACCGACATCACCGACGTCGGCATGCCCTACCTCGCGGCGCTGACGGGCCTGAAATCGCTCGACCTCAGCCACACGATGGTCGGCGATGTGGGCCTCGAGAGCTTGCCAGCACTCAGCCAGTTGGAAGAGTTGAATCTCGGCGGCACGCGCATCACCGGAACGAACCTGAATTTCCTCAAGCTCCTTCCCCACCTGAAGAAACTGAGCTTCAACGGAATCCAGCGGCGCAATGCGGGCGCCTGTTGGACGCCGTTGATCACCGATCTCGATTTGAATATTCTTTCCCTGCTTTCGGGGTTAGAGGATTTGAATCTCGGGGTGGGCGTCAGCCTGGGCAGGACCGGCATGCCCGTCGGCGCTGGGAATTGCCGGGTCACCGGAGGCATCCAACTCACCGATCTGGGTGTAGCCAAACTGTCGAAACTCACCAGGCTGCGGCGGCTCGACATCAGCGGCGCGAAGGTTACGCCGGCCGGTCTCAAGGCGCTGGCAGGCTTGACCGGGCTCGAGCGGTTGAGCTTATGGAACTGCCGCGCGCTCGACGATACGGCCGCTCCCGCGCTCGCGAGTCTCGCGAATCTGAGCAGTCTCGACTTGTCGTACACCTCGGTCGGCGACGCGATGCTGCACAGCTTGCTGGCGCTTCCCCGACTGAAGACCGTCTACCTCACCGACACGAAAGTTACGCCCTCCGCGGTGGCTGAGTTCCGCCAACAGATGCCCGGAAGTTTCGTTTCCTGGGCGGTGCGCCCGGTGCCGCCCCCGAAAGCGCCCAAACCTGCCAAGACCAGGTCCGCTCCGGCAGATCCAAAAGGAGAACCAGCGAAATGAGCCGGGCCGTTCTTGTCCTCGTGATCGCAGCGTCCGGATTGTGGGCGCAGAGTACGCCGGACGGTCCCGGCTTTTTCGCGCTCAAGCTGTTCCCCGTTCTCGAAGAAGCGCACTGCCGCCTCTGCCACAGCACTGCGGGCGTCGCCAGCGGAACCCGCATCCACTTCCCCGACGCGGGCTCGAAGCAGGATCAAATTGAGCTCTTCGGGCTCTCTCTCGCCGCCGTGGTCGACCGGTCCGATCCGTCGAAGTCGCTCTTGTTCCTCAAACCGACGAATCGCGTCAAACACACCGGCGGCGAACGAATCAAGCCCGGCTCGGAGCAGGAGAAAGTTCTGCTGGAGTGGATCCAGTATCTGGCGGCGACGCCCGAGGACTCGCTCGCCCGCGAGCGGCGCCGGCTGGGTGAGTCCGCGGAACCCGCCAGGCAAACTCACCTGGTGCGGCGTCTGACGCATAGCCAGTATGACAACACCGTGCGCGATCTGCTCGGCGACTACAGCCGCCCGGCGCTGCGGTTCCCTCCCGAGGATTACGTCGATGGTTTCAAGAATCAGCTGCGCTTCCAGAGCATGTCGCCATTGCTGGTCGATGCCTACAGCGCTTCGGCGGAAAAGCTGGCGCTCAACGCATTCCGCGCCGGCGACATCAACGGCCTGATTCCCTGCAAGCCGGCCGGACCGCGCGATACCAACTGCCGCGATCAGTTTGTGCGGACGTTTGGAATGCGCGCGTTCCGCCGTCCGCTCCGCGACGACGAATTCCGCCGCTACGCCGCCGCGTTCACCGCCCAATCGGCCGCCAGCGGCAAGTTCCTGGAAGGCGCGCGCACGGTGGTGGAGGCGATGCTGCAGTCGCCGAACTTTCTGTTCCACCTCGAACGCGGTCCCGACGGCGCCTATACCGATTACGATCTCGCCAGCCGCCTCTCCTATCTGCTGTGGGACACGATGCCCGACAAGGATCTGTTTGACGCCGCGGCAGGCGGTAAGCTGCGTACGGCATCGGGCCGCGAAGAGGTCGCGCGCCGCTTGATCGCGGACCCGAAGGCCCGGCAGGCCCTCGACGAATTCTTCGATCAGTGGCTCCGTTTCGACCGCGTGCTCAATGCATCCAAGGAGAGCCGCCGGTTCCCGGATTTTTCACTCGAAATGGCCGGAAACATGGTAGAAGAAACGCGCAGGCTGCTGGACCACCTGGTCTGGGACGAGCGCAATTTCATGGAGTTGTTTACCGCCAACTACGCTTTCGTCTCCGCCGACCTCGCCTCGCTTTACAATCTGCCGCCTCCCTCCGAACAATTCGAGCTGGTTACGTTTCCGAAAGATTCGGCGCGCGCCGGGCTCCTCGGAGAAGCCTCCTTCCTGGCCGCCAACGCGGGGCCGACCGAAACCTCTCCCACACAACGCGGAATCTTCATTCGCGAGCAACTCCTCTGCCAGCGCGTTCCGCCGCCCCCTCCCAATGTCGATACCAGTCTGCCGGAACCCACCGAGGACCAACCCCTCACGCGGCGGCAACGGATGGTCCAGCACGAGGCCAATCCCTTGTGCGCCTCCTGCCACCGGTTGATGGACCCGATCGGATTTGGCCTCGAAGAGTTCGACGCTCTGGGCCGGTTCCGCAGCCACGAGGCAATCCTCATCGAAAGCCCCACAGGCGTGCGTAAGGACGACAAGAAAATCAATCTGGATCTCGATACCCGGGGCGAGATTGCCGGCATCCCGAGCTCCTCGTTCTCCGACGGCAAACAACTGGGCACGATTCTCTCGGGGGCTCGCGTTTGCCAGGAATGCGTGGTGCGCCAGATCTTCCGCTACGCTTTCGGCCGCACCGAAGTCTCTGCCGACGAGCCGGCCATCCAGCAATTATTCGCGACATTCCGCGATTCCGGATTTCATTTTAAGGAGCTGTTGAACGCTCTCGTGAAGTCGCCACAATTCATGGCGGGCCTGGAGGATAATCGTAGCCGGCCCGCGGGTCCGAATCCCAGTTCCAATCCAGGCGGTTCCCGGGCGGAACCGAGGAGATAAGCGTGCAGATCGACCGACGGAGATTTCTGAAAGGCGTAAGCGCGGCGGGCGCTATGATCCGCGTCGGGCTGCCCCCGCTGGCAGCCATGTTCAACTCGAACGGTACGGCGTGGGCAGCCGCCACCACGAATAAGAAGACCGCCATTGAATCCCGCTTCCTCATCTGGTTCAACGGCAACGGTATCCCGGAGCGCTACTGGATTCCGCAGGAGACCGGCCCCGATTATGAATTGTCGCCCTGTCTGGCGCCCCTCGAGCCGGTGAAGAAGTATGTCCACGTGATCAGCGGAATCGACAACGTGGCCGCGCGGCTCAACGGACAAGGCAACGGACACTTCACTGCGTTATGCGGGTTGATGACTGGGACCGCCTATACCGGCCGCGGCGCCAGCGGCCCTTCCATCGATCAAATACTCGCCGCCAGGATGGGAGCGAAGTCGCGCTTCCACTCCCTGCAAATCGGCGTGGCGCAGGAATCACACGGCGAGAACGTGCATCGCAACATGAGCTGGGCCGGCTACGATCGGGCGCTGCCTCCGGAAATGATTCCGCAGAACCTGTTTGACCGGCTGTTTGGCGTCAAGGATCAAAGCTGGGTGGATCGCAAGAAAAGCATTCTCGACCTCGTCCAGCAGGACGTGCAGGAACTCACGCCCGCTTTAGGTCAGGAGGACCGGCATCGCCTCGACGAACATCTGAGTTCCGTCCGGGATCTGGAGCGAGCCGTGGCCAGCCTTCCGCCCGATTACGGCAAGCACGTCAGGGAACCCGAGGATGTCACCGATCTGACGGATTATCCCCGCATTGCCAAGATCCAGTCCGATCTCCTGGTCCAGGCCTTTGCCACCGGTCAAACCCGCGTCGCGTCTTATATGTTGACGAAGTGCCAGAGCCTCACCCGCTTCCCGTGGCTCGGGCTGTCTGGAAATCGCCATCACGATTACACCCACAACAACGCCGGTTCGCCCGAACAGCAGCGGATCCTGCGCGACATCACGCGCTGGCACGCGGAAGAATTCTCCTATTTCCTGCAGAGGATGAAGTCCATTCCGGAAGGCGACGGCAACCTGCTCGATCATACCTGCTGCGTGTACGTGCATGAGCACGCCGAGGCCAACCCTCACAAGTGCAATGGCCTCGCGATCCTGGTCGCGGGCGGGGGCATCAAAGGCGGAATCCACACCAAGTCGCACAACTCGATTGGCGATGTCTATCTCACCATCGCGGATGAAGTTCTCAAGTCGCCGATCGGCAAAGAATTTCCGACAGCCGAAGAGAAGATGAGCGAGCTTATCTGACGCATATGCGAAACTGGATCTTTTCGCTCGCCGCGATGGTGTGTTTCGCGCAGGTGCAGCAGCCGCAGTCCCGCTACTATCCCACCGAATCGGAAAAACGCCAGATTTACGCCAGGCTCGCCGAGCTGAGCGCGGCAACCGGAAAGCTGGAGAACAATCCTCTCTACCCCGACGTCGCGATCTACCAGAAGGCCGGAGACTTCATCCTTTCCCATCCCGAGGAGTTCGTCAAGCCGTCCTTTGTCAAGGACACGCTCGACGTTCTCGACAAGGGAATCGCCCGCGCGCGGGAGCTTTCCGCCGGATCGCCCTCCTGGACCACGCGCAAGGGCCGCCTGGTGCGCGCCTATCGCTCGAGCGTGGATGGAAGCCTTCAGCCTTACGGCCTGACGATTCCCGCGTCCTACTCCGGACAGCCGATTCGCCTGGACGTCTGGATGCACGGCACCAATCGGGCGCTCAATGAGGTCGCATTCATCACTCAGCATGAGACCAGCGCGCCTGTGCCGGAAAGCCAGAGCTACATCCAGCTCGACGTGTATGGCCGCAGCAATGTATCGTATCGGTGGGCCGGCGAAACCGACGTCTTCGAAGCGATCCGATCCGTGGAGGCGCAGTACAAGATCGATCCGAAGCGCGTCGCTCTGCGCGGATTTTCGATGGGGGGCGCAGGCGCGTGGCATCTCGGCCTCCATCATCCCGACGACTGGGCGGTGTTCGAAGCCGGCGCCGGGTATACGGAAACCAAAATCTATGCGAAGCATCCCTCTCTTCCCCCCTACCAGGAAGCGGCCCTGCATTATTACGACGCTCAGGATTATTCTCTGAACGCAACCGACGTTCCTTTCGTCGGATACGGCGGCGAAATCGACGCCCAACTGCAGGCATCGAAGAATATCAAGGCGCAACTGCTGAAGGAAGGCATCGACCTGCCCGGCCTTCGCGGCCTGTTTTTGATCGGCCCCAATACGGCCCACAAATGGGAGCCCGAAAGCCACAAGATTTCCGAGCATTT
This sequence comes from Bryobacteraceae bacterium, assembly GCA_035501495.1. Classification (GTDB taxonomy): domain Bacteria; phylum Acidobacteriota; class Terriglobia; order Bryobacterales; family Bryobacteraceae; genus JAIQFL01. Next base: position 60,824 of record DATJWB010000280.1, on the reverse strand, counting down.
TGTCGAAGAGACCCTGGCCGCCGGATCCTCGCCGCCCGCTCACATTCGCTTCGTGACGTATACGGCGCGCTTCAATCGCTGCCATTGGGTCACGATTGAAGAGCTGCAAAAGTCCTACGAGCGTGCGGAAGTGAACGCCAACCGCGCGGCGAACCGCACCACCGTCACCAGCAGGAACGTCGCACGGATCCGCGTCGAAGGCCCCGGGCCGCTGTCTCTGGACGGACAGGAGTTTCCCTCGACCGGAGTCTTCGCCATCGCGGGCGGAAAATGGGCCAAGGCCGGGCCGCTCGAAGGACTGCACAAGGTTCACGCGCTACAGGGCCCGGTCGATGACGCATTCATGGACTCCTTCCTCTGCGTCCGGCCCACCGCGAGCGGCACGGCTGTCACCGGCTACTCGCTCGTGGTGCTCGACCAGTTCGAGAAGGATTTCTCGAAGTGGCTGCGCGGCGACCCCCGCGTGAAAGACGATCGCGACGTGACGGCTGCCGACATCGCGAATCACAACCTGATCCTGTTCGGCGATCCCTGGAGCAATCAACTGATCGCCAGGGTAATCGGCAAGCTGCCCATCCGCTGGACCAGGGAGCAGATCACGCTCGCCGGCCATACCGTGGACGCCGCCAGGAACGCGCCCGTGCTCATCTTCCCGAATCCTCTGAACCCCGCGCGTTATGTGGTCATCAACAGCGGCCACACGTTCAGCGAAGACGATTGGCGCGGAACGAATGCCAACCTCTATCCCCACGTGGGCGATTACGCGCTCGTCTCGCTCGATAATCATGAGGTGCTCTACTCCGGCTTCTTCGACGACTACTGGAGGTAGAGGGGTGAGAATTGCAGCCTTTCTCCTGCTTGCACCGATCCTATCGGCGCAAGATTACTTCGTCTATTTCGGAACTTACACCGCTACCGTCTCGAAGGGAATTTACGTCTGCCGGTTTCGCTCCTCGACCGGAGAATTGACGCCGCTCGAAGTCGCCGCGGAAGCGCCAAATCCGTCTTTCCTCGCCATCCGCCCCGACCATCGGTTTCTATATGCCGTCAACTGGAAAGCCAGCGGAGCACTGCCTGGAAACACCGTGAGCGCCTTTGCCATCGACCCCAAGACAGCGAAACTCACGTTTCTGAATAAAGTGTCCTCGAAGGGCGAACAGCCGACGCATCTCGCCCTCGACGCCACGGGGGGAACGCTTGTCGTCGCCAACTATGGAACCGGCACCGTCGCGGCGTTGCCGATCGCCCACGACGGCCGCTTGAACGAAGCGGCCTTCGTCGACCAACATTCCGGCCCGCCCGTTGCCGCGCACGGCGGCGTCCCTCACGCCCACGACGTCCTCTTCTCGCACGATCAGAAACTCGTGTTCGTCGCAGAACTCGGGCTCGATCGCGTCTACGCCTACCGGTTCAATCCGTCGAATCATTCCCTCGCGCCCCATGATCCTCCCTACGCCGGCGCCAACCCCGGCTCCGGGCCCCGTCATCTCGCACTCGCTCCCAACGGAAGATTCCTGTTTGCAAACAACGAGACTGACTCGACAGTGACCTCCTTCAAACGCCTCGGCGATGGCGGCACTCTCGAGGCGGTCCAGACCATCTCGACCCTGCCCTCCGATTTTCATGGAACCAATACCACTGCGGAGATTCAGCTCGATCGCACGGGCAGATTCCTGTACGTCTCGAATCGCGGCCACGACAGCATCGCCGTATTCTCCGTCGATCCCGCTCGCGGGACGCTGACTCCCGTCGAGCAGGTCTCCACCCAAGGCAAGACCCCGCGCAACTTTTCGCTCGACCCGACCGGCGCTTATCTCTTCGCCGCCAATGAAAACTCGAGCACCGTCGTCATCTTTCGCGTCGATCGTACGACCGGACGCCTCACCTCCACCGGGCGCGTCCTGGACGTTCCCTCTCCAAGCTGCGTGATATTTCTCAAAGCGTCAGACTAGCTCGATGCGGCAGACATACCCCGCCGCGCTGCCCGCGCTGGTCGCCGTCAGCCCCGCGTCGCAGTAGTAGAGACTCCCCTCGTGTAGACACAACCCGTGCGGATCCGGATCCTGCGGCGCGATCTTCAGGACCTGAAGCAACTTGCCCGTCTTGGCGTCGAGCTTTTGAACCAACCGGTCACCCGCCATCACGATCCAGAGCTTGCCGTCCTGCCAGTCGAGCCCGTGAGCCCGGTCGCCCTTCACTCCGATCATGTGCACCACTCGCATGTCCTTCGGATCCATTTCCACCACCACGTTGAGGCTCGGCGCCGCTGCCCACAGCGTCCGCGTCTGCTCCACGTACGTGATCCCGTGGATGCCGCTGGTCCACGCGAGTGTGTGCCACTTGACCGTCTTTCCGGTCTTCAGGTCCGCCTGCAGCACTTCTGCAATCGGACGGTCGTTGGGACGGGCCGGCCGCCGGTTGCTCACGCCTCCATTGCAGCCGATCCATACGTATCCCGCGCCGACCGCGATGCCGCTGGTGTTGTGGGCCTCCGTGGGGAACGATAGCAGCCCTTTTCCCGTCTTCCAATCGACCTTATTGACCGACTCCGAGACCTGATCGCCGATCCACAAACCGTCCCCGGTGGCTTCCAGCGCGTTGGGATGGAGATCGGGCGACCGGAACAATTTCGTGACTTTCGCGGTGCCGGTGGGGACTGGCGCCGCGGGCTGTCGCGGGCCTTCCTCCTGCGCGGCCGCTCGTCCCGCTGTCAACGCCATCGCCTCGATGAATGCTCTGCGGCTGAAGGTCATGCTCGCCCTCCTTCGGTCAGATTATATGCGAACTGTACCGCTCTGGAAGGCTACCGGCAGAGCTCCTTTTTCGATACCATGGCGAAAACAGGCAGGTAGAACTATGGAAAAGCACAGCATCTATGCCTCCGCTCTTGTGGCTGCCCTGCTGACGACCACGCGCGGCGCCGCGCAACCCGCCGACTCCAGGGACGCCGCCGCGCGGTACGCCGCCGCCGATATTCGAGTGATGGCCCCCGGCGTCGTCTATAACGCAGGGCTGCTCGATCTCGCCGCGGCATATACCAGGGAGACCGGCACGAAGGTCGCCGTCACTTCCGTTGGCATGGGCACCATCGTCAAGGCCATCCGCACCAACAATCCGCCCTCCGACGTGATCATGCTGCCCTTTGAACTCATGAGTACTCTTTCGCTCGACGGCGGCGTCGTCACAGGCACATTCAGCCCGCTCGGCCGCTCCGAGATGGGCCTTGCCGTTCGCGCCGGAGCGCCTCATCCCGATATCTCGACGGTCGAAAAACTGGCCGCTGCTTTGCGCGGCGCCAAAGCTGTGATGCGTTCGAACCCGGCCGGAGGCAGCATGGTGGCCCGCGTCATCGAGGACAAAGTAATCAAGCGCCCCGAATTTGCGGGCGTCAACAGCCCTGTCAGCACCAATGGCGAAGGCGGACAGGCGCTGGCCCGTGGCGAAGGCGACATGGCTCTTCAAGCCATCTGCGAGATCTACCCCCACAAGGAAATCGAACTCGTGGGACCTCTCCCGCGCGAGCTCGGCGCCTGGATCGACATGTCCACGGCAGTCTCCGCCCGGGCGCTCCATCCCGACCAGGCCGCCGCATTCATCAAATATCTGCTGCGGCCCGAATCAAACCCGGTGTGGAAGACGAAAGGACTCGAAAGATTCAAGTGACGCGTGCCTATTCCAGTTCAGCCGGTAGAAAAGGTGGCAGAGCACGATGCGACTCCCGTCCCGCGATCCCGATTAGCAATATCCGAAAAGAATATTTCGCGGAGATGAGCCGCCTGATCCGGGTCGCGATGTGGCGCGGGCACTCGGGCCGTGTACAGTGCCAGTGGCGACGAAGAGTTTTCAGGCTGCCGATGCGGCGCACCATTCTCCAAATCTTGTGCCTGCAGGCCGTCCCAACAAATGGTCGACAAGATCCGGCAAGCCGGCAAGAAATACGTTCCACCGGGAAATTGCGGCCGGGCTTGCCCAGCACCTTGGCGATGAAATTCTGAGCCGGTACGATATAGAGAACTTAGAAGAGTCGCCGGGGCCACTGCGCCGGCAAAACTACATTTCGAGCTTTCCGTGATACATCAGGTCCTTGACCTGAAACTCCGCCTCTCGTTCGGGGAAGTCCACGCCGGGCACATAGAGACGGAACACCACCTTCTTGTCGCCCGGCACCACTTCCCGCGAAAACACGATCCGCAGAACCGGGTCGGATGGGGTCGGCGGAAAGTGGCCGATCATCTTATACGTCTTGCGCCCGATCACCATCACCGACTCTTCCTCCATCTTGCGCGACTCCGCCGCTTTGCCGTTCGCCCGTACTTTGTCATACGGAATCGCCAGAACGAAATGCTTGTCGCGGTTCTCACTCAGGTAGGTCAGGTAGTCCGGGTCGGGCTCGCGTAGCGCATTCTTCGCGCGCAGGCGCAGTTCTCCTTCCGCTTCTTCAATCGGCGCCGCGGTGGCCAGATACACCAGCACTCCGGGATCGGGCCCGATCACTTGCGCCCACGGACTGTTATGCCGCAAGATCTCGATCTCCTGTCCCGACCATTGCTCCGGGGGCTTGGTTTCCCAGAACGGTTGGGCCAGCAAAAAGAACAGCGGAAGCAGCGCGTGCATAATAAAAACAATATGACAGGAATTCGCCGCGGGGAGCCGTCCGATCTCGAGGCAGTCGCGGCGATTCAGGACGCCAGCCCCGAAGCAGCCCGTTGGACCGTCTCCGATTATCCCGAGCACGACTTCCAGATAGCGGTTCGCGGCGGGCACATCGCCGGATTCCTGGTATCCCGCCGGGTCGCGCAGGGTGAAACCGAAATCCTCAACCTGGCGGTGGCTCCCGAATGGCGCCGCCAGGGAGTGGCGCGGACGCTGTTGGCAGCCTTTCTGGCGGGAGTCCGTGGGACCGTCTTCCTGGAGGTTCGGGAGTCCAATCAGGCCGCGCGAAACATCTATAAGTCCATGGGATTTCAGGAGGTTGGCTGCCGTCGGGGGTATTACGATTACCCGCCCGAATCGGCTATTGTCATGAAGTTTCATTCATGTTAAGGTGCCAATAGAGACGGGTTATCCTGTCTTATGGAGCTAGATCATGGAGATTACCCACCGAGCCTTGTTTCCGAACCGACCGACTCGGCGTGGCAACCTCACTGGGAGGAATTGCCCAATATGGAACGGAACGCACTGGAAGAGTTGAAAGCGCATCTGATGGCGGCGAACGAGGAGTTTCGCGGGCTCGCCAGCCGGCACGCGGAGTTGGCGCGCCAGTTGGAAGCCCTGGAATCGCATCCCCATCTGACTGACGAGGAAAAGTTGGAGGAGACGCGGTTGAAAAAGATGAAGCTTCGGTTGAAGGATCAGATGGAAGCGATCATGAACGAGTACCGTTCGCAACAGGTCGCTTAACGTCAGGTGCGCGCAGTCGCGGTAGTCACGTGCCCGGTCGGCCTCCGCTGACCGGGCTTTTGATTTCTACAGGCGTCATTCGAGCGTGGAGCCGGAACCCGATCCCGTCCGCATTCCGATCAGCGATGTTTTCGACCTGCACAGTGTTCCCCCGCGGGATGTAAAGGCCGTGGTCGAGGAGTACCTGATCGAAGCACACCGCCTGGGATTCAAAGCGCTGCGGATCATTCACGGCCGGGGCATCGGCGTGCAACGCGAAATGGTCCGCTCGATCCTCGCCCGGACGGATTTTGTGGCGGACTTCCGCGATGCTCCCGCCGAGGCCGGAGGATGGGGCGCGACCATCGTTACGCTGCGTTGACCCGCATGCGCTACAATCACCTTAATCCCTCCCCCCGAGTATCGATTACGGAGCGTGCGCAGCCTGATGGCTCAGAATTCCAAACCCGCTGTTGAAGTCCCCTCTTTTTGGCGGCCGCCCTCGCACCCCCCCGAAGTCCATCCGGAGGAGCGCCAGAAGGTCGATCAACTGATCGCTGTCGGCCAGTCCAAGAACGCTGTAGAACTGTGCAAAGAGATTCATCAGCGCCGCCAGAGCGCGCAATCGGAAGCTCTGCTTCTGCATGCCTACAGCGCGCGCCTCCGCAGCCTGATGGATCGCAACCTGGCGGTCGAGGCCCGGCAACTCGTGGATAGCGTGAGCCAGAGATATCCGTCGGCGAGAGCCAAGGTGGCGGAGTGGAATGTCCTGCTCAACGCGCGGAACGGGAGCCTGGAGTCGCTGGTGGCTCCTCTCGCGGACCCCTCGCTCCCGGCAGACAAACAAGCCGCTATTGGCCTGGCGATTCGCCGCGACATCGTGGATCTGCGCGCGCTCGCATCGTGCTCCGCGCTTCCTCCGCAGCACCCTCTGCGAATCGCAGCTGGTGCTCTCTGGCAGGCGTTCGAGGCAGTGACGAGCGGCCCGGTAGCGGAAGAAGCGCTGGCACTCCACGAGGTCTCGCGGCAAAGTCCCCTGGCTCCCTGGAAGATGCTGGTTCGCGCCATCGCCGCCTACTACCGCCACGACGATGCCCTGTGCCAGAAATTCATGGCGGCAGTCGATGCCGATTCGGCGCCGGCGCGCCTGGCACCCAGTTTGCACGCGCTCATCCATAAGAAGGAAGCTCCGAATCCCGCAGCGAAGTTTCTGGCAAGCCAGACCAATGGAGACCGGGAGAAGCTTCGCGACACCCTGAAAGCCCTGGATCGGGCACTCGATAGCCGCAAACTTTCGCACATCCTGCCGGCGATCCGGGCGGCCGTTACGGCCTGCAGCCAGTCGGAGCCTGGCCTTCTGGTCCGCCTGAAGCAGCACATCTCGATTCGCGCGATGATCGCCGGGGCGAAGCCGCAGCCCGTGACCCAAGCGATGGACGGCCCATCGTTGAAGAACTCCTCTTTCTGGCGATTGCTGGCGCGCGCCACCGAAGAAGACAGGGGGAATGCAGTGGCGGTTCCACAGGCCTGCAGTCTTTGGGAGGAGTTTCGCAAGCACGCCATCCAGGAAGGCTCGTTTCCCGCCAAGGGCCCGGAAGTGGCTGCCATTTATCTGCATATGGACGACCTTTGGCGCAGGGTTTCGCCGGAGACGGCGGAGCATTTCCGGGCCAGGTTTCCAGCCATCTCTGACGGCCACGCCGAATACTACCGCGGCCAGCCTCCGGAGATCCGCGCCCTGGCGCCGCGGCCCGGCACCCGCGACCTGTACTTCCTGTCGCCGTTCCAGATACTCGAACGGGCTTGCGAGGCGGACCCCTGCTCGGAGAACTTCGCCCGCTGGCTTCGCAGCGCCGACGGCGCGCCCAAGCTCGCGGGTGAGGTGGCGGAGTCGTGGTCCCTGGCGCTCCCGCGCGACATTCCTCCGCTGCTTCACCTGATGGAATCGGCAGAGAAGCGAAACGCGCTGAAGAAGGCGTTCAAATACATGGAGGCCGCCGAGGAGATCGACGGGCTCAATCCCGAAGTCCGGCGGGCGAGGCTGCGGCTGCTCGTCGCCATGGCCATCCGCCACCTGAAGGAGCGGAAAACGCACCTGGCCGACGGCGAATTGCGACAGCTCGAAGAGCTTCCGCAGGCTCAGCCGGGCGACCGTCCAGCCTTCATCTCGGCGTTGCGCTGGATCACCGGGTTCTTGGGCGGCCGGTCGAAGGGCATCCTGGAGGTGCGTGCCGAAATGGTGCGCGTCCTGGGCAGCGAACTGGCGGCGCTGGTGGTGCTGGAAGGCGTTGCCCGGCGATGCGGATTGGATAACGGCAATCTCCCGCAGCCCCCGAAGGGCGTGGCGGTATCGAGCGCGATCGGCCGCGCCTGCGCGCTGGGCGACGACATGGGAGTGCCGTGCGAGATCCCGGAGAATCTCTTCGACCGCATCGAGAAGGAAATCACGTCGAAGGAATTCCGCGCCCCTGCGGCGGCGCTCATCGCACTCGGGGAAACCGCGGTTCGTCAGGAATTGCTCCCCATGGCCTACGCGATCGCCGGGGCCGGGCTGGCCCAAGGCTTGGAAGGCCAGGCCCGATTCCTCTATCTGCGGGCGCGGGGCATGCCTCCGTGGGAGAGCGAGCGCCGGTCCAGGTGCCTCGCGGCGGCTTCGGAACTCGCGCGGCGGCAGCGAGACTCCGATCTGTTGAACCGCATCGGTGAATTCCGGGACGAAGAGATGAAATGGCTGGACGAGGAGCCCGACGCGCGTGCCACCGCCATCAGCGCCGAAGAGATCGCTCGCGTCGTGGAGCGGGAGTCGGAGCGTGGCTACCCCAAATCAAAGCCTCCTGCAGACTGGGACGAGGAGCTTTGCCCTTGCCCCGCCTGCCGCGCCGAGCGGGGAGAGATGGGCGTGCCGCCCGAACTCGAAGCCATGATGGAGGAGTTCGGGCCCGAAGTGGTAGCGAAGGCTCTGGCGGAACTCGTCGGAATCGACGTCCCCGCCGCGGGAGGAAAGCGGCGCAAACGGCGCAGCTTTTCGCTGGACGACCTCGATATCCCCTTTTAAACAGCCATGGCACAACACGATCCTTTTCACATCCTGGAAATCCCGCCGGAGGCCGGGGACGAAGAGATCCGGTCGGCCTACCTTCGCAAGGTCAAGGAGTACCCGCCGGACCGCGCGCCCGCGCAATTTGAGAAGGTGCGCGACGCCTACGAACTGCTGCGCGATCCGCGCCGGCGGACACGGCACCTGCTGCTCTCCGCCGATCCCGGGCAGCCGCTCACCACGCTGCTCGAAGGATGCGCAACCGAACGGCGATTCACCGGTCCCGAGCCATGGCTGAGGGTCTTACGGGAGGCCAAGCCCGATGGATCGCGCTGAGATTCTCCGCCGGTTCGAAGCCTACCTGGATGCCGCCATGTCCGACGAAGAGCCGCCGGTGGGCATCCCCGCGGAGATTCTCGAAGGCGATGGCGAGGCCGAAAACTCCCCGACCGACTGGTACACGATCTGGGCGGCGGTGACTGCCTTGACTCAGGAAGTGAAGCTCCAAGGCAGGGCGTTCAAACAGATGGGCGAGACGCTGGCCGCCGATGCGGAACGCCGCTGCCGCAAGGAATCACTCGGCGGGTTGCTCGAAATGCGCGAGCGGCTGCAGCGCGGCCTGGCGTCCGTGGCGGAGCGGCCGGAGATCCGCCCGGCGCTGTGGGACCGCATTTTTCGCGAACGGTGGCGCCAGGTGGTACACGCGCTCGACGTGGTCAATGCGCTGGAAGAAGGCTATCGGCTGAGCCTCGGATACCTGGATGACCTCCTCTTCCAGTTCCAGGTACAGCCGATCGATTGCCAGGGGCGAAAGTTCGATCCGCGGCGGATGAACGCCGTGGATGTCGAGGAGACCGACCAGGCCGAGGAGGGAACGGTCGTCTCGGTCTACCGGATGGGATACGAATGGAACGGCGAGCTGTTTCGCCCGGCGCAGGTGCGCGTCGCGCGGCGGCCAAGGAGTGCTGCGAGCAATGAGTGAGCTGGTGGTTGGGATCGATCTCGGGACGACGAATTCCGAGGTAGCGGCATTCGCGGACGGGCGGGTCCGCGTGTTGGGGCCGAACCAGAACAAGATGCTGCCGTCGTGCGTGGGAATCGCACCCACCGGAGAGTTGCTGGTCGGAGAGGCGGCGCTCAACCAGCAGCGGATCTACCCGGAACGCACGGTCCGCAGCATCAAGCGCAAGATGGGCAGCACCGAGACCGTTTCGCTGGCCGGCAAGAGCTTTTCCCCGCAGGAGATCTCCGCGCTGATTCTCCGGGAGCTGGCGGAATGGGCGCGCCGTGAACTCAACGAGCCGGTGACGCGCGCCGTGATCACGGTGCCGGCGTACTTCTCCGACGCGCAGCGCAACGCCACGCGGGAAGCGGGCGGCATGGCCGGGCTCGAAGTACTGCGCATCCTGAACGAGCCTACGGCGGCCAGCCTGGCCTACGGATTTGGAGACGGCGCGCGCCGCACGGTCATGGTGTACGACCTGGGAGGCGGCACCTTCGACGTCTCGATCGTGATGATGGAGGGCGAGATCACCGAGGTGCTCTCGAGCCACGGCAACAACCGCCTCGGCGGCGACGATTTCGACGATCTGCTCCAGGCGCACCTGGAGTCCGAATTTCACCAGCAGCACGGCGTGACACTCGGGCCGGAGCATCGCGCCGCCCGGGCACGCCTCTGGTGGGCCGCCGAGGCCGCCAAAAAGAAACTCAGCTTCGAACCGTATGCGCGGGTCCGCGAGGAATCGCTGATCACGCACAACGGCAAGCCGCTGCACCTCGATCTGGAACTGTCGCGCGACGAGTACGAGAAGATGATCCTGGCGCTGGTGGAATCCACCCTGGACAGCGTCTCCAAGGCGCTCGACGATGCCGGCAAGCGGGCCGCCGATCTGGATGCCATTCTGCTGGTGGGCGGCTCGACACGCACTCCGCTGGTGGCCCGCCTTCTCCACGAGCGCACCGGCCTGGAGCCTCGGCAGGACGTCCATCCCGATCTGAGCGTGGCCCTGGGCGCCGGAGTCCTGGCCTCCCGGCTGGCGGGACGCGATGTGGAGCGCGTACTGGTGGACGTGTCGCCCTATTCCTTCGGACCGTCGTACCTCGGCGAGCGCGGCGGCATTCCTTACCCGCACTGTTACCACCCCATCATCCACCGCAACACACCCTTGCCGGTGACGCGAACCGATAGCTACTATACGAGCTTTCCGGGCCAGACCCGCGTGGACATTCAGATTTTCCAGGGCGACGACGAAGACGCGCTCAAAAACGTTCTGGTCGGCGACTTCCAGGTGTCGGGGCTGCGCAGCACGCCGGGGACCAACGAGGTGCTCTGCCGCATGAGTCTCGATGTGGACGGCATTCTGCACGTTTCGGCAATCGAGAAGGACACCGGGAAATCGAAACAGATCACTATCTCCAATGCACTGCAGGCCAAGAGCGCCGCGGAGATCGCGGCGGCCCGCAAACGCATCGAAGAACTCTTCAGCACGCGCGAGGAGTTTCTCGAAGAGGACGGAGCGGAGGCCCTGGAGGACGCCGGGGACCCACTCGATTACCTGGCGGATGATGAGGAGACCGATGCCGAAAGCGACGATGTAGTGACCACCGAAGCGGTGAAGGAGGGGGATGCCCTGCCGCTCGAGGCCGAGACGATGGCGGGGCAACGCACCAACGGGAAGATCGTCCCGACGGATCCGGGCTGGGCGGGGCTGCGGCACGAAGCCGTGACGCTGGTGGAGCGGTCGCGCGCGGTCCTCGACAAAATGCATCCCGAGGACCGGCAGGAGGCGGTGGCGCTGCAGGCGTCTATCGAGAGCGCGGTGGCGCAGCATGACTCGAAGGCGCTGGGAGAGTCTGTTCAATCGCTCAAGGAACTGCTCTTCTTCGTGGAGGGCGCCTGATGTGCCCGGTGTGCCGGGCGCGTTTTCGGGGATCGCGCGAATGTTCGCGCTGCGGCGCGGACTTGCGCATCATCATGGGCCTGGCGGCAGCCGCCTGGCGTCTGCGGAAGGCGGCGCGCCGGGCGTTGGCGGAGAATAACTTCGAGCGCGCCGGCGCGTTGGCGGCGCAGGCAGAGGCGCTCTCCGGTACTTCTGGCGGGAAGAAACTGGTGGGCCTGGCGCGGCTGTTGGCGGCCTGTGGCGGGACTGTTGAATTTCCACCGCCCGTAGAAGCGCTCCCTGACGATGGCCTCCGCTTCACTCCTGACGCAGCGCGGTCATCGGATCGATTCTGGACGCCCGTCGAGCCGGCATATAACCGGCCAGAATTGCAGCACTCAGGAGAGCCACTGCCGCTCCGGCCAATGCCGGTGGATCGTTCGGTTTCATCCCGAAAAGATACGATTCCACTGCCTTAGACAACAACATGGCCGCCGGCAAGCTGATCGCGAGACCGGCCGCGGCAACCATACAGACCTCGCGCAGCACCATCCAGACGACCCGGCGCCGCTGCACGCCAAGCGCAATCCGGATGCCGATTTCGCCGGTGCGGCGGGCAATAGTGTACGACATCGCGCCATACAGGCCAACGCAGGCGATCGCCAGCGCCAGGATCGCCAGCGCGCTGCTTAAGCGCGCGAAGGTGATCTCCTGGTTGATGGTTTCGTCAATCCACTCGCGTTGCGTCTTTACTTCCGAAAGCGGCAGGCGTTCGTCGGCCCGGCGCACGATGTCGCGTACGGCATGGACGTAGCTGAGGGGTTCTCCGGCTGTCCGAAGCTCAAAATACATCCGGTCCACCGGCCCCCACGCCTCTTGTGCGAAAGGCAGGTAAACGATCGGCCGCAGATTCGCCTTGAGATTGCCGTAGCGCGGGTTGGCCGAGACCCCGACTACTTCGATGTCGCACTTCGGACACGTTTGCGGAAGGCTCAGGTGCTGGCCCAGCGGATTCCGATCGCCGAAGCTGCGCCTGGCGAACACCTCGTTGATCACCGCGACCATCGGCGAGCCGCGGCGGTCGCTTTCTTCGAGGTCCCGGCCGGACCGGATTGGGATCTGCATGGTGCTGAAGAAGCCGGTTCCGATGGTCAGAATACGGCTGTTCTGTACCGCGCCGCCCGCGATGCGCACATCTCCCGCACTGGTGCCGACTCCGAGCAGGAGGTTGTCGGACAGGCTTGCCCCGCGGACGCCCGGAATAGACCGGAACTGTCTCTGAAGCTTGTGATAAAACGCCACGATTTCGGCGTCTGTGTGTCCGGCCTGGCGCGCGTTCAGCTCAAATGTCAGCACGCTCTCCGCGTTGAATCCCAGGTCGATCGAGTCCAGGTTCGAAAGGGTGCGCGCGAACAGACCGGCCGCAACCAGAATCCAAAGCGTGATGGCCATTTGCGAGGCCATCAGAATCCGGCTCAGACTCAGGCGGCCGTGCCGGTGCTGCCCGCCGGTCCGCGACTCCTTGAGGGCCGGCATCAGGTCCATTCGCGTACACTGGAGAGCGGGCGCGAGGCCGAACAGCACCCCCGTCAACAGCGAGAGCGCAGCCGCCGCTCCCAACACGTGCCAGTTCAGTTCCGCGCGCAAGGTAAAGTCCTCGCTTCCATTCGCCAGCAGCAGCGTGAGAAAGCGGATTCCCCAGGCTGCCAGTCCGGCGCCCGCAGCGCCGCCCAGCATCGCCAGCAGAACGCTCTCGGTGAGGAGTTGGCGTATCACCCGAAGCCTCCCGGCTCCCATGCTCATCCGCACCGCGATTTCGCGCCTGCGAGCCGACGCGCGGGCCAGCAGGAGGTTGGCGATATTCGCGCAGGCAACCGCCAGAATCAGGCCCACCAGCGCCAGCAGGATATATAGGGGCTTGGAATACCTTCGCCGCAAGCTGTCCAGACCGCCGCCGCCCTCCCGGACCACCAAGGTGGGAATCTCCTCGGGACGCACCTCCGGCTTGGAAGCACGGCCCCATGCGTAAAACTGACCGGCCGCGGCGGCCTGTGCCTGCGCCGCGGTAACGCCTGGCCGCAAACGCGCCATGATTGTGACCCAATCGTAATCGGGGTCGATGTAGAGCTTGGCCGCCGGGTAATGGAGATCGGTCTGAAAGAGCAGATTCGCCTGCATGGGGACAAAGATATCGGGCGGCGTGTCCGGGTCGGCGCCGAAGAATTCCGGCCGCGTGACGCCCACCACGGTGAAGGGCAGATTATTGATGAGAATGGATTGCCCGGCCGCATTCACCGGTCCGCCGAACCGTCGCTCGCTCAGTGCATGGCTGATCACCGCGACCGGCTGCGTGCCGGCGCGGTCGTCATCCGGTGCGATCAGGCGCCCCGCAGCCGGTTGGGTTCCAAGGCCGTCAAAATAGGCGCCCGAGACATACTCGACGCGCACCACGTCAGCCTGTCCGCGGAAGGTGAGGTTGAGGTTGCCGGCGCCCTGATACCCAAACACGCTGGAAAATACCGCGCCGTTCTTTTGGAGCAACTCGAACGCCGGGTAGGCGAAAATCCCACCCACGTAGCCGCCTTTGGGATCGTTGTAGCTCTCGTCGTGAAAACTCGTGCCGTTGAATTCGGGACTCGGGGTATGCCAGCCGAGCATCACCAGGGACTGCGGATCGGGCACGGGCAGCGGGCGCAGCAGGATCGAATCCATAAAGCTGAAAATCGCGGTGTTGGCCCCGATTCCCAACGCCAGCGACAGGATCGCAAGCGCGGAAAAGCTCTTGTTGGCGGCCATGGCGCGGAGCGCGTAGCGGGCGTCCTGTTGGAATGCTCCCCACCAGCTCCACGTCCACGCGGCGCGCGTATCCTCCTGGACGCGGGCAAGATTGCCCAACTCACGGCGGGCCGCCCGGCGCGCCTCTTCGCGCGCCAGCCCCCGCTCTTCAAGCTCGCCCGCTTCCTCTTCGAGGTGAAACGCCAGCTCCTCCTGGAGTTCCGCTTCCCGGCGGCGCCGGATCAGCCACTGCAATTTGCGCAGGAACGAGGTCATGGCAGCTCCCGCTGATATGTCATTGTGTAGGTATTCTACTCCATATGGTGTAGAGTGTCTACGCTCCCTTGTACCAGCGCAGTACCCGAAGAGCGCGCAGTGTGTTCCATCGGCTGGCCCGCCCGGTTTCGGTTTCCATCTTCAATGGAATATGTTCGGGATGAATAAGGTTGAGCGGCCAGCGCCCATTCTGGTGGCGGCGCTGCTTCACGATTTCGACGGCATCCGCCGCGCGGCTGTCGGGTTTGACTCCCGCACCCCGCAGATAATCCAGTCCGCGCAGGACGTCGTAGTGCCAGAACGTCGGAAACGAGAAGCGGAGCCAGCGTTTTTCGATGACTTCGCCGGTTCGCAGCGAGCGGAACATATGGCGGTCGAGCAGATACTTTTCAGCCCTCTTGCGGGCCTTCGTGACCGCCGCCGATTGGCGACCTGCCCGTTCGTAATCGAGCAGTCCTTCGAGCACGCAGATGGTGGTATGGAATGAGGAGCGGCGGCTTTTGGGCGCTTCGCAGTTCCAGCCGCCATCTTCGAGTTGCTCGCCCAGGAGTTGACTGGCCAGTGCGTCGTTCGGTTCTTTGAAATAGGCGCCGAGGCCGAGAATCCTGCCGTTGATGCAGGGCTCGGTCTCCCCGTGAAAAAAAGGACGGTTGTTGAGCCGCCGAAAGACCACCCGCTGCTCGACTCGGTCGATCATTCTGCGCGCCTGTCTGCTGCCGGGGTCCAGGCCGAGGTCCTTCAACACGACGAGCGCATAGAAGGTAATCAGCAGGCTTCGTTCCTCCTTCGGCAAATCGGCTCTCCACCCGGGGGGGCTTCCGCCCCACCGGCCGGCAGGAGACTGGGCGGCAAGAAGCTGCGCGCCCCAGCCCTCGGTGGCCACTCGCGACCGCTCGGCCGCAACCGCGCCGGGGGAGTCGCCGGTGAGGTCCCTCATCACCTGCCAGCGGATGGCCGGGTCAGAGTCGAGGAGCCACTTGAGGTGTGCGGGCCGCGGTGCGAAATCCTGCGAATGCATGGGTCTGTTATAGCAAAGTGGTGCGAGCCCTCGTGTCCGTCCGGCCCCCTCCCATTTGCCATTGCACTCGCCAGCGATTAAGATCTCAGTATCCCGTACTTCCGGAGGTCCAACTCATGCGAAGAGCTCTGCTCGTTCTCGCTTTGCTTCTGCCCGTCGTCGCGCAGGCCCAGGTAAAGCTGCTCCGCTACCCCACGTACTCGAAAGGCAAGGTGGCTTTCAGCTATCTGGGCGACATCTGGGTCGCCAACGAAAACGGCACCGACGTCCAGCGTCTGACCGTCAACAAGGCGCGCGACCAGTACCCGCGGTTTTCGCCCGATGGCCAATGGATCGCCTTCTCCTCGAATCGCGAAGGCAACTACGACGTGTATGTAGTCCCGGTGACGGGCGGCGAGCCGCGTCAGCTCACCTTCAACAGCGCCAATGACGACGTGGTGGGCTGGACACCCGAGGGCAAGAGTGTCATCTTCTCATCGGTCCGCGGTAACGGCGCGTTTCCCTCCGTCGCGACCCTTTGGGAAGTGCCCGCGGCAGGCGGAATCGAGCGCGCCGTGGATACCGACTGGGGCGCTTACGCCAGCTATTCGCCCGACGGCAAAAAGCTCGCCTTCACCCGCCATCCGAGCGTGTGGTCGCGCAAGCACTATCGCGGCGCCTATGCGGCCGACCTCTGGGTGGAAGAACTGGCCACCCGCAAATTCACCCGCTTGGGCGACGAAGATTACAAAGGCAACATGTTCTGGCCCATGTATGCGCAGAACGGCGAGATCTATTTCGTCTCCAACGAACTGCCCAACGAGAAGACCATCAAACCCGGCTCGCCCGATGTGATGAAGAGCGAGAACAACATCTGGAAGATCTCCGACAAGGGCGGCAAGCCCGTCCAGGTGACCCGCCACGGCGACGGCAATCTCTTCTTCCCCAGCATCTCGGCCGACGGCAAGACCATTGTCTACGAAGATAACTTCGGCATCTGGAAGCTCGACGTAGCCAGCGGCAAGAGCACCGAAATCCGCATCGACGTGAAGAGTGACCTGAAGGACAACAAAACCGAGCTGGTGACCATCACCAACGAAGTCGATGGCTTCAACATCTCGCCTTCCAACCGGCGCGCCGCCATCGCCGTGCACGGCGAGATTTTCACCATCCCCACGGATCGCGGCGAGATCCAGCGCGTAACCGAAACTTCGTGGAAGGAGCAGAATCCGCGCTGGTCGCCCAACGGCAAGTGGATCGCCTACGTTTCCGACCGCACCGGCCGCGAAGAGATCTTCATTTCCGACGAGCTCGGCAAGAACACCAAAAAGCTCAGCGACTCCGACTGCGACAAGCAATCCATCGTCTGGTCCGCCGACTCTAAATCGTTGCTGTGGACCGGCACCGACCACAAGCTGCGGCGCGTCGACACTGATTCCGGCAGGGAAGAGGTGCTGGCCACCGTGGACGGCGGAAATGTCACGGAGCCGCAGTTCTCGCCCGACGGCAAGTACATCTCCTACTCCAAACCCGACAAGCTCCTGCGCACCCACGTGTGGGTCCGCGAACTGGCCACCGGCCAGGAGCAGGCCATCGTCTCCGACCAGTTCATGACCTCGCGCGGCGCGAAGTGGACGCCCGATGGCAAGAAGCTCCTGCTGATTGGCGGCCAGGGTGGCGGCGCGGGAATCGCATCCACCGGAGGCCGCGGCTCCACGCAGCTTTACGCCGTGTCGCTGACTCCCATCGAAAAGGACCCCAACGATCACGACATCGACACCGAAGAGCAGGCTGCCGCGGCTCTCGAGGCGGCGCCTGCCGCGGGGCGCGGTGGTCGGGGCGGTAACGCCGCGCCCGCCAACGTACAGGTCAAGATTGTGTGGGACGGGATGGATCGCCGCATCGTGCAATTGAGCCGCAATGTCGGCAACGTGACCAGTGTGCTTCCCTCGCCTGACGGCCATACCTTCCTCTTCACGGCCCAAGGCGGCGGTGGCGCCGCCGAAGATCCCGCGGCAGCCGCCGCCGGACCTAACATTTACACCATGGCCGAAGACGGCACTCGCGTGACGCGCCTCAACACCGCTCCCACCGATGCAGCCGCGGGCGGCCGTGGGGGTCGCGGTGGACGCGGAGGCGGCGGCGGATTCCTGGGCGGCGCGGAACCGCAGTGGGCACGCGATGGTCGCGGAATCTACTACCTCCTGGGCGGCAGCATCTACACTCTCGCGGTGAATCCGCAGGCAGGCGATAGCGCCGGAGCTGCGCCTGCCGCGGCAGCGGGCGCCGGAGCCCGTGGTGGACGCGGCGGACGCGCCGGCGGAGGCTCCGCACCCGCCGACACGCAAGCTGCCGGCGGCAGCGCCCCGCGCCGCATCAACGCCACCGTGCGCATGGAGATCGATATCGCCGCCGAGCGCAAGCAGGTCTTCGAAGAGGCCTGGCGCGTGATGAAGAATCGCTTCTACGACGCCCGGATGCACGGCGCCAACTGGGCGGCCGCCAAGGACACCTATGAACCGCTGCTCGGCAATATCGCCGACACCGAGGAACTGCACAACGTGATCATGGAAATGATCGGCGACATGAACGCTTCGCACACCGGCATCTCCGCGGGCGGCATTCTTCCCGGCAGGCAGCAGGCCGAAGAACGCATCCAGACGCGCCACCCCGGCTTCGAGCTGGAGCCCGACGCCTCCGGATACTACAAGGTCTCCTACATCTATAAGAAAGGACCCGCCGACCACGACTACATCAAGCTCGCTGTCGGCAACTACGTCCTCGCCGTAAACGACAAGGAGATGAAGACCAGCGACAATTACTGGAAGCTCTTCAACATCCTTCCGGAGCGCAAGTTCGAATTCCTGGTAAACTCCAAGGCCTCTACCGATGGCGCTTGGGTCGTTACTCTCGAGCCGCTGACCGCGGCCGCGCAGTCCAACCTGGAGTACGATCGCTGGGTGGCCGACCGCAAAGAGATGGTCGCCAAACTCTCCGGCGGCAAGATCGGCTATCTGCACATCCGCGCCATGGACGCGCCTTCGCTGGCGAAGTTCCAGTTGGATCTCCTCGAGAACCAGGACAAGGCCGGCCTCATCATCGACGAGCGCTTCAACGGCGGCGGCGGAATCGACCAGGAACTGCTCGCCATCCTTGGCCAGCGCAAGGCCTATCAGACGACCCGCGGCCGCGATTCCCTGGAAGTCAAGCGCCCCGGCCAGGCGTACTTCGGCCCCATGGTCGTTTTGCAGAACGAGCGCTCCGCCAGCGACGCCGAGATGTTCCCGGACGGCTTCCGCCGCCTCGGTCTCGGCAAGGTGGTCGGCGTTCCCACCATGGGAGCGGTCATCGGCACCGGTTCGTTCACCCTCATGGATGGCTCCGTCCTGCGCACTCCCGGCGCCGGCGTCTCGAATGCCGATGGTGTAAACCTGGAGAACTTCGGCGTGCCTCCCGATGTCTACGTGGACAACACCCCCGCCGACTTTCTCGGCCATCATGACCGGCAGGTAGAGAAGGCCATCGAAGTCCTGAAGGCGCAGATGTGATTGGAAGACCGAACCGAGTCGCCCGCGGACGACGTGGCGCGGGCACGAGTCCCCGCGCCGCCTCTACTGCACCAGCACCGTCGTCGCCGGAGAATTCATCCCGCCGGCCGAGATTACCAGCGGCTGATTCCCGGTAGGCGCATTGCCCGGCACCGTAACGTTCACCTGGTACAGCCCCACGCTGTTCGGCGTCAGCCCACTGAAAGCCACCGCCGCGCCGCTTCCGCCGATCGTGACCGTCGTAGTGCCGGTGGTCTGTGCCAGCGGCTGCGCAGGACTGGGCTCTCCCGACGCAGGCTGATTGCTCACCGCTCCAAGCCCGTTGGCATAAATCACCAGCGCATCGCCGCGCTTGACGGGCGTGGTCGCCGTGACCACCACGTTCGAGGTCGCATCCACGATCGCAAATACCCCCGGCGAAGCTGCCGCCAGCGGAGCGTTGTAGACGTTGCTCGGCAGCCCGCTCACCGTGACCTTCATGGCCACCGACGACTGCCCTTGAAATTCCCACGGAATCTGCACGTTGATCTGGCCGGGACTCACGTACGAGATGCGCCCGGGCAGGCTGAGCCCGCCGCCATCGAAGCTCACACTGACATCCGACAAAGCCACCGGCAGTGAGGCCGTCGATTCCACCTGCGTGGCATCCGATAACGCCGTGCCCAGGATCGAAACATAGGACCCCGGCGCCAATCCCTGCCCGATCTTAAAGGTGGCCCCATCCACCACGCCATTCGAATTGATCGCGGGATAGAACCGCGCATAGCCGTTGAATTGTACGGTGAGGCCGCCTACATTCGCATTGAAGATCTGGTCGCCCTGGTTCCCGCCGAGAGTAACGAAGCCCGCAGCTTCCCCCAGCGCGTAAGACTGGGTATCGCCGCCCGTGATCTTGCCTCCGCCCTGGATCACATTAAACGTCACCGGGGTCCCGAGCACGGGTACTCCAAACTGATCCACCACCCGCAGATCCAGCTCCCAGTCCGTATCGTTGGTGCCGCCCAGAAATCCGCCGTTTCCGATGGGAAACACGTCCGTCGGCGTGCCGCTGCCCACCAGGTATTGATACGGCACCCGTAAAGTCGGGCCGGCGCCAGTCACCACGATGAAGCCTTCATACGACCCCGCGGCGGGGCGCGTACCCGCGAGCCGCACGGTGACGCTGTTCTGCTGGCCGGGCTGCAGAGTCAGGCTCGCGGGCGTAATCTGCACCGTAGCACTGGACGTATCTCGCGCTTGCACCGCGAAATTGAAGGTCGCCGCCGCGCTGCTCACGTTCGTGATATTCAGCGTAAGGCTGATGGGCAGCGACGCCGCGGCCAGCAATCCGAACGACAGGGTGGCGGGATTGAGGGTCGCCGCGACCTTCACCGCGTCTCCGGCGCTGAGCTTCCCCGCGCCCACCGAGTTGACCCGCGCGGGCATTCCGCCTTCATCCGCCACGTTGGCCGTTGCCGTGTTGACTACCGCCGATTTGAGCTGCGCCGGTGTGAACGACGGATGCATCTGTTTCACCAGCGCCACGGCCCCCGCCACCATCGGAACGGCGTAACTGGTCCCGGTCACGCTGGTGTAGCCGCTGGCATTGTAGGCATCTCCGTTGGGGTCGAGCTTCTGGGTCGCGGTGTAGATGTTGACTCCCACTCCGACCAGCTCGGGCTTGATGACCGCAGTCGGTGTAAACGCGAATGTGCCCGGCGATGGCCCGCGCGACGACGCCGGCCAAATCGTGTCGGGCTGCGCCTCAAACGCCGTCAGCGATGGATCGAGCGAAGCTTTCACACCGGAATTCGAGGCCAGATAGCTCTTCAGCGCCGTGCCGTCTGTATACCCGATCATCACCGCCGGAATGCCCGTGTCCTGGGCGCCGAGCGTGCTGAACACCGTGTCCTGCCCGCTCACCTGATAGATCACGGCACCGATCGCACCCGCGGCCTGGGCATTGTTGATCTTGTCGCTGAAGGAACAGGTGCCCCGCTGGATCAAGGCAATCGCACCCGTGAGTGAATTCGCCGGCAGGCTCGAGCAAGCCAGCCCGTCGTTGCCCAATTGCGCGACATCCTGGATCGGACCGCCCAAAGCCGACGGGAGGTGCGGGCCGTCTCCAAACAGGGCGTTGATATTTTGCAGGCTCGATGGCACGTTCGATCCTGTGACGTGCACCGACTGGTACAACACGTGAGAGTTGGCGGAAGCTCCCACGGTGATGGCCGCCGGCGAAGTTCCCGGACTGTGGATCGTGTTCAGCGTGGGGATCCGGTAGCCGATGTTGCCGTCGTTCCCCGCCGAAACCACCACCACCATCCCGTTGGCAATCGCATTCTCCACCGCTTCCGTCTCCAGGTCGCACAAGCCGGCGTGGCCGCAAACGGAAGTGCCCGAATCCAGCGGGCCGTAGAACGCCGGATCCCCCTCGCTGAGTGAGAACGTCACGATGTCCATGCCGTCGGTAAGCGCGTCCTCCAGCGCCTGCTGGAAGGCGGCGGTCCTGGCGAACGGATTGATGCTGGGCGAACCGATGATCTTGTAGTTTCCCAGGAACGCCTTGGGAGCCACGCCCTGAATGGTGGCAACCGGGCCGGTGTTCTGCGCTCCGGCGGCGATCATCGCGATGGCCGTGCCGTGGCCCACGCGGTCGCGCGGCGAGTAGTCGTCGGGGTGCGACGTTGCGATGGGATTGCTCGGATCGTAGCCCGCCGAATCCAACGTGATGTAGCTCCGCGCCACAATCACTTTATTGTTGGTGTAGTTCGCATCACCCTTCGGAAAACCCGACGGCGGCGTCAGGGACGGATCCTGGAAGCCGGGGTGATTCACATCGATCCCCGAATCGATGATTCCGATCTTGATGCCCGCTCCCGCGTTCGAGGCGCCTCCCACCGCGCTCCACGCGGCCGGGACATTCTGCAGGTCGAGCGCGCGATTGAGATCCATGTGAAGCGGCGGAGCCGGAACCACGTAGGAGACGCCGGGAATGTCGCGGAGTTGCGCCGCGGTCTCGCGGCTGGCACTCACGAATACGGCATTCACCAGGATCTGTCCCGCGCCTGTTACGGCAACCTTGCGCCGTTTCAGCTCCGCGATCACGCTGGATTGCGCGCTGCGAATCCGCGCGCGATTCCGCTGCGCCTCCCCGGCCGCCAGTTCCGCGCGCGAATGAGTGTTCCGGGCTACCGGTGGGTCAGCCAGGATCAAGGCATAGTCCAATAGACGGCTCCGGGTCTGGCCAAATGCTGCAAGTACCAGCAGGGGAAAGACTACCGCCGCTCTTTTCATAGCATCGATTTAGACGGAAGAGGTCTCCTTCGGTTTCCGGCTCCTCAGCTACTCTTTGTAGCTAGAATCTCGTCCGCCACGTCGGCGGCCGCGCGCATCTCACGCACGTTGTGGATGCGGACAATGTGGGCGCCGCCCAGCACGCTTGCCGCCACCGCTGCGGCAGTGGCATACTGCGTCTCCTCGGGCGTCTCGTGAGTCAGGAAGCTCTTGTGCGACGGACCCACCATCAGCGGCAGGTCGAAGCTGGCCAGCGCGGAAAGACGTCCCAGGATCTGCGAATTCTGCTCCTTGCGCTTGCCGAAACCGATCCCCGGGTCGAGCACCAGCTTCGACCGGTCGATGCCTACGTGCCGCGCCCGGCTGACGGCCGCTTCCAGGTCGCGGGCAATCGTGCCCATGGGATCGGGCATGGGTCCGAGTTTCGCCCACATCTCCGGGCGGCCTCGCGTGTGATTAATGATCAGCCCGGCATCGTGGTTCGAAACGATGCGGGCGAGTTGCGGTTCGAAGGTCAGGCCGGAAGGGTCGTTGATGATTTCGACTCCCAACTCCAGGGCGCGCTCGGCCACTTCGGCTTTGTAGGTATCGACCGAGATGGGAATCGTCAGCCGGCCCTTCAGGCGCTTCAATACCGGCACCAGACGCCGCAGTTCTTCGGCCGCGGTAATCCGCCGCGAACCGGGCCGCGTCGATTCCGCTCCGACATCGATGACGTCGGCTCCCTGCTCTTCGATTTCCAGCGCGCGGGCGAAAGCTCGGTCGGGGTCGAGGTATTTTCCCCCGTCCGTAAAGGAGTCGGGCGTGACGTTGAGTACGCCTAGCAACACGGTGCGCTCCCCCAGCTTGATCTCGCGCTGCTTGAGCTTCCAGTAGTAGAGCTTTCTCACCGTCCTACTAATTTCGCACTTTTGCGTCCGGAGAGGGGAAATGCGTTTATCTACATCTCTTCCGGAAGATGCCGTGATGCGCATCAACCTGTTATACTCGCCATTCTGGTAGAGTTCCGGCCCTATCCCGGCGCCGCCAGGCGCCTCGCATTCGTATGGCTAACGTTCCTAGCTCTCCGGTTCGACTGAAAGACATCGCACACGACCTGAACGTATCGGTGATGACCGTTTCGAAGGTCGTCCGTGGTTGCGCGGACGTGGGAGCCGAGACCCGCAGCCGGGTGCTCGCTCGCATCAAAGAGCTGAACTACCAGCCGAACTGGGTGGCTCGCAGCCTGGCTGCCCGTCGGACGTTTATGATCGGGCTGATCGTGCCCGACCTCATGCACTCCTTTTTCGCGGAAATCGCCAAGGGCGTGTCCGCGGCCATCCGGCCGTTGGGTTACGACGTGGTGATCTGCAATTCGGAGGAGGATTGCGAAGTCGAGTCGAGCGAAGTGGATCGCCTTCTCGCGCGCCAGGTGGACGGCCTGATCCTGGCTTCGGCGCAGCCCCCCTCCTCGCTGGGTGTCTTCGCCCGGATCGAAGCCCGCAATGTGCCATATGTCCTGGTGGACCGCCGCTTCGTCGCCGCCAGCGCGCCATACGTGGGCGCCGACGACGAGGCCATCGGCCGCCTGGCCACCAAACACCTGATTGAGCGGGGCTGCCGCCGGATTGCGCACATCGCCGGCCCGCCGCTCACCACCGGGCTGGGACGCTTGAACGGCTACCGGGAGGAGTTGGCGGCCCACGGCATCACGGTGCCCGATTCCTACGTGGTGCATGCCACCGACGACGCTTCCGGTTACGAGGCCGCGCGCAAGCTTCTGGCGATCGATCCGCGGCCCGATGGAGTTTTCGGTTACAACGACCCCACTGCGGCCGGAGCGATGAAGGCCATTCTCGAAGCGGGCATCGGCATCCCCCAGGCAATCAAAGTGATCGGCGTTGGAAACGTGCACTACTCCGATCTGCTGCGCGTCCCGCTCTCCACCATCGACCAGAGCAGCGCCAGCATCGGGCAGCAGGCGGCAGAGATCCTGGTGAAGGCAATCGGGTCGAAGCGCCGCCGGCCTCCGCGGACCGTGATCATTTCTCCCACGCTGGTCGTCCGCGAGTCCACCGGGCGGTAAGCACGGTGGAGCATCTCCTGTGAGCCTTTCTCATGCAATAGGCGCATCAATCGCACTTATGCTCGCGGCGCATGCCCATGCGCAATCTCCCAAACCCCCACCCTATCCACCGCCCGGCCGTTTGGTGGACATAGGAGGCTATCGCGTTCATCTCTACTGTAGCGGCGAGGGGAATCCTGCGGTCATCGTTGTGGGCGCGGGCTTCTCGTTCGATTGGGCCCTGGTCCAGCCCGAAGTGGCAAAGTTCACGAGGATCTGTACCTACGACCCTTCGGGTACCGCCTGGAGCGATCCCGGACCTCCCCTGACCTGCGCGTCACGCGTCAACGAGATTCACCAGGTTCTTCAAACTGCGGAAGTCAAAGGGCCGTATGTCCTCGTGGGACTTTCGGCAGGCGCGTTAGTCACTCGACTGTATGCCAGCCTCTACCCCGACGCTGTGGCCGGCGTCGTCATGGTGGATCATGCCTTCATTGACGTCCGCAGCGCGCCCGCTCCGGAAGCCGGCAATTCCGGCTCGAATCGCCCAGTCCTTTTGCAACAAACACCGATGACGTTTACCGCCGAAGATTCTTCGCAATTCCGCAACCTCCCGGAGCGGAGCCGGCAACTGCATCGCTGGGCCGCCTCGCTCCAGCCGGTGCTGCCCACAGTCGAGACGGCCAAGGACTGCCTCGCCCAACTGAAGTCCACCGAGAAGGCGCCTCACCCGCTCGGCAACAAGCCTCTGGTGGTCATCAGCACGGGCAACCGGCAACCCAGCTACAAGAAGTTGCAGGAGGAGCTTCTGGGCTTGTCGCAACAAAGCGAACAGATGATGGCGGCCGCCAGCTTCCACTCGGTCGAAATTGACGAGCCGGATGTCGTGATCACGGGCATCGGTGTGGTGGTAGACAAGGTACGCCAGCCCAGGTAAGGAGTATAATCCTGCCATGCGAGCCCTCCTGCTGCTTGCCGCCGGCTTCGCCCTTGCGGCCTTCGCCCAGACGCCGGAGTGGCCGCAATTCCGCGGACCGAACGCCAGCGGAGTGGCCGCGCCGAACGCCGCGCCTCCGGTGGAATTCGGGCCGTCCACGCGCCTGCTCTGGAAACAGCCCCTGCCGCTGGGACATTCGTCGCCCGCGGTATGGGGCGATCGCATCTTCCTCACGTCGTTCGATCCGGCATCCAGGAAGCTCGAACTGCTCTGCGTCGGCGCCGGGAACGGAGCGATCCTCTGGCGGCGCACCGCGCCGGCGAGCGAGATCGAAGAAACCCACGTGGTGAGCAACCCCGCGACGGCGACGCCCGCACTCGATGGCGAGCGGGTCTACGCGTATTTCTCCTCGTACGGCGTGATCGCTTTCGACCATGATGGCAAGTCCGCCTGGACCCTGCCCCTCGCAATGCCGAAAACGCACCACGGCAGCGGAGCCTCGCCGGTTCTCGCGGGCGATCTTCTGATCCTGAACCACGACGCCATGCAGGGTGGGTACCTGCTGGCCGTGGATCGGCGCACCGGCAAGGAGGTGTGGCGGCAAGCGTACCCGTCCCAAAGGGGCCGCGTGGAGAGCTACTCGACGCCCGTGATCTGGCGCGATCAACTGGTGCTGCACCGCGCCGGCGTCATCGAGGCCTACCAGTCATCCAGCGGAAAACGGCTTTGGTCGCTGCCCGAAAACACTTCGGGGGCCAGCACTCCCGCCGTCGAAGGCGGCCTCATCTTCACCTCCACCTGGAACGTGCTGGGAGAGGAAGACCAGCGAGCGCCGCTTCCCGATTTCCCGACCCTGGTCAAGCTCTACGACAAAGACGGCGATGGCGCGATCAGCGCCGCCGAGTTCCCCGACGACCTCCGTTACACCGCACGGCCAGGGCTGGAGAGCATTCCCCACTCGCAGAATTACGTGTCGTTCAAGGGTCTGGACCGCAACAACGACGGACTGCTGCAGGAGACCGAATGGGAAGCGTACCGCACCCGGGTTGCTTCCATGGCACAGGACCACGGCCTTCTCGCGATCCGTCCTGAGGGCGAGAGCGCCGTCGTAGTGTGGCGCGAAAACAGTTCCATCCCCGAAGTGCCTTCGCCTTTGCTGTACCAGGGCCGCTTATACCTGGTGCGGAACGGCGGCATCGTCACGTGCCTCGACGCGGCCACCGGAAAGGTGGCTTTTCGCGCGCGAGCCGGCGCGCCGGGGCCGTACTACGCGTCCCCGGTGGCAGCCACGGGGCGCGTCTATCTGGCCTCGTCGGAAGGCGTGGTGACCGTGATCTCGGCGGGCAAGGATCAACTCGAAGTCCTGGCTCGCAACCAGCTGGGTGAAGATATCGTGGCTACACCGGCGATTGTGCGGAAGACGATTTATGTGCGAACTTTGCACAATCTCTACGCCTTCGCGGACCGGTAGCGGCCGCCCTACAACACCTGGGGAGCTTCCCCTAACTTGACCCGGACTTTCTGACTGTGCCCCTCGCGGTAGATGGTCATTTCGAGGATGTCTCCGCCATGTTTGTGGTTCATCACGCGCATCAGCGAGTCGGTCCCTTCCACCGGTTGGCCATCGAGCGCGGTGATCAGGTCAGCGCCCACCGGCAGACGGTAGTTGTACCGGACCACCCAACGGCTCGGCCCGCGTAGACCCGCATCCGCGGCGGGCGATCCGCGCTCCACACGGCGGATCAGCAAACCTCCACTGGTGGGAAGATCGAGCATTTCGGCGAGATCGCCGGAAACCGCCGAAACGTCAATGCCAAGGGTCGGACGCGAAATGTGCCCCTTCGCCTGGAACTCGTCCAGGATTGACTTGGCGCGATTGATCGGAATGGCGAAGCCCAAACCGATGTTCCCCTGCGCGCCATAAATCGCGGTGTTGATCCCGATCACGTTTCCGTGGGAATCGAGCAGCGGTCCGCCGCTGTTGCCCGGGTTGATGGCCGCGTCGGTCTGGATCATGCCCTCCAACTCGCGGTTCTCTTCGGTCCGGATCGTTCGGCCCAGCGAGCTGACGATTCCCGTGGTGAGAGTGCCCCCGAATCCAAACGGGTTGCCGATGGCGAGCACTTTCTGCCCCACGACAGATGCATCGGAATCGCCCAGCCGCAGGGCCGGCAGCTTCCGCCCGGCATCGATTTTGACCAAAGCCAGGTCGTCGCGCGGATCGGTAAAGAGGATTTTTGCTTTGTAAGATTTCTTGTCGGCCAGAACCACCGTCAGTTGCGCGCTGCCTCCGTTCACGACGTGATTATTGGTGAGGATCTCGCCGTCCGGATTGACGATGAATCCCGAGCCCGCGCCCTGTTCGGGATAGATCTCGGCGAACCAGGTCTCCCGGTACACCACCGAGGTAATGTTCACAGTCGCATCGCGCGCACCGCGGTAAACGTCGATGTTGTTCTGCTCGTCGGACGTGTAGTTGCCGGGGGCCGCCGCCGAAGCGGGTTCGCTCCACAGGCGCCCGATGGCCCCGCCCGGCCGGAAGACGCGCCCGATGTCCCAGCGGGCCACCGAAGTGGCGTACAAGAACACTGCCACCATCGCGGCGGCCCATACAAATGGTCGAAGAACTCTCATGATTCGATTCTCCGTAACGATTCGTAGACCGCACGGGTCTGGCGCAACGTTTGCCCCTTTTCCCCCGATGTGTCAATTACGAAATCGGCGAATTTCCGTTTTTCCTCCAGAGGCATCTGGCGGCTGAGGCGGGCCCGTATATCCTCGATCCGCGCGCCGTCCCGGCGCATGGCACGTTCCACCTGCTGCTCCTCTAAACAGGTTACCAGGATAAGACGATCGAAACGGCGATAGCTCCCGGTCTCAATCAGGATGGCCGCTTCCACGACTGCGATACCGTGCGGCTCCCGGGCTGCAAATTCCTCCAGGAGCCGGCTCTCGCGCCGGATCACCGGGGGATGTACCAGGGCATTCAGCCGTTCCAACTTGCCGGGAGAGCCGAAAACGCGCGCAGCCAACGCGCGGCGGTCGATCTCGCCGCCGTTGGCGACGATCTCCGCGCCGAATTCCTGGATCACGGCCTGGTAAGCTTCTCCGCCCTTGGCCAGGACGGCGTGGCCCAATTCGTCAGCCTGGACCAGGAAGCATCCATAGCTTGCCAGCGCCTCGCCAACGAAGGTTTTCCCGCAGGCGAGCCCACCGGTCAGCCCTACCTTCAACATAGACCCGCCCGCCGTTCGGCGGACGCTACCGTATTCGACATCAGCATGGCGACCGTCAACGGCCCCACCCCGCCGGGAACCGGCGTGTAGGCGCCCGCCACGGCGGCCACGTCCACCGGGTGCACGTCGCCGACCACGATGCTGCCACGCTTGTCGAACGAGGCCAGCTTCTCCGGCGCGCCCCGAAAAATACGTTCCACTTCGCCGCGGTCGTCGATCCGGTTCGTACCCACGTCGATTACGGTGACACCGGGCGCGAGGTATTCCTCAGTCAGCAGAGCCGGTCGGCCCATGGCGGCCACCAGGATCCCCGCCTCCCGGCACACGCCGGGCAGATCCTGTGTCTTCGAATGACAGATCGTCACCGTAGCGTGCTCATGCAGAAGAAGCATCGCCACGGGTTTCCCGACAATATCGCTGCGTCCCACCACTACGGCATGCCGGCCGGCGATCGGAATGTCGTATCGCTTCAGAAGTTGAATGATTCCGGCGGGCGTGCAGGCCCTCGGCCCCGGCAGGTTCACCACCAGGTTCCCGATATTGCAGGGATGGAAACCGTCCACGTCCTTGTCCGGCGCCACCGCCAGCAGAATCCGCTTGGCGTCCACCTGCCGCGGCAGGGGGAGTTGCACCAGGATGCCGTCGATCTCGTGCCGCCCATTCAACTGCTCGACGATGGCAAGCAGTTCCGCGGTGGAAATGGAGTCCGGAGGCGTCAGCGATTCCGAGTAAATGCCCAGATCCTGGCAGGCCTTCACCTTGTTGCGCACGTAGATTTGCGAGGCCGGATCGTGGCCCACCAGCACCACGGCCAGCCCCGGCGGGCGCCATTTGGCGGCTAGCGTCGCTACGCGCGGGCGGAGCTCGTTCAGGATTTGGTCGCGGACGCGGCCGCCGTCCAGAATTTGCGCCATGATTCCAATCATAAGCCCGGCGCGGGGCAAGCTCGATCGGACAAGCCGCCATGTCTGTCTTTCGTTCAACTGCCGAAGGACGGTCACCATTCGGAAAGATTCGCGAGTTTCGAAGACGCCGGCCGGGCCGACCGGGAATTCTATTGGAATCTCACTCCCAACGCATGATCCTTCTCCCCGACTGGCGCGAGTTTATCGAGTTATTAAACTCTCAGAAGGTTGATTACGTCATCGTAGGGACATGGGCTCGAGCTCTTCACGGTGTCCCGCGATCTACAGGCGATATCGACTTCTTCGTACGCGCGTCGCCTGAGAATGCGAATCGGCTCGTGAAGGTGCTGGCGCAGTTCGGATTTGCGAGCCTGGGCATCAGCCGCGACGACTTCCTGACGCCCGGCCAGATCATTCAATTGGGGATTGATCCATACCGCATAGACCTGATTGAGCTTGCGGCTCTATCCCCGCAACAGGCAGGCCGCCGGGCGCCCGAAGGACCTGGCGGACTTGGCCGAAATTCCCGAGGAGTAGCGTCCGCGCCCTACCGGCACGCTGCCTCTTTCCTACTGCTGTAAGCACAATCCGATGCCCTCGACCCCTTGCGACGTTGTGACCAGGAGCAGGCTGTTACTCTTCACGTCACCACCGCAGGGAATGATCGAGTCGGTGGGGGCCGGCACGCTGAAACTCACCTTGTAGGTCCCGACCTGGCCCGCTACCAGCGAAGCTGAGGTGATCGGCACGGGTATTGCGTTGTCTGCCTGTGAATTGAACCCGGTTCGCGGCGCGGAACTGAGTGCGTTCACGAAGTTCATCGCGATTCCCAGCGTCACGCGAGGATGGTTCGGAAGAAGATCGGAGAGGGCAACTCCCTCGGGCGATGCGTGGCCGGTCGGCACCATCGGGTCCGTCCGGCCCAGGCCGTAAGACAACAGGAACAACGTTTCGCCGCTTTTCGCCGGAGCTGCCGGCGTGACCATGGAGCCATCGGCATGGTAGACCTGGCGATCGCAGACACTCGAGCCGTTCGTGTCCCACACCGCGTCGCAGTTGGTCAGCACGTGAGCGTTGTCCGGAAGCGGCTGCAAGGGAAATCCGCGCCCCCGTTTGCCATCGACATCGATGCTGATCAGCGCCGGGCGGGGAACGGTGTAGACATTCTGATTGTTCAGCACCAAATCGCCCGGCAATTCGAAGGGGACCTGGATCTTTACCAGGGTCAGCAGGCAGGCAGCATCGCCGGCTTGAAGCCCGCTCAAGCCGCATTGCAGTTGCTGCTCCACCGCGAAGATCCCCGCTTGCAGCATAGTCGAATCCAGGAGCTCAATCCGCACGGTGATCCCGGCCAGGCTGGTGGGCAGGTCTCCCGCGGCGGCCTGGGCGGATCGGGTCCTGCCGTCGGAGCCGAAGGGGACGTCATCCAGAAAGAGTGTGACTACTTGTCCTGGAGCGGCCTGGAACGGGGCCGGCTCCGCGTAGCCAATGTTGATCGGGATCGCGGGCGACTGCGCAAACGCAGACACTGCCGCTGTGAGTAAAGGCAGTAGAAGTTTCATGTATCTCCTGGTGGGCCGTTCTACCCTTCAGCAGATGCTGGCCTTCCAGCTGCCACTCGAGATCATGTGTAAAAAGGTCCTGTGATCGGAAACGGCTACGGAAGCGGCAGGCTGAACGCGAAGCAGGCTCCCATGCCGGAAACGGATTCCACCCACATCTCCCCGCCGTGGTCCAGCACCACTCTGCGAGCCTGGGCGAGTCCCAGGCCCCAGCCGTTCGGCTTTCGCGCTGTGACGAATGGATCGAACAGGCAGTCGCGAATCTCGGGGGGAATCCCGGGCCCGCTGTCGAGCACCCGTACCACTACCACCCCGTCTCCCAGGCTCGCAGAGATCTGGATCGATCCCTCTTCCTCCATGGACTCCAGCGCGTTCGTGAGCAGGTTGACTAAAACCGACAGGATCTGTCGGCGATCCACGATGACCACCAGGTCGCCGGGAATGTCCACCTCGACTGCAACGGACTGAGCGTCGGCCATCGTCGCAACGCGGTCGATAGCCTGCCCCACCACGTGCCGCAGATTGTGCGGGTGGAGCTGGTTCTCCATCGTCCGGCAGAGATCCGCGTAATCCTGAAGCAATTCCTGAATTCGAATCGACGCGTCATACATGATGCGCGCGATCCGCCGCACGTGCTGTTCCGGGAATTCTGCCGCATTCAGCATTTCTGCTCCGCTGTGAATCGCGGCCAGCGGGTTTCGAAGATCGTGCAGGAGCGACATGGCGAGAGTCCCCATTGCGGCCTCTCTACCGGAATCGGCCGGAGGCGCGCCTGTCGCCTCCGAACTTTCGCAGGGAGCACAGCGCTCGTCGTCAACCACAGACATGCACATCAAACGCAACTCCTCATCCTGGTTCGGTCGCCTTGGACCGGAAGCTGGCAGGATTGGAATCCCGCCACGTCAGCAGTTTCGCCCCTGCCCCGCCTCCATGGCAACCGGAATTGAGTGACATGCGAAACAAACGTTCATGACACGACAACCTGTCTCAATCCAATAACTTGGCAGGAGTTATGACTGCCTTGCCGGGTGTGATATACTCCCTTCATCATAGGGGGTAGGGCTCGCGGCCTGCATGGATCCTCTGGGGAGGCATGCGCCGGATGACTCCGTCAATGTCTTTCAGCGCCTCTGTTCGCTTCGGCGTCTTCGAATTCGACTTCAAATCGGGAGAACTCCATAAACAGGGCCGGCGCGTGCGTCTCGCCGGGCAACCTCTCCAGATCCTCGCATTCCTCCTGCGCCGGCCCGGCGAACTGGTCACTCGCGAGGAACTCCAGCAGGCTCTCTGGCCGGACAACACGCACGTTAACTTCGAGCAGAGTCTCAACGCGGCCATGAAACGTCTGCGCCAGGCGTTAGGCGACTCGCCCGAGCGGCCGGTCTTCATCGAAACCATGGCGCGGCGCGGATACCGCTTCATCGCGCCTGCCAACGTTCCGGGCCAGTCTCCGCTTCCCTCGGCGCGTCCCGCCCACGCGGTCAGCTCCATCGCGGTCTTGCCGTTCGAGAACGCCACCGGCGATTCGGATGCCGACTACCTGGTGGATGGCCTCACCGAGGCGCTCATCCACTCCGTCTCGCGCCTGCCTGCCCTGCGAGTGCTGGCGCGAAGCACGGTATTCCGCTACCGCGGTAAATCGCAGGACGGCCGCGCCCTCGGCAGAAAGCTGAACGTGGACGCCGTGCTCCTGGGCAGAGTCTCGCAGCGCGGCGACGAGCTGTTGATCGGAACCGAACTGGTGGAGGTGCACAGCGGATGGCTGATCTGGGGCGAGCAGTTCACCCGGAAGTCGTCCGAGGTTCTGGCGGTCGAAGCCGAACTCTCCGCCAGGATCTGCGAGAAGCTGCGCTCCGAATTTGCGGGGAAGTCGAAAGTGGCCCGTCTCTCGCAGCCCACGCAAAGCACCGAGGCATACCAGGAATACCTCAAGGGCAGGTATCACTGGCACCGGTTGTCGGCCGGCGCCCTGCAGAAGAGCGTCGAGTATTTCCAAAACGCTCTGCAGAAGGACCCGTGGTTCGCTCTGGCGCATGCCGGGCTTGCCGACTCGTACTGCATGTTGGTGTACTTCGACCTGTTGCCGCCAGCCGACGCCATGCCGAAAGCCAAGGCGTCTGCCATCCGGGCTGTGGAGATCGACGGCGCGCTCGGTGAAGCTTTGGGCGCCCTCGCCAACGTCCTGAAGGTATACGACCGCGACTGGGCCGCCGCCGAACGGCTGTACCGCCAGGCGCTGCAGTTGAATCCGAATTACGTTCACGGATACCGGGGATATGCGGCCCTGCTCGCGGCCATCGGACGCCCCGCGGAATCCATGGCCTTGATCGAGCAGGCCCACCAGCTCGACCCGATGTCGATCGTCGTCAGCATGGAGATGGCCTGGAGCTATTTGATCGCCCGGGATTACGATCGCGCCATCGAGCAGGCGGTGCGCGTCACGCACCTCGACCCCGAATTCCCGTCCGCGCAATACATCTTCGGGCTCGCGTGCGAGCAAAAAGGGCGGTACGAGGAGGCCCGCACGGCCTTCGAGCAGGGTATCGCGCGTTCCGGAGGGCACGCATCCCCCGAGGCGAGTCTGGGGCATCTCCTGGGAATTACCGGGAATCGCGACGGGGCCCTGGGATTGCTGGATCGCTTGAACGAGATTGCTTCCCGCCGGTACGTGGCGCCGTTCTGGTATGCGGTTCTCTACGCCGGGCTCGGTGACGCCGACGCCGCCCTCGACTACCTGGAGCGAAGCTACGCCCAGAGTGACATCTGGCTGGTGTGGCTCAACACCGATCCCCGGCTCGACAATCTCCGCTCGGACGCCCGCTTCCAACAACTCTTGCGCCGCGTGGGCTTCGGGGCCCGGGCAACAGCGACCTGAAGCCCGAGAGATTCATGATGTGGCGCCGGCAATCGCGCCTGCCGCGCCGAGACTCGTCTCGGCCTTGTGGGTCGCCATCCAGTTCAATGCTGGCGAACGGGTTTTCGAGGCTGCCGCGTCCCCACTTATCGCGACGCTTGTCGGGCGATCCTGCCGATCGACACCCTCCGCGCACATCGCCCGCGCCTTACACCTCAAACCGATTCATACCCGGCGCGAGTTCCCTCCGCGTTCCCTTCCACTCGAAGGCGCCCGTCACGCCGGAAGGCAGAGTCACAGCCACTTCGTGAGCCGCGCCCTTGGGGGCGATCCGGACCGCAACTTCTCCTTTGGGATGCGGCACTGATCCCTCCACCGAATTCAGTCTGCCCAGGTGGGGGCGCACACTGACGCGGCGGAAACCCGGTGCGGCCGAATCCACGCCAAGCACCGTGCGGAACATCTCGATGTTGGGACTCGCGCTCCACGCGTGGCAGTCGGAGCGCGATGGAGCGCCCGGGCGGTCCACGATCTCGGCGAAGGTTGTCAATCCACGGGACAGCATGGCGTGCCAGTCGCCCAATTGGTCGAGGTAGCGATCTCCTTCGCCGGCCTTGGCCAGCGCGCGGTGAACGTAGAAGCGGAAGAACAGGCCGGTCTGCGCCAGGCCCGGTGCCGTGAGCGTCCGCAGAATGAGGTCGCGCGCCGCTTCGCCCGTGATCACGTCTCCCAGAACGGCGAGCGTGTTGGTGTGCTGCGAGAACTGCTGTTTGCGCGGGGTGTCGGCGTACATCCGCCTCCCGGCGTCCCAGTAGAGCTTCTGGATCGTATCCCGGAGTTGCCGCTCCCGGCTCCGGTCGATCTCTTCGAGCGGATGCGAGCCGAGCGCGCCCTCCATCTCGGCAGCCCATCCGTACGCCTGCATCAACAGGAGGTCGAACAGCGCCGAGGGCCCGTCCGGATCCTGCGGAGCGTTGCCGTTGGGCCAACCCGGCACCCAGTCGAAGTAGCGCCACCACGGCAACTGGCGCAGCGATCCATCGGCCTGCTGGTAGCCTTCGAAGAAACTCAGCACGGCGCGGACCCCGGGCAGCATCCGGCGCACGAACTCCGGATCGTCCACATACCACCAGTAATCGTTCACCATCGCGATCCACCACAGCGAGAAGCCCGGGATGTACTGCTCCAGCCGCGTGGGATAGCGGCTCATGGTGCAGCCGTCGCTGTGCCGCGAGTCGTTGATCAGGTCGATGGCATTGCGCATCAGCCGCCCGTCACCGGAGTTGAACAGCGACACCAGGCACTGTACGCGGGTGTCCCCCACATACTGCAGTTGTTCGTAGTACGGGCAATCCATGTAGGTCTCGTGGGCGCAGAGCCGGGCCGTGCGCCAGCCCACATCGAGAATGCGATTGAGATCGGGCGAGCCTGCCTCGAAGCGGGCCCGGCGCTGGAACGGGTAGCCCACATAGGTAGCTCGCAGGTCGTCGATGGTCAGCGGCTGCTCCTTCGTCTGAATGTCCAGTTCCAGGTAACGATAGGTTCGCCACCACAGCGGACGGAACGTGCGGCCGGCTCCGCCATCGGCTACAAACTCGTCGTGGCTGCCGATGAAAACCTTGCCTTCCACTTCGTCGCGATTCCCTTTTTCCATGGCGCGGCTGCCGGGTGCGGCGGGCTGGAAGAGCGCTTCGGCGTAGCGCATTCTCACCACGGCGTCCCGCCCTCCCGAGACGGTCAGTTCGGGAAAAGCCGTGGTCAGGTAAGTCTGGTCGAGCAGCAGCACGGCATGCGTGGCGGCGGGAATGTGGAGCGGCTCGGCTTGCGCGGGAAACGCCGCCGGCTGCGAAAGCCCGCTCACGCGCCGCACCTTCTGCAAGCGCTCGGGCCGCTCCTCCATTGCGGGGATGGTCCGCGGAACCAGCATCCAGCGCGTGTGCGGATCGCTGGCCTCGCGCCCCGCGGCCACGCTGGCCACAGTCGCCGCGGGCCACGACGAATCATCGAAATCCACCGACTCCCATCCCCACGGGTAGGCGGACCCGGTAACACGGTCGCCGGGGCCGGCCACATAATATCCGTGCACCTGCGCGCTGGTGAACTCGATGGCCGCGTAGCTCGCGCTGCGCAATGCCTTCCAGTTCGTACCGGTGCCCGCACCACGTTCCAATTCACCGTCGCCCTCGAGCAGGAACCCCGCTTGGGAAGTGATCTGCGCTTCGGGGGCAAGGTCGCCGAAGTTCCACACGAGCGCCGCGAAGACATTCCGGCCCGGCACCAGGTAGGGGGCAACGTCCACGGTCTCGTAACGCCAGTGGAAGAGGTCGCCGCGCGCCGGTCCCCAGGCGGCCCGCCGGCCGTTCACGAACAACTGGTACCGCTGGTCGGCGCTGACATGGACCACGAAGCGGCCGGGCTTGGCCGCGAGATCGATGGTCCTGCGGAAATGGTACACCCCGTAATCGTTGGCCGGCGATGCCGGAGCCGCAATCCATTTGGCGGTCCAGGTGCGTCGCAGAAGTGGATCGTCCCCGGAATCGGCGGAGCGGGGAGCGGCCGCGAGCAGCGGCACCGCACCCACTTCGAGCAGAAATGCGCGGCGTGTTCGGTGGAGCATCGCTACGACGGTATCGCCCGGAGCACCCGAGCGCAAGCAGGGCGCCTATTTTGGGACGGGTCGTCCCACGGGAGCCGCTAACTCCCGTATTTGCAAAGCAGCTTGCAAACGTCTGGGACAACTTGTCTCATTTGGCAGGCAATTGACTGCCCTGCCCGGGGCTTCAGGCCCACCCGCGGCACGCTATCCTGGAAGCCGGCGACGCATGGCGATCCTGACTACCACCATCGGTTCCTACCCTGTCCCGGAATGGCTCTCCGCGCTGCCCAGCGAGCAGGCGCGCCAGGATGCTACCCGCGTGGTGTTCGACGTACAGCGGCAGGCCGGGATCGACCTGCCTACCGATGGCGAACTCTACCGCTTCGACGTGAATCATCCCGACACCAACGGGATGATCGACTACTTCATTCGCCCCATGGCCGGCGTGCGGAGCCGCGTGGGGCGCAGCGATCACGACGTATTCGCACGGGTCAGCGCCATGCAGTTTCGCCGAAAGGCCGCCGGGGTGGTGGAAGCGCCTCTGGGTGAGGGATCGCTCAACCTGCTGGCGGATTGCGAACTGGCGGCCGCCGTGGCCAACGGGCCCTTCAAATTTACGGTGACCAGTCCGTATATGCTGGCCCGCACCCTGCTCAACCGGCACTACCGCAGCTTCGAGGAGTTGTTGATGGCCATTGCGGGAGTGCTGGCGCAGCAGGTGGCCGGGCTGCCTTGTACCTGCCTGCAGGTGGATGAGGCCAATGTTCCCGGCAATCCCGCGGACGGGCCGCTGGCGGCCGAAGCCATCAATCGCGTCCTCGATGCCTTCAGCGGGATGCGCGCCGTGCACCTCTGCTTTGGAAACTATGGCGGCCAGACCATCCAGTCCGGCGAATGGCGGGCGCTGACCGGCTTCCTGAACCGGCTGCACGCGGATCACGTAGTGCTCGAGACGGCGCATCGCCCCGCCTCCGATCTGGAAGGGCTCCGCGACGTAGACCCGCGAATCCGGCTGGGCATCGGCGTGGTGGATGTGAAGGTCAACCACGTGGAAACGCCCGAAGAAATCGCGGCCGTCCTGGAACGCGCCGGGAAGCTGTTGGGACACGGCCGGGTGGATTGGATCCATCCGGACTGCGGCCTGTGGATGCTGAAACGCTCCGTGGCCGACCGCAAGATCGCGGCATTGTCCAAAGGGCGGGACCTGTATCTGGGACGCTCATGATTGGCTTTCGCGATCGCGCCACAGGCGCACAGGTCTGGCAGGTAACCGAGGGCCCGGCCATCAGCCATCCAACCTATTTTCTGCAAAGCTCCTTTTTTCCCGGCGGCCGGGAGATGTTCTTTACCTCCTACCGCACGGGCACGGCGCAGTTGTTCGAAGCCTCGCTCGATTCCGGCGGCTTGCGGCAGATTACCACCGGAGCCGCAATCCATCCCTTCTCCGCGGCGCTGCACCCGGATGGCGAGACGCTGGTGTTCACACGCGCCGGCGGACTGTGGGCCGTCCATCGCCATACCCTGGCTGAGCGCGAAATCGCCGCCTTTCCCGGAGCCGAACTGGGCGAGTGCTCGATCAGCCGGGGTGGTGGGTGGCTCACTGCCGCCTTCAAAGCCGGCGCGCAATACGGCCTGGTAGTGGGACGTTTCGACGGGTCCGGCTGGCATGCGATTCCTTTTCCGCGCACGGTGATTCATCCGCAGTTCCACCCACTCGAGCCGGAGTGGATCGAGTTCGCCGGCGACCCCGCGCCGAGGATGCACCGCGTACGCCGCGATGGCAGCGGCCTGGAGTGCCTGTACCAGCACGGCAACGACGAGTTCGTGGTTCACGAGACCTTCCTCGGCGAGACTGGCGACCTGGTGTTCACGGTTTGGCCGCGGGCCTTGTGCCGCATGGACTGGTCCACGCGCCAGACCCGCACCATCACCCCCTACAACGCCTGGCACATCGCACCGGACCGGCAAGGGAATCGAGTCCTGTGCGACACCAACCACCCGGACGACGGCCTGCAGATCATCGACGCCCGGAGCGGCGCGCGGCGGCGGCTCTGCCTGAGCGAATCGAGCAACCAGGGCTCGCAGTGGCGCCATGCGCGCTACGCCCTGGCTGAAGATTTCGCCCAGGCGCGGAATAATCTGAGTTGGATGGAAAATGCCGCGGACACGGTGTATGGCCCGCAATGGAGCCATCCGCACCCTTCCTGGTCAACCGACGAGACCAAAGTAGCTTTCGCCAGCGACCGTACCGGCACCGCTCAGGTGTACGTCGTCGAGGTACAGTAATGCCGGGAAGAGAACCATGGCGGACAAAGTGAAATCACCCTTCGGCAAGCTCATGGCCGCTGCCTGTGTGAACGCACTTCTGGCCTTCGTGTTTGGATTGTGTCTGGGACGCGTCTTGATCCAGCGGTTGACTGGTTCCTATGTTGGCCTGGCCCTCTCGGGCGCTTCGCTGATACTCGCGTTCCTCTGGACGAGCCGCGCGGTTCGCCGAATAGGGGGCGCGCCATACCCAAGCGGTGATGCCGTGAGGAAGAATCGCGTTCAATTCCTCTGGTCGTGCACCTTCTTCGCGATGATTTCCTTCGCTCTCGGTATCGCAGTGTCGAGCTTCTTCTGGTATGGCCCCGACTTCATTCAAATCTTTGGCCTGGTTTTCTGGTGTCTGATCACTTGCGTGGCAATTTACCCTGTTCGCCGCGATGCGAAGCGCTTTGCCGGAACCACGTAAGCACAGTCGCTCCGCCGATGTGGCGCAGGCGTTTACCGATGCTTCCGGCGGTGGGTCGGGGACAGGGCAGCGAATGGCCTCGCGAAGGTACAACTGGGGTGATAACTGGCATTATGAAGACTGCGGTATCCATGCCTGAGGCTCTTTTCCGGTTGGCGGAAGCCGCTGCCCGCCGGCTTCATGTATCGGGAAGCGAGCTGTACCGTAAGGCGATCGCGGAATACCTGCAACGGAGTCAGCGCAGTGCCATCACAAAACGTCTGAACCAGGTGTATTCGCGTCGTCCCGCGAAACTGGATACCGTCGCCGTAATTACGACGGGCTTGGGCCTGCCGCCGCGCTTGCAGCGGTCTGTGGATCGAACTCTGCGCACGGTATTGGATGCCGAAGCGTTACGGAGGATCTGCTCTCCGCCCGCATCAGAGGCCATATGCAGGGTGGCGGCGATTCACTTTCTCCCCAGGAGTTCCTTGGCCATCGCGGTGACGCGAGCCGGCTCGAACCCGAATTTCCGCTGGAGTTCCTTGAGCGGCGCCGAGGCGCCGAACGTCGTCATGCCGATCACCCGCCCCTTGGCGCCAACATAGCGCTCCCATCCGAACGTCGAGGCCTGCTCGACCGCGATCCGCGCGGCCACGTTGGGCGGCAGCACCTGATCGCGGTATTCCTGCGTCTGGTGGTCGAAGATATCCCACGATGGCATGGACACCACTCGCGAACGGATACCCTCGGCGATCAGCTTTTCATGAGCGTCTACCGCGACGCTGACCTCGCTCCCCGTGGCGATGAGGATGACCTCCGGGTTTGCTCCGGGCGCGTCTGCCAGCACATACGCCCCGCGCGCTAAACCGGTGGCGGGCGCGTATCTGGTTCTGTCCAGCGTGGGGAGCGGCTGGCGCGAGAGCACCAGAACCGCGGGCTGGTGGCGAAGCTGCAGGATGCAGCGGTACGCCTCCACCACTTCGTTCGCGTCGCCGGGCCGGAGAGTGACCAGCCCGGGGATCGCTCGCAGTGAGGCGAGATGCTCCACCGGCTGATGGGTCGGTCCGTCTTCTCCATCACCCATGGCATCGTGAGTGAATACGAAGATCGTGGGCACCTCCATCAGGGCCGCCAGCCGGATCGCCGGCCGCTCGTAGTCGCTGAAGATGAAAAACGTCCCGCCGTAAGGCCTGAGCTTCGAGAGAGCGAGGCCGTTCAGTGTGGCGCCCATTGCATGCTCGCGGATGCCGAAATGCAGATTCTTCCCTCCAGGGTTATTCGCCTGGAAGTGGCCGGCTCCCTCGTAGGTCAGCAGAGTCTTATTCGATGGGCCGAGATCGGCCGATCCGCCCAGGAACCACGGAATGTTCTGCGCCAGAACGTTGAGCACCTTGTTCGAAGCGTCACGTCCCGCGATGCCCTTCGGGTCGGCCGGAAATACCGGCAGATTGCGATCCCAGCCATTCGGCAGTTCGCGCCGCTGCATCTGCTCGATCTCGGCGGCGAGTTCCGGATACCGGGCGCGGTAGGCTTCGAAAAGCTTTTTCCACTCGCGGTGCGCCTTCGCGCCGCGCGTCCCGATTCCCTCCTCGAAGTACTCGTAGACGCCGTCCGGAACGAGGAACTTCGCGTCTTCCGGCCAGCCGTAGGCGCGCTTGGTGAGACGGACCTCTTCCTCGCCGAGCGGTTCGCCGTGGGCTTCCGCGGTGTCCTGCTTGTGGGGCGAGCCGTACCCGATGTGGCTGTCCAGAATGATCATCGTCGGGCTGCCGGTGTTGTCGCGAAATCGTCCCAAAGAGTGCTGGATCCGCTCGATATCATTGGCATCGCTCACCCGCAAGACCTGCCAGCCGTAAGCCAGAAAACGCATGGCGACATCTTCCGTGAATGCGATGCTGGTGTGGCCTTCGATCGTAATCCGATTGTTGTCGTAGATCCAGCAGAGATTGTCGAGCCCGAGATGGCCGGCGAGGGATGCGGCTTCCGACCCGATGCCTTCCATCATGCAGCCGTCTCCGGCAACCGTATAGATCCTGTAGTCGAAGATCGGAAAGCCGGGCCGGTTGAAGCGGCTCGCCAGCCACTTTTGCGCGATGGCCATGCCGACACTGGTCGCGATACCTTGCCCCAGCGGGCCGCTTGTGGTCTCCACCCCCGACACCCAATGATACTCGGGGTGGCCCGGCGCTTTGCTGTCGAGCTGGCGAAAGCGGCGTATATCGTCGAGCGTCACCGAGGCGTGGCCGAGGTTCTCGTACTCGGCGTTCACGGCCTGGGTGCGCGTCAGGTGAAGTATCGACCAAAGCAGCATCGACGCGTGGCCGTTCGACAACACAAAGCGGTCGCGGTTGGGCCACAGCGGATCCCGCGGATCGAATTCCATCACGCGGTTCCAGATGGTGTAAACCAGCGGGGCCAACGCCATCGGCGTGCCGGGGTGCCCGGACTTGGCCTGCTGAACCGCATCGATAGAGAGCGTGCGGATGGTATTGATGCACAATTGGTCGAGATCCGTAGTGTTGAGAGTCTCGGCTACCGGGCTCACTTGGTTACCTCCTCGAGTGCTGCCACCTGGCTCAGGCGGCGCGAAGGGCGATCCGCCTGGCTGAAGATCCCTACGCGCATACGACTTCCCCTGTTTTGCCGGTGCGTTGGCCGCCTGCCGGGCAGTCCGCCAGGAGCAACGCCTGCGCGCGCGAAACGCGTCCCGCCGGGATTCCTCGATCGCCATCCATCAGGCGATTCACCATGCCCGCCTTTTCCCGGCCAGTGACGACCCACAGAATGCTCCGGGCGCGGTTCAGAGTCGGGTACGTGAGGGTCATCCGGCGCCGCCCCTGATAGGGGCCGCTCAACGCCACGTCCGCGTCAACGACATCCAGGACCGGATCGCCCGGCACAAGCGAGGCCGTGTGTCCATCGGGGCCGAGGCCCAGATGCACAAGGTCGATCACAGGCGTGTCCCCGGCAACACTCCGCAGACTCGCGGCGTAGCAGGCGGCGCCTGCTTCCAGGTCGGGCGACTCGACGGGCATGGCATAAAGCTGATCGGGAGGCAGCGGAGAGTCAAGCAGATTCTCGCGGAGGTGACTGAGATTCCGGTCCGTGTGCCCGGCGGGCGCTACCCGCTCATCGACCTGAAAAATATGCACGGCGCGCCATGGAAGGTGAGCGGCGGCGAGCCAGCGCAACATGATCCACGGCGTACGGCCCCCGCTCACCGCCATGATGAACAAGCCGCGGGCACCGATGGCTTCCCATGCATGGTCGGCAATTACGGATGCGGCCCTTTCGGCGACCGATCCCGAATCCTCGAGCACTTCGATGTTCATTGGACCTCTTATCGGCCGATGGTTCGTGCGGCCGCTAATCTGGAAGAGCGCGGGGACGGCCAATCTGTTGGCAAGTCGTCTCGATTGCCGTGGCGTACTCCCGTCTTGCCCCGTCCCGACCCATCGGAGCGCTGGTCGGGCCTTCATAGTGTCGAAGCTGCCGGCGCGCCCCTCGTCAACGGGC
The DNA here is from genome assembly GCA_035501495.1 of Bryobacteraceae bacterium. Lineage (GTDB taxonomy): Bacteria > Acidobacteriota > Terriglobia > Bryobacterales > Bryobacteraceae > JAIQFL01. The sequence goes on along the minus strand of DATJWB010000280.1, from coordinate 18,291 downwards.
GGTACGGCTTGCGATGTGCCAATAGGAATTGATCCACTGCTCAAACGATTTGAGACCGCGGTGTTCCTGCCTGACAGCGCCAATATCGACGTGGTATCCGGTTTCCTGGAACCAGCGATACATCAGGGTGATCTCCGGACCGGCCTGCTGTTCATACTCATCCCAAGGGACTTGGGCGTACTGAACTTCGCGCCCGCAGGCTCGCGTGAAGACCTGTGCCAAATCGGACATCGACAGTTCGTCGCCTGCCATTTCGAAGACGCGGTCCTGCCATTTACCCGGATGCTCAAACGCGCTCGCTACTACGGCGCCGATGTCATCCACCGCGATCATTTGCAGGCGAGTCGATGGAGCCAGGGGCAGACTCAGCGTTCCGCTCTCGATAGAAGGCCGCAGCATCAGCCAGTTTTCCATAAAGAACGCGGGCCGCACGATGGTGAAGTGCATCCCCGTACCGCGGATGTGCTCTTCGATGCGGAACTTGCTGTCAAAATGCGGGATGCCAGTGTGCTGGTCCGCACTGGCGACGGAACTATAAACAAAGTGCGTGATGCCCGCGGTCTTGGCCGTATCCGCGAGGTTGATGCCCTGCCGGACCTCGCCTTCAATTCCGGCCTCCTGTGGATTCTGAATGGAGTGGACCCCGTAAACCCCTTCCAGGGCTCGGGACAAGGCACTTCGGTCGCCCAGATCGCCTCGCGCGATTTCGACTCCCGAACCGGTGAGAGCGCGGGCCCGAGGCTGGTCGGGATTCCGAGTGAGAGCGCGGACGCCGAAACCGAGCTCTCGAAGATGCCGAAGGGATGCTCCTCCCTGGTGGCCGGTAGCGCCGGTCACCAGAATGGTTTTCGTCTTCTTCTTGGATGGCATAGAGTGACGGAGTGCAGTCAAACTGCCACCGTCTCTCCGATCACCTGTTTGGCCGCTCCGTCACAGGCTTGCTGCCGGGCCCCGGCAACTGATTCTTCCGCCCTCCGGCGGCTTCTCCCTCCAACAGAGCCTCCAGGCTCGGGTACGCGTAGATCGTCGGCGCGTGGTTCTGCATCAGACCGCCCGTATCGGCGGTGGGACCGTAATTGCTGTACTCTTCGCGGCCAAGCATGCGCAACAGCGCGAGCTGCTGCCCACGATGATGGGCGGTATGCGTCAGACGGCGGGTCATCACCCAGGCTCGCGACCGCCGCACGTCGAAGAACGTCGTCTCGCCTTCCCACCACGACTCATCCTTGCTCCGGAGCGAGGCGAGACGTTTTCCGCTGTCCTCGGCATACCGTCGCATGAACTCCAGCCGGACTTCTTCTCTCGGCAGCGGCGGCGCGCCGACATCGATATCGAGCATGGTGCGAAACCAGATGTCCTCGCTGACACACTGGTGCACCATGTGTTCCTGGAGACTGCGCCCGCGCGCATCGCTGGAACCGGGACGCACCGGGAGATCCTGGTCCCTGAACATGCTCCAGGCACTGATCACTTTGATGCGCTCGGTCTCGTAGGTGTCGATCAGGAAGTCGTATCTCATCACTTCTTGACGATGCGGCCGAAAAGCTTGCCTCCGCCCTTACCGGCGCTCCACGTGCCGGCGTATTGGCCCCGATACACCACCACCCGCGCCGTGTAGGTCCCCATGCCGGGCACCGCCATGTCGGTCACCGTGATCACCGGCGTATCGCCCGCCCATTTCACCTGAAGCGGCAGCGGAACGGTCATGGCTTGTCCTTTGAACTCGATACTCGCGAAAAAAGTCCAACGGTCCTCGCCGGTCTTCACAATCTTCTCGATGGTGTATTTGTCCGCCGAAACACCCGGGCTGCCATCGTGTGTGTACTGGCCTTCCAGAACCACGCCCGTCAGGGATTCCTGAAAGTCCGTTTCCAGGTCATTCATCGGGACCGTTTGGGCGGTCTGGGCGGACAATCCGAGTGCCGAAAAAAGTGCGAGGACGAGCAGCTTTCCCATATTGGCATCATCATCCCATAACTGATCGGCCGCTTATCGGGCCGCCGTTGGCCGCCGCCGTGATATGCTCGTCCCAACATGAAACGCATCCTCGCTTTGCTCCTGATCGCCTTCTTCACGGCGGCTTTTCAGGACACCTACGACGTGATCCTCTCCGGCGGCAAAATCGTGGATGGCACGGGCAACCAGTGGTTCTACGGCGATCTGGCGATTCGCGGCAACCGCATCGTCAGGATCACCGGAGCGGGCCTGCTCGATGGCGCCGGCGCCAGGGAGCGCATCGATGCCCGTGGTCTGGTGGTGGCCCCTGGCTTTGTCGATATCCAGGGTTCGATGGGCGGCCCCGCCATCAGCAAGATCACGCAGGGCGTCACCATGGAAATCGCGGGCGAAGGCTGGACTGCCGCGCCGTCGAACGATCTCACGCGCGCCGGAGTGGTCAACACCGGGCGGCGCGAGCCCGAGAAAAACTTCGACGGCCCTCACGGCTTCGACGAAATGCTCCAGGCGGCGGAAAAGCGCGGCTCCGCCGTGAACTTCGGATCGTACGTGGGCGCCACCACCGTCCGCCAGTACGTCAAAGGCATGGCCGCCGGCAAAGCCACCGCGGACGAGATCCGCAAGATGCAGGAACTCGTGACGCTCGCCATGGAGGACGGCGCCTTCGGCATCGGATCGGCGCTCATCTATCCGCCCGCCACCTACGTCGATGGCGATGAGCTCGCCGAGATTACGAAGCCGGTCGGGAAGTACCGAGGCATCTACATTTCGCACATCCGCTCCGAAGCCGACCAGTTCCTGGAAGCGCTCGACGAGGCCATCACCATCGGACGCAAGGCCGGCACTCCGGTCGAAATCTATCACCTGAAGGCGGCGGGAAAGCGCAATTGGGAGAAGGAAACCGCGGCAATCCGAAAAATCGACGATGCGCGAAAGGCCGGACAGGACGTGAGCGCCTGCATGTATCCTTACACGGCCGGCGCCACCGGTTTGACCTCCGTGCTGCCGCCGTGGACCGCGCAAGATGGCAAGCTGTTCGACAACCTGGCCAACCCCGCGACCCGCGAGCGCATCAAGCGGGAGATGGCGCAGGAGAAGACGGACTGGGAGAACCTCGGCCAGCTTGCCGGCCCGGAAGGCATCCTCATCACCGGCCTGAAGCAGCCCGAAAACCAGAAGTATGCCGGCAAGCGCATGAACGAGATCGCCGCCATGATGAATAAGGATTGGCGCGACGCGGCGATGGACTTGATCGTGAGCGAGCACCGCAGGGTGGACACCATCTACTTCCTCATGAGCGAGGACAACGTCCAACTGCAGTTGCGCCAGCCATGGATCAAGTTCGGCATCGACGGCCCCGGAGTAGACCCGGAGGAGATGAAAGGCGTGCTGACGCATCCGCGTGTCTATGGAACCTTCCCCCGGGTGCTGGGCCTCTACGTGCGCGAAAAGAAGGTGCTGCCGCTCGAAGACGCAGTCCGCAAGATGACCTCTGCCGCGACGCGGCGCCTCGGCATCCGCGATCGCGGCATCCTGCAGGAGGGCTTCTTCGCCGACATTGCCGTCTTCAATCCCGATACGGTCATCGATCACTCGACCTTCGAAAATCCGAACCAGCTTTCGACCGGTGTGGAGTACGTGTTTGTGAACGGCATCGCGGTGGTCAAGGGCGGCAAAGTCACGGGACAGAAGCCGGGGGTGGCGCTGCGCGGCCCCGGATACCGCAAGTCCCAGTCGGCCTATTGAGCGGCGATGCTTTTGAGATTCGGCCAGCCGTAGGCTGCCAAGGTGAACACCGCGCCGCCGATCGCGCGCTCCTTCGCGGCCACCCGCACGCCTCCCAACGTCTCGTAGAAGCGGACCGCGGCGTTTCCCTCGATCACCCACAACGCCATACTCCGGAAACCATCCTGCTCGAGCCGCCGCGCGATTTCCCGCATCAGTCTGCTCCCGATCCCCGCACGCTGGAACTTCTCCAGCAGATAGATGGCGTACAGCTCAGCATCGTAACCGTCGATCAGCTCACGGATCGGGCCGCCGCTGGCGAATCCGGCCAACTCTCCATCTCGTTCCGCGACCACCAGGTGATCGGAGGATTTCAGGATCTCGCGCCACCGAGGCGTCCGCTCTTCCACATTCAGGCGCGCCAGGTATTCGTCCGGCACGATCCCGCGATAGGTGGTCTTCCAGGACTCGACGTGCACCCGGGCAATCGAAGCGGCATCCTCCGCGGTGGCTGGGCGGATCGAATCCATTCCACTCATTACACCATTCCCGTTCCTGTATAGTGAGGCGTATGCGAGCAGCGAGTCTCTGCTTGGTAGCGGCCCTTTCAGCGGCGGGCCAGGATCAGGGGCAGAAGATTGACAAGATCTTCGAAAACTTCAGCGGCAAATCGCCGGGCTGCGCGGTTGGTGTGTCGCAGAACGGGAAAACGGTCTTTGCCAGGTCTTACGGCCTGGCCGACCTGGAGCACGAGGTCCCGCTATCGGTGGACTCGCCGTTCTACATGGCTTCCGTCTCGAAGCAGTTCACCGCCATGTCGGTGCTGCTGCTGGCCGAGGATGGGAAGATCCAGCTCGGCGATTCGATCCGCAAGACCATTCCCGAACTCCCCGAGTATGCCGGCAGGATCACGCTCTACCACCTGCTGACCCACACCAGCGGCGTTCGCGATTACCTGACACTCGGCGCCATGGCGGGACTGCCGCCGGACTCGGTCTTTACCGATCGAGGCGCGCTGCGGCTCATCTCGCGGCAGTCCGCGCTGAACTTCGAGCCGGGCAGCGAGTTTCTGTACAGCAACTCCGGTTATGTGCTGCTCTCCCTGGTGGTCAAACAGGTCGCAGGCAAGAGCCTCGACGAGTTCGCGCGGGAGAAGATCTTCGGGCCGCTGGGAATGAAGTCCACGCGGTTCCAGCACGATCATTCCTCGCTGGTGCCCGGCAAGGCGTTGGGCTACGAGCAGCGCAATGGAGCGTGGCATGTGTCGAACAGCATGCTCGACGTAGTGGGCGATGGCGGCCTGTATTCTACGGTATCGGACATGATGCGCTGGGTGGCCAACTTCGACGATCCGAAGGTGGGCGCGAAGGCGCTCGGAACGATGCGGACCGCGGCGAAACTGAGCACGGGGAAGGAGATCAACTACGGCATGGGACTGGTGCCGGGGCGCTACCACGGTCTCGCGACGGTGCAGCACGGCGGCGGCCTGGGCGGTTATCGGACGCAGGTGCTGTGGTTCCCGGAACAGAGGTTCTCCGTGGTCAGCCTGTGCAACAACGGGTCGGCGAACCCGGCCGATCTGGCGAACAAGGTGGCGGAGGTCTACCTGTCTTCGCAGATGACGGCGCCTCAAACGACAGGCGGCTCCAACCCGGCGCCGGGAGTGACTTTGAGCGCTGAAGAATTGCAGGCCAAGGTCGGAGTCTACCGGCAGGACGAGCGGGGGTACCTTGAAATCGTGGAGCGCGGCGGCAAACTCTACCCCCGTGGCGCGCCGCTCGCCTTGGTTCCCATCGATAAAGAACATTTCACCTCCATCGGTGCTCCGGAGGGCTGGGAAATGAGCTTCGACAGCCGAAATCCGGCGGGCAGTCTCGAGTTGAGGCAACCGGGCGATCCGGTGGTGCGCTTCGAGCGAGTCTCGCCGGTTACGCTTTCGGACGGCGAACGGCAAGCCTTCGCGGGCGATTTCGAGAGCCGTGAACTGCCGGGCGCCGACTATCGAATTCTGGCGGACGCCCGCGGGCTTTCCCTGGAAGCCGGCGATCGGCCGACCGTGCGCCTGGAGAGCGGAGGCACCGACCGATGGCGTGCCGGCGGCCAGGAACTGGTGTTTCACCGCGACAGCGCGGGTAAGATCGACGGCTTCATTCTCAACGCTGGGCGCGTGCGGAAAATCCAGTTTCGGCGGATGTGATCGGTGCGGTGGCGCGGGCACCCGTTCCTGCCGCGTCCAGTGCGGCGCACAACAGAAGATGGAAATGGCGTGCCGGATTCGAGACGGGGGGACTTTCGCCGGCATTGGTGCGGGCGGTAAAAAACGTCGGCATGAAGTGCCGACGCGGCAGGCAGGAGTGCCTGCGCCACGTCTGCTCACCCTACGGCATCTTGCAAGCGAAATTTGCGGCGTCGTCGATGCTGCCCGAGCCCTTGTAATGGGCCATCTGCGGGTAAGGGCAGAGGGGCCGCGTGCGATCGACCTTTCCGGCCGTGCTGTGCGAGGCGATGATGCTGTCGGGCGCTTTCCCGTCCTCGACCCAATGGGCCAGCGGATCGATCTTATCGAACGTGTTGGGGCCTTCGCCGCCGCCGCAGTGGCCCATGCCGGGCACCATGAAGAGCCGGACGTTCTGGTCGGTCTTCGCGGGACCCATCACTTCGCGCACGTTCTGGAAATACTGGACGGTGCCGTAGGGCGAGACGTTCTGATCGGCCCAGCCGTGGTAGATGAGAAGCTTGCCGCCATGGCCCACGAACTTGTCCAGGTGCGGATCGGTGGCGTTCATCATCAGGTACTCGGGGCGGGTGAAGCGGTCGTTGTCCCTGTCGAAATCGAATTTCCGCCAGTCCCAATTGGCGTCTTGAAAGACCACGTACCGGGTCTGATCGAGGATCGGTCCGTAGGGCTCCGGCCCGCCGCCCATCACCGACCAGCCGAGTTCACTGCCCGGCGCCAGTGTACCGAACAACTCCTTTCCGGTGCGCGGATTTCTGCCCGGCCCGTAGACCCGTTTGGCCGCCTCTACCTGTGCGGCTGTCAGACAATCGTCGCCGTCGCCTGCCTTGCACAGCAGCACGGCGGGATCGAACTTGCAATGGGCGGGGTCGGAGATCAATCCGTCTTTGAGTCCATCGGATGCGTCGCAAGCGGCCAGCGCGGCGCGGTGGATCGCCGGGTACTTCGACGCGGGGATATGGCTGGCGGGATCCTTCAGCACGGCCTGGGCAATCCAGATCGCCATGGCCGTCCGATTTCCGGGAGCGCCCGCGATGATGCCATCGAAGTCGTCCGGAAACATCTGCGCTTCCTTGAGCGCCTGCCTGCCGCCGGTGGAGCACCCGTTCCAATATGACCGGCTGGCGGCCGACCCATAGAATGCCTGCACGACGGCCTTCGCTTTGACCGTCATTTCGTGCTCGGAGCGCCAGGAGAAATCGACGAGCTTCTCGGGGTGGCCCGCAACGAACGATCCGCCTGGCGTGGAGTGACCGGTGTCGGTGGAGGCTGCGGCGTACCCGTTGCGAAGGCTCTCGGCGAGCGCCCCATAGCTGATGGTCCCGGCCCATCCGCCGTTGCCCACCACCTGGAGCTTGCGATTCCAGCCCGCGGTGGGCAGCCAGAATTCCACCTTAATGTCGGAGTCGCTGGAGGGTGTCAGCGTCGCGGCCACCCGGCAGAACTCCGGTACGGTCTTGTACGGATCGGGGCGGCCTGTGGGCGGCGTGAACGCCCCGGCCGCCACCACTTGCGCCGAGGTGATTTTCGCTTGTGGCAGCGAGAGCGAGGCAAGGCCTTCGCAGGATGCCGCGAATGCCGGCGCCGATGCGGCCAGCGCGAGCAGGGTGACAAGAGTGAGTTTCAAGGAAGCCTCCAATGCAGCGAGGCTATCACAGGCCGGCGTACCGTGCCATACTGGACTCCACTGCTGGAGGAGGACTTCGATGCGCAGCTCCATTTTCCTCGCACTGCTCGGCGCCGCGGCCATGGCACAGCCGCCGCATCCCAGGCACAAGATCCTGTTCAACCGCTTTCTGGTCCCCGAGATCCAGATCATGATCGCGGACGCCGACGGCAAGAACGAACGCCTGCTCGCGCCCCATTCGGGAGCTCCGATCGCCACCGAATATTCGCCCTCGTGGTCGGCGGACGGCCAGTGGATTGTCTACACGCAGGAGCGCGGCGGATCCTCGGACATTTACCGCATCCACCCGGACGGCACCGGTCTCCAACAACTCACCGAGGACCGCGCCTTCGACGACCAGGGGGCGCTTTCGCCGAACGGGCGCTCGCTGGCCTTCATCTCCACTCGCGGCTCCGGCACGGCGAATCTCTGGCTGCTCGACATCGGCTCGCGAAAGTGCACCGCGCTCACCACCGGACAGCCGGGCAATTACCGGCCCGCGTGGTCGCCCGATGGAGCGTGGATTGCTTTCAGCTCCGACCGCGACACCACGCCTGGCACGTTCCCGGGCCAGTGGGAGGTGCTGCAATCCACCGCCATCTACGTGATCCACCCGGATGGGACGGGACTGCGGCGGGTCACACGGACGGGCGGTGTAGCAGGTAGCCCGTCGTGGTCGGCGGACGGGAAGCGGATCCTGTTTTATGAGACGGACGAGACCGGAGCCTACCTGGCGAAGAACGGAAATTCGCGTACCGAACTGGTTTCGGTGGACCTCGCCACGGGCGAGCGCAAGCAGTACACGGCGTCGAACGTGGTCAAGCTTTCGCCGCATTGGCTTTCGGAGGGACGCATCGGTTACGTGGTTCGCACTGCGGACCGCAGCGACGCCAAGGCCAACGGCATAAAGGTGTGGTACCCGGATCGGCATATCGTGTCGCTGGTGGAAGGCGACGTCCGGCATCCGAGCTGGCCGCCCGATGGCACGCGTGTGGTCTATGAACGCGTGGTGCGCCGCGCCACTACCGAGCACCTGATTCCCACCGCCAGTCAGGATCCCGAGTTCGAGCTCTATCTCAGCGAACCGTTCCCCAGTTTTTCGCCGGACGGGCGCCAACTGATTTACAGCCAGTACGCCAATAACGGCGTATCGGCGGGCGACACCAGCCTCGAAATCATGGATGCCGACGGCAAGAGCAAGCGCACGTTGTATCACGAAAAAGGCGTGTCCTCCTACGACGCGAGCTGGTCTCCCGCGGGCGAACTCATCCTGTTCAGCGTCGGCCGATATTTCCGCTCGCCGGGGCTGCCGGCCGCACAAATTGCCACGGTGAAAGCGGACGGCTCGGATTTCCGCGCGGTGGTGGATGATGGCGTGAATAACGGGTTCCCGAGCTGGTCGCCGGACGGCAAGCAGATCGTCTACAAGCACGGCAAGCACCTGGTGATCCGCACCCTGGCGGACGGGAAGACCGTGCCGGTGACGGATGGCGCGCACTACGACAATTTCCCGCAGTGGCATCCGCGCGAGAACCTGATTCTGTTCACCAGCGATCGCGACGGGCGCTTCGAGATCTACACCGTCCGCACGGACGGCACAGGGCTGAAGCGCCTGACCAACGTGCCCGGCAGCAATGCGCATGCATCCTGGTCGCCCGATGGCTCGTGGATCGTCTTCAGCAGCGGGCGCAAGGGCTTCAAGGACGAGATGGCGCTGTACGACGGCACTCCCCAGCCCTACGGTGAAATCTTCGCCATGCGCGCCGATGGATCGGATGCACGACAATTGACCGACAACAAGTGGGAGGACGCGAGCGCGGGCTGGGCGCCGGAGCGGAAGTAGGCCACAGGTTCGGCTATACTTTTCCTGAATGCCAAACATCCTCGTCAGGAGACTTCGGTGAAGTGGTTTGATTACGTGGCGCCTCGATCGCTCGATGAAGCGGTGGCGCTGATGGCGGCCCATCCCGGCGCGCGGCCGCTTGCCGGTGGAACAGACCTGCTGGTACAGATGCGGTCCGGCCGCAAAGAAACCGATTACGTGGTGGACGTCAAGCACGTCCGCGAGTTGAATGAACTCTCGTACGATACCGCGCGCGGCCTCACGTTGGGCGCGGCTGTGCCGTGCTACCGCATCTATGGCGACGCAGCGGCCGCCCGCGCGTACCCATCTCTGGCGGAGGTGGCGGCGCTGATCGGCGGCACGCAGATACAGGGGCGGGCGTCGATCGGCGGCAATCTCTGCAACGCCGCTCCCAGCGCCGATTCCATTCCTCTGCTGATCGCATTGAGCGCGCGATGCCGCATCGCGGGCCCGGGGGGTTCGCGCGAGGTGGCAGTCGAGGACTTCTGCACGGCGCCCGGCCGGACCATCCTGGCATGGGGCGAACTGCTGGTGTCGATCCAGATTCCTCCTCCGGCGCCCGACTCGGGCGCACGCTACCTGCGCTTCATCCCGCGCAACGAAATGGACATCGCGGTCGCCGGTGCGGGCGTCCACGTCGTCATGGAAAACGGCAACTTCCTCTCGGCGCGTATCGCGCTCGCCGCGGTCGCACCGACTCCGCTGTTCGTACGCGAGGCCGGCGATGCCCTGGCCGGCAAGGCGGTGAACTCCACGTCCATGGCGGAGGCCGCCGAACTGGCGCGCCTGGCGGCGCGGCCCATCACCGACATGCGCGGCACCGCCGAATACCGGCGGCACCTGTGCGGCGTGCTCACGCGCCGCGCGCTCGAATCGGCGATCCAGAAAGCCCGGGAGGGACGCTAGCCATGCAGAACAAAGTTCACGTTCGAACCACCATCAACGGAGAGGAACTCGAGTTCCTGTGCGAGCCGCGCCAGAGCCTGCTGGAGTGCCTGCGCGACATCCTGGGCCTGACGGGCACGAAGGAAGGCTGCAACGACGGCAACTGCGGCGCCTGCACGGTACTCATGGACGACCGCATCGTAGCATCCTGCCTGGTGTTGGGCGCGGAGGCCGAAGGCGCGGCCATCACCACCATCGAAGGCATCGCGCAGGGCAGCCAACTGCACCCCATCCAGCAGGCGTTTCTGGAGGGCGCCGCCCTGCAGTGCGGCATCTGCACCCCGGGCTTCATCGTCGCCGCGAAGGCACTGCTCGATCAGGAGCCCCATCCCAGCGAGGAGCGCATCCGGCTGTACCTCGCGAACAACCTGTGCCGGTGCACCGGGTATGACAAAATCGTGCGGGCGGTGCAGCAAGCCGCCGCGATCGAGGAGGCAGTGCGATGAGCGACCGGCAATTCACGGTGGTGGGGACACGGCCCGTGCGCCACGACGGCGCGGATAAAGTGACCGGCCGGGCGATTTACGGCGCCGATTTCCAGGCGGCGGGCATGCTCCACGGCTACATTCTGCGCAGCCCGCACGCGCACGCCCGTATTCTGCGCATCGACACCTCGAAGGCCGTGGCGCTGCCCGGCGTCAAGGCGGTGGCGACCGCCGCCGATTTTCCGCAGGGCCCGGACCGCCTGGTGGACCTCGGCGACGGTGAAGTTCCGCTGAGCTATATCCGCGGCAATGTGCTCGCATCGGGCAAGGCGCTCTACCGGGGGCACGCCGTGGCCGCGGTGGCTGCGGTCAGCCGGCACGTCGCCGAAGAGGCGGCCGCCCTGATCGAGGTGGAGTATGAGCCGCTGCCGTGTGTGCTCACCGCGCTGGAAGCCATGCAGGAAGGCGCGCCGCTGCTGCACGAGGACTTGAAGACCCGGGAAATGGGCAAGCCCACCGATCGCGCGAGCAACGTGGCGGACCACCTGAAGTTCGCGATGGGCGACATCGAAGCCGGCTTCGCCGCGGCCGACGTCGTGGTGGAGCGGGAATTCCACACCGCCACGGTGCACCAGGGCTACATCGAGCCTCATGCCGCCACGGCGCTGTGGAACAACGACGGCCGTGTGCTGGTATGGTGCAGCACGCAGGGCGCTTTCGTGGTCCGCGACGTCACCGCGCTGGTGCTGGACGTTCCGGTGTCGCGGGTGAGAGTGACGCCGACCGAAATCGGCGGAGGCTTCGGGGGCAAGATCCCGGTCTACCTGGAGCCCGTGGCGGCGATACTGTCGCGCAAGACGGGGCGGCCGGTGAAGATCGTGATGTCGCGCAAGGACGTGTTCGAAGGCACGGGGCCGACGCCTGGATCGTACATGCGGGTGAAGCTGGGGGCGAGGCGCGATGGACACATCAGCGCCGCGGAGGCTTACCTGGCGTACGAAGCGGGGGCGAATCCCGGCTCGATGGTGGTGCCGGGCGCCATGTGCATTTTCGCCGCGTACCATATCGCCAACGTGGCGATCGATTGCTACGACGTGGTGGTGAACAAGCCGAGCACCGCGGCTTATCGCGCGCCCGGCGCCACGAACGCCGCGTTCGCCGCGGAAACGGTGGTGGACGAGATCGCCGAGAAGCTCGGGATCGACCCGGTGGAGTTCCGCCTGCGCAACGCCGCGAAAGAAGGGACGCGGCGCGCCGACGGGCCGAAGTACCGGCGCATCGGCTGTATCGAGGTGCTGGAGGCGATTCAACGGCATCCGCACTACAGTGCACCGCTCGAAGGTCCGAATCGCGGCCGGGGGGTGGCGGTGGGCTTCTGGTTTAACATCGGCATGCCATCCAGTTGCAGCCTCAGCGTGAATGCGGATGGCACGGTGAACCTGGTGGAAGGCTCGACGGACATCGGCGGCACGCGGACCTCGATCGCGATGCAGGCTGCGGAAGTGCTCGGCATTCCAGCGCGGGACGTGAACCCCACGGTGGCCGATACGGATTCGGTCGGGTACACGTTCCTTACCGGGGGCAGTCGCACCACGTTCGCCACCGGCTGGGCCGCTTATGAAGCGGCGCAGGACGTGATGCGGCAACTGAAGGAGCGCGCCGCGAAGTTGTGGGAGGTGGATGCGGCGGCGGTCACCGCGGAAGGAGGTGTGTTCCGCTCCGGCGACAAGTCGCTCAGCTTCCGGGAACTCGCGGCGCGCATTGGCGAGACGGGCGGTCCGGTGGTGGGGCGCGGCGCGGTGAATCCCAGGGGTGTGGGGGGGTCGTTTTCCGGCGCGATTGCGGATGTCGAGGTGGATCCGGAGACCGGCAAGGTCACCGTCCTGCGGTTCACCGCCGTGCAGGACGTCGGTAAGGCGATCCATCCCAGCTATGTCGAAGGACAGATGCAGGGGGGAAGCGTGCAGGGCATCGGGTGGGCGCTCAACGAGGAGTATTACATGGGACCGGACGGCACCATGCTGAATTCCAGCTTCCTGGATTACCGCATGCCCACCGCGCTCGACCTGCCGATGATCGATACGGCCATTGTAGAAGTGGCGAACCCGGGGCATCCTTTCGGCGTTCGCGGCGTGGGCGAGGCGAACATCGTGCCTCCGCCCGCGGCAATTGCGAATGCGATCTACCGAGCGGCGGGCGTGCGAATGCGGCGGCTGCCGATGAATCCGCCGGCGATCATGGAAGCGATCTGGAAACAGAGGGACTGACGATTGCCCGAGGTACACATTCCGGCGATGCTGCGCGAGGTGACCGGCGGGCGGTCTGTGGTGGAGGCATCCGGCGCGACGGTACGCGAGGTGATCGAAGATCTCGAACGGCAGTGGCCGGGAATTCGGGAGCGGCTGATAGAGGACGGGCGACTGCGGTCCAACCTGTCGGTGGCGGTGGATGGCGAGATCAGCCCGCTCGGTTTGCGCGAGGCGGTTGCGGCGTCGAGCGAGGTTCATTTTGTGGCTGCGATCAAGGGCGGCGGATAGCGAAGGCGCGCCCGGCGATGCAAGTTGCATCGCCTAAAAATAGCAAGTTGTTGAAACGAAAGAGGCGGCTTTTCGAAAAGCGATGCAGGCTGCATCGCTTCGCGCTGCCTATGGCAAACTGCCGGGTCTGCTCGAATCTGCTCACAGGGTAGCAGACGAGTTAGGTGAGGCTTGCGGCTCTCGCCGGGATGTCGTTGAAAACAGGGATAAAGTCCTTGGGGGCAGTGGTGTGACCGAGCAAATCGACGCTTTGGCCGTCAGACGGCCAAGTGGCGGTATGAGCACGGCACACGGGACTCGGGCGGACCCTTTCTCTCAGTGGGCGATCCACCCGGAGAGCCGAACCCTGACGACATACCAATTCGATGGCCGCTTGCTTTTGAAGGTACGCATCCCTCACCGCCGGGATAGCTCGCGGGTCAACCAGGCTTTAGCCAGCTTCCACTCCCGCTTCACGCTCGGAGCCGAGATTTTCAATGCCACGGCGGTCTGCTCAATGCTCAAGCCGGCGAAAAAGCGCAGCTCCACGACCCGAGCCTTACGCGGATCCATTTCCTCCAGAGTATTCAGGGCGTCGTCCAACGCGATCAGGTCCTCACTGCTTTGCGGGCACGCATCCATGGCGTCGTCCAGGCATACGTGCGGCAGGCGTCCTCCGCGCTTGTTCGTGAGTTGCGCCCGGGCCGAATCCACCAGAATACGCCGCATGATCTGTGCCGAGACGGCAAAGAAGTGCGTCCGATCCTGCCAACGCACACCCTCCACATCCGCCAGCCGAAGATAGGCCTCGTTGACCAGTGCCGTGGTTTGGAGGATTTGCCCGGGAACCTGTCTGCGCATGTGCCGGTGGGCGATCTGGTGGAGTTCGGCGTAGACCAGCGGCGTCAGTTGGTTTAACGCCACAGGATCGCCATCTCCCCAGGCATGCAGCAGCCGAGATATTTCCACCGCGGAGGACATCGCCGCATTTCCAGTTAATCATAGTAGCTCCTATCATGCGCTCGTACCACCCGATCCGCTTTGCGGATCCGCCATTTCCAGACCAGCGGGAAGCCACCGGCTCGCCATCGAGCAGAGCAACCGCTCTTAATCTTGTGCGCCAAGAGTCTGAGCGAAGGTCTTGCCGTAAGGGTAGAAGAGATCCTTGCGCCCCTGCTGCCAGGCAGCCTTGAGTTCGGGCGTGGTGATGTCTCAATCCGGCCGGCATTTCCTGGTCACGGCGCGCAGATCCTGCCGGAGCCCCTCGACCGTGGGCCGTCCGAAGAACCAGTACCCGTTGTAGGTCCTTTTGGATAATTCGGCCTGCGTCTGATAGAAAAGGTCAGTGGGCTCCGCCCCCGCTGCGATATTCGTTAGTCTCGCTGATGTTGTCGGTGCTGATCGTGACCATCTGGCAATACCCGACCTCCATTTCGCGATGGAGCACCAGCAGCCCTTCCGCCCGCCTGCGGTCCTTAGGAGAGAAGCCCCCGCGACTAAGCACGAGAATCATTGGGTTCGGTCCTTGCAGTTCAGAGAGCTTCCGGCGTTTCGCAGTATGGTCGGAGGCATCTTAAGGACTATTTTGTGCCTCGGGAGATCTTCCAACCTCCGTGCGCCGTCTGTCCTTGTTCTTGCGGCGCCGGTCAGGACCGTGCGGCTCCGTTCTTCGTGACCAGCACCATTCGGAACCGTGCTTTGCCTTGCATCATACGCGCATAAGCTTCGGGCGCCTGTTCGAGCGAAGCAGTCTCGATCATCGGCCGGATATTCTCCAAGACGCTGAAGGCGAGCGTGTCTTCACTGTCGATGGGTGTGCCGGTCAGGCTGCCATGGACCGAGCGTCCCCCGAAGATGAGCGGTATCGAGCTGAGCGGGATCGGGTCTTCCGGTGCGCCTACTACGAGGAGTTTGCCGCGTACCGCCAGGCCGCCGACAAGGCGCGCCATCGCGTCCCCGCTGGTCCCCGTCGCGAGGATCGCCCTTGCCCCGCCCATGCGTTGTAGCGCCGTCGCAGCATCTTCGCCAGCAGCGTCGATATAGAGATGCGCGCCCAAATCCTTCGCGAGCTTCTGCTTGTCGCCTCCACGCCCGATCGCGACCGTGCGGAAGCCCATGTGCCGGGCGAACTGTACACCTAGGTGGCCAAGGCCGCCAATGCCTTGGACAGCCACCAGATCTCCGCCGCGGAGGTCGGCGTTGCGTAGTGCGTTGTACGTTGTGACTCCCGCGCAGAGGAGCGGGGCGGCCTCTGCCGAACTCAGTTCATCAGGAATGGAAGCGATGCCGCGCGCTTCGGCGATCATCATTTCTGCATAACCTCCGTCCATCGATACTCCCGAAACCGCGGGATTCAGACAATTCACCGCATCTCCGCGTCTGCAGGGTTCGCATATTCCGTCCTCGCCGGCGATCAGGCCGACTCCGACGCGCTGACCGCTTTTCCACCGGGATACGCCCGGGCCCAGTGCATCAATCCGGCCGATCACCTCATGCCCGGGAACGCGCGGGAGCTTCAAGCCTGGGTAAGTCCCTGTCACGGTATATGCGTCTGTGTGACAAATTCCGCATGCTTCAACGCGAATGCGAACTTGGCCGGGTCCGGGCTCAACGATTTGCCGATCCACAACGCGAAGATCGCCCGGTGCGGATACCTCGATAGCTTTGTAAGTCGCTGTCATTTGCATTTCTTCTCCTTGAACTTCAAAATGCTTCTTCACTCATTTGGAATCCTCGAGTCTAAGATGCGCTAACGCCCGATCACTTCGCAACGATACAACATTCAAATTTGGGATGATTTCTCTTCACTCTTTCAAAAATCCGGTCCAGCGCTAATTCTGCATCCTGATTCGACCCGATCTGAGACGCCCTATCGCGGTCACTCTACGGCGTTGGGTAGCTCCAATTATATGGTCTGCTCATCTGATTAGAAAACAGCCGTGCGCTACAATTGCCACCGGGGCCTGCCAATGCGCCCGGATCGCTGGCGACAGGTCGAACTTCTCTACCACTCCGCCCTGGAACGGCAGGGGCCGGCGCGGGATGCCTTCCTGCAAGATGCCTGCCGGGAAGACGAGCAACTGCGGATCGAGGTCCAGTCACTGCTCGATCAGACCGAAAGCGGCCTGCTCGACCACCCTTTGCAATTAGGCCCGTATCAGATCGTGGGTGTCATCGGCGCAGGCGGAATGGGCACGGTCTACGAGGCCGTGGATACGCGCCTCAAGCGCACGGTTGCGATCAAGGTCTCCGAAGCGCGGTTCAACGCCCGCTTCGAGCGCGAAGCGCGTGCGGTCGCGGCGCTGAATCATCCGCACATCTGCACGCTCTACGACGTGGGCCCGAACTACCTGGTGATGGAGTATGTGGAGGGCGAGCCCTTATACGGTCCGATGCCGCTCCAGCAAGTGCTGCAACTGGCCATCCAGATGGCGGATGCGCTGGCCGCGGCGCACCGCAAAGGCATCGTTCACCGGGACCTCAAGCCGGGCAATGTGCTGGTGACGAAGTCGGGCGTCAAGGTGCTGGATTTCGGACTGGCCAAGGTGGGGGAACCGGCCGCGGGCGAAGGCGCAGAGACCCGCACCGCCGCGCCGCGGACGGAGGAGGGCGCCATTGTCGGCACCACCTCCTACATGTCGCCGGAGCAGGCCGAGGGCAGGCTGGTGGATGCGCGCAGCGACATTTTTTCGTTCGGCGCGGTGCTCTACGAAATGGTGACCGGGCAGCGCGCCTTTCGCGGCGGCAGCAAGCTCGCGATTCTCTCCGCGATTTTGAAAGAAGAGCCGGAAGCGGCACGATCGCTGCGCGCGGAGATCCCGCACGAGCTCGAAAGGATCGTCGCGCGGTGCCTGCGCAAAGCTCCTGAGCGCCGCTTTCAGCACATGGACGACCTGAAGGTCGCGCTCGAGGAACTGAAAGAGGAGTCGGACTCGGTCGCAGCGGCGATGAAAGCGCCGCCGCGGCGCTTGCGCTGGCCTTGGGCGGCTCTACTGCTGGCCGTGCTGCCGGTCGCGGGTTTCTTCGCCTGGCGGATGTGGTGGCCGCCGCAGCCGGCGGGGCCGCTTCGGGCGGTCGCGCTTACCACGCTTCCGGGCGTGAAGGGCTCTCCCTCGTTTTCCCCGGACGGCAACTACCTAGCATTCGCATGGACCGGACCGAAGCAGGATAACTTCGACATCTACTTGCAGCAAATCGGCGCCGGCTCTCCCTTGCGGCTGACCACTGACCCGCGGCGGGACTACGACCCGGCCTGGTCGCCCGACGGCCGCTGGATCGCCTTCCTCCGCAGTGAGTCGCGCGCGCCGGCATTTATTCGCACAGGAGGCATAGTGCAAGGCGGGACCAGCGATGTCATACTGATCCCTCCTCTGGGCGGGCCGGAGCGCAAACTGGCCTCGATCCGGACGCAGAACTACTTTTTCGCGACGTTCCTTGCCTGGTGTCCCAACAGCGACTGCCTGGTGGTGACGGACTCCCCGGGCGAGGGGAAACCCGACGCCTTATTCATGGTTTCGCTCGAAACCGGGGATAAGCGGCAGCTGACCAATCCCCAGCCGCCCGTGTCTGGCGATACGCACCCGGCGGTTTCGCCCGACGGCCGTTGGCTGCTCTTCCACCGCGAGTCCGCTCCCCCTAACGCCGTGCTCCACTTGCTTCCCCTGGGAAGAAATCTGACTCCCACGGGCGAGCCCGCGCGCCTGCCGTTCGCCGGCCGGAACCGCGACTACACGGCCTGGATGCCCGACAGCCAGGAGATTATCTTTTCGAGCGGCGGCAGCCTTTGGAGAGCGGCCGTCCCTGGCGACCACGCGCCGGCGCGACTACCCTTCGCAGGCGAGAACAGCACGATGTCCGCGGTTTCCCGCCCACAGCCGGGCAAGGCGTCCCGGCTGGTCTACGTCCGCAGCATTGCCGTCGGGAGTATCTGGCGCATTGAGACGTCCGCTCCCGGTGCT
>DATJWB010000279.1:0-95126 GCA_035501495.1 Bryobacteraceae bacterium | reverse complement strand
CGTTGGCAGACCCCAGAAGTTTGCGGACCGCCGGGTTGGTGAGCACCAGGCCAGCGCCAAACAGGATCAGAGACAGGCCGCCCAGCAGAAACAGGGTGTCCCTGGTTTCGCGATCGATTTCGGTTCTTTCGGGTTCGCCTTGCCGCGAACGGAACATTGTAGCCGCCGCCATATGTTTCTCTCCTTTCGAATTCAGATTCAGACCGCGGCGCCATTGTAGGAAGCGACGCGGCACTCTTCCAGAAGTTTCCCAACCAGTTCCTCGACCAGGATCGCCGCGGGTTTCACCGCCTCGGCCACGGTCGCGCTCAAACCCATCTCGCCTTCTTCTTCGGAGCCCAGCGTTTCCGGTTCACATCCGACCAGCATCAGACGTCCTGTGACACCGCCCATGGCCTGCGCCAATTGGAGGACGCGCATCGGGTTCATCCCGTGTGTGGCCATGCCGGAAGAATGGTCCAAGTCCGAGGGGCTGTTCGGATCGATCTCCATCACGTAGAGCGAACCGGGTGCGTCGCCCCGGGGAGTGGCGTCGAGCAGAATCGTGACGTCGTATCCGTCCAGCAGAGCGTAAGCCAGGTCGAATCCACGGATGCCGAAATCCACCAGACGCACCTGCGCGGGCAGGCGGCGCGAGGTAAGCAGATTCGCCACTTCCACGCCGAAAGCGTCATCCCCGTGAAAGATATTGCCAATGCCAGCGACCAGGATCCTCACTTCGAACCTCCCGTGCCGGCAGGTTCGACTTCTTCCGGGCTGAAGAAGAAGCGATGGCCGGGCTGCCGCAACATTCCCAAGTCGCGCCCGGGGTCGTCGTCGATGACCACGGCGACGTGGGGCTTGCCTTCATAATCCTGCTCGATACTTTCGATCAGGGCGATCTTGCCTGAGAGAGCCAGGTCGAAGACGTCACCGCCCGCGCGCGGACGGAGCCTCACGGAATCGCCAGGGCGCAATTCGACTCCGCCAATCGAGACGCTCTCGAGCAGCACCTTGTCTTCGAGGAGATGCCATTCCCAGTCGTTCACGATCCCTCCTTGCCGGACGGATCGAGGCCGCGGAGCACGCCGTGAAGTTTCATGAAGTGCTCAGGCGGAAGCGACTCGGTTCTCTCCAGAATCCGGCGCGCCCGTTCGTCGCTGCGCCGCATGGCGCTCTTCTCTTCGTCCGTCAGGGTCAGGATGCGAAGCGAGAGAATCTCGTCGATCTCGGCGCCATCGAAGAGGTCGCCCGGGCTTTCAGGGGCGATTTGCGGATAGTCGTAAAGGATGATGGGCGACGAGAGCACGGTGTCGCGGGTTTCCGCCTCGCCGGCAAGCACGGGCCAGGTCCCGGAGTTCCGGCAGGCATTGGCGGCCTCTGCAAACCGGGGCGGAGGGTCGAGCAACGAAATGAATTCGCCGCCTTTCACGCGAAGGATGGTGTGTGCCGAGAGCAGCGATTGCGCGAGCACAGAATCGCGGCTGGGCGGCTCCGCGGCCGACATGCCGGTGAGGTTCGAGATTCGCACGCAAGTGCGATACAGGCCATCCTGCACTTCTTCGACGCTCGTCACGATCCGGCAATCGAGCGCCTCCTGGGTCCGGACAATAATCCCGGCCACCAGTCCTGATGAATTTCGAAGCAGCTCGACGGACCTGGTGGCCGGTAGCACGAATTGGCGGGGGATGCGCTGAGCCGCCAATTCGGCGAAACAGGCGGCGGGAAGGCCCAGATCGCATTCGGAGGCTTCCTGCCAGGATTCGTAGGTGCGGCCATCGATTTCGATCGCCGCGGACGGATGATACGGCGGTTCCGCGCCCGGCGGAAGACCGGGCAATGGTTCGGAGACAGAGCCTACCGTGCGTTCGACCAGCCGCAAAAAGCGCACCTTCACGGCGAGCGAGGCCAAGGGTCCGCCAACAGCCAGGCACTGGGTCTCCATTTCCCACGGGTCGATGCCGCCCGACGTCTCGCTGTGGGCGCACGGGTAGACGATGCCGAAGTTAAAGCGCTGGCGGTTCTTCACCGCCGAGGAGCGGTAGGGATAGAGCAGGTAGCCCTCGTAGAGCACGGCATTGGCGACACTCTCGACCTGGACCGGAGTCATGTCTTCGCCAACTCCTCGCAGTTGTCCAGGATTCGTTCCAGTGCTGCCTCCCAGGTGGGAATTCCGTGGCGCATCTTGTATTGGTAGAGGCGCTCGAATACATCCTTCCGCAGGCACAGCCACGCCACGTTGGGATAATACATCTCCATCAGGCTGCGCCAGGTGGCGACGGGGAGGCGGAATCGCGCTTCCCTGTTCCACGAGATGGGCGCCACCTGGGGAGCGCCATCACCGCCGTCGTAGAACACCGTGCCGCTGAACAGAAAGCACAGCGGGATGTCGCCCTCTTCGACGCCGTGGAAATACTTGGTTGCGGCGACGTTGAAGTCGAAGGTGCAAGGGACCTGTACCTCGACGGTGGCGGTGCCGGTGAATGGAGGAACGGTTGCGGTCACGTTGGTCCAAAGCATGTTGCGGAGTGTCTGGCTCCATCGGTCCGGCGCGCCGAACAGGTCGAGGAGGCGCTCCTGGTCCGGACCGCTATAGGCACGGCGCGTCACCTCGATTTGAATCTGGCAGCGCAGGGCTACACTGAAGACCTGCTGATCGGCACTGGGATTGGTCACCGCGAGACTAAAGCTGAGTGAGGGAACGGCCGCGAATGGGACTGGCGACACGCTTTCGACGCGGAAACCGAGATCAGGCATGCAGGTCAACCCCGGCTCGCGCGGCGAGGGACTCGAAGAAGGTGATCATGGATTGCCACATCTCGTCTCCGCCCGAGAGCCCTCGCCAATGAGTGCGAACCAGACCCACCAGCTTGTAGCACTCGTCGATGGGCAGCAGAAAGTACTGGTGCATGGGAAAGCCGCGCTGGCTTCCCAGGCGATTCACCAGGAGAGCTTCTACATCCGCTTCCATGGAAAGCACATCGAGATTGTCGGCCACAATCTGGTCCCACGTTTCGAGGGAGAGAAGGGATTCGGTGGCGCCCGCTGCGCTGGGATAGATGGCGAGCACCTTACCGGCGACGCTGCTTTGGAAGAAGAACGCCATGTTGATCGGGACCATCAGGCTGTCCCAGTGCGCGTCCGTCATGCGGAATTCCGGGAGAAAACGAACGCGCCGGGGCACGCGTTTGAAGCGCTGGCCGCTTTGGCCAAAAAGGATGGCGCAAGCCTGGCAGGCGCAGGTCAGGCGGCGATTGGCTGGTTCGAGCAGGTGATCGTGCTCCCTGCCCAAGCCCGCGCCGCAAAGCTCGCACCGCTCCACCGGCGGATTGCGGCGGACGAAACGCTGCAACGCTCCGAAGGCGGTGGCGCGGGATTCGATCGAATCGGCCGACATCTCAATCTCCGGCCTTACCCGCGGCCAACACACCGAGCTTTTCCAGCGGCACGAAGTCCGGCGAAGCGTACTTTTCGAGGCCCTCGATGACGAGGGAAGCGGCATCCGGCGCCAGGGCGTACAATTCGTCTTCGATTGCCGCTTTGATGGCGCGGGCCGTAAAGGCGCTGTCCACACGGAGAACTCGAATCCGCACGATCCCCGCGGAAGCCTGGAGCAACTCGGCGTCGGCGCCATAAAGGCGCAGCTTGGGCCGGACATTTTCGACGACCCGACGGACGCGAGTCTCGAACTCTTCAGGATGCAGGCCGTAGAGGAGCAGGACACTCGACACCACCGGGTCGGCGGTAAGGCCTTCCAGGATCTTCTGGCCGGACTCGCCGCTTCCGCGGATCGATTCGAGCATGCGCTCCAGCGCCTCACCGTGGAGGGCCATCACGGTTTCCATCAGTTCCTTCGCTTGAGCGCGCAAATGGGCGTCCGGCGCGGATTCCAGGTGTTGGACCAGGTCCGCGATGCGCGCGAGGCGGTGCTGTAATTGGTCGCTTTCGATCATAGGCTGAACTGACTCAGTTTCTCATTGAAGTGGGGCGGGCAATTCTGCCCGCAGCCGGCTTTCAGCCGGCTCGACCCGCCGGAAAGCGGGTTGGCAGCCAGGATTGGCCGCCCCACAATAGATTACCCGTGTTCCTGCATACCGAACATCGGCGAGTGTTGCATCTCGAGGATCTTGCCCTCGCCCAGGTACATGTGGACGCCGCAGGGCAGGCAGGGATCGAAGCTGCGGACCGCGCGCATGATGTCGATGCCTTTGAATTTGTCGGGGCCGTTCTCCTCGAAGATGGGGGTGTTCTGCACGGCATCTTCGTAGGGGCCGGGCGTTCCGTGGACATCGCGAGGGTTGGCGTTCCAGGGAGTGGGCGGATAGGGGTGATAGTTGGCGATCTTGCCGCCGCGAATCACCACATGGTGCGACAGCACGCCTCGCACGGCTTCGTGGAAGCCGCAGCCGATGGCTTCGTCGGGGACCTTGAAATCGGTCCAGGTCCTGGTGTTCCCGGCGTGCAGTTCGGCCATTGCCTTCTCGATGAAATGGAGCGCGCAGGAGGCGGCATACACCTGGAAGTAGGTGCGGGCGCGGTCGCGCTCGATGGCATTGCTCCACTTCGGGATCTTCCATTCGAACTCGACTTCCGGCAGAGACATGGTCTTCGGCAGATACATCTTGACGCTGTGGCCGGTGGCCTTCACGTAACCGATATCCACGAGCCCTGCCAAGGCCGTCGCCCAGAGGCGGGCAATCGGACCGCCGCCGGTATCGAGCGCCAGGTGATCGCCGGTGCGCTTGTCGAGCCAGCGCGGTGACATGACCCACGTGTACTTGCCGCGGAAGTCGCGCTTCTGCGGGCGCGGGATGGTCGTCTGGTTCCACGGATGATCCTGGTGCACGGGGTTGCCGAGCGGATCCTCCCGGACGAAGGTTTCGCCGTTCGACCAACTGTCGTAGTAGGAGCTGCCGAGCAGGATGCGGATGTTCAGGTTGATGTCCACCAGGTCGGTGGTCACGAGGTTCCCATCCACCACCACGCCCGGAGTCACAAACATGGCGCGGCCCCAATCGGTCATCTTCTTGTAGGTGTAGTCGCAGACATCGGGGTTGTTGAACGAGCCCCAACAGCCCAGAAGCACCCGCCGCTGGCCGACTTTTTCGTAGCCGGGCAGCGCGTCGTAGAAGAAGTCGAACAGGTCGTCGTGGAGCGGGACCACCTTTTTCATGAACTCGACGTACTTCATCAGGCGCACCAGGTAGTCGGTGAAGAGCTGCACGGTGGGCACCGTGCCGACGCCGCCGGGATACAGCGTGGACGGGTGGACGTGGCGTCCCTCCATGAGACAGAACATTTCGCGTGTCATGCGGCTCATCTGCAGGGCTTCGCGATAGAACGACCCGGTGAACGGATTGAGCGCCCGCATGATGTCGGCGATGGTGTGAAAGCCGTGCAGGTTCCCGTGCGGCGCGTGGGTCTTCTCCGCCTTCGCGAATACCGAGGGGTTGGTCTCCTTGACCATCTGCTCGCAGAAGTCCACGCCCACCAGGTTGTCCTGGAAGATGTTGTGGTCGAACATGTATTCCGCGGCTTCACCCAGGTTGACGATCCATTCGGCGATGGGCGGAGGCTTCACTCCGAAGGCCATGTTCTGCGCGTAGGTGGCGCAGGTGGCGTGATTGTCCCCGCAAATGCCGCAGATGCGGCTGGTGATGAAATGCGAATCGCGGGGATCCTTGCCCTTCATGAAGATGCTGTAGCCGCGAAAAATGGATGAGGTGCTGTGGCATTCCGCGACCTGGCGGTTTTCGAAGTCGATCTTCGTGAAGATTCCGAGGCTGCCCACAATGCGGGTGATCGGGTCCCAATTCATTTCCACCAGTTTTCGGGACTGGGATGGGACCTCGGTATCGGGCGCTGTGATGGTACTCATGATAACTTCTTCGCTCCTTCCTCAATAAGCTCTGGGTTGATAGCCGGTGGTCAGCTCGGCGCGCGCGTGACGCCACTTCGGCTCCTGATTCAGCGTGTTGTTGGTAAACGAGCGCAATGCGCTGACGGCGCGGCCGTAGACGCCCACGACTCCGGTCGATACCGTGCCGCCGGGGGGCTGGTCCATGAAGGGCATGAATTTGTCGGGGAAGCCCGGCATGGTGCAGCCGATGCAGATGCCGCCGACATTCGGGCAGCCGCCGATGCCGGCCATCCAGCCTCGTTTGGGCACGTTACAGTTGACGACCGGGCCCCAGCAGCCGAGTTTCACGATGCATTTTGGAGAACCGTATTCTTCGGCGAAGTCGCCCTGCTCGTAATAGCCCGCGCGGTCGCATCCGTCGTGAACCGTCCGGCCGAACAGCCATTCCGGCCGGCCCTGCTCGTCGAGCGGAATCATGGGAGCCAGTCCCGCCACCTGATAGAGAAGGTACAGAACCGTCTCCATGAAGTTATCGGGCTGAACCGGGCAGCCTGGCACGTTGATCACTGGAATCCCGGCAACGGATTTCCAGTTCCAGCCAAGGTAATCGTTCAGTCCCATGCAGCCCGTCGGATTGCCGGACATCGCGTGGATGCCGCCATACGTGGCGCAGGTTCCGCATCCGATTACCGCGATTGCCTTGGGAGCCAGACGATCGACCCATTCGGTGGTGGTGATGGGCTGGCCGGTCTTCTCGTCCGTGCCGAGGGCGGCCCAGTATCCCTCCTTCTTGATTCTCTCGTTGGGAATGGAGCCTTCGACCACCAGGACGAACGGATTTAATTTCCCCTGTTCGGCGTCATACCAGAATTTGAGAAAATCCCCGCCGCATTCATAGGCCAGCACGGGGTTGTGCAGATGCACCTTCGGAAGTCCAGGTATGGCGTCCAGCAGGACGTCTTCGATGCTCGGCTGGGTTGCCGCGGTGATCGACACGGAATCGCCATCGCAGCCCAGGCCCGCGGTCATCCACACGATGTGGACATCGCGGACGGGCGACGGCCGTTGCGTGGAACGGCCGTATGGAACGTTTTCAGCCATGATTTTCCCTCCTTGCGCAATCAGTCCCAGCGAATGATCGTAACCACACAGAACCGCGCGGGCACTCGTGCCGCATCGTAGCTCTCTGATGAAACTGCTTGGAGTATATGACTGCCGCCGAAATGGCTCAATCAGGAGGGCGATGCTTTTGCGTGCAGGAGAACTGCCATTTGGTACATCAGGTAATGCCTGAGTTAAGCCGCGTACATTCCGTTTTTGGCGAGCCCGGTTGCCATCGTTGCCACGCTTCACCGATAGCGGATCTGCCGGACGCCCCCGGCACCGTTACCCGGGAGTCGACGTTGTTCAAATGCCGGGAGCGGGTGAGTAGTGGTCAAAGCGGAGCTGGCTCCCGTGCACCCCGTGCGCGCGATGGCAGCAGTCAAGAGCTGCCGGGCGATCGCCACCCTCCTCGCTGACGAAGTCGTAACCTGAAAGATGATGAGACGTCGGAACTTTGTTCGCAATCTGCTTGCCGCCGGCGCGCTCGGGACGTTGGATCCCAAGCGCGCGCCTGCCGATCAGGCGGCTGCCCCGGTCCCGGATCCCAGCGTGAAATGGGTCCTGGTCATGTTCAAGTGTCACCTGGACGTGGGCTTCATCGATACCCAGGCCAATGTCGTGCGCAAGTATTTCGAGGTCCATTTTCCACGAGCGATCCAAACCGCGGCCGTGCTCCGCAAAGAGGGGCGCGACCCGTACGTCTGGACCACCGGTTCCTGGCTGATTTACCAGTACCTGGATAAAGCCGGCGCGGCGGAGCGGCAACGAATGGAGGAGGCAATCCACGCGGGCGATATCGCATGGCACGCGCTGCCCTTCACCTGGCAAACGGAACTGATGGACCGATCGCTGATCGCCGGAGGCGTAGGACTATCGAAGTCGCTCGACCGGCGTTTCCACCGCACCACGACCGGCGCCAAGATGACCGACGTGCCTGGACATACCCGCGGCATCATCGCACCGCTGGTTGCCGAAGGAGTCAAGTTCCTCGATATCGGCGTGAACTCCGCGAGTACGCCGCCCGACGTGCCGCCGCTCTTCCTCTGGAACGATGCGGCGGAAAACTCGCTGATCGTCATGTACCATCTCCGCGAGTACGGCGGCATCGTGAAGATTCCGGGATCCGACCTGGCCATCGATATCGAGGTCGCCAACGACAACGCAGGCCCCCACACCGTCGAGGCCATCCATCGGATCTATGCCGGACTGCGACGGCAATTCCCCAACGCAGAAGTAAAAGCCGCCAACCTGACCGAGATTGCGAACGCCGTTGCGCCGCATAGCGGCCGGCTGCCTGTGGTCACGCAGGAAGTCGGCGACACCTGGATTTACGGGGTCCCGAGCGACCCGCTGAAGGTCGCCCGGTATTGGGAAGTGGCGCGGCTGCGAAACGAATGGATCGGAGCGGGAAAACTGCAAGCGGGCGGGGACGCGGACCTGGCCTTCCTGAGCCGCCTCCTCCTCGAGGTGGAGCATACCTGGGGCACCGACACCAAGACGTGGCTCGACTTTAACCACTACACCCCACATGACCTGAAGCAGATGCTGGATCAGCCGAAGTACAAGGTGGTACAGGCAAGTTGGAAGGAGAAGCGCGAGGATCTCTTCGACGCCATCGCAGCGCTCCCGGCGGAGCTGCGCGCGCAGGCCACCGAACGCGTCCAGGCACTGCAACCCGCCGAGCCGCCCGCCGCCGGCCTCGCAGAGCATCGCGCTGCCGACCCCATCGAGACTCGCCACTTCACGGTCGCGCTCGACCCCAAAACCGGAGCCATCACCCGTCTCGAAGGCAAGCAGACCAGACACAACTGGGCCTCTGCCACGCGCCCGCTCGCCCTTTTCTCTTACCAGACTTTATCCAAGAGGGACTACGACCGCTTCTTCGAGGCCTATCTGAAGAGCAAGGCCGACTGGGCGCCCAAAGATTTCGGGAAGCCGAACATCGAACGCTTCGGCGCCGGGAGCCGCACCTGGATCCCGGCCCTGGCCGAATGCCGCCACTCGAGGGATGCGAATGGCGACCGTATCCTGGCGCGGTTGCACATCGACGACGAACAGGCACTCAAGACCGGACGCACGTCATGGCCGCAGAGGATGTTCCTGGAACTCCTTCTCCCCGACGCCGAGCCGGTCGTCGATGTTCGGTTCTCCTGGTTCGGCAAGGCGTCCAATCGCTTGCCTGAGGCGCTTTGGCTCAGCTTCCAGCCTGCCGTCGCCGACCCTCGCGGCTGGTCGATGGAAAAGTCGGGCAGCTCCGTTTCCCCCTTCGACGTCGTCACCGGAGGCAATCGCGCCATGCACGCCGTACTCGGCGGCCTTCATTACCAAGGGGCGGATGGAAGGCTCTCCATCGAGCCCCGCGACGCGCCGGTCGTTTCCCTCGGCGAAAGGATCCCCGTCTACTTCACCAGAAATCAGCCCGATCTCACCCAGGGATTCCACTTCAGCCTCTTCAATAACGGCTGGGGCACGAATTACGTACAGTGGTTCGGTGAAGACATGAGCTTCCGCTTCCGGATCACCGCCTGACCACGGGCGCGGGCACTCATGCCGGCGCTTGGCGGGAGCTTTGCCGCGCCGCGCCACCAAGTGGGTTTCCGACACTGCCGTGGCTCCGATGCCGTGGCTCCAGCCTCCACTTCAGCCGGATTCTGAAAGGATGATCGGCAACTGCACTATGGGAAAGCTGTTGCCGGTTGTACTTCCGCCACGGTCCTTCTGCTGAGTATCCCGGCCTTGCAGCCGGCTGACGACATCGACTTTGCTCGCCAGATTCAGCCGGTATTCGTCGACTCGTGCGACGGCTGTCACGGGCCGAAGGTGCAAATGGCGGGACTGCGGCTCGACGCTCGGCCGGGAGCGGAGATCCTCTCTCCGGGGAATTCGGCCAACAGCCGCCTGATCCAAAGGATCACCAGCAGCGACGTCCACGCCCGCATGCCGCTCGGTGGCGCGCCGCTCGCACCGGAAAAAATCGAGCTGCTCCGCAGATGGATCGATTCCGGTGCGTCGTGGCCGGACACACCGGACGCAACGGCATCGGTCCCGAAAAAACACTGGGCGTTCGTCCAGCCGGTGCGCCCGGCGGTTCCCCGCCTCACCGCGTGGACGAAGAACGAGATCGACGGGTTTATCCTGAAGGGTCTCGAAAAGGCGAACCTCACACCTTCCGCGGAGGCCGACCGCGCGACACTTCTTCGGCGCCTCAGTCTCGACCTGATCGGATTGCCGCCTACACCCGCCGAACTCGACGCCTTTCTCTCGGATCGCAGCACCGAATGCTTATGAGACCCAGGTGGATCGACTCCTGGCGTCCGCATTACGGCGAGCGTTGGGCGCGTGTCTGGCTGGATGCGGCGCGATACGCCGATTCCAACGGATATGAGAAAGACGCGCCCCGGTTCGTGTGGTTCTATCGCGACTGGGTGATCCATGCCCTCAACCGCGATCTGCCTTACAACCAGTTCATCATCGAACAGATTGCCGGCGACCTGCTCCCCAATGCCACCCAGGACCAGATGGTGGCCACGGGCTACCTGCGGAATTCCATGATCAATGAGGAGGGCGGCATCGATCCCGAGCAGTTCCGCATGGAAGCCATGTACGACCGGATGGACGCGATCGGTAAGGGAATCCTCGGCGTAACCATCCAGTGCGCGCAGTGCCATAATCATAAATTCGATCCGCTGACGCAGGAAGAGTACTATCGAGTTTTCGCTTTCCTCAACGACACCGACGAAGCCAATATCGCCGTCTACACTCCGGAACAGCAGCAGAAGCGCGCCGAAATATTTCGCCGCACCCGGGAACTGGAAGCAGACCTGCAGCACCGCAATCCTGACTGGCCAGCCCGCATGAACGAGTGGGAAGAGCGCGTCCGGGCGGATCAGCCGGAGTGGCAGGTGCTCAGCCTGGCCGTTGACGACATTTCCACCGGCGGCGAGAGGGAACTCCCCATGAAGGACGGCTCCATGCTCGCCCAGGGGTATGCGCCGACCAAACATACGGTGGAGTTTACCGCCAAAACCCGCCTGCCGCTCATTACCGCCGCGTGTCTCGAACTGCTCACCGACCCGGTTCTCCCCGGCGGCGGCCCAGGCCGCTCCATCAAGGGGACCGGGGCTCTTACCGAATTCACAATCGATGTGGCGTCTGCGGAGAATCCGGACAAATTCACGAGGGTCAAGATCGGCAAAGCAACCGCGGATATCAACCTTCCCGAAACGCCTCTGGAACCGAAGTTCGACGACAAGAGCGGCAAGCGGCGAGTCACCGGCCCGATCGAATTCGCGATCGACGGCAACGATGACACCCCCTGGGGTATCGATGCCGGTCCGGGATTGCGCAACCAGCCGCGTAAAGCCGTATTCCATTTCGAACATCCGATTGAGAATGCGAAGGGCGCGGTTTTACGGATCCGCCTGAAGCAGAACCACGGAGGAGCAAACTCCGACGACAACGAGAACAACAATCTGGGCCGTATTCGCATCTCCGTCACGTCCGCCCCCGATGCCGTTGCCGACCCGTTGCCGCAGAACGTACGCGAACTCCTGCGGATTCCCCGGGAGCAACGTTCTCCGGCGCAGGTGCGAGCGGTGTTCAGCTACTGGCGCACGACGGTTCCGGACTGGAAGGCCGAAAACGATGCGATTGCCGCGTTCTGGCGCGAGCATCCGGAAGGGGCGCTCCAGTTGGTCATGGCCGATCGAAAAGAAGATCATCGCCAGACGCACATCCTCAAACGCGGCGATTTTCTGCAGCCCGACAGGGCCGTCGAACCGGGCACGCCGGCGTTTCTGCACCCGCTTCCGGCGAACGCGCCGCGCAATCGCCTGACGTTTGCGCGATGGCTCGTAGATCGCCAGTCACCCACCACGGCCCGATCCATCGTGAACCGGATTTGGCAGTCCTACTTCGGCACCGGGATCGTGGCCACAGCCGAAACCTCGGAACTCAGTGCGACCCGCCATCCAACCAAGAACTCCTCGACTGGCTCGCCGTGGAGTTCATGGACTCCGGTGGGAGCCTGAAGAAACTGCACCGGCTGATCGTAACGTCGGCGGCTTACCGCCAATCTTCGAACACGACGACCGAATTGCTGGCCAAAGATCCCGACAATCGCCTGCTCGCGCGCGGGCCGCGCTTCCGCGTCGACGCCGAACTCGTGCGCGACATTGCCCTCGCCGCGAGTGGGCTGCTGAATCCGAAGATCGGCGGCCCAAGCGTGTACCCTCCGGCTCCTGCCTTCCTGTTTCAACCCCCCGCGAGCTACGCGCCCAAGACATGGGCCGCGGCGGAAGGTCCCGACCGCTACCGCCGTGCGCTCTACACCTTCCGATTCCGATCGGTGCCCTATCCCATGTTGCAAGCCTTCGATGCGCGCAACGGCGAGATGTCCTGCGTGCGGCGTGCCCGGTCGAACACGCCGCTGCAAGCGCTCACCACCTTGAACGAACCGCTGTTTGTGGAATCGGCTCGTGCGCTCGCCTTGCGCACAATCAAAGAAGGCGGCGAAACGGATGCCGAACGCGTGGCGTACGCGTTCCGCCTCTGCACGGCTCGCCGTCCGACCAGCCAGGAGGCCGGCGTATTGCTCAACCTGCTCGCCAAGGAGGACCAGCGGATCGCCGACGGTTGGATCAGCGCATTGGAATTGTCCGGCCTTGGCGGTAGCGCGGCTTCGATATTGCCCACGGGCGTAACGCCGAGGCGCGCTGCGGCGTGGACGGCCGTAGTCCGCGTCATCCTCAACCTCGACGAGACGATCACGAAGGATTAAGCCATGAGCTGTCACGACCACCTGTACCGCAACATGCATCCCAAGCAGGTCACGCGCCGCTGGTTTTTCGAACAGTGCGGTGTCGGGCTGGGATCCGTCGCTCTGGCGCAGCTTTCTCCGAGGGCGGCTACGCGGCTGACGATCGGCTGTCGCCCAAGGCGCCGCACTTCGCTCCCAAGGCCAGGCACGTAATCTTTCTGTTCATGGCAGGCGCGCCCAGCCACCTGGAACTCTTCGACAAGTGACCGGTGACGTGAAGGAAGTGCACCTGTTTCCTGCGGGCCGGCATCCGGGGCATTGAGCCGCCCACCGCGGTTCGCTCGTACACGCGAACGTTCGCTTATGCGATATCCCCAAAGTCGTCGCCGAGGACCTTCCGGTGCCCAAAGACCTGAACTGGGACTTGTGGCTGGGGCCCGCGCCGTTCCGGCCCTTCAACCCGGTCTACCTTCCGAATAACTGGCGCCGGTGGCGCGACTTCGGCACCGGGACGCTGGGAGATTATAACTGCCACTACATGGACCCGGTGTTCTGGGCGCTGGATCTCGGCTTGCCGGAGAAGATCGAGGCCAATCCGGAGGCCGGATTTGATCCGGCTACTAACCGGCAGACATTCCCCGGCGCCGCGGAAATTCGCTGGGATTTCCCCGCGCGTGGCAGCAAGCCTCCCATCGCGGTGACGTGGCATTACGGCGGTAACAGCGGCGCCATCCCGCCGCCGATGGGGTGGAAAGATGAGGACAAGCTTCCCAGCGGAGGGGGAGGCGCCATCTACGGCAGCAAAGGTACGCTGGTGTTCGGACCGATTTACGCGAGCCACCCGCGATCGGTGGAGGAAGCCGGTAGAATGGGGCACGCCGGGCAAAATCCAGCTTTATCCTGCCGAACTGGAAGCGTCGTACAAGCGGCCGGATCCGACCTTCCGCGTCCGTTCAGTCATTGGATGGATTGGTGTGGAGGCGGCCAAAGCCGGCAAGCAACCGGGTTCGCACGTCGGTTATGGCGGACAGTTGAGCCAGATCGCTCTGTTGGGCAACATCGCGTGCTTGCAGAAAGGGCAAGATTCTTTATTACGACGCGAAGAAGGGCGAATTCGCCAGGAATCCCGAGGCCAACAAGTTGTTCCGCCGAGAATACCGCGAAGGCTGGCGCCTGCCGGTATAAGTCCGCAAGCGCGCGGGCTGCCTGCCGTCCCACGGACCAAGTCGCCAGCCTGGCCCCAGCCCCTTGACTCCTTGCGCGCGGGCGACATACCATGGGTTCCGATTGAAAGGGCTTACAAGAGCTCCAGTAAGGGTCCCTCTACCAAGGAGACGCATATGTCTAAGTCAGACTCCGGAGATCGCACCAGACTCAACCGCCGCCAGGCGCTGCTCCTGCCGGCGACGGCTGGCATGGGAGCCGCACTGGCGCGCCCTTCCCACGCCGCCGACAGCACCAAGACGGCCGCGCATCAGGCAACGGGCGGCTGCTCGACACCGCGTTCTGCCGTTGCGAAAACCCAATATGGAAAAGTGCGCGGATACGTCGACGCCGGCGTCCTCACGTTTAAGGGAATTCCGTACGGCCAGGACACCAGCGGCGAGAATCGCTGGCTGCCCGCCAAGCCTCCCAAGCCGTGGGACGGCGAGTATCCCGCGCTGATCTACGGCGCGAATTGCCCGCAGCGGCTCCACGACTACACCGCCATCGAACAATCGTTCCTACAGGACTGGGACGACGGCTACATGAGCGAAGACATGCTCAAGCTGAACGTCTGGACGCCCTCTCTCACCGGCAAGCGTCCCGTGTTGGTCTATTTCCACGGCGGCGGATTTGTCTTCGGCTCTTCTTACGAACTTCCTTCGCAGGAGGGCGCGCAACTAGCGCGCCAGCACGATGCGGTATCCGTCACCGTCAATCATCGCCTCAACATTCTCGGATTCTTCGATCTCTCCGAGATCGGCGGCCCCGCCTATGCTGAATCGGTCAATGTCGGCATGACCGATCTCGTCGCGGCCCTTCGCTGGGTGCGCGAGAACATCGCCAATTTCGGCGGCGATCCCGATTCTGTCATGATCTACGGCCAATCGGGCGGCGGCTCCAAGGTCACCATCCTGATGGGCATGCCGTCAGCCGCGGGATTGTTCCATCGCGCGTCGGTGCAATCGGGCGGCGGGGGCAATCCGCCGAGCGCCGAGCAGTCGCGAGAATTCGCCCGGCAGGTCGTGAAAGAGCTCGCCTTGCAGCCCAGGGATCTCGCGTCACTGCAAAAGATGGAATGGGCCAGGCTGAACGCGGCAGCCAACGCCGCCGCCAACAAGATCAACCCGCCCATGCCGAGGACCCTCGGAATGGGTTCCGCCGCGGGGTCCACGCCGCGCGTCGGCGCGGGGCCGACCATGGACGGCAAGGTGATCACCATGCGGTCGTTCTACGAGGCCGCGCCCGACATCTCCAGGAACGTGCCGATGTTGATCGGCTCGGTGAGCGAGGAAGGCAATCGAATGTCCTCCCGACCGAGTGAGGCCGAGTGGCATGCCACGCTGGCGGGTGTGCTCGGCGATGCCAAGGCGGCCGCGCTGATCAATGCCATGAAAAAGGCCCACCCCGAAAAGAGCATCCGCACGCTCTCCTACGGCGTCAGCGGCCTGCTCGTGCGCAACAACATCGCCCGCATGGCCAGGTTGAAGTCCGAATTGAAAGGCGCGCCCGCATACCAGTATTACTTCACGTGGCAATCGCCCATGCTGGAGGACGCCGGCGCGTGGCACACCGCGGAACTCGCCTTCTGCTTCGACAACACGAAGCGGTGCGAGCAGGGCACCGGCCACACGCCGGAGGCGCAGGCGCTCGCCAAGAAGATGGCAACGGCATGGGTGAATTTCGCGCGGACCGGCAACCCCAGCCAGCCAGGTCTATCCTGGACGCCGAGCGATCCGGCTCGCAACCAGACTATGCTTTGGGATAATCACTGCCGCATGGTAGACGATCCGGAAGGCGAGGTCCGGAAGCTCCTGCTGGGATGATGCGATGAGGCCCGTTCTCATCTCGATCGCGGTTGTTTGGTGCGTGTGCGCCCAAGCGAACGATCCCACCGTTGCTGTCACCGGCGGCAAACTTCGAGGCAGCATCGCGAGCTATGGCGGCGCGGTGTTCAAGGGCATTCCCTTTGGCCAGCCGCCCACCGGCGACCTGCGCTGGCGCGAACCCCTTCCCGCGAAGCCCTGGACCGGCACTCGCGATGCCACCTCCTTCGGCGCGCCCTGCGTGCAGGGAGGCGCCACGGGCGCATCGAGCAGCGAAGACTGCCTTTATCTGAACGTCTGGACACCCGAGTGGCCGGCGAAAACGCGCGCCGCTGTCATGGTCTGGATTCACGGCGGCGGCAATTTCGCCGGCGCATCGTCGGAGCCGGCGTTCGACGGCGAGAGCCTGGCGCGGCACGGCGTGGTGCTGGTCACCATCAATTACCGGCTCGGCGTGTTCGGATTTTTCGCGCATCCCGAGCTTTCCAAGGAATCGCCACACCATGTCTCCGGCAACTACGGCCTGATTGACCAGATTCTCGCCCTGCTCTGGGTCCACGACAACATCGCGAGATTCGGGGGCGATCCCGCCAAAATCACCATCTTCGGCGAATCGGCAGGTTCGCTCGACATCAATGTCCTCATGGCCTCGCCGCTGAGCAAGGGGCTCTTCCAGCGCGTCATCGGCGAGAGCGGGCCCGTCGTGGCGCCTCCGCCGCTGGCGGAAGGCGAGAAGAAGGGCGAAGATCTTGCGACGAAATTGAACATTACCGGGAGCCCGCTCCTCGGCAAGCTGCGCGCGCTCTCCAGCGCGGATCTCCAGAAGGCCACCGGACAGGGCCTCGCATTCCTGGGGGCAACGCTAGGCGTCGTCGTGGACGGTTGGGTCTTCCCGGAATCGCCCATGAAAGCGTTCGTCGCCGGAAAGGAGCACCGCGTCGCTTTGTTGCTGGGAAGCAATTCGCAGGAGTTGCAGCGCCCGTTCTTCGGCATGACCGGCACTCTCCGGCAGGAGATCGAGAAACAATACGGCGCGCTTGCGGAACGCGCCCTGGCGCTCTACGGACTCAACGGCGGATCGGATCCGCCGCCCGACCCGGCGCTTGGGCCCGTCCAGGCGCAGTGGGCCACCGATTCGCAGTTCCGCTGCGGATCGGTTGCCGAGTTGGTCTGGCACACCGCCGCCGGCAATCCCGGCTACGAGTTTCAGTTCTCGCGCTCCGTCCCGGGCAAAGAAACGCTGGGCGCTGCTCACGGAAGCGAGGTGCCCTTTGTCTTCGGAACGCTGCGCGCGCCCAGGTACGACGCCACGGATCGACAGGTTTCCGCCGCCATGCAAGCTTACTGGACAAACTTCGCGAAGACCGGCGACCCCAACGGCGGAGACATTCCGCGGTGGCCCAAGTTCGACCCGGGGGCGCGGGCATATCTCGATTTCACCGACGCCGGCCCGGTAGCGAAGGAAGGTCTGCGGCGGCAGGTCTGCGACTTGTACATGGAGAAGTTGCAGCACGATCTGTCTGAGAGGTAGCCATGACGAAAAGATTTTTCCATGTGTTACTGGCGGGAGTTCTTTGGACGATCGCGGCGAACGCGCAGGCGCCTGCCGCGCCCACGAAGAGAATCTCCGTGGTAATCGATGCCGGAAGGACAGCCCCACCCATCTCCCCATACATTTACGGCCAATTCATCGAGCACATCGGCGATCTCATCAACCGCAGCTTGTGGGCCGAGATGCTCGACGATCGTAAGTTCTACTACGACATCGACTCGAAACCCGCCGGCCCCGGTGCCGGGCGTGCCGGTCGAGGCCCGGGGCGCGGCAGAGTGCCCGTCCAGTGGCGGCCCATCGGCCCCGATGAGTCCGTTGTGATGGACCGCCAGAACCCCTACGTCGGCGAACACACGCCCCTCATCCGGCTGGCGGGCGATGCGCCACGAGGCATTCAGCAGGCGGGTCTGGCGCTGCGCAAGGGAAAAGCTTACACCGGGCGAGTCGTGCTGGCAGGCGCGTCGGGCGCCAAGGTCACCGTTGCTCTCGTGTGGGGCGCGGGGCCCGGCGGCCGGCAGGTGGTGCCAATTACGCGGCTGGGCACTTCCTATGCGAAATTCCCGCTCAAGTTCGCCGCGGAAGCAGACACTGACGACGGCCGCCTCGAGATTTCCGGCACGGGCCAAGGCTCGTTCCACATTGGGGCCGTATCGCTGATGCCCGCCGACAGTATTCGCGGCTTCCGTCCGGATACCACAGCCCTTCTGAAACAGCAGCGCTCGGGAATGTGGCGTTTTCCAGGCGGCAATTACCTCTCGGCGCACGAGTGGCGCGACGCGATCGGCGATCCCGATAAGCGCCCGCCGCGACCGGACCCCGTTCGCTCAGGTTTTCAGCCGAACGACGTCGGCACCGACGAGTTCATGATTCTGATGGACCTGCTGGGAGTGGACCCGTTCATCAGCGTGAACGCCGGCTTTGGAGACGCATGGTCGGCAGCGCAGCTCGTGGAGTACGCCAATGGCGCGGCGACCACTCCCATGGGCCGCCTGCGCGCCGCCAACGGCCATCCTCAGCCCTATGGCATCAAATGGTGGGGAATCGGAAATGAGATGTACGGGTCGTGGCAGTTCGGCAAGATGGCGATGGAGCAGTTCGTCGTCAAGCACAACATGTTTGCCAAGGCGATGCGGCAGGTGGACCCTTCGATCACGCTGCTCGCGACGGGCGCCACGCGTGACGAGATGACCATTTACGGACTTGCGCTGCCCATCGTGGGCAAGCTCATACCGGACCTCGGGTCTCCCGGAGATTGGGATTACGGATTGTTCACTCACTGCTTCGATAGCATAGACGTGATGTCCGAGCATTTCTACTCCTACGCCGGGCAGAGGTTCGATCACGCGTCGGGGGTTAAACCCGTGGCCTTCAGCCGCGCCGACTACATGGTCAAGGTCGATGAGCCGTTAGTGGAATGGGCCCGCCGACCCGCCAACCGTGTGCGCAATAAAGTCGAGGCCTACACCGAGTATCTCGAGCGGATTCCGGCGCTCAAAACCAGGCGCATCCCGATGGCCATCGACGAGTGGGCCTACACGGGCGGCGGCAACAACCTGAAAGGGGCCCTGGCGAACGCGATGGTGCTCCAGGAGATGTTCCGGCACACCGACATCATCAAGATGGCCGGCCACACCATGGGTACGGCCTCGATCGACTATAACGCCACGGAAGCTGCCCTCAACACCACCGGGCTTTTCTTCAAGTTCTACCGCGATCACTTCGGCACGGTGCCGGTGGAAGCCGGCGGCAACTCACCCGTGCCTGCGCCGCTGTATCCGGTGGGAGGGGATCAGCCGATGGTGAATGCGGGCAGTCCGACGTATCCCGTGGACATAGCTGCCGCATTGACGAGCGACGGGAAGTTGACCGTGGCAGTGATCAACGCGAATGAATCCGTCCAGGAGCTCGACCTCACCCTGAAGGGGTTTGCGCCCGCAAAAGCGCGGATGTGGCGAATGACAGGCGACAGTCTGAATGCTGCCACGGGCCTCGGTAGAAACGAAGTGCGGGTCGCGGAGGCGCCTTTGACGGGAACGCCCAAAGCGCTGACCATCGCGCCGATCAGTATCGAGATTTACGAGTTCGCGAAACAGTAGCAGCGCCGCGCCGCTACTTCACCCAACCGCGTTCCCGATAATACTGCATCGCTCCACGGTGCATCGGGATCGTTTTGCTGTCGGCGACCGTATCGGGATCGTAATACCACGGTTCCAGTTGCACCTGAAACAACTGGCGATGCTCCGCCAGCGCCTTCGCGACCGCGTATGCAAAATCGTCGGGCGCGTCATTGCGGACGTAGATGAAGTGGTTGGGCCGCATGACCGTGGGAATTGGCCGGTCCACCCCTCGGAACAGGGCCAGCGGCACGGTGGCGCGTTCGTAGCCCGGCACGCGGGCAAGCTTTTCGAGCAGAGGCTCGTCCATGTCCAGAAAGACGAGGTCGTTCAATTGGCTGGCTTCATACCACGATCGCTGCTCGGGCGTGTTCGCCAGCAGGCCCGTGCCGATGAACACATCGCCCGATGCTCGCTTCTCGCGCGAAACCTGGCCCGGCATGATGCCTCCACCCTTGGCTTTCAGGTCTTCCACTTTGATTCCGTAGTAGTCGAAGATGATGTTGTTGCCGCCGACGATCCACGTGGGTTGCTGGCGGACCTTGATCTGTTTCAGGCTGGTGATACCCGACTTCCTGCTCGCCGCGGCCAGCATATAAGTGGTGGTGCGGATGACTGCGATGACCCGGTAGTTACGCCGCTGCTTATTGTCGTTTGCGTAAGGGCCGGCGCCGTTCCAGGCGTCGATCAGGTTGGACTCGCTGGTCGCACTGATATCGGGGACCGCATCGGGAGGCGGTTCGATGTACTCCGCGTTGCTGACGGCTCCCGGCGGCATCACCGGCTTGGTCTTGTCCGCCATCTCGCGTGGTCCGAAACTGGACCAGCAGACCCAGCAGATCGTGGTTTGATAGCCGTAGAAACTTAGCGCGTCCGCTGTCACTTTCGCGAGGATGCCCCAGGGACACGCTTTGCACGCGCCCGCGAATACCGGCTTCTTCGCCGCGATAGTTGCCGAGACACCCGGATTGCTTGCCTCGCCCGGACGCTGCGCACGTCCGGAATCCACGGCGAGACCCAATGCCAGGATGAGCAAAACGACTACTCGCATACGCTTCTCCTTCGGATGATGTTACTCCAAATGGCGATTGAAGAAACTCGCCAGCGCCATCATGGCCTCACGCGATTCGGGCAACTCAGGTCTCTCCCAGAAGAAGTGCCACATGCCCTCGAAGACGTTGAGATACGCTTCCACGCCGGCATTGCGCACCTTGCGGTGCAGCAGCACGGTCTGACTCAGGCACATGTCGCGAGTGCCGGAAAGCAGAAAAGCAGGAGGGTAGCCTTTAGGAATGTCGCCATCGAGCGCGGTTGCCGGCGGTTCGATTGGTTTCCCGCGGAGTGCTGTCACGCCCCCCCATAGGGTGGCCGTCCCGAAAAGGCCGTGGATAGTCCGGCGTCGAGCCCGTTCATGGTGTAGCGCGCATCGCCCGGATTCGATCCACCGGAGCAGGTGGCCAGGCCCACGGCGCCCGGAAGCGGGAGCTTCTGTACCGGCAGCCACAGGATGGTGGTTCGCGCGAGCGTGCATCCTCAGGATGCGCCGAACATGCCGATGTTCTTCGGCTTGTGGGTCTTCAGCAATTCGCGACAGACAGCGACAATGTCTTCATTGCCTGGGACGGAAGGCCCGCCGCCGCGACAGTTGACCTTGATCACCTTCACCTCGCCGAAGCTGGCGACGGCAATCGCTTCGGCGTCCATTTCGAACTCCATCAAAACCTGATTGCGGTTCTTCGCAGGGAGCGTCTTGGGCGAGTAGAGGGTAACGCCGACTCCGCCGATTTTCTGGCTCTCCTCCACCACCGGGTAAATCTGGAGGGCGGCCGTCTTGCTTGCGTCTGGGGCGGGCGGCAGGCTCGCGTCGCCGCGCACCGAAGCCGGACCGCCGTTCGCGGCCGCTGCCTGCGCCCGTTGCAGCATCTGTCGCGTGTACGCTTGCCGCGCTTCCGGGCTGGCGAGCGCGGGCAAGGGGACCGTACGCGGGCCGAAAAGCAGCGTGCCGTCAGAGTCCACCACCATCTGCGGCACAACCGGGGCGTCGGCCAACACCGCCGTGTCGAGCTTCTGAACCTTCATTTGGCTCTGCGCGACAAGCGCCAAACACGAAATGATAATAGCGATCCGGCGTTTCATTCACTCCTCCGGTACCATAGAATAACCCGCCCGCATGGGCGCACACTCCTATTCCGTGGAGGTGATGCACGTGGCGAAGGTCGTTGCAATATTCATTGTCCTGCTGCCCTGGCTGGCCCAGGAAATTCCAAACCGGACCGCAGCGCTCGAACAGCAGGTGCAGC
Organism: Bryobacteraceae bacterium; assembly: GCA_035501495.1. Taxonomy (GTDB): domain Bacteria; phylum Acidobacteriota; class Terriglobia; order Bryobacterales; family Bryobacteraceae; genus JAIQFL01. Next base: position 73,430 of record DATJWB010000279.1, on the reverse strand, counting down.
GGCACCTTCAGGATCAGAAGTTCGCCACGTATTCCCGGACCTCCGCTCGCTAACGGTCGCGGCTCCGAACGAGGCTGCATACCGAGCCGCGACCGTGAGGGAGGCGGTTACTTGCGGCTCGATGGAGTTCGCGGTGGTATTTATGAACTGGTGTACTTAGTTGTAGGCTAGGAAACCTGCCAGTACACCGAGTATCGGCGATTAAACAGGCGATTCAGCGGCACGAGTGTGACATCCTGCTTCTGGCCAACGGTGCGAAACGTCAGCGGCTTGTCCCCCGGCTTGATCCAGCCACTGGGGTCCGCGCCTCCCGGCCGAAACGACGGAATGGCGAGGCCGGGGACCGGCGGGGTGGTGTTGGTCGGACCCAGCGGCGAGCCGAACTGCTCCGTGTTGGGCGCTCCCACCCGAAGGTTCGGGCCGCTGAGATGGGCTTCCGTCAGTCCTTCCCCGCCGAGGTCGCCTGCCAGCACCAGCGGACCATATAGGAACGCTTGAATCGACGGATCGTCGGGCATCGTTTCTACGCGCAGGCGCATCGGGAGACCCATCTCAATCCGATCGCCGGCCTTCCAGGAGCGCTTCAGCGCCAGATAACTGCCGGGCGCGGCGGAAGCTTCCAACACCTTGCCATTGACTTTCACCACCGCCGCCGACTCCAGCCATCCGGGGACTCGCAGCCGTAGAGTCAACGCCTCCGGCCGCGCCGCGGTCACCGTGATGGTGGTTTCCTGCGAGTCGGGGAATTTCGTCTCCTGCCGCAGGCGGAAGCCCTTCTCCGCCCAATCCAGCTCCGAAGGAATGAACAGGTTCACGTACACTCCTTCGCGGTCGCGCCAATAGATGCTGTCGTTGAGCTTGGAATACTCCTCGACGCCCGACCCGGTGCAGCACCAGAAGGTCTGGTCCTCCGTGCAGAACGTCTTCCAGACGCCGGGCGTCAGCGAGAGGTAATACTGCGTGGTTCCCACGTTCGGCCGGATCGTGCCGATGCGGTGGTTGAGGAGCGACCGCTCGTAATAGTCGAAATACTTCGCGTCTGGATTCCAACTGTACAGCCGCCGCGCCAGTTTCAGCATGTTGTACGCGCAGCAGCACTCCGCGGTGTTGGGGCTGAGCTTCCATTCCGCGGCGAGGCGGCGCGGCGGCGCGAGCCACGCTTCCGCATTGCTGGTGCCTGCGGTCACGTAGGAGCGCGCGGTGGTCACCTCGTAGAAGAAGTAATCGGCGACGTCGTGAAACCGGATGTCGCCCGAAATCTCGTAACGGCGTGCCGCCGCGATCGCCTGCGGGATGTGCGTGTTCACGTGCAGGCCGCGGAGTTCGTCGCGACGGGCGGCCAGCGGATTGATGAAGCTTCGCTTCTGGAAACGGTCGCCCGCGATGGCCCAGCGATCGTTGTCGGTGGCCGCCGCGAGATGGTACAGCGTCTCGGCCATGCCGCCGAACTCGATGGTGAGGATCTGCTGCATCTGTTCCTCGGTCTTGGGCGCGGTCCATTCGTCGGCCCAGGCGGCCATTCCCTCAAGCACCGCCAGAGCCTGCTGATTGCCGCCGAGGCGGTACATATCGAACATGCCGGCCATGATCTTGTGGATCGTGTAGAAGGGCGCCCAGACGCGCTCGCCTTTCTCCAGGCGGTCCCACCAGGTGGTGGGAAATGCGCTGAGGTATTTCCCGCCCAGCTTCTGCTGGCACTTCGCGAGCTCCGCCACCAACAGATCGCCCTTGGCCTTGGCGCCGCGGTCGCCATTGGCGGCCAGTTGGGCGGTGGCGGAAAGATAGTGGCCCACGAAGTGTCCGCGCAGCTCGCTCGATCGCTGCCCGTTCTCCGGCTGCTCCCATCCGCCGAGAGGCTTTGCGGTTCCCGGCGCCAGGCCGGCGTTGGCGCGGAACGTATAGAGCAGACGGCCGGGCTCGAGCCTGTTCATATAGCCGCGATTCCATTCCATGGCGTCGTGGTACACGCTATTGGGCAGCAGGCGGACCTGGTTCATGGGGAAAGGCTCTGCCTGAAGCGGAACGTCCTTCCTCGTGAACTCGAGCTTTCCGGCGAAAGGCGGAACATCGGGCGCCAGCGGCCGGCGGAAGTTTCCCGGCGCCGGTGGGGCGGTGGTTTGAGACGCCGCCTGTTGTTGGGCTGCGATTGCAGGGATAGACGCGGCCGCCCCGGCTACCAGGGCGCCGAAGCTTCGGCGGCTGCACGAATCGATGGATTTCTGACTCATTGGGCTTACCTCTGACTTTGTGACATCGCGCGGCGGACGCGATCCTGCAATGCGGCAGCTTTTTCGGCGGCGCCCTGTTGTCGATAGGCGGCCTCGAGTGCCGTCGCCGCCGACAGCAACAGGGGATCCAACTCGAGCGCCCGTTCCAGGTGCGCCACGGCCCCGTCCACCTGGGCAGCCTCCAGACTGGCGGTGCCCACATCTTCCTCGCCGGCGGCGCTCGCGGGGAGAAGTTGCAATACGCGCTCGAACGCCTTCAACGCTTCACCCGGCTGCTTCCCCAACAAGAGCGCTCTTCCAATCCCCTTGAGGACGCCGACATCGTCCGGCGAAGTTCTCTGCACCTCCGTCAGCATACGATAGCCGCGTACGATTTGGGCAGGGGATCGATTGGTGATGCCGGCGTTGAGGTAGGCCAGCGCCAGATTTCGGTCTTCCAGCGGCGGATCGGGCTTTCTCCAGGCCACGAGCGTTTCTGACTGTACAGCCGCGTCATCCGCCTGGTCAGGGCGTCTGGTGATCCGATGGTCCGTGAACACCGTGTGGGCGCCATCCTGCGCCGTCCGCCGGGTCATATGACAGCCGATGCAGTTGTTCTCGCTGGAATGGGCCGCGGGCAGTTTCCCGGCGTGGCACCCCTGGCAGCTTCGGTTGTAGGATTGCGCGCCCTGCTCTGCGGGCGCATGGGGATCGTGGCACGTTCCGCACCACAATTTGCCCTGGCTGTTTCGTGCGCACGCGCTCAGCGCCAACTGTTCCGCGTGGCTGATTACCTTGAAGCTTCGCGCGCCGTCCCGAACATAGACGGTGAAGACTTCCTCCAGCCGATGGCCCGGATGAAAGTCGGCAAATCCTCTGCCGGGATTCAGAATGCGCGCGACGCCGGCCAGGTGGCATTGTTCGCAGACGCTGTCGCGCGCGGCCGACGACAGTTTGGCCGGGTTGACAATCGAACCCGGCACGGGCCGCCTCAGGTGCTCGGTCACCGGCCCATGGCAGCGTTCGCACGAGATGCCCTCCTCCGCGAATACCGGAGGCGTGTAACGGTTCGCCGTGCCCGGGACATTCAGCGGCCGGCCGGAGTGGCACAGGACGCACTCTTCGCCTACCGGCCGGGTGAAATCAGGCTCCGGAATCCGTTCGTACCCCGGCGCGAGATCGTAGGCCTGGCGATTGGTGTAGTAACAGACCGGCGATTGAAACAGATGATCTCCGATCTGCACGAGAAATCCCGAAGCGTGGCGGCCCGATCCGATGACGTAGGCAACCTGGTATTCCGTGGTCTCACCCGCGCGGTCCATCCGCTGCCAAACGCCCTTGCTGCCGGCATGAATTGTGAAGCGAGTGCCGGAGCCAGCGAACGTGCCTTCCGGCTCTTTGGCAGTGTGCCGCAGCGACTGTGCCATCGCGGAATGCGAGTATCCCGCGACCTCCTTCGGATGGCAAGTCTCACAGGGATGGGCGACGATTGAAACCGCGCTCGAGAGCAGGACTACCAGCCATGCGGAGTTTCGTCGTGCCGGCAAAAAGCGACCCGATGAGCCGGGACGCGGCAGGCAGGAATGCCTGCGCCACGCCCCTACCTCACCCTGCCTCCTAAAAGGCGATCTTAGCGCCAATCTGGATGTTGCGCGGATTGAGCTGCGAAGTGGATTTGCCGAACGTCGCGCTCGTCAGATTCGCGTTGATGCCGCCCAGGTTCACCCGGTTGAAGACGTTGTAGAACTCGAATCGCAACTGCAGGCGCAATCTCTCCGTCAGTTTGGTGTCCTTCGATAAATTGAGGTCGGTCTCCGCAAATCCGGGGTTTCGGAATTGACCCCATTTTTCGTTGCCCTCTGTCCCCAGCGTGGGCTGCGTGAAATTGGACTTGAAGATGGAGCCGTTCAGATAATTCTGCCGCCCGGTGAGTATCTGGTACGTGGAGACGTTGGGGTAATCGTTATTGTCTCCGTCCGCATTGTAGTCGCCGCTCGCCGGAGAGAGCCCCGTAATATTGCCGTTGGCGTCGCGGACGGGCTGGAAGGCGGCGGTCGTGTTTACGGTGAAGGGGTGGCCGCTTTGCAGGATGGTCACCGCGCTGGCGGCCCATCCGCTGGTGACGCGCCCGGCGAATCCGCGGCCTCCCTGCAGACCGGGTATCGTGTAACTTGCCGTAATCGAGAGGCGGTTCGGCGAATCCCAGATCGATGGGCCGTAATACTGGTACGGATTCGTCGCCACCGGATACACCTGCGTGTCGTCCTGCGACGAAGATCGCGTGTAATAGGCGTTGATGAAACCGCTCCTCGCGAACCGAGTCCGCACCCCGACAATCAGGGAATCGAAACGCGACTGCCGGTCGTTTTGCGTATAGGCGATCGACCCGAAGCTCGGCAGGAGCCGCGTCGGAACCGTGCTGTTGTGCTGCACCAGGTCGCCGGCGTAGCTATTGATATCCACGCCGTAGCTCACGCTGAACTGCTGGCCGCCTCCGGACAGCAGGTCCCGTCCGCGCGCGCCTGAGTAACCTACCGAGACCGTGGTGTCCTTGACAATCCTACGCTCGACGGTTGCGGTGAAGTCGTAAGACACCGGCGTCAGGAGGTTGGGGTCGATCGCGCCGATGGCGGGCTGCAGACCGACAACGCCGCCGTGCGAGTCAAGTTGCCCGCCGGGAACAGCCGGATAAGTGAACCCGAATGGAGGCGTATTGCTGTTCCCCAGGACGAATAGAGGCTGGATCGCACCGGTGGAGAAGAAGGTCGGGTAGATCGGACCGGGCGGATTCCCGCGCATCTCCTCCTGCGCGTTGGCTGGAGTCACCCAGTTATGGAAGATGCCGACGCCGCCGCGGATCACCCAGTCACCTTTTCGATTCGGATCCCACGACACGCCGACGCGGGGACTCCACGCCTTCTGCGCCGAATTGAAGACGTCGTTCATCACGGCCACTTTTCCGTTGGTGACCTGGTCTGCCAGAGTAGATCCCTGTCCCAGGACGAAGTTGCCGAACACGGTGTTTGCCGAGCGCGAATAGGGGTTGCCGAAGTCGTCAAACCGCACGCCATAGGTAAGCGTGACGTTCGGCTTCACCTTCCAGGTGTCCTGCACGAACAGACCGAAGGTCTTCGAGGCGGCGTTCCAATCCCACAGCACCGGCTTTCCGGTAATCGGGTTGTAGGCCACGCCGGTCTCGGTGAACGGCTTGTCCTGCACCAGGTCCAGAAGGTTGTTGAAGTTGAAGGTGGGCTGCGCGTGGGGCCCCTGGAAGTTCTCTACGTCGTCGCCGAACCACCCTTCGTATCCGAACTTGAAGCTGTGCGACCCGCGGATGTTCGTCAGCACGTCCCGCCAATGGTAGTTGTGCTGGATGAAATCGCCGGCGGCGAAGCCGTTGCCGAATCCGATGCTGCCCGTCACGTTGATGAGCGGCACGCTGAACAGGCCGGTCTGCGGCTGAATCCCTTCGTCGCGCATGTATCCGAAGCTGGCCTCATTCACGGTCGAGGGTGAGAAGGTGTGGGTCTCGTTACCCTGCCAGGAATTCAGAATGAAGTGATTGGTAGCCGCGAATGCCGGGCGGATCGCCGGACCGCCGGTATCCAGAACGGTGCGGTAGACGTTGCCGTAGATCCGGTCTTTCTTGAAATACTTGTCGATGCGGACGTTGAATTGAGTGCCGTTGCGGTAATTGGTGCCGTTGAAAATGCCCGAGTCGAGCACCGGCGTGGAGCAGGGCAGATTGAAGGTCGTGGGCGTGCCGCAGGTTCCCGCAAACACAGTGTTCGCCGTCTGCGAGACCCCGGTCGTGGTCGCATTGGCAGGTCCGTAGCTGGTCAGGATCTTGGTGCCGAGCGTGTTGGGGAAGTTGGCCTTTGCAAAGGCGGTGAATTGCGGATCCTCGTAAATCTGCACGCTGTTGCCGGTGGAGGTGGATGCGCGCAAAGGCTCGATCGCGAAGAAGAAGAAGAACTGGTGATGCGGAAGGATCGGGCCGCCGATGGTGGCGGAGATGTTGTTGCTGTGGTATGGCGAGTATTTGTGCAGAAACTCCGTTCCGGCAAACAGCTTCTGGTTGGTGAAGTAGTCGCTGGCCGTGCCGTGCAGGCCGTCGGTGCCGGACTTGGTAGTCATGGACATCTGGACCGAGCTGGCGCGGCCATACTCCACGCTGAAGGTATTGGTTTGGATGCTGACCTCCTGCACCGAGTCGGGATTCGGCGTGAGATTCAAAACTCCAGGCCGAATGGCGCTGGTCACATCGAGGCCATCCACCATGTACATGTTGCCGACACTGCCCGCGCCGTTTCCGCTGGCATCCACCTGCGTCTCGGTCGAGTAGTTGTCCACACCCGATCCCGGGCTTCCGCCCACCACCGTACCGATCCCGATCACCCCGGGCGCCGTGGTCACCAGCGAGATCATATTGCGGCCCGCCAGCGGCAGATTGGAGAGTGCGGACGTTTCGAGCGTCATCTGGGTCCGGCTCTCGGCCGTGTTCAAGACCGGCGCCTCACCAGTCACCTCCACCGATTGCGCCGCCGTCGCCACCTTCAACGACACCGGGAGATTCAGATTCTCGCTGGTGGTCAGGGTGAACGGCACATTGGTGGAATTGAAGCCTGCGGCGTCCACTGTGATCTGATAAGACCCTGGAGCCAGGCTCACGAACCGGTAATTGCCTTCCGCGTCGGAGGTGGTCGTGGCAGATACCCCCGTCCCGTTATTCTTCAACTGAACCTTGGCGTTAGGAACTACGGCGCCGGCAGGATCCGAAACCGTACCCTGGATGCTGCCGCTAAACTGCGCCCAACCGGAAACACACAACACCGCCATCATGGCGGCAAAACGGAGCCCAAACCGCGGCAAACCTGGCCACATACACATCCCCTTCCCGCAAGGAGCGCAGAGTACACGCGCTCAAAACGTTGGCTGTTTCGGTCACCCTCTCATGTAGGGAAACTTACCCCTCGTTCCTCAGACTAGTGAATTTATACTATGAGTTTTCCAGCAAGTCAACGAAATTATTTAAGCGCTTGCAAAATTTTGCCAGTGGCCAGCCGATGCCCTTCATGTCCAATAATTCCACGCCATTCAGCCCGTCACGGGAGCCAAACACGGGCCAAGCTTGCAAAGGCTTTCAGTCAGATCCTTGGCACACGCGATGCGCTACGCTGTTCCCATGGGCTCGAGACTGCCCGCCCGATTCGCGCTCCTTGTTTTGGCGCTGACCTGCGACCCCCCGCCGGCCCGAGGGGCGGACACTGAGGACGCCGTTCGCGCCATTACCGCTCAACTGCGCGCCCGCCATTTTCAGGAGGCTCTCGACCTGGCCCGGGTCGCGGAGAAATCGGCGCCGAAGGAAGTCCGGATTCTGGTCCTCGAGGGGATGGCATTGACCGGCCTTCGCCAGGACGGCCAGGCGCTAACCGTGTTCGAGCGTGCGATTGCGATCTCGCCGGACTACATTCCCGCGCTGGAGGCCGCCGTGGAAATCGAATACCGGACGGGCAGCCCCAACGTACAAGCGCATTTGGAGCGTCTGCTCACACTGCGCCCGGGCGAGCCGACTGCGCACGCCATGATGGGCGCCCTGGCATGGAAGCGGGAGGATTGCGCCGCGGCCGTGGAACATTACGGCCAGGCTACGGCGGCAATTGCATCGCAGCCCGACGCCCTCCGCGAGTATGGCATTTGCCTCGCCAGGGTGAAGCGGGCGGATGACGCGGCCAAGGTTTTCGGCCAGCTTGCAGTGCTGCGTCCCGAAGACAAACGCGCCCGCTATGCATGGGCCGTCTCCCTGATCGATGCTGCCCGCTATCGAAACGCGATCGGCGTGCTCGAACCGCTGGCGGGCGGCAGTGCGCCGGATCCAATCGCGCTGGAACTCACCTCGAGCGCCTTCGAGTCGATGGGCCAAACGCCTCAGGCGGTGGCCGCGCTGCGACAGGCGGTCCTGCTCGACCCCCGGAACGTGGAGCTCTATCTGGATTTCGCTGCGCTTTCTTTCACGCATCAGTCCTTTCAGGTAGGGATCGACATGATCAACGCGGGGCTCACGCAGGCCGGCGATTCCGCGGCGATGTATCTCGCCCGCGGGGTGTTGTACGTGCAACTGGCCGAGTATGCCAAAGCTGACGCCGACTTCGACCGGGCGGAGCGCCTCGACCCGATTCAGGGCCTTGGTTCGGCGGCGCGAGGATTGTCGATGATCCAGCAAAACAATCTCGACGAGGCCCTGGTCACCGTACGCGAACGTCTGAAGACCAACCCTAAGGATGAGTTCCAGCACTACCTGCTGGCCGAGCTGCTGAGCCGGCAGGGCGTACAGGCGGGTACGCCGGAATTTCAGCAGGCCATCGACTCGGCGCGGGAAGCGGTTCGTCTGAAGCCCGATTTTCCGCTGGCCCGCGACGTCCTGAGCCGCCTGTATCTGCAGTCCGGCGAGACGGGCAAAGCCATCGAGCAGTGCCGGCTGGCGCTGCGAGACGACCCCTCGGACGAGATGGCGCTCTACCGGCTGATCCGGGCGCTGCAGTCCGCCGGGGGAGATGCCGCGCAAGAGGTCCCGGCCCTGCTCAAGCGATTCACCGCATTGCGGGAGGAAGCCCGGCGCCGCCAGTCGCAGGAGACGCAATACCGCCTGGTCGAAGCCAAGTGAAGGCGCATCTTATGAGCTTGACCGGCGCGCGCCGCCCTTGCTTTTCGAGAGTCGAAGAACGATGCTTGGGGAAAGGTGACATGAATGTTTGCCGACTCCGCTCGAAGGTACCGCGGTCTGTTAGCGCTGTCCAGCGTTCTGCTGTTGGGCTTCCAGAGCAGAACTCCCAACTCTGAAAAAAGGCCGGTGGATTATGCCAATGCCCTGGTTGGAACCGCGCCGCTCGACAATCCAAAACTGATTGGCAACGCCCCTCCTCCGGGCGAGGAGTTGTACACGGGCTTCACTTCTCCCGGCGCGGTCCTCCCGCACAGCTCCACGAATCTGAGCCCGATCAATAAAAACCTGGATGTTTCCTATCCCGCGGGAGTGAACTATCCATACGTATATCCGCATCGCACCATGATCGGGTTTTCGAGCGGGGATTCACGCGGCGCGGGCGGCGGCTTCACCATCATGCCGGTGGTCGGCAATTGGACGGTGCCTCCCGAGCGAAGCACGTCAGTCTACGACAAGGCCAAGGAGAAAGCTTCCCCGGGGTATTACACGGCTTTCCTCGACGACTACAACACCAAGGTGGAAATGACCGCCACCACGTGGACCGGCATCTTCCGGCTTACCTTTCCGGCAAGCGACCGCGCACACGTGGTACTCGATCTCGGACGGATCGGCGGCGAAGTCGAGATCGTCGGCGACCGCACCATACACGGCCACCGCACCGGCGGCGGGGGACGGGGCGCGCGGGGCGGGAACAACTTCGGCGGAGGCGCTTCGTTCTATGTCGCCGAGTTCTCCAAGCCCTTCGAGTCGTATGGAGTGTTCCGCCAGGTTCCGCCCGCACAGGGCGCCGCGCCCGGAAGAGGGTCCATGCTGGGCAACAGCAATGTGACTCCGGGAGGCCGGTCCGTGTCCGGACCTTATGCCGGCGCATATTTGCGATTCGCCACGACTCAGGGCGAGCAGGTCCTGGTGAAAGTGTCCTCCGGCGAGAGTTACGACGCGGCCGAGAAGCGGCTCGCGGCGGAAGATCCTGGCTGGAACTTCGACCAGGTTCGAACGCAGGCGGAAAGTGCCTGGGCGCATAAGTTGAATCAGATCGAGGTGAAGGGTGGGACCGGGAAGCAGAGAATGCTGTTTTACTCGAACCTGCTCCACTCGCTGGCCAGCCCCCGGCTGGTGGCCAGGAAGGGTGAGACGTTCACCGGGCTGGACGGCAAGGTCAAGACCGCCGAATACGACCGCTACGGACAGGTGCCGTTCTGGGATACCGGGCGCAATCAGATCGTGCTGCTGACCCTGCTGGAGCCGGATACCAAGGTGGACATCCTCCGCTCGCAGCTCGACATGGCGAAAGAGACCGGCTACATGGGGGTTTCGTTCCACGGAGATCACGCTGTATTGATGTACCTGGGAGACTGGCAGCGCGGGCTGAAGTTCGACTGGGAGGGCACCTACGAGTACCTTCGCAAGAACGCGACGGACATCCAGGGGCCGCGCCGCAACCTCGAGGAATATCTGCAAAAAGGCTGGGTGTCCGACTTTATCCCCGACCGCGATCCCAGCCCTCCCTATGCTGCCGGAAATGCCGGGGTCGCCAAGACACTGGAATACAGTTGGGACGACTACTGCCTGGCCACTTATGCCAGGAAACTGGGCAAGGAGGACGACTACCAGATGTTCCTCAAGCGCGCCCACAATTACCAGAACGTGTTCGATCCCTCGGTCGGGTTCATGCGGGGCAAAACCGCCGACGGCAACTGGATCTCGCCGTTCGACCCGCGCGAGCCTTATTACAACTTCATGATGAAGGAAGCGTCGGGGTGGTCCACGCTGTGGCTGGTGCCGCACGACGTCAAGGGGCTGATGAACCTGCTGGGCGGGCGCGAGAAGTTCGCGGCGAAGCTGGACGAGTTCTTCACCACGCCCTACAATCCCCATGGCATTTGCCGCGATTGCACGGGCATGATCGGGCAGTATGTTCAGGGCAACCAGCCGGACCAGCAGACCGCGTATTACTACGACTGGGCCGGCCAGCCCTGGAAGACGCAGGAACTGGCGCGGCGCATCCTGAACGAGATGTACGGCAGCGACCAGTACGGGCTTGCGTTTCCCGGCATGGACGACCAGGGCGCCACGTCTTCCTGGTACGTGATGAGCGCGCTGGGATTCTATCCGGTGGACCCGGCGCGCCCGGAATACATCATCGGCAGCCCGATCTTCGACGAGGCGGTAATTCATCTGGGCAATGGCAAAAACCTGACCATCGTCGCCAACAACAACTCCGGGAAGAATCTCTACATTCAGTCGGCGACCCTGAACGGCCAGCCGCTGAACAAGCCGTGGTTCAGCCACACGGATATCGTCAACGGGGGCCGAATCGTTTTCAACATGGGGCCGGCACCGAACAAGGCATGGGGCGCCGACCCGAGCGCTGCTCCACCGTCGATGACTCCGTAATGACTCGAAGACGGAGCCTGGAACTGCTGCTCCTGAGCGCGTGGCGCGCCTCCGGACAGGGCGAATCCACCCGCAACGTAATACCAACGCCCAGAGGCAAACCGTCCGGGCTGCCATTCCACGCGCGGTTCACTGACGTCGCGAAAGAGGCGGGGTTGCGCGAGCCTGTGATTTGGGGCGTGGACGACCACAAGACGTTTATTCTCGAAGCGACCGGTTGCGGCGCCGCGTTGATCGACTACGATAACGACGGATGGCTGGACATCTTCGTGCTGAGCGGCACGCGGCTGACCGGTTCGCCGGATGCGACGAATCGCCTTTACAGGAACAATCGCGACGGCACGTTTACGGATGTGACCGACCGGGCCGGCCTTCGCCGCACGGGATGGGCGTCGTCGGTGGCCGTGGGCGATTACAACAACGACGGATTCGACGATCTGTTTGTCACGTATTGGGGACAGAATGTGCTCTACCGGAATAACGGCGACGGCACGTTCACCGATGTCACGAAAGAAGCCGGGTTGCTCCATGACGGCACGAGGTGGGGTTCGGGATGCTCGTTTCTGGATTACAACCGGGACGGGCATCTGGACCTCTTCGTGGCCAATTACCTGGACTTCGATTTCGAAACCGCGGGCAAGCCCGGCAGCAGTTCGAATTGTACATGGAAGGGCGTTCCGGTGATGTGCGGGCCGCGTGGCCTCACACCGGGCACCGGCTCACTCTATCGCAATAACGGTAAGGGCGTATTTACGGACGTCAGCGCGTCATCGGGCATTCTCAAGGCGAAGGGCAGCTACATGATGACGGTAGTGGCGGCCGACTTCAACAACGACGGCTGGCCGGACATCTACGTGGCCTGCGATTCGACGCCCAGCTTTCTGCTCCGCAACAATCGCGACGGCACATTCACCGACATCGGCCTGGAAGCCGGGGTGGCGCTGAATGAAGACGGCAACGAGCAGGCCGGCATGGGCGTCGGCATCGGCGATTTCAATCTCGACGGCAACCTGGATATTCTGAAGACCCACTTCTCCGACGACACCAGCATTCTGTACCGGAATAACGGCAAGGAATACTTCGACGATGTGAGCGTGGTGAGCGGGTTGGGTGTAGAGACGCGATTTGTCGGATGGGGAGCCGGGATCGTGGACCTGGATAACGACGGCAATCCTGATCTGTTCATCGTCACCGGAAGTACTTATCCGGAGGTTGCCGAGAAGCTTGCGGCATACCCGCTCAAGACCCCGCGGGTGCTGTTCCGCAATCTGGGGAACGGGAGATTCGAGGAACTGATCGACCAGGCCGGTCCCGCGATTTCCGAGCCGCATTGCAGCCGCGGATGCGCTTTTGGCGATTTCGACAACGACGGCGATCTGGATATTCTGATCGTGAATCTGAACGAGCCGCCATCGCTGCTCAGGAACGACGTGACTGGGGATGGCCACTGGCTGAAGGTCAAGCTCGAGGGAGTGAAATCGAACCGGGGCGCGATCGGGGCGCGAGTGACGGCATTCTATGGGGGCAAGATGCAGGCGCAGGAGGTGGTCAGCCAGTCGAGCTATTATTCAGCGAGCGATTCGCGCCTGCATTTTGGATTGGGGCCGGCGGCGATGGCCGATCTGGAGATTCGCTGGCCGAGCGGCGCGATAGAGATGCTGAAGCGGGTCGCGGCCAGTCAGTTGGTAGTGGTGAAGGAAGGGGCAGGGATCGTAAAGAAAGCGAAGATGGGGAGGTAGCGATGTGGCGCGGGCGTGTACGCACTACGGCGCCGATGACGCCCGGAAGCGCCGACTGGTGGCGACCAAAAAAAGCGCCGGTATGGGTGCCGACGCGGCAGACACGAGTTTCCGCGCCACATCATTGCGGCTCTTTGATCCGAATAGTCTCGTTGGCACGCAGGCCAGCGGTCAGGGCCTGCTTGCGTCCGGAGGGCCAATCGACTTCCACGCGCTCGATGCTCGTCGCGTCGCCCAAGCCGAAATACAGCGGCAGAGCGCTCTGCGAGAGGTAGCCCGATTTGCCGTCATGGTGCTTCGTGTACACCCGGCCGCCCGAGCGCACCCGCACTGTGGCGCCGAGCCCGTTGCGGTTCGATGCCGTCCCTTCCAGCAGAATCTTCACCCAGTGAATCGGTTTCTTTTCCGCGAGGTTGCTCACCAGAACCTGCGGCTCGGAGTTGAAATCGTTGGTCACCAGGTCGAGGTCGCCATCGTCATCGAGGTCGAAAAGCACCGACGATCGCGAGCCCAGAGTGGCCATGATCGTCACCTTGCCGGTCTGCCCCTTGCAGTACTTCGACTCCTTGTCGGCGCCGGAGCAGTCCAGGTCGAACCATGGCGTGTGCGTCCTGCCATCGCGGCGCGGCTCGATGCCCAGCAGGAATTCGGCGTCGAGGAACTTCTCGCCGCGATTGTTCAGCAGCATCGAGTTGATCCCGTAGCGGTAGGGGAAATTCATCGAAGCTGCAATGAAGATGTCGTCCCACCCGTCGGCATTGACGTCGCCAACGCTCACACCCCAGGGCCACAGGTTTTCCACCCCCATCCGGTCGGAGACTTCCTCGAATTTGCCGCCTCCCAGATTGTGATAGAGCGCGTTTCCGAAAACAAAGTCGTCCGGGGGACCCATGAGGAACGATTCGGGCGGGTGGGAGGGCGCTTTGCGCTTCTCGCCTTCGGGACCGACCTCCTTGAACATGTCCGAGTGCATGTCGGTGACGAACAAGTCGGGGCGCCCGTCGTTGTCGTAATCGAAGAATTTGACGCCCATGGCGCCCCACGGTGTCCGCGGAAAATACTCGCGGGTCTTCTCGACGAATTTCTTACCTCCGACGTTCTCGAAGTAGTGGTTGGAGCCCATCATGTTGAGGAGGTACAGATCGGGGTAGCCGTCGCTATTCAGGTCGGCGAAAGTGGCGTCGCCGCACCAGCCCTCGGGATGCAGCCCGACTTCCGCGGTGACATCCCGAAATCGATTGTGCCCCAGGTTTTTGTACAGTACGGGATACTCGAAGCGCTCCGGATACATGTGCCCGTCGAAGGCATCGGCAAGGCCGACGTACGCGCCGTCCGGTCCCTTGGCGTCGGTGGTGTACCTGCCGGCGTTACAGACCAGCAGATCCACCAAACCGTCGTTGTCGTAATCCACGAAGACCGCGCCGGAGGAATGCGATACCAGATCGACTCCCGCGGCATGAGAGATGTCTTTGAAGTGGCCGTGACCGTCGTTCTCGAACAGGATATTGCCGCCGAGCACCGTGGTCACGAAGAGGTCCTGGTCGCCGTCGTTGTCGATATCGGCGAAGGAGGCGGTGACGTTGATGCGGTCCGCGACGGCCACTCCGGCCTGCGTGGTGATGTTCTGGAACTTGCCGCCGCCCAGGTTCTTCCAAAGTTCGTTGGCGCCGTGCTGGTTGACGAAGTAGATGTCGTAGAGGCCGTCGCCGTCCACGTCCGCAACGGCGATTCCGGTGCCGTGATCGTAGTGCACGGGCTTGTACGTCTTGCCCGCATCGTTCACGATGCGGTGGATGAAGGTGATGCCGCTCTCTTTCAGCTTGTCCTGGAATTGGAACTGGTAGAAGACTTTGAACTGACTGACCGTCGCCAGTTGCGCCTTCTTCCGGGCGGCCAGCGACTCGACACCGATGTCGGGATCGGGATGCGGAATCGCCTTGGCAGGCGGTTGCGAGAGCATGACTCCCGAAAGCGCGATCCCCAGGAAAACAGTTCCGAATGCCGCCCACAGCCAGCGCATGGCGATCCCTCCAAGAATCTTATCGCGGCTCCATGATCGTAAGCACCTGGTCGGCGCGGACGTTCTCCAGCCGCTGGATTTGACCGCCCGGCCAGGCGATTTCGACGAGGCGCGCCGTCGCGTCCCGGCCAAGACCGAAGTGTACCCGCTTATCATTCGCGGATGCGTAGCTGCCTGCGCTGCTCACGTACCCGTGCTGTTCGAGCCCCGATTCCAAGACCACCCGGATCCGCGCGCCGATGCCGTCGCGATTGCCGCGGGTCCCGACGGTATTGATCAGGAGCCAGTGGTTGCCGTTGCCGCCCCGGTTCATCAGCACCAGCGCCGGGCCATCGTTGCAATTGATGGCGGCGTCCACGAAACCGTCGTTATTCAGGTCGCCGAACGCCGCGCCGCGAGCCGCGAGTGGAGTTTGAAACGGGGCGCCAGCCAGCTTCGAGATATCTTCGAATTTACCTTGCCGGTTTTGCAGCAGAAGAAGCGGCTCGCGATAGCGGGCGCCAGGCTCGGTCAACTCGATGTTGTCCATCACGTGGCCCTGCACGACGAAGAGGTCCTTCCATCCGTCGTTGTCGTAGTCCACGAACTTCGCGCCCCAGCCCGAATGATGCGTGCTGGCCGAGCCAATGCCCGCTTGCCGCGAGACGTAGTCGAAAGTCTTGCCCTGCTGATTCCGATACAGCGCGTATCCTTGCGAATAGAGCGCGTTGATAAACACGTCCGGCCAGCCGTCATTGTTGTAGTCGGCGAAATCGACCCCCATGCCGGCGTAAGTCTTGCCGTCTTCGTCGTATGCCAGGCCAATTTCGTTTGCGACTTCCGTGAAGGTGCCGTCCCGATTGTTGCGGAAGAGTTGCTCGGGGAAGGAGTCGTTGGCAATCACGATGTCAGGCCAGCCGTCGCGGTCGAAATCGTTGACCGCGATGCCGAGGCCCTTGGCTGGTGAACTTCCGAGTCCGCAGGTCTTCGAAACATCGGCGAACGTTCCATCGCCGCGATTATGGTAGACCAGGTGGGTGACGGGCTTGAATTCGTTGGGGTGGCAGTAGCTGCGATAGCCCGGGCGGCGGTCGCCGCAGAAGATGTTCCTGTCGAAATCCCAATCGAGATAGCGCGTCACGATCAGGTCCAGGCGCCCGTCGTTGTCGTAATCCACGAAGCAGGCGGATACCGACCAGCCTGACCCCGCTACGCCCGCCTGTTCCGTCACGTCGGTGAAGGTGCCATCGCCGTTGTTGCGGTAGAGAGCATTGCGGCCGACGCCGGTGACGAAAAGATCGGTCCGGCCGTCGTTGTTGTAGTCGCCGGTGGCGCTGCCCATGCCGTAGCCCTCGCCGCGGAGTCCGGCCGCCTCGGTGACGTCGGCGAAGGTGCCGTCTCCGTTGTTGCGGAACAGACGATTCCAGAAGCGCGGGTCGGACTTATCGGGCCTGGCGCCGGGGGGCATGGGATCGCGCAGTGCGGCGCCATTCACGAAGAACAGATCCAATCGGCCATCGTTGTTGTAATCAAACATGGCCACGCCCGCGCCCATCGATTCCGGCAGGTACTTCTGAGATGTTTTAGAGGCCTGGTGGCGAAAGCCCACGCCGGCTTTTTGCGCGACGTCCTCGAATCCGCGATGTGCCGGCGGGGCCGCGAAGAGTGGGCGATAGAGACGAAATCCAAGGGCAGCTTGCAGAAAGGACCGGCGCTTCACGGGAGTCGCTTCATTGTAGCCCGCGCGGCTTACAATAAAAATCGTGCTCGCGAGATCCGTTGCCGCCACGTGCCTGGCCTGTTTGGCGTGGGGACAGACAGCCTTGCAGGACGGGCAGCGCGCTTTCGAGTCGGGCCATTACGCCGAGGCTGCGCGGCTTTTCGAACTGGCGCACAAACAATCGCCCCGCTGTGACATCTTGTTCTTTCTCGGCATCTCCCAATACCGGATGAAGGACGTGTCCGCGGCCCTGATCAGCTTCCAGTCCGCAGTGCAATGCGATCCCAAGCTGACTTTCGCTTACCTTGGTCTGGGCGAAGCTTATGCCGAGCGGGGCAACGATGAGGAGGCCCTCGCCGCCTACGCGCAGGCTCTCAAGCTGGATCCGAAAAACCGGGATGCCCTTCGGGGCGCGGGGGAGTTGTACCTGCGCGGCAAGGTTTTCGAGAAGGCTGTGGAGACTCTCGAGGCGCTGGTCAGGCTGGAAAGCGGCAATCCGCAGGCTCATGCGGACCTGGGAGCAGCCTACTTTGGGGCGGGCAACCAGGACGCGGCCGAACGGGAATTTCAGGCGGCCTTGCGCATCGATCCGAGTCACCATTCGGCGCTGCTCGGCCTGGCCAACATCGAACTGCGGAAAGGGCAGGAGGACCAGGCGATCGACGTGCTCCAGAAGCTCGTCAAACTGGTGCCCAATGCTTACGAGCCGCACTATCTTCTCGGGACGGCGTACAACCGCCACAGCCGATACCAGGAAGCGATGGCGGAACTGCAGACCGCGCTGAAGCTGGGAGGGAACGAGTCGGAGATCTACTATCACCTGGCGCGAGCGTACGGCGGTATGGGGCGCGCGGACGACCGGCGGGAAGCGCTGGCGAAGTTCGGCGAGCTGACGAAGAAGTCCAAGGCCGACGCATCGGCGCAACGCGACGCGGCGAAACTGGTGGAGCAGGCCAAGAGGCTTGTGGAGTCAGGCGATATCATGACGGCTGCGTTGCGCCTGGAAACAGCGCGTGAGATTCGTCCTTCGGACGCAACGATTCTGTTTCGCCTGGGGAGCCTCTATTACGACCTGCACAAGTACGACACCGCGCGCGACTACGCGCAGGAAGCTGTCAGCCTCGCTCCTTCCGAGTGGCTGTATCACTACCTGCTCGGATCGATTGAAAAAGGCGCCGGGAACTGGCCGCAGGCCCGGCATAGTCTCGAGGCCGCACTCGAGCTGAAGCCCTCAGCCGCGGAAGTGCACAACGCTTTGGGTGAGGTGGCACTCGCGCAGGGCGATGCCAGGCGGGCGGTGGGATACTTCCAGCGGGCGGCGGAACTCGATCCCAGGCAGCCGGCCTATCGCGACAATCTGAAGGCCGCCCGCGCCGCCAAGTAAATTGCGTAGGTGTGGCGGAGGCACTTCTCCTGCCCGACGCATCGGGGCGCTTGTCGGGCGCGTACCGCGCCAGTGGCGGCGAAGGGGTTTCCAGCCTGACGAACCTTGGCTGATGCCCGTGCAAGACGACTTCGCGGGTGAAACTGTACGGCACCCCTCCACCGGATAAGCCGGAATCTGCTCCTGGCAGGCTCTGCCGGCCCGTGACCCCGGCGGTCAGATCCCTTAAATCGACGCCACCGCCCCGTCCTCGTGAAAGGCCATCACGAACGGCCGCGTGCCCTGGAACGGATACCGCTTCAGCGCCGCTTCGTTGATGTCCACACCCAGTCCCACCTTCGTGGGCAGAGGATAGCGGCCGTCCACCATGCGCATGGCTGGGAATCCCATCAGGTCTTCCCAGACGCGATTCTTCTCCCCGGCATCCACGAAGCCGCAGATCTCCTGGGCCAGAAAATTCGGCCCCGCCGCATCCACGTGCAAACTGGCTATGCCGCCGATGGGTCCTTCGCAGGCATGCGGCGCCATGCGAATTCCCGATGCTTCCGCCGCGGCTGACACTTTCCACAACGCCGTCACGCCGCCCACATGCGCGATATCGGGCTGCAGAACGTCCACAACCCCCATGTCGATCAGTTCCGTGTAACCGTATGACGCAATCAGCCGCTCGCCGGTCGCAATCGGGGTGGTCGAATGCCTCACCGCCCGCGCCATCGCCCGGACATTCTCCGGAGGGCAGATCTCTTCCGCAAACAACAGGTGCAGCGGCTCGATCTCGCGCAGAATAATGGCCGCAACCGTCGGGCTCGGCCGCGCGTGGAAATCCACGGCAAAATCGAGATCGGGCCCCAATCCCTCGCGCAACATCTCCATGTGCGCCACGGCGCGCTTGATCTTGGCGTTGGTCTCCACCCACTCCAGCAAGTCGGGTAACTGGAACTTGAGCGCGGTCACCCCGGCGGCCTTCGTCTTGTCGCGAAGCTCGCGAGCCTCCGGCAGGGTCCACGCAGATGCGTGATAATACCCGCGCACGCCGCGCGCATCCACCGGGCCGCCCAGCATCTCATACACCGGCATGTTCATCACCTTGCCGCGTATGTCCCACAACGCCTGGTCGATGCCCGAGATGGCGGATCCCAGCACCGGGCCGCCGCGGTAAAAGCTGCCGAGGTACATCGTCTGGTAGAGGTGCTCCACCTGCATGGGATCGCTGCCGAGGATCAGGTCCTTCAGATCCATCACGCAAGCCATCGCCGCGCCGGCCTTCCCTTCGAGCGTGGCCTCACCCCAGCCCGTCACTCCCTGGTTGGTCTCGATCTTGACGAAGACGTATGGCCGGTCGGCCTGCGCGATCCGCTCATCCAACGTCACGCCGAAGACTCGCATGTTGGTGATCCGCAATTTCGATCCCACATCGCGAAACGCCGCCCCGCCCGGCGGCTTGTCCGTCGCGGTAACGATCTGCGGCGCGCAGCCGCAATTTCCCGGCAGCGATCGCGTCGCGCGTCGAGGCCCGGAAGCCGCGCTCAAGGCGCCGGCGCCCGCGAGCGCGCCCAAGAGTTGCCTCCGTTTCATATGCGCTCCTCGCTGTAGGCGTCGAGCGCCTTTTCGTTCACCTCGAATCCCAGGCCCGGGCGATTGATCAGTGCGAAAAAGCCCTTGTCCCCGGCCTCCTTGAGCCCGGAAGTGATCTCCGCGCGCATGGAGGCATCGCGATCGGACGCCGGCACGGGAATCTGTTGCGCGTACGCGTGAATGAGGGCGGCGTTCAAATGAATCCCCGCCATCGCGCCGATGGGGCCTCCATTGTGGAACGGCGCGATCGCCACATAGTGGGTCTCCGCGATGGCCGCCACGCGCTTGATCTTGGTCAGGCTGTTCCGTCCCAGGTCCGGCCGGACGATGTTCACCGAGCCGCCCGCCAGCAGCCTCTGGAACCCGCCGATCTCCGTGATGGCGCGGCCCAGGCCGATCGGCATCACCGATTCGTCCACAATCTTCGACAACCCATCCGGCGTGATCACGCCCGTGGGCTCGTCGAACCAGATTGGGTGGAGCCGCTCCAGCGCAACCGCCACCGTTGCCGCGTCGCCCGGCGTCATGGCGCCCTCGCCGTCCAGAACCCATTCCGCCGCCGATCCCGCCAGCACCTGCATATCCGCCACGTGCTTGCGCACCAGGTCCACGTAGGCACGAAGGGGAATCATCGCGTCCCGCTGCGAAGCGGCCATGGTGAATGCCTGGAACCCCTGCCGTTTGGCGCGTTCCAGCGATGGCTCGGATTCCACCGCGGTCTTGCCTTCCAGATGCGCCAGAAGCCGCGCCTTGTACCGGACCGGTCCGCCCAGATACTGGTAGATCGGCACACTCTTCGCGCGGCTCACCAGGTCCAGCATCGCGTTCCCCACCGCCGCCTCCATCGAGGGCACGTGACCGAGCGCGGCGCGTATGATTTCGGAATCCGTCGCCCGCCGGCCCATCACAGCACCCCTCGCTGCGGCGATTTCGGCCGCCAGCGCAGGCCCCCCCTCGCCGTAGCCGGACGTTCCTCCCTGCGACTCCAGCCGCACAACCGTGTAGCGGCGGTTCGAAACCGGCTCCTTCACCCGCCAGGCGTGCAACCCGACGATCTTCAGCGGATGATCCGTCGCGTCGGGAGGAGCGAACACCGCGATCCCCGCACCCGGTAGCTTACGTCGCCTGGCTCTCATTTGATGTAGGGATCCATGTTCTCCGAGCAGCAGGGCTTCTGCACGGGCTTGCGGATCATGACTTCCGTCCGCGTGTTGTGCTTATCGTACAGTTGCAGCAGCATCCTGCCGTCGCGAGCCACATTGGGTTCGCGAGGCGGCTTGTAGCCGCGATCCATCACGGTTTTGTAGACCGCCTGCATATCCAGTGTTCCGACGCAGACGTGGTGCCAGACGCCGAGTTGTTGCGGGGTGGGAGGACCGTCGTGGACCACCATGTACTCGATCCAGTTGTCGCCATCGGGTGTCAGCAGCGAGATCCAATCGACGCGGTCGTCCCGCGGCCCCCCCTGCCAGAGGAAGCGAAACCCCAGGGTGTCTTTATAGAACTTGTCCTCGGCCTCCGGACTCTTCACATGCACGCCGACATGCAGGATGTGGTCCGAAATGCGGCGCTCCGAAAGGGCCTTGCCGTTGTATTTCGAATGCAGCGAGCCCTTCACATACTCGACGAATTCGACGTTGTGCCCTTCGGGGTCCTTCACCACGAAGCTGTAATTGCCGTCCGAATCCTTCGCCACGCGCGCCGGAACGTCCACGCCTCGGGAAGCCAGATAGTCACGCAGTTTCCGTGCGTCCCCGGTCTCGAAGCCGATCTGAATGAGTTTGTCGTCCGATTCCTTTTCCAGCGTCTGGGCCACCTCGATGTACTGGTGGTCGTTCACTTTGAACACCGCCAGGTCCGCCGCGCCGGTAATCGCCCGTTTGTGCCGGAAAACCTCGTCGTAGCCGAGCACGCCGGAGTAGAACTTGCGCACCTCGTCCAGGTTGTCCGTCTTGACTACGAAATTCGCGATATTGGTGATTGGCGGCCTGTTGACGGGCCCGGCGGCCTTCGAGGCGAGAATCGCGAAAGCCGCTGTGGTCAACGGTAGAAACGCGCGCATCGTTAGATCGCCCTCCTCGAAGGCGCACAATCATGATACATCGGCGCACCGGCGCCGGTTTTTGGCTTTTGCTATAGGTTTTCGAGGCTGACGAACGGCGGCAGATTATTTGGCGCCGTTCGTCTTGATCGGGTACGCCGGCCGGTGCATCGGTGCCGGCATCTTCTTCAGGGCGTCCAGTGCCAGTTCCACGGCCTTCTCCAACTGCGGGTCGTGCCCCTGGAGCACCAGGTCCGGACGCTGTTCCACTACATAATCGGGCTCCACCCCGTGGTTCTCCACCACCCACTCACCGCTGCCCTTGTCATTCGGCTCCCACCAGGCAAAGCCCGGCGCGGTGACACTGCCGCCATCCAGCGTCGAGGGGAATCCGCCCATCCCCACTACTCCACCCCACGTCCGCGTGCCGACCAGCGGCCCGATCTTCTCCTTCTTGAAGTAGTACGGGAAGAGGTCGCCGCCCGACCCCGCCATCTCGTTCACGATCATGATCTTCGGCCCGAAGAACCCGTTCTGCGGCAGAAATTCCTTGCCTTCCCGCGGCGACAGCGCCAGCAGGGGCCGCCGCCCCAGCTTCTCGGTGTAGAAATCCGGCGACCACCCGCCGTGGTTGAATCGCTCATCTACAATCAGGCCGTCCAAGCCCTGCTGGCCCGTGAAATATTTGTCGAACATCCGCACTCCGTCCACGAAAGTGTCCGGTACGTGCATGTAGCCGATGCGGCCGCCTGTGAGCTCGGCCACCTTGCGGCGGTTTCCCTCCACCCAGTTCAAATACCGCAGGCCGGCTTCGCTGCCGATCGTTTTGACGTTAATCTCCCAGGCGCCCTGCTCGCCAGGCTTGTCGTTGATTTTGAGTGTCACCAGCCGGTCCGCCAGTCCCTGGAACCACGCGTATGGCTCGCGATCCGCATGCGCCACGCTTCCGTTCACGGCGATCAGGTAGTTCCCCTCTTTCACCTTCAGGCCGGGCTCGGTGAGCGGCGAGCGCGTATCGTTATCCCAGTTCTCGCCCTTGTAGATTTTCACGATGCGAAAGAAGCCGCCGTCGGCCTCGAAATCCGCACCCAGCATGCCGACGTTGACGCGTTTCCGGTCCGGCATGTCTCCGCCGCTCACGTACGTGTGGGAAGTGTTCAACTCCGCGACCATCTCGCCGAGAATGTAATTGAGGTCGCTGCGATGCGCCACCCACGGCAGCAGCGCCTCATACCGTTTGTAGATCGCGGCCCAGTTGGCTCCCCCCATCTCGGGGTCCCAGTAGAAGTCGCGCTCGATGCGCCAGGCTTCCGTCAGAATCTCCTTCCACTCATCCCGCGGGTTCGACTCCACCTGCATCTCGGCGGTGTTGACTCTGCCGTCGCCGACCTTCTTGCCGGGAGCGGCGTCGATGATCCCGAAGGTGTTCTGCGCGCGGTACAGCAGCTTGCCGCCATCTTTGTCCAGTTCGTAGCTGTTGGAGCCCTGCAGCACGACCTTGTCTTCCCGCTTTTTCGTGTCGTAGAGGTGGATCGCGCCGCCCGGCTGCGATGGTCCGGGCCTGCCCATCTGCGCGTCTTCCATGGGCGCCGAGACGTAGAACAGCTTCTCCTTTCGCGCCTCCAGCCGGTGGTAGATGCCCGGCGCCACGGGCACGCGCGAAATGCGATCCGCCAGACCGGCCAGATCGATCTGTATCGGCTTCACTTCGGCGGCCTTCTCATCCGGCTTCTTTTCGTCGGTCTTCTTCTCCGCGCTTTCCTCGGGCTTCTTCTCGTCTTTTTTCTCGGCTTCGGGCTTCTTGTCGTCCTTCTTCGCGTCCGCGTCCTTCTCTTCGTCGCTTTCCGGCCCGAACGGAGCCGCCGTGTCGGCCTTCAACGTGAGCGCGAAAATGCCGGTGGTGTAGGCGTAATGGAATCGCTGATCGAAGTTATCCGCGCTCGGGTAGAAGAACCGGTTGGAGAGGAAATACAAGAATTTGCCCTCGGGATCGAACACCGGGTTGCCGTCGTCGTACAGTCCCTGGCTGATCGGCACAACCTTCTTCGACTCCAGGGAGTACAGGTACATGTTGTCCTTACCGACGGAATTCACCGGTTTGGTGTACGCCATCCACCGGCTGTCGGGTGACCACGATCCCGTGAGCCGGCTCTGGTACTCAGCCTTATCGACCAGCACCGGCTCCTTCTTCTCGATATCCACATACCAGAGCCGCAGCTTTTTGTCGCTGTACGCAATCTTCTTCGAATCCGGCGACCAAACCGGTGAGTAGCGAAAGCGCGTCTCATTGCCGTCCGTGGTGATGCGGATGGCATCGCCGCCTTTCTGCGGCTGCAGGTAAAGTTCGTACTCGCCGGTAACGTCGGAGAAGTACGAGATCCACTTTCCGTCGGGCGACCATTTGGGGCTGACCTCGTGAGCGCCCGAAGTGTTCGTCAGATTGCGCGCGCTGCCATGCTCCGCCGGCACCGTGAAGATGTCGCCCCGAGCCTCGAATAATGCGCGAACGCCAGTCGGCGAAATCTCCCAGTCTTCGATCCGGTTGCCCACATTGCGGACCTCGGACCGGGCGGTGATGTCGTCACTCGCCACGTGGATGGGGATCTGCGCCGCCTGGCTGGTTTTCAAGTCGTAGGAGTACAGCAGTCCGCCGTTTTCGTAAACGATGGCGTTCGGGCCGAGGCTCGGCCATTTGACGTCGTACTCCGTGTAGCTGGTCACTTTGGCGACTTTCTTAGTAGCCAGGTCGCAGCGGTACAAGTTCATCACGCCGTCCCGGTCGGAAATGAAGAAGACCGCGTTGCCGCGCCACATCGGGAACATATCCATGGCCTCCGTGGTGGGGAGCGGCTCGTAGGAGTGGCTTTTGAGATCGAATAGGGCGATCGGGCTCTTCCACCCGCCGCGGTACCGCTTCCAGGTGCGCATCTCCTGGGACGTGAGATTGTAAGCGATCCGCTGGCCGTCCGCCGAGAAACTGGCCAGCGAAGCGCGCGGGACGCTCAGCATCTCCGGCATGCCGCCATCCGGCGAAATCAGGAAGAGGCGCGTGTAATCGCCAAGATCACTGGCACGGTTCGAGCGGAAGAGGATGCGGCCGTCGGGCGACCAGCCGAGCACCATGTCGACCGCCGGGTGATACGTCAGCCGCTTGGGCTCGCCGCCGGCCGCCGGCACGACGAACACGTCCGAATTACCGTCGTACTGGCCCGTGAACGCAATCCACTTGCCGTCCGGGGAGAACTTCGGGTACAGTTCGTCGCCGGGATGGGCGGTCAACCGGCGTGCCGGACCACCCTTGGTCGAAGAGACCCACAGATCCTCGGCATACACGAACACCACCTGGTCGTTCCAGATATCCGGGAACCGCATCAGGCGAGTCTCAGGCGCGGTCGCGGCAACGGCGTGTCGCGGCAAGGCGGTAAGCAGCAGGAGTGATGCCGAGAGCAGAATCGGGCGCGATAAGGTCACAAAAGCCTCCGCAGAGATTGGACGGGGACCGGCCGTCATTGTATCGCAGCGACAAGAACTTCGGCGCCGCGTCCTGAGGGGCGCACCGCCTGGAGTGCTACAGTGGCACTGATGACACTCCGCTTGGAGGCTTTGACTCCGAACCTCTGGCCGGCTATCCAAGATCTTCTCGAAAGCGGGACGGATTGCCGCCGTTGCTGGTGTATGTACTGGCGCGTCGGCAGGGCTTACTGCAATCGGCCTCCGAAAACCAACCGGGAGGAGTTTCTTCAGATCGTTCAAAAAGGCCCGCCGCCCGGGCTGCTGGCGTTCGAGGGCGGCACAGCCGTTGGGTGGTGTCAGGTTTCGCCACGCGACTCTCTCCCCTACCTGGACAGAACCTCCTTCCTCAAGCGCGTTGACGATCTGCCCGTGTGGTGCATCTCGTGTTTTTATGTGCGCAAAGGCTACCGCAAACAGGGGGTGGCCTCGGTGTTGACCCGCGAAGCGCTGAAAATCGCCCGGAATGCCGGTGTGCCAGCCCTGGAGGCATACCCCGTCGATCGAGAGCTGACGAATAGCTCCACATGGACGGGCTTTGCATCCACCTTCCTGAAGCTGGGGTTCGAATGTGTCGCGCGCCGCAGGCCGCCTCGGCCAATCATGCGATATACGTTCCCGCGGCGAACACGGTAAAGGGAACAGGCGAACCGGTCAGTTCCGCCCAAGCCGATTCGGACTTGGACGAAGTAGCCGCTCTTCCAACACTACATCCACGGAATCGCCGGGGCCTTTCTGGATGGCACGCCTCAGCTCTTCCTTGACCGGTAGTTTATGGGTTCCGTTACCCAGCGCCATGAAGGAACTTCTGAACGAATGGCCGTCGATTTTGCCACTGACCTTGACCGGGCCGCGAGTTCCAAAAAACCGGACCGATTCCGGCCACACCACAAATGTCCATCCGCTCCCGGGCAGGGCTTTTCTGCAGTTTGGCGGTGAAGCATCCGGGTAACATGTGTTCCTTTTCTTTTTGCGGCGGCATGAGGTTCCGGCTCCTTCGTCGGTTGGTCGAACCGCCACGGATTGGAATCGACATTCAGCAGGAGATTTTGTAGTGGACAAGGATGACGGGTTACTCCTGGAGTCCATCCCATGACCAGCGCGGGATGCTGAGGCCGCCCGGCACATCATCCGCCGACCGGTGGTAGCGGTACATCGAGTTCGTGGCCGCCCAAGCGAAGTAGTCGTGCAGCACTTGCCGGAGCGCACTGTCGTCCGCGAGCCCGGCATCGACCAGGGCCTGGTCGAAGCAAGCGATCGCCCGCAGATTCATCTCCTCGTGCTCCCCGTTTCCGCTGTGTATTCTGACGACGCTCGTCTCGTCACCATAGGAACCGGAATACATGCCCGGTCCACCGAGAGCCTCGGCCCAATAAGCGGCGAGCCGCTCGACATGCTGAGGATGGAAACCATGGCTGAATGCATGGCTGACTACGTCGTCGGCTAATACCCGGCGATGCCAGGCTTCGGCAAGGCGTTGTAGTCCCTCGTAGCCCCCCGCCGCCTCGAAGACAGTTCGCATGCCTCCATCATGACATTCTCCGGTGCCATGCCTGGACGTTGGCGGCGGCGTAACAGGGATTTCCCGGATTCTGGCGGGCCGGCGGGGCGTACAGAAAAAGGAAGCCGGGGCGGACACGGAGAAGGCCCCGGCTTTAGGACTTCGCAAATCCCAAGGAGAGCAGCCCGGCTTCAGGAGGTAGCGAGTCAGCAAATCGGGCCGCACATGCATCATGGAGCAATTCCGTCCGAAATAAAAGCCCACTTGGTACCACCAGGGTACCATCCGTTTCCTTTTTAGTAATAAGAGTTAGAAATAAGAGTCGGTGTACTCCGGCGGAGCGCTTTGGCCACATCGACACGAGGGCCAGATCTTGCCTCGAGAATCATACGTTTTGGTGAGTTGGACGCGGAAAACCCCTTACCGTGACGCTCGCCACGAGAGCCCGAAGCGCTTCCCGCTCCGCGGCGAGCGAAAACCCGGCGATCATCCGCGCTCGGGCCGCCTGCCGCACCCGCTCCCGATGCTCCGGCAGGGCATCCAGCCACTCCAGCGCCGCCTCGCCCAGCCGATGCAATTGCCACCGCGGCACGATGATGCCGTCTACCCCCGGCGTGATGATCTCGGGAATCCCCCCGGCATCGCTCGCGATGCACCCGCATCCCGCCGCCATGGCTTCCAGCAGCGCATTCGGCATCCCGTCCCACAACGAGGGCTGCAGGTATAGGTCACACGCCTGCAAGTGGGCATTCACCTCGGCCGGCGAGGACAGTTGTCCGGTGATCAGGACTTCGCGCTCCTCGATTCCGCCCGGCCCGACCCATTGCAGCAGTCGCGGTCGCTCCGACGGGCGCACCTCGCCGATCAGCAGGAGCCGCGCCGGCCGCACCCGCCGAACCGCGGCGAGTGCTTCCATGAGGTGAGCCAGCCCTTTTTTCTCGCGCAGTTCTCCACAGAACCCCATCACCGCCTCCTCCGGGCCGATCCCCAGGCGCACCCGCACGTTCCGCCCCGCTTCCAGCGACGGGAAAAAGAGCGCGGTGTCCACCACGTTTCGCAGATGCACCACATCCTCGCGCCCAGCCAGGGCGCGTGCCTTGCGTGCGAGATCCAGAGTGACCGCGGTGATGCCGGTGGCGTGTGCCAGGGTCCATCGGAGGCGCGAGAAATCGCCGGGCGGGAACACGTCGCGATCGAGGTCGTTTCCGCGAATGCTCACCACCGACGGCACGCCGTTCAACCGCCCGAACCACACCGCGAGGAACCCGGCGAGCGAGAGGTAATGCCCCCAAACCAAATGGTAAGGCGCCGTGGAGATCAACCAGTCGAGCAGATTCAAGGTGTGGGGCATGGTGGTGTCCCACTCGCGGAAGCGCCCCATGCGATAGACGGCAGGATTCCCGCCTTCTGGCACCACCTTTCCGGCTTCGAGCGATCGGGTCCACGCCACCACGTCCACTTCCGCGCCGAGGGCTGCAAGCGTTCGCGCAATGCGCGTGGCGCTGGCGGAGACGCCGCCCAAATCGGGAGCGTGCCGTTCCGTCAGAAACAGGATGCGCGCCATGGAACCTGACACGATAGCATGCGGAACCGGCCGGAGTCCGGTCGGTTCCGGGTGGAGCAGGTCCGGGTGATAAAATCGGACCACCATGAATGACAGCGCTTCCACCAGCCGGCGTGATTTTCTGAAAAAGACTGCGGCCGCCGCGGCTGGAGGCTCGCTGGCCGGCGCGCAGACCGTCCAGCGCAAAACCGCCTCGATCGTGATCGATCCTTCGGATTCCGTGGCGGCCACGGCTCCGGTTCAGTGGGCAGCCCGGGAGTTGGAGCGGACACTGGCCGGACGGGGCTTCGAAGTCCGCCGCGACGAGCGAATGGATGCCGCGCCCGGCATTGAGCTCACCATCCGCGCGGGTTCGCGCAGCACCGTGGGGTCGCCCGAGAGCTTCTCCATCACTTCCGGCAGCACCACCTCCAGGATGAGGGTCGAGGCCGGAGGCCATGACAGCCGGGCGCTGGTATACGCGCTGCTCGAATTGTCCGACCGGGTGCGGCACGGCGGCTCCATCGAGGTCCCCGAGCCAATCCAGCGCCCGGCCAACCAGGTTCGCAGCATCCAGCGCCTGTTCGTCAGCGAAGTGGAAGACAAGCCCTGGTTCTACGACCGCGAGATGTGGCCGCAATACCTGAGCATGCTGGCCGCGCAGCGCTTCAACCGCTTCAATCTCAGCTTCGGCATCGGGTACGATTTCCTGCGCGAGGTCACCGACGCCTACTGCCTGTTTCTGTATCCGTTCCTGCTTTCCGTGCCGGGCCACCACGTGCGCGCCGTGAATCTGCCCGACGCCGAGCGCGACCGCAATCTCGAAACCCTGCGCTACATCAGCGAGCAGACCGTGGCCCGCGGCCTCGAATTTCAGTTGGGCATCTGGATGCACGGCTACCAGTGGGCCAACAGCCCTCGCGCCAATTACACCATCGACGGCCTGAATGCCGATAATCACGCGCCCTACTGCCGCGACGCTCTGGCAATGCTGCTCAAGGCATGTCCGGCGATCTCGGGGGTCACCTTCCGCATCCATGGAGAAAGCGGCGTGGCGGAAGGCAGCTACCCGTTCTGGAAGACAGTCTTCGACGGCGTGAAGCTGAGCGGCCGCAAGGTCGAGATCGACATGCACGCCAAGGGGCTCGACCAGGGCATGATCGATGTCGCCACGGCAACGGGTATGCCGGTGCGCGTCTCGCCGAAGTTTTGGGCGGAGCACATGGGCATGCCCTACCATCAGGCCGACATCCGCGAGCAGGAGATGCCCAAGGGCCGCACCGCGACCGGCCTGATGGCGCTGAGCACCGGCTCCCGCAGTTTCACGCGCTACGGCTACGCGGACCTCCTGCGCGAGGACCGCAACTACAGCGTGATCTTCCGAATCTGGCCCGGCACGCAGCGCCTCCTGCTGTGGGGCGACCCGGTGATGGCGGCGGGCTATTCGCGCGCGTTCCAGTTCTGCGGGTCGGACGGCGTGGAGATCATGGAGCCGCTCTCCTTCAAGGGACGGCGCGGGTCGGGCATCGCGGGAGGGCGCTGCGCGTATGCCGACGCGTCGCTCCAGCCACGCTGGGACTGGGAGAAATACGAGTACACGTACCGCGTCTGGGGACGCGCTCTGTACAGTCCGGACGCCGACCCCGATGGCTGGCGCCGCTACCTGCGCACCAGCACGGGATCGCCGCCCGCTCTCGCCGAAGCGTTGGCGAATGCCAGCCGGATCCTGCCAATCATCACGACGGCGCACCTCCCTTCTGCCGCCAACAACACCTATTGGCCCGAGATCTATACCAACGAGCCGATGGTAGACGCGCACCTGAAGAACCCATACACCGATACGCCATCCCCGAAGGTCTTTGCGAACACCAGCCCGCTCGACACGCAGCTCTTTTCGCGCATGAGCGATTTCGCGGACGAATTGTTGAAGGGCGAGCGCAGCGGGAAGTACTCTCCGATTGAAGTTGCGGCGTGGCTGGAAGACCTCGCCTCGTCGGCGGGGAAGAATCTCGCCGAAGCCACAAGGGATTCCAGGACCAAACAGCTCGCTGAGTTTCGCCGCCTCGCCATCGACCTCGATCTGCAGACAGGCCTCGGCCGCTTTTTCGCCACGAAGTTCCGCAGCGGAGTTCTTTACACCATCTACGAGCGCACGGGCGATCGCGCGGCAATCGAAGAGGCCCTGAAAGCGTACCGCGCCGCGCGCGGCATCTGGACACAGATCGCCGAACGGGCAAAAGGCGTGTATGTCTCCGATATCGCCGTGGGCGAGTTGCCGTGGCTGAAAGGGCATTGGCTCGACCGCCTGCCGGCCATCGACGACGACATCGCGCAAATGGAACTTCGCCTCGCTTCTGCCAAGGCGACGGGCAATCCGCGGGTTGCCGCTGCCATTCGGGAGGCATTGGGCCGGCCGAAGCGCGAGACATCCGCGTGCCAGCACCAGGCGCCGCCGCGATTTCGTCCCAAGGAAACCGTGGAACTGGCGATTACGCCCGCGATCCAGATCACCTCCGCGCGTCTCTACTACCGGCACGTGAACCAGGCGGAGCGTTTCGAATCGGCGGCGATGGAGCCAAAAGGCGACGCCTACCGGGCCGCGATCCCGGGCGCCTATACCGACTCGCCCTATCCCCTGCAATACTACTTCGAGCTGAAGCAGGCGCCGGAAAAGGCCTGGCTCCATCCCGGCTTCTCGGCCGATCTTGCGAATCAGCCCTATTTCGTCATGCGCCGCGCGGTTTAGGTCCGTGGCGCAGCCTCGAAAACCCCCTCGCGGACACAGGAGTGCTGGGCGACCAAAAAGCGCCGGCATGAGTGCCGACGCGGCAGGCAAAGAGTGCCTGCACCACATCTGCAGTTCAGCTATTCTTGCGCCACCGCGCGACCAGGTCCTTTGCGGCCGCAGGCCAATCGGGAAATTGAAATTGGAAGCCGCCATCCAGCAGGCGGCCCGGCACTACTCGGCGGCTCTTCAGCACCAGTTCCGTCTCCGTGCCCATCAGCCACGCTGCGATCTCGAGCATCCATGCGGAGGCAGGCAATCCGATGCGTGTTCCCCACGCCTCGCGCAGCGCCCGCATGAAGTCGCGGTTCGGGAGCGGATTCGGGGACGACACGTTGACCACTCCGCTGAAATCGTCGCGGGAAATCAGCCAGTCCAACGCGCTGAGGAAGTCGGCGTCGTGGACCCATGAGACATACTGGCCGCCCGATGCATTTGTGCCTCCCAATCCGCGGCGGACCAGCCCCAGGAGGACATCGAAGATTCCGCCGCGGTCGGGACTCAGAGTAATAGCGCTGCGCAGCGCGACTTTACGAGTGCGAGGCGCGGCTATGGAGAAGAAGGCTTCTTCCCAACGGCGAGCTACCTGGATCGAAAAGCCCCAGGTCTCCGGCACTCCCGGTTCGCCGCCGCCGATTTCGCCGGTGGCTTCGTCCATCGGGCGGTCGAGCGCATGCCGGTAGATGGTCGCGGTGCTGGCATTCAGCCAGATGCGGGGCGGATGCGGGAGCGCGCCAATCACCTCGTTCAGCAGAAGCGTGGGGAACAGGCGAGAGTCGAAAATGGCGCGGCGGTTCTCCTCGGTGTAGCGGCAGTTAACGCTGCGCCCGGCCAGGTTGATGCAGACGTCGCTCCCGTCCAGATCTTCGGTCCATTCGCCGCGCGTCAGGCCATCCCACTGCAATACGCGCCACGGCGCGGGGGAAACGGCGCGGCTGAGCACCGTAACCAGGTGCCCGTGAGCGTGAAAATGGCGCGCCAGCATCTGCCCGACCTGTCCGCTGCCGCCTGGTATGACGATTCGCATGCCCGATCCTGGCTGATGCTGATGCGGTCCTCCCTCATTTACCCTACACTATGGCGGCCGGGCGAATACCCGCTGTCACCAATCGTCAAAATCTGCATCCTGGGAAATGAAGAGATATGGAAGCCAGAATTGAATACGGTGGCGGCGCCAGATTCGAAGCCCGCGCGCGCGGCCATCGGGTAATTTCCGACCAGCCGCCTGCCAATGGCGGGCTGGATGCCGGCATGACACCGCCGGAGTTTCTCCTCGTCGCGCTGGGGACCTGCGCGGGATTTTATGCCGCTCAGTACTTGAGGACCAGATCGCTGCCCACCGAAGGTCTCGCCGTGGATGTGAGCGCGGAAAAGGTGCCGCAGCCGGCGCGTCTCGGAAAGTTCCGAATCGAGGTGACGGTTCCCGAAGGGCTCGGTGGCCAGCACGAAGCCGGCGTGCTGCGCGCTGTCAAGGCGTGCCTGATCCATAATACGTTGCTGAATACGCCGGCGATCGAGACTGTAGTAACGGTGCCGGCCCCGCTTCCCGCCTGAGGGCAGCGGCGGCATGAGTGCCGTCGTGACATGGTGTGGCTCACCAGAGTCTGCCGCGTTAGAATCGGGACAGAGCAGACCGGTGGAGAAGCATCAGGAAAAGGAACTCGCCATCGCCTTGCGAAATGGCGAGCCGGGCGCATTCGATCGATTCGTCGATCATTTTCGGTCCAAAGTGTTCGGATACAGTTGGCTGATGTGCGGGCAGCGTGAGGACGCCGAAGATGTGGCGCAGGAAGCTCTGCTGAAGGCTTTCGAGAATTTCGACCAGCTGCAGGACCCGGAGCATGTCCGGTCCTGGATTTTCCGGATCGCGAAAAACGCCTGCCTCATGAAACGGCGCAAGAGCGTCTTCGCTCCGGAGCGCGAGCTTTCGCTGGAGGAGTTCCTCCCGGCCTCCGAAAGCGCTGGCGGAATCCGCCGCCTCGAGATCGCGGATTGGTCCCATCTTCCCGACGGCCGGCTGTTGAACCTCGAGCTTCGCCAGGAGTTGCAGGAGGCGATTGCCGGGCTGCCGGAGTTGTATCGGGCGGTGCTCCTGCTTCGCGACGTGGAGGACCTCTCTACTGAGGAGACCGCGCAGATCCTGGACGTCAGTACCGACGTGGTGAAAACGCGACTGCATCGCGCCAGGCTCGCGATCCGCCGCAAACTGGATACGTATCTGCGGGGCGCTCAGGCAGTGCGTCCCTGAGGAGAAAGGATCATGTCACACGATCCCGAGCATTGTAAAGAGATTTTCGCCCTGCTCTCGGAGTACCTCAGCCTGGAGCTCCCGCCGGAAGCCTGTCAGGAGATCGACGAGCACCTGAGCGGCTGTCCTCCCTGCGTGGAATTCGTCGAGAGCCTGCGCAAGACGGTCGATCTGTGCCGCGGGTACCAGCCCAGTGCCATGCCCGCTCCACTTTCCGCCAAGGCTCGCGGAGACCTGGAAGCAGCATGGAAGAGGATGCTCGAGGGCCGCGCCACCTGATCGCCGCCTCGCGAAGCGTCTTACCGTTTCAGGGTGTTGAAAGCCAGGGCACCCACCAGCAGAATCCCCACCAGTAACGCCAGGTTTCGAGGGAGCCCCAGAATTCGGCCTTCGTCCTGAGACTGCGATCCGGGCGGTGGTGCCGGAGGGGGGGTCTGGGTCTGCGAAGGCACCGGCGCAGGAGGTTGGGTGGGCGGGACTCCGTTGGCGGGCATGGCATCGTAGAAAGACGTCACCAGCGGAATCCAGTTATCGCAACCGGCGGCACAGTATTTGTAGCGGATCTGCTCGATGCTGTCATAACCGCGATTGAGATAGCTGAGGCGCAGGTACCGGGTCACATGTTCCACACCTTCCTGGTAGCTGGTAAATGCGGATGCCGGGCAGGTCCCGCGATGAAACCAGTTCCAGGCGTTGTTGGCAGTGCACTGGTGCAAGCCAAACGTGGTTTCCGCGCCGGCGATGGCGATCACCAGCCGAGGATCGATATCGTAATCGCGGGCGAATCCGGTCAATGCGGCGCCAATTCCGGCTAGAGGCGAGCGCTTGCCGTTCAGAAAGTCATCGATCTGGGCGGCATTTGGGCTCGCGGGGGAGTATTCCAGCCCCGAGGCGAGGGCGGTATCGCCCGCAGCCAGGAAGGCGGTCAGGAACACTCCGATCCGCCTCGTTTTGTGCCGCATATTCAACGAAGCTGCGCCTCCTTGATTACCTGGTCGAGCAGGGACGCCAGCGCGCCCTCGTTCCGGTTCCCGTCCCAGTACGAAAGATAGAACTTGTACAGAAACCCGGCGTGCCCGATGTACGACACCACGGTCTTCCGGGACGCGCCTTGCGATATCTCCTCGAAATAGGTTGCGCGGATGCCGGATTTGTCACCGGCCGCCATCTCCTGCAGGCTATCGATCTTTGCCCCCCGGAGTTCCTTCCTGATGTACTCCATGAGATTGGGCGGTGCGGGAAGGCTGGTGATTTCGATTTCGGCTCCGGCGGGCGGCAGGAGCCCCCCGGAAGCATACATTCCGTTGAAATTGTTGACACTAATCGGTCCGCTGGCCGCCGCAAGGCGATCGTTGTACGACCAGCCTAGGGGCACGTGAATCCTGACGCCTCGCGCTTCGACCCAGGCGCCGGGTGCCGGCCGGGTTTGGCAAAGCGAAACCGTGGCGGGACCCAGGATCACGGCCATCGCCAGGACCGACCGGGCGGACTTCTCCAACATGGCCTTTATTTTACAGCCGGCCTTTGCCGCCCTTCCAGGGTTCACACGTTGCATTGGCAGGCGCTCTGGCGTACAGTGGGGGGCTGGTGGAGATCTTATGGCTTTTTGTACAGTCTGTGGTGCTTCGGTAAATGGCGCATTTTGTAATCAATGCGGATCGCCTGTGGGTGCGGCCGGAGGGCAGGCGCCACCCCGCCCGGCGCAGCCGGTTCCGCCGCAGCCGGTGCAGCCCATGAGTCCTGCCTATGCGCCTGCCGGTCCGCCAGTGCCGCCGCGGCGCTCCACGAGCCCGATCGTGTGGATCCTCGGGATCGTGGGAGGCCTGATCGTTCTCGTGATTATCTGCGTCGTAGGATTCACCTTCTTCGTCGTGCACAAGGTGAAAGAGGCGGGACTCGACCCCGAATTGATTCAGAAGAATCCCGGACTGGCCATCGGCAAGATGGTCACGGCAGTCAATCCCGACGTCGAGGTCATCAAGACCGACGACGCAGCCGGCACTCTCACCATCCGCGACAAAAAGACCGGCAAGGTCGTTACGGTAACCTTCGATCAAGCCAAGAATGGCCAGTTCCATATGAGCGCGCAAGGCGACGATGGGACCGCCAATATCGATATCGGCGGGGGTGCCGCAAAGCTCCCTTCCTGGCTGCCGGCATATCCCGGCTCGACGCCCCAGGGCACTTTCTCGATCAAGGGTGACGGCGCGAACGGCGAAGGAGGCACCTTCGCCTTCACTACCAAAGATCCCGCATCGAAAGTGCTGGAGTTCTATCAGGACAAGGCCAAGGACTTGGGGATGAAGGTCAACCTCAACAGCACCACGGACCAGGGCGGCATGATGGTCGCGTCGAACGACGACGATAAACGCACGCTGACGGTCGTGGTGGGGGGCAGTTCCGGCGAGACCACGGTCAACGTCACATACGCCCAGAAGAGATAGGACTCGTCCCTCGCCGATCCCTGCAGTACCGTTAGTACTTTTGCTTCTGTATTCTTGATTACATTTGTAGCATTTCCCCACGTCATCGTGGTAAGAGTTGCGTTTTGATGCTAGAACGTACGCAACTCTTCGCGAGTGGGGCACTTGGGGTCTGTCTCTACTGCCTGACAGGGGTCCAGCCAGCCGCGGCGCAAAGCGGCCTTCCTATCGACGCCCTGCTACAGGCCGAGCGCAGCTACGACGTCATCGTGGTAGGTGGAACCGCGGGCGGCGCCGCGGCGGCATTGCAGGCGAAGCGAATGGGTGCCAGCGTCGCACTGTTCTCGGAAACTGGCGCCGTCGGCGGACAGCTTCTGACCGTGGCAAGCATGGACGAAGGCTGGATGTCGCGCAGTTTCCCGTCGGGCATCTACGCGGAGCTTACCAGCCGGCTGAACAGCATCTATGCGTCCAAAGGGCTCCCGGTGGGCGGGTGCTATTGGGATTTGGCATCCCGATGCTATGAGCCTCACATCATCAGCCAGCAACTCATCGCGATGCTGCAAGAGAGCAACGTGGATATCTATCCTCGCGCCATGTTCGTGGACGTGGTGCTGGATGGGACCACGGTCCGCGGCGCGCAGTTCCAGGATCCCTCGAGTTCCAGCCGCATTTTCGAGAGTTTCGTGCTGGTGGACGCCACGGAATACGGCGACGTGATCCCTCGCACGGGGGCAGCGTACTTCGCCGGCAATGGCACGGGCGATGC
The DNA here is from genome assembly GCA_035501495.1 of Bryobacteraceae bacterium. Taxonomy (GTDB): domain Bacteria; phylum Acidobacteriota; class Terriglobia; order Bryobacterales; family Bryobacteraceae; genus JAIQFL01. Next base: position 36,865 of record DATJWB010000279.1, on the reverse strand, counting down.
GCCGGGACCTTGCATCCAGAGCATTACGTACACCGTCCCCATCAAGTATTACGACGTGGTGCCGTCGGCCCTTCGGCTGCCCGGCCCTCCGCCGCAGTACGAACTATATAAGCCCGAGTTCGCCGCCACCGTGGCCGCGTCCGGATCGACCAGCCCGGGCATCTACCCGTTGAGCCTTCCGGCCCACAATGTGTACCGCGCCATGCCCGACTTCACACGCGGGCTGGCGATCGGCGCCGGTCCGCGCAAGTCCGCCATCAATCTGGCAAACGACTATCTGGATTTTTACACCTACGTGAAAGGCCAGATGCCGCCGCAGGACTTCCAAGCCGCGTTGGACGCCCGGTTCCTCACCGACCCCGCCGTCCGCGCCAATGCGATCGGCCAAGCCAAGCTGAAGACTCTGGCATTCCTCTACTACCTGCAGGATCCGCAGGGTATCAACGATTCGCATTGGGCGATTGCCGACGATGAGTTCGGCAGTGTTACCACCGCGGACGATTATTCCCCTCTGGTGCCACCGTCATTCAAGCCGATTGAAGCGCTGATGCCGCCATTTCCGTACGTTCGGGAGAGCCGGCGGATTCAGGCCGTGAGGATGCTGACCGCCGACGGAATCCGCCGCTCGGCCGGCCCCGACGGCCTGTCACGAGGCCCGATCTGGCCCACCGGCATCGCGCTCGGCGACTACAGCACCGACTTTCACAACTGCAACTGGGACGGAACGTTCGAGGTGTGGGCGGGAGAAAAGGCCAGCGACGTGGCGATGGCTTCCGGTCCCTTCCCGGTCCCATTCGAATCGTTCATCCCATCGGCGGTTGACGGATTTCTCGTGGCTGAAAAAAACCTCGGCTACTCCCGCGTGGCCAGCAGCGCGCTGCGCCTCCAGCCGAGCGTGATTTCCACGGGACAGGCCACGGGGGCAATTGCTGCGGTGGCCGTACGCCACCGCGTTCAGCCGCGGAACGTCAGCCCGCTCGAAACCCAGATGGAACTGGCGAATTCCGGTGCGCGGATTTCCATGTATGCCCACGACGATGTCTCGTATCCGAGCGCGATTTGGACCGACGTACAGATTGCCAGCGCGCGCGGGATCATGTTGGGCACCACGCCATCGCACTTCGCGGCGGCGAACACCATCACCCGCCGTGAGGCGGCGGTGGTGTTGGCACGAACGCTTGGCTATACTCCGGTGGGCGGCCCGTTGCCGGCAATCAGCAAGCCGACTTTCACGGACGTGCCAATCGGGGACTGGGGCCTTCCCTTCGTGGAGGCGATCGCCGCTCACGGAATCACCTCCGGGTGTTTCGCCGCGCCCCGGATGTTTTGCCCCGACGCCACCATGTCTCGCGAGCAGTTCGCCGTGTTTCTGGCGCACGGAGCAGGGCTGGCGCTCGGACCTGCCGCGGGCACGGGAATGTTCAGCGATGTGGACAACGGCTTCCAGCCATATGCCGAGGCGGCCGTGCGCGCCGGCCTGATGGACGCGTGCGGCACCGGGCACTTCTGCGGAAGCGCTCCTGCCACCCGCGGCGGCGACGTCGCGCACGGCGTCGTGCGCATGCTGTCCCTGTTGGGCGTGCGGTAGTCTACCAGCCGGTTGTCCCAACGCCACCTTTGAAGGGCCCCACGATATTCGAGGTGATCCAGCCGCCGTAGAAATCGCCCTCCTGAGGCTGAACGCGCTCATCGTCCACGAAACAAGCGTCCACACGCCCCGCGTAGAACGAAAGACAGCCGCACAGAATCGAGTATGGCGGCGCAGGCGATGGGTAGCTCCAGGCTGCCTCGCGAGACCCGCGTGCGCCGACCTGGAGATCGAAGTAAGAGGCAAGGCCTTTGAACTCGCAGAAGGTCTGGCGGGAACCGGGCCGGAGCCACCCGGTGCGCACGTCCTCACGGGGAATGTAGTAGACGGGCGGATGACTGGTCTCGAGCAGACGATAGGTTCGAATGGAATCGGCAATCGTTTCGCCGGCAAACTCGACGCGGATGCGGCGCGCGCAGGGCTCGATCCTGGGTGGCCGGGGGTAGTCCCAAACGGATTCCTGACCGGGCGAGGGGTCAATTCGCGGCATACAGTCAGGATGCTACCACGTGTTTTTCCGGGGGATGGCCGAGCCTTTGTTGCCGCGTCGAACTAAATGTGCTTTCTTATTTGATATGAAGAGATCAGCGAGCCTGGCATTCGCCGCCCTGCTTCTCGCGGCTCAAGCCCAAGTGAGCGGCTTGTCTGCGCAGACCATCGACACCAAGAACTGGACCGCTGCCGAAGACCATCAGAACATGATGGACCAGCTCGGCATCAAGGCCCTCCGTCCGGGCCCCAGCGGAAACGAAAGCGCCCCAAACCACGCGAACTATGACGAGGCCACGGCGAATCCGTACCCAAATCTCCCGGACGTGCTCATTTTGAAGAACGGAAAGAAAGTGACGACGCCGGCGATTTGGTGGAATCAGCGGCGTCCCGAGATCATCGAGGACTTCGATCGTGAGGTGCTCGGCCGCGTTCCCAGGAATGTTCCGAAAGTCACCTGGGAAGTTACCAAGACGGCCGAAGCCGCGGTGGGTTCGCATCCGGTGACCGGCAAACAACTGCTCGGGCACGTGGACAACTCTTCCTACCCGGACATCAAAGTCGAGATTCAGATGACCCTGGTGGTTCCCGCCAACGCGAAGGGCCCCGTGCCGGTGATGATGATGTTCGGCGGCCGCACCATCCCCGAGATTGCATTTCCCGCGCCGGTATTCCCGGGACGGGCAGGCGCTCCGCCCCGTGCGTTCACTCCTCCGCCGAGTGCCGATCCTCCCGCTCTCGAGCAACTGATTGCGGATGGCTGGGGAGTCGCGACCATCAACCCCAACAGCATCCAGGCGGACAACGGAGCCGGACTGACGAAAGGCATCATCGGGCTGGTGAACAAGGGGCAGCCGCGTAAGCCCGATGATTGGGGCTCGCTTCGAGCATGGGGCTGGGGAGCGTCGCGCGGGCTCGATTACCTCGAGACCAATCCGGCCGTGAATGCCAAACACGTGGGCATCGAAGGAGTGTCGCGTTACGGGAAGGCCGCGCTGGTAACCATGGCCTACGATACACGCTTCGCCGTGGTGTTGATCGGCTCCTCGGGTGAAGGCGGCGCTAAGCTGCATCGGCGCAACTGGGGCGAAGCCGTCGAGAACCTCACGGGCACGGGCGAATATCACTGGATGGCGGGCAACTTCCTGAAGTATGGTGCGTCCGAGGCGAGTTTCGGGAGCAAGAACGCCGGCGACCTGCCGGTGGATGCTCATGAACTCATTGCCCTGTGTGCGCCCCGCCTCACGTTCGTCAGCTATGGGATTCCGGAGAAGGGTGACGCGAAATGGCTCGACCACGAGGGCAGCTTTATGGCGGCGGTCGCAGCGCAACCGGTCTTCCGGCTGCTGGGCGCCAAGGACCTGGGCGTTCCGGACGATTACCACACGGCAAAAATGCCGGCGGTGAACGTTGGGCTGCTGGAAGGCCAGCTCGCGTGGCGCCAGCATGACGGCGGACACACCGACGGGCCCAACTGGAAATACTTCATCCCCTGGGCGGATAAGTTCCTGCACCGCGGAGGCGAGGAGAAGAGCCAATGAAGATGCTCGCCGCCGGTCTGGCCGCGGCCTGGCTGCTCTCAGCGCAGGCCGACCGGCCGGCCCCGCGGTCCGACCAGAACTCGCGGATCGCCCACGAGCAGCTTCTGGCCAAAGCGAAACAGGGCCGCATCGACGTGTATTTCGAAGGAGACTCGATCACGCGCCGATGGGGAGCGACCGACTATCCACGCCTCCTGGAAAACTGGAACCAGAATTTCTTCGGTTGGAATGCGGCCGACTTCGGATGGGGCGCGGACAAAATCGAGAACATCCTCTGGCGCCTGGAAAACGGCGAACTGGATGGCGTCAACCCCAAGGTGATTGTGCTGCTGGCCGGCACCAACAACGTGGGGAATCAAGTTCCACCCGAAGGCGCCGATTCCGCCGTCTCCAACGTCACGATCGGCCTTCAGGCGGTTCTGCGCACGCTCCACGCGAAGGCGCCGAATGCCGTGATTCTCCTGACGGCCATTTTCCCGCGCAATGACAACATGGACGTGATGCCCGAAATCGACCGCATCAACGCCAACCTGGCGCGCATGGCCGACGGCCGAAAGATCCGCTACCTGAACGTCAACGCGCAGCTCGCGGATGGCGAAGGAAAACTGCGGGAGGGCATGATGAACCCGGACAAACTCCACCCGGCGTTACCGGGATATCAGGTCTGGGCCGATGCGTTGAAACCGCTCCTGACCCAGTTGTTAGGCGCGCCGGCGAAAGAAGATCACGCGCCTCCGCCTACCGGCGATCCGTCGGCTCGGCGGTGAGGCAGTGCCGCCGGCCGCGAGCACTCGAGATGCTTTCGCGGTAGCGACCAAAAAGCGTTGGCAGGAGTGCCTGCGCCACATCTACGCGAGGATCTCTTTGATAGGGCCGTCGCCGTCTTCTACCAGCCGCATCGTGCGGCCGAAGACGTTCAAAGTCATCTTGCGATAATCCAACCCCAACTGGTTGAGAATCGTGGCGTGCAGGTCGCTGTAGTAGTGTTTGTTCTGTTCGGCGCGATAGCCCACATCGTCGGTGCTGCCATGGCTGACACCGCCCTTGATCCCGCCGCCGGCCAGCCACGAGGTGTAACCTCGCGGATTGTGATCCCGGCCGGTGGTGTTCTGCGACCAGGGGCTCCGGCCGAATTCACTGGTCCAGACCACCAGGGTGGAGTCCAGCATGCCGCGCTGCTTGAGGTCATGGATCAGACCCGCGATCGGCTTGTCGGTGGCGCGGCACAAAGGCGCGTGTTCCTTCATGTCGCCGTGGGCATCCCACTTCCCGTTGCCGCCGCCGGCGTGGCAAAGCTGGATGAAGCGCACCCCCTGTTCCGCGAGCCGGCGGGCGAGCAGGAGCTGCCGTCCAAAATCATCCGTCTCCTTCTCGCCGATCCCGTACAAATCCTGGACGCTCTTCGGCTCCTTCGAAAAATCGACTACCGACGGAGCGGACAATTGCATTCGTGCGGCCAATTCGTAAGCTCCGGCGCGGGCTGCGATATCCGAATTGAACGAATAATGCTCGCGGAACTCCTTGTTCATCGACGCCAGCATCTCCATCTGGCGTTCGCGCTCGGCCGGGGTGGTGCCTTTCGGAGGATTGAGGTTGGGAATGGGCGTATCCCCGGGCTGGAACGGCGTTGCCGCGACCGTAGCGCCCAGGTAGCCGCCGGTCAGTTGCACGGGCGAAGACGGCCGCCCGATGTTCACGAAGGTCGGTAAATTCCTGTTGGCAGTTCCCAGGGCGTAGGAGATCCAACTTCCCAAACAGGGGTGGTCGAACTGGCGCCCTCGATGGCCGGTCTGCGTTTCGATGACCGCCGGAAAGTGATTGCCCTCGTTGCACCACATCGAATGCACGAAGGCGATTTCGTCCACCACGCCGCCGATGTTCGGGAACCAGTCGGAGACCAGTTTGCCGCACTTGCCGTAGCGCGTGAATGTGCGGAGTATGGGGATCACCGGGCGCTTCATCTCGGCGACGTTGTCTCCGAACCCGGTGGCGTCGATCAGCTTGCCGGCCCACTTGTTGTCCTTGGCATCGAAGGTGTCGATGTGGCTCACACCGCCGCACATGTACAGAAAGATGACCGACTTCGCTTTCACCGGCAGCGTGGGTGCGATGCGCACGTCGGGAATCTTGCCGTCTTCGGCCCACATGGCTCCCAGCGCTCCGCCCATGAAACATCCCATGAATCCGGCCGCGGATTTGAACAATTCGCGCCGTCCGATCCGCCCGCACGGAAAGATACTGCTCAGGTCTCCCATCGCTTACCTCGTGAACAGGAACTCATCCAGGTTAAACAGCAGCCAGGCAAAGTTTTTCATCCTCTCCGGGTCGCCCTTCAGGTAGCTCAGCGCGAGATCCTCTTCCGACGCGCTCGGCGGGCGCTCCAGCGTGATCCGGTACGCCAGGTTGACTGCCGCCTTCAAATCGCCGCCGGCCTCCTTCATCACGCGTTCCGCCAGCTTCTTCGAGGCGTTATCCACTTCTTCGCCGTTCATCATGAAGAGCCCCTGCGGCGCGGTCACCGTTTGGGTGCGCATCGGGCAGGGGACGCGTCCGTCATCGACGTCGAACGCCTGCAGGAAGATCGGCGTGATGTCGGCGCTCGGAGAGAATCCGCGTGACATGTACGCGCCCCGGCGATTGGTATTCTGCGATCCACCGCCGCCCCTGCCGCCGCGGCGCGGCTGTCCGACGGCGCCGATGCTGAACGACGCGCCGCCCACCGTGGTATCCAGAGTCCCCGCCGCCGCCAGAATGGAATCCCACAGAGGCTCGGCTTCCAGGCGCTGCAGGCGGAAGCGCCACAGGCAGGCATTCTGCGGATCGACCTTGTTGTTGGCGGTCATCATCGCCGGATCTTCCTCGGATGCCATCTGGTATGCGTCGGAAGTCACCATCAACTTCTGCATGGCCTTCATGTCGAAGCCGCGTGCCACGAATTCGGCGGCCAGCCAATCGAGCAACTGCGGATTCGAAGGAGTACCGCCAAGCTTTCCAAAATCGCTGGAGGTCTTCTGCAAGCCCTCGCCGAAATGCCACTGCCAGAGCCGGTTCACCGCCACCCGGGCGAACATGGGGTTCTCCGGAGCGGTGAGCCACCTGGCAAACGCGTCCAGCGGGCCGTCGCGCATGTCCACCTTTGCGGGCATGAAAGGCCAGCCCGGTTTGACGGGCTTGTCTTTCTCCGGACGGTCGGGATCGCCGCTAGTGAGGATGTAGCTCGGCTCCTCTGCGAGCTTCGGGTTAATCTCTACGGTCCAGAATGCGGGTAAAGCACCGCCGCCGCGCCCGCCTCTTCCACCACCTCCCACCTGCTGCAGTTGCGTTTGCAGTTCCTTGTATTTCGCCTTGTCGCCATCCGGCATGACTTCCATGATCTTGTCGGCGTCGATGCGCAGGACAGGGAAGTAATCATCGGCAATCTTCATTTCCGCCGGCGTGCGATCCGTCTCGGGCTTCAGGATGACGGTCTTAACGTCCGGCGGCAGCATGGCGACGCGGTCGTCATAGAGTTTCTTGCGGTAGGGCTCGATCAGCGCATTGACGGCGGCCTCGATGGGCTCGCGTTTCCTGGCGGTCTCGTCGGTGTTCTTCGCGGCGGCCAGAATCTGCTCGGGCGTTGCGAGCGTGACCTTCTTGATCTCGAGCGGATCGAACAACGCCTTCATCGAATAAAAGTCCCGCTGCTTGATCGGGTCGTACATGTGGTCGTGGCACTTGGCGCACCCCACCGTCAAGCCCATAAACGCGGTGGAGACCGTTTCCACCGCCGTAATCGGCATTTCGTGGACTTCGTGGTTGTCGCGAATCACATCCCCGCGCGCCAGGAATCCCAGCGCGTACATGTCCTCGGGGCGAGCCTCGAGCTTCTGGCGGTACCCGGTGGCGGAAATCGAGGTGCGCTCGTTGGTGCGGTATCCCGTCAACATAGCCCGCACGAACTGGTCGTACGGCATGTTGCCGTTGATCGCGTAGATCACCCAGTCGCGCCAGTAGTGGATTCCCGCCGCCGCCAGCATGCGCTCGTCCTGATCGGCGTACCGCAGGACGTCCAGCCAATGCCGGGCGTACCGGACACCGTGCTGGTCGCTGGCGAGCAGTTTATCCACCAGCTTTTCGTAAGCATCGGGAGAGTTATCGGTGAGGAAGGCATCCTGCTCGGCGGGCGTGGGGGGAATGCCGATCAGGTCCATGTAGAGCCGGCGCGCGAGCACGCGCTTGTCAGCGGGAGGCGCCGGGTGCAGCCCCTTGGCCTTGTATTCGGCGGCCAAAAAGGCATCGATGGGGTTCTGCGACTGCGTTACGCCAGCCGGGACCGCCGGACGCACCACCGGCTTCAATACCCACAACTCGTTCTCATTGCCGGCAGAAAATGCCGTGATACAAACGAAGGCAGATAGAAACAGCGCGGGCGGAAGCCGGCGCAAGCGGGAAGACACGAGCGGAACCCTCCTTGGACCTCCCTCAGGCCCTGTCTTAATAATCGTAACACCTATGACCTGGGGGCGCTTATTGGACCACGGCCCCCACCACCATTTCAATGGTGCGCCGCAGTCCGTCGTCCGTGCCGATCGGCCCATCGCTGAACTGGCTTCTATCGGCGGGCTTCCACTGGTCGCGGGAGCCATTGTAATACTTGTAGTCCTGGGGGATGTGGGTCAGGGCGGGATCGTATTGGCGGTCGCTGCCGGCCATTTTGTAGATCACCATGTCCAGCGAAGGTATGACCACCACACCGAATCCGCCCCCGCCGGACTTGAAGAATGCGTCGCGCGGGGCGCCCGCCAGGTGGCCGTCGGCATTCACCTCCCACATCAAACTCATGGGCGCGTGTTTCTGATATGGGGATGGCTTGCCGCACGCTTCCACGTAGTCCGCCGGGATCAACTGCTGCTTGCCCCACTTGCCCTTGTGCAGGATGGCGTATTCGAACCTCAGAAAGTCCGTGGCGTGCATCGCGATATCGGCGCCGCCGGTGGTGTGGAGCTTGTTCTCGCCGCGATATACACCCCAGCCCCACTGGCCCCACCCTTCGGGCTGGGCCAGCTTCTTGTCGATGTACTCCTGCATCTCCATGCCGGAGATGTGGCGCAACACGATCGAGGCGATGTGCGGCGATTGCGAAGTGTAGGAGTAGCCCGCGCCCGGATCGGTCCACAACGGCGTGTGGAGAGCGCTCTGGTCCTGCTGGTTGGGATCGAAGGCGCGTGGCTGCCCCGGCCCTTGTCCTCCGCCGCGGCCTCCGCGCCCGCCCAGAGGCTCCAGTTTCACCGACGGCACGCCATTGACGAAGCCGGGATTGCTCCCTTCGCCGTGCAAGCCCGCGCCCATGGACAGCAACTGCCCGAGCGTGATGTCCGCTTTCCGTGGATCGTCGAGAGGGAATGCCTCGGGGAGGTATCGCTGTGTGAAGACCTTGGTGTCCAGCCCCTGCGGGAATTTGTCCTGGTACTCGTGCAGCATGATGCCGCAGGCGATGCTGGTGAACGCTTTGGCGCACGAAGCCACCACCGGCGTAGCCATCCGGCTGCCTTTGCCGTAATACTTCTCGTAAACCAGGTAACCGTGGCGCACTACCAGCAGTCCGCCATGCTGGCTCGTGCGGGACGCATACTCGAATGCGTAGTCGAGGCGCGTCAGGTCCATGCCGGCGATTTTGCGGATCTGGGCGGCGTCCTTTAACGTCCGCCAGCCGCCTTCGCTGTCGGGGGGTGGGAAGTAATCGTCGGCGCCTCGCGCTGACGGCCAACCCGCCAGCAGCAGCAGGAGCGCGCCCCAACCAGCCCCCAGTGTCCGGTTGATTCCCACGATCAGGCCAGCCTAGAACCGGAACCGCAGGCTGAACTCGATATTGCGCGGCAATTCGGCCTGCGGGTTGGAGAATGTGCCGAACGCCGAACTGGTGATGGTAGTGTTGATTCCCGTCAGCCAATGGCGGTTCGCTATGTTCTGTGCCGATCCCCGGAACTCCAGCGTCCTTCGCTCACCACCGAGCGGGAAGACCTTGCTGAGCGCGATGTTCTCGTTAAACTGCTTCGGATTTCTCAGCCCGGGCACCACCGCCCCGAGTGTACCGAAAACTCCGTTCGCCGGCTGGAAGAACGCCGCTTTATTCAGGTACGAACTGGAGCCGGACGAAGGATCCCAGCTCGGATTGAGCAGGGGGACTCCGGGGTTGAGACTGCAACGCGCCGCTCCGGCGCCGTACAAGTTCTGGCCGCAGCCCACTCCGAACGGGGTACCGCTCTGATACTGTTGAACGCCGGACACCTTCCAGCCGCCCAACAGCGCATTCAAGGCCGGATTCCAGGTGCCTCCCAACTGCCTGCCTTTTCCAAACGGCAGATCGTACACGTAACCGATTGCCAGGATGTGGGGCCGGTCGGAGCCGCTGAGATCCTTCTCGCGGTTGAAGGCGTAAACGTTCGGAGAAGTGTTATCGGCGAACCACTTCGAGAACGTGTAGGAGATCTGCGTAAACAGCCCCTTGGAGAAGCTGTGTGAGATCTGAGTCTCCAGGGCATTGTACGTGCTGTGGCCGCCGTTGGTGGTGCCATTGATGCTCCCATACTGCGGGAACGGCTCGAGTGAATTTGCGAGTGTCTGGGTGAGCGGATAGCTGGCGTACGGCAGCGTGTATCCGTTCGCGGTCAATACGGAATTGGTGATCGTCCCGTTGGCGCTGATCAGCGAACTGAGCGACTGAGTCAGGAGATTCCCATAAATCGGAATGTACTTTGGGTTGAGCTGATTGAACTGCTGGCTCGACTGAGTCTCATTCCCGTAAGTGGCATGGAAGCTGGCGCGCGCAATGGTGGCCGGCGTGATGCTCTGCTCGACGGTGAAGTTGAAATCGTAGTACTGGCCCACCTTGCCGTCGGAAAAATAGCTCGGACTTCCGAAATTGATCAGCGACGGGTTGACCTGCGGGGGGCTGGCCGCGGCGATCAGGCTATTGTAGGGAAGGAAGCCCGCCATGGAATTATTGCTCCCGTTGGGAAGCAGGATGGAGATGCCCGAGGAGAAGTAATTGGCCGGGGCGTTGAAGTTGCCGCCGAATCCCTGAATGCCGCCGTCGGCGTTTCCATCCTCCTTGTTGGAGTTGTAGTAGATGGCGCCGCCGGCGCGTAAGACCGTCTTCGGTGTCACCTGATAGGCGAACCCGGCGCGTGGGCCGAATGCCGTGGTACGGTGCTGCAGAATGGAGCTGAGACCGCTGCGGCCTTGCCCGCTCCCGGCAAAGATCAGCGCGCCCAGAAGATTCCCCGCGGACGGGTTGGGAATGTAGGCATCGAAGTTACTGCTCTGGCCGTGGGGTTCTCGCCGGGCAAGAGGCAGGTCGTAGCGCAGCCCCAAGTTGAGCGTGAGTTTGCGGCTCACTTTGAAATCGTCCTGGAAATACCAGGCATAGTAGGGGTAGACGTAATTGATGTTGCCGTTGAAGTTGAACAGGCCGCTGTTGCCCAGTCCGAGGAGGAACGATGCGAGATCGGCGCCCGTTGTGCCGCTCACCGATGGGTTCGAGGTCGCCGTACTGTTGAAACCGATTTCCCCGCCGCAGCCGTTACAATCCGAGCGGCCGTAATTCATGCGCAGATAGTTAAATCCGAATTTGAATGTGTGCTTGCCTTTGATCAGAGTCATGCCTTCCCGGATGCCGTAGGTCCGGCTGGGCGAGAAGGTCTGCACGAAGCTGTTGTAATTCCCGAAACCGTTGCCTGACGTGTCGTACGAGGTGTAATTCGGCGCTTTGACATAGCTCGGGTTGCCCGGTATTTCCGTCGCCATCCCATAAGTTCCGGTGTTGGCCCCAAGCCTCTCGTTGCCCGCCTCCGTGCCGTCGCGCTGGTAATAGTTGAAGCTGAACTGATTGAGGAAGGTCGGACGAATGACATAGTCCATGTTGAACGACACATACTTGTTGTCGAAGGCCTCCTGGAATCCCTCTCCCTCCGGTCCGGGGATGGGGCCCAGGCAGATCTGGCAGCCATTGAAGTACTGCCGGCTGAACAGACCGTTGAATCGCATCTTGTCGTTCGGATTGTAATCGCCCTTGATCGCGTAGACGCCCTGGTTCTCACCGGGGTCGCGCTGCCCGGTATTCACCACCGGATTGTTGTTGATGAACGCATTCGGATTCTGCGGCAGAGGCTCATAGCTGAGCAGCAATGCCGTCACCGGATTGATCATCGACTTGGGGATCAGGTTACCCGGGAAGGGCACGCGCGCATTGGCGTTCGACAGGACATTGCCCGCTCCATCGAATGGGTTGTAAATCACGATGGGCTGGCCGTTGGAGCCGAGATAGCCGGTGAAATCGCCCTGCCGCGCGGCAGCCGTGGGGACACTTAACAACGCGCTGGATACGATGTCCTTGGCTCGCGACCGCTCTCCCGAAAAGAAGAAGAACGCCTTGTTGCGCAGATTCACCACCTTGGGGATCCAGATCGGACCGCCGATGCTGACCGCCTCATCGTTCTGGTTGTGCACGGTCTGCGCCGAGGGGAGCGGAGCAACGTAGAAGAATCCGTTGGCATTGAGCGCCTGGTTGCGGATTTGTACGAACATCGTCCCGTGGAACTCGTTGGTGCCCGACCTCGTGGTGTAGTTCAGGATGCCGTTGGAGGTGTGGCCATACTCCGCGGAGTAGGCGCCGTTCTGCACTTTGAACTCCTCGATGCCTTCGACGCTGGTGACGCGCATCTGGGGATCATTGCGGCGCTGGCTGGTGGCTTCTCCGCCGTCCACCAGCAGGCTGGTGTTCGACCCGCTGGTGCCTCCGCCCATTACGGGGGCGCCGCCGGTGGTTTCCACATCCTGGGAGAGGTCGGTCCGTACGCCAGGCGTGAGCGTCGCAAAAGCGAGGTTGCTGCGCATGCCGCCGCTTACGAACAGGGGGAGATCGGCAATCGCCTGCTTATCGATGACTTTTCCGAGATCGCTTCGGTCCGTCTGCAACTGGGAAACGGTCGCCTCCACCTGCACCTTCTCCTGCACCTGGCCGATCTCCATGCGGATATCCGTGCGGGTGGCCGTATTCACGGCGATGTTGACGTCCTTGATCTCGGCGGTTCGAAAGCCCTGCTTCTCTACCGTGATGATGTAAAGGCCAGCCGGAAGAGAGGCAAAAGTATAGCTGCCATCCGCGCCCGACTTGAACTTCAAGGTGACGCCGGTCGAGGGATTTCTTAACGTGATCGCGGCATCGGGGATGGCCGCCCCCGACGAATCGGTGATGATTCCGGTGGCGCTGCCGCGGTCCTGCGCGAATGCGCAAGCCGAAGCAAGGAGCAGAGCGAGCAAAATCTTACGTGGATTCATCAAACGCAACCCTCCTGAGACACCCAGATGATGATGGCTTATGATACACCGAAATTATGTGGTTGCAATAACAAACTGCGAACAATTCCCGCCCTAGGGCTTGGCGGCGCGCGGCCCGGCCTGCATCCGCTCCAACATCCGGCGTGCCGGTTCGAAATTCGGATTGATCCGTAAGACGTTTCCCAACTCCGCGATTGCCTCCGCCGACCGTCCGGGCATTCGGCTTAGCGTCAGCCCCAGGTTGTAATGGGCGTCCGCGAAATTCGGTTGAATTCGTAATGCCGCCTCAAATTCGGCCACCGCCTCCTCCATCCGGCCCGGGGCAGCGGAAAGTGCAATGCCCAGGTTGTTGTGTGCCTGCGCGTTCCCGGGTTCGAGCCGCAACGCTTCCCGGTAATGAAGGATGGCGTCTGCCGAGCGGCCTGGGGTTTCCGAGAGGGCATTCGCCAGATTGTAATGCGCTTCGGCGAAGTCGGGTTGGATCCGCAAGGCCGTTTTGTAGTGAGCAATCGCATCCTGCAAGCGGCCCGGCGTCATCGACAGGGCACTTCCCAGGTTGTTGTGCGCCTGGGCGTAGTTGGGGTCCGCCCGGATGGCCGCTTCCAAATGGTCAATCGCCTCCGGCAGGCGCCCGGGAATGGCCGACAGCGCCAGCCCCAGATTGTTCTGCGCCTGGTGATAATCCGGCTGAATCCGGACCGCGTCTTCGAAGAATTGCACCGCCTCGGTCCGCCGGCCCGGCATTCTCGAAAAGGCCAGCCCAAGGTTGTTATACGCCTGCGGGTAGTTCGGTTGAAGCCGGCGAGCCGCCTCGAAATGCGAAACAGCCTCATCCAACTGGCCCGGCTCTTCCAGAAGCAGGGTTCCCAGATTGTTGTGCGCCAGCCAGCATTGCGGATTGCGCTCCAGGGTCGCCCGGTAAAGCGTAGGCGCGTCCTGATACAGCGAACTCTGCCGCCAGGTCAGCACAGCCAGGATCAACGGCAGCCCGGCCGCCGCGAGATTCTGCCTGCCGGCGCCGCCGATCCGATGCGTGGCCACCATCACGCCGGCAGCCGCCAACACAATCACGCCCATGCTGGCGAGGTACTGAAAATGGTCGGCGACGTAGGAATAGAGGAAAGGATAGACGTCGAAGAATCCCAGTGCCGGGAACAGGGTGCCCGCAAAGAGAAGACCTGCCGCGAGAGGCCCCCGCTGTTGCCGCCTCACTGCCAGCCAAACCAGCCAGGCGATCAGCGCCAACAGCGCCGCCGCGAACCCATATTGCCACCATACGGCCGCGCTCACCGTCCATCGCGGATAGATGAACGTCAGGTTAACCGGCCAGATCAGTTTTCCGAGATAAAACCAGATGGCACGGCTCGCCAGCAGGCAGCGCTGCGCGAATGTCAGCGCGAAGTCTGCGCCGCGCGCGCCGATGTACGCCCGCTCCACATGGGCGGTCACCGCGCCTGCCACCGCGCTCAGGGCAAACCATGGCAGCAGGGGCAAGGCATCGCGTCTCCCATCGATTCGTCCGCGCTGGAACCAGAACACCACCAGCAGCGCGGCGGGCAACGTTGCGGTGACGGTTTTCGATGCGAGCGCCAAAACAAAGAACCCCAGGGCGGTCCAGTAGTACGCCCTGCGGCGCGTCTCGTCAAAGCGAAGGTAGCACAGCGCCGCGGCAAGATAAAAAGCAGCCGAGAGCGTGCTCTTCTGTTCGGAGATCCAGGCGACCGCTTCCGCACATACAGGGTGCAAGGCGAAGAGATAGCCCGCCAACCACGCCCCCGGAAGACGCAGGCGCCGGACGATCGCCACCAAAAGGCACGCCGACGAAGCGTGCAGCAGTACGTTCACGAGGTGGTAGCCGAGGACCGCGTCGCCCCAGACCCGATGCTCCAGCCAAAACGCGCTGTGGAGCAGTGGATAGTATTGCTGCGTGGAACCGAGTTCCGACCATATCCGCCAGAGCCCGTGCAGCGATTGAAGATCGGGAGGTGTCAGATGTCGGTCGTCATCCCAGAGAATACCGCCGTTGAACGCTGGTGAATAGACCGCGAGTGTAGCCGCAAACAGCAGAATTCCGGCCGTAACTTCCCGCAGCCGGACCGGACTGGACTTCGAAGGCCTGGCTGGCGGTTTTCGGGCCATCGATCCGCTCTACCTTTGCCACAAGATCTGCGGCGCCTCCAGCGGCAAAAACAGGCCGGGATGAGCCGGCCTCGCTCTCGGAGTGTAATCGCCCACCGGCCGACTCGCCGGGACTGCGGCCGAGTACACATATCCCTTGCCCGTATCCGTGACCGCTCCACGCCTCATGGGCTGACGCAGCGGCGCCCCCCCATTCAGCGCATTCGCATATACCTCGACCAGCACCGAGTCAGGCTCCATCCGGCCAAGGTAAACCTGAACGTCGAAACGGTGCTCTTCGCCGGTTGTAAACACCTGGACGGCGCCAAATCGAACGTCCTGCCAATGGGCTTCCACGTCCCTCTGCCACCGCATCAGACCGGCTCCTGCCTTGCCGCCGTCCTTCGCCCGGTCTACATATGCCGCAGCCGCGGGAACATAGTGCGAACACGTGTACTCGCGCACCACCCGGTTAGCCGAGTAGTAGGGGGCCAGCCGCGCCATGCTTTCGCGCATTTTCGCGACCCAGGCTCGCGGGATGCCGTGTGCATCGCGGTTGTAAAACTCGGGCACCACCTGGTGCTCCAGGATTTCGTAGAGGCTCTCCGCCTCGATGCGATCCCAGTTCCGGTCGTCGCCGTGTTCGTGGCCGTCACCGATGGCCCAGCCCACGTCGGGCGAAAATGCTTCGGCCCACCAGCCATCCAGCTCGGAGAGATTCAATCCGCCGTTCACCAGGATCTTCATCCCGCTGGTGCCGGATGCCTCCCAGGGGCGGCGCGGCGTGTTGATCCACACGTCTACCCCCTGCACGAGCTGCTGCGTGAGCAGCATATCGTAATCGCTGAGGAACACTACGCGATTCTGCACGTCCGCGCGGCGAACGAAATCGTTCCATTTCCGCACCAGGTCCTGGCCGGGGCCATCCTGCGGATGCGCCTTCCCCGCCAGGATCAACTGCACGGGATGCTGGCGGTTAGTCAGAATGCGAATCAGCCGGTCGGGATCTTCGAGCAGCAGATCGGGGCGCTTGTAAGTGGCAAACCGCCGCGCGAAGCCGAGAGTCAGCGCATCGGCGTCGAAGGTGTGCGACGCTGCGTCAATCTCCTCGCGCGGGGCCCCCTGGCTGGCGCGTTGGCGGGCCAGGCGTTTGCGCATGTAGGCGATCAGGTCGCGCGTGGTCCCGGTCCGCAGGCTCCACAATTGCTCGTCCGACATGGAACGAATATCGTTAGCGAGTCGTTCCGTCTCACCCCGCCACCGCATTGCGGACGAGGCTTCCTCCCACAGGCAACCGGCGCCGAAACATTCCCAGGTCGGAGCGTGCACGCCGTTGGTGATGTGGCCCACCGGGACCTCCGCTTCCGGCCAGCGCGGGAATAGCGGCTGAAACAGCCGGCGGCTCACCTGGCCGTGCAGGCGGCTGACACCATTCACAAAGGAGCTGCCGCGCATCGCCAGGTAGGCCATATTGAACGGTTCCTCCGGGCCCCCGTTACCCGACCGCCCCATTGCCAGAAAATCCTCGAACGGGATGTGCAGCCGGTTCACGGCATAGTGGCGGAAGTATTTCTCCATCAGCTCGGGAGAGAACCGGTCGAAGCCCGCATCGACAGCCGTGTGGGTGGTGAATATGTTGCCCGCCCGGGTGGTGGCGAGCGCTTCGTCGAATGGAAGCTCGTGATCCAGCATGAAGGATCGCGCGCGCTCCAGCACTGCGAAAGCGGCGTGGCCTTCGTTCAGGTGACACACCTCGGGATTGAGGCCGAGCTTCCGCAGCATGCGCCACCCGGCCACTCCCAGCGTCGCCTCCTGGCGGATTCGCAGTTCGGGTCCGCCGCCGTACAGTTCGCTGGTGACGCCCCGGTAGGCGGGCGGGTTTCCGGGATCATTGGAGTCCAGCAGATAAAGCGTGCATCGACCCACTTGGACCTGCCATACGCGAATCCACATCTTGAGCCCGGGCAAAGTGACCGAGAGGCGGACCCACTCGCCGTTCGGTTCGCGAACCGGCGTGATGGGCAGTTGTCCCGGATCGTTATACGGGTAGAGGGCCTGCTGCGCGCCCTGGGAATCGAACTCCTGCCGGAAGTAGCCGCGCTGGTAGAGCAATCCCACGGCGACCACGGGAACGCCGAGATCGTTGGCCGCCTTGAGCTGGTCTCCGGCCACATTGCCGAGGCCCCCCGAATAGATCGGGAGCGCCTCGCTCAACATATACTCCATGCTGAAATAGGCCGCCAGCTTCAGGCTGGAATCCGGCCAAGCCGCCTGAAACCACCGGTTCTCCCGGAGCGCGGCGCGCTGCAATCGCAGAATCTCCTCCGCTCGCTGCCGGAACGAGGGATCCGCCCAGGCAGCCTCGAGTTTCTCCTGCGAAACCGTCTGCAGAATCAGCCATGGGTTCTGGGTGAGGTCCCACAACTCGGGATCGAGCCGTCCCCACAATTCATCCGTCGAATGGTTCCAGCTCCAGCGGAGATTCAAGGCCAGTTCGGCCAGAGCATCGGATTCCCGGTTCTCCGACGGTCGATAGGTATAAGTCGGGTTGCCCATTAGGTTTCCTCATTTCGCATGCAAGCCGCGCCGCTTGCGGGCCCAATCCTCTTTGATCACCTGCCGGCTGCGGCCCAGCGCCAGCGCGTCGGCAGGCACCGGGTCGGTGACTACCGAGCCCGCTCCCACATACGATCCAGCGCCGATCTCGATCGGCGCCACCAGGGTAGAGTTGCTGCCGACGAATGCTCCCTCGCCGATCCTGGTGCGATGTTTGAGCGTCCCGTCGTAGTTGCAGGTGATGGTTCCCGCCCCGATGTTCACCCGCGCTCCGATCTCCGAGTCGCCGAGGTAAGCCAGGTGATTCGCCTTGGACTTGACGCCCAATCGCGTCTTCTTCAGCTCCACGAAGTTGCCGATATGCGCACCCTCGCAGACGTGGTTCTCGAAGCGCAACCGGGCGAAGGGTCCGACTTCGGCGGCACGCTCCACACGCGAGGCGTTGACGATGGTGAACGGGCCGATCTCCACGTCGTCGGCGAGTTCGGAATTGCGTACGATCGAACAGGCGCCAATGCGGCAATTCTCCCCGATCGTGGTGCGTCCGAGAATCTGCGCGAACGGTTCAAGGATCGTGTCGATGCCGATTTCGACGGCGGCATCCACGGTGACTGTCTCGGGCTTCTCGATGGTGACTCCGGACAGCATCAACTCCCGAAGCTTGCGCCCGCGCAGCAGCCCATCGACTTCGGCCAGTTCCAGGCGCGTGTTGATGCCAAGGGCTTCCCGCTCATCCTCGATCTCCATCGCGCACACGTAGTGGCCGGCGCGGTTCAGGATCTCCACCATATCGGTGAGGTAGTATTCGCGCGCGGGATTGTCCGGCCGAATCTCGTCTACGTGCTTCCAGAACAGGTCCGCCCGGTAGCAGTAGATGCCCATGTTGGCTTCGCGGATGGCAAGTTCCTCGGGTGTCGCGGCCTTCTGCTCGACGATTGCGGCTACGCGTCCCTGCGCATCGCGGACCACGCGGCCATATCCGGTGGGGTCGGCCATGCGGGCGGTCAGCAGCACTCCGGCGGCGCTGCCCGCGGCTTCCGTGTCGATCAAACGCCGCAGAGTCTCCGGCCGCAGCAGGGGCGAGTCGCCATAAAGGATCATCAGGTAGCCGCTCAGGCCGGAGAGGGCCTCGCGTCCCACCATCACGGCGTGGCCGGTGCCTTTCTGTTCCTGCTGCTCGATGAAGCCAATACCGGGGGTGGCGATTGCCTGCCGGACCTCCGCCGCCTGGTGACCCACCACCACGAAGATGCGTTCCGCGGGCGCCAGTGCGAGCGCCGTGTCCACCACGTGCTCCACCAGCGCCCTGCCGCCTGCTCGGTGCAACACTTTGGCCTTGCGGGACTTCATCCGGGTGCCGAGGCCGGCGGCGAGGATCACTACGGTAACGGGAGTCTGCATCCTCCTATTATGGCTGGCCGTTCTTGCGCCGTCTGCCTTCCTGCGCCAGTTTCATGACTACCGCGGCACTGGCGGCCGAATCGTGCCGAACCTTCCCGGACAGGTCGGCAAGGCGTCCGGCCATCACCTTCAATCCCATCTTGAGGAGCGTGTCGATATCATTCTCCACCGGGAGGGCCTGCTGCTGCGCATAGCGCTTTTTCAGGGCCGGCGTAATGGGCCGGATGTTCACAACGGCGTAGTCCAGAAACTTGCCGCCGGCGTGCTCGTGCAGTGCCTGGAGATGATCGGAGGCCCGGAAGGCGGTGGTCTCTCCCGGCTGCGACATCAGATTGACAAAATACGCTTTGACCGCGCGCGACTTCCGGATGGCCGAAGGTATGCCCTGCACCAGCAGGTTCGGCACCACGCTGGTGAACAGCGAGCCCGGCCCCAGAGTGATCGCGTCGGCTTCCGCGATGGCGCTGAGCGCGGCGGGCAGCGGCCGGACCTTCGGCGGCGAGAGGTGAATCTTCTCAATCCGTTTCCGGCTGTGGCTGATGCGCGTCTCGCCCACTATCTTGGTGCCATCTACCAGCGTGGCCTGCAGCGCCACGTTGGCATCCGTGGAGGGATAAATATGGCCGGCGATTTTGAGGACCTCCGAGGAGACCTTCACGGCGTCGGGGAAGTCGCCCATGATCTGGGTCAGCGCCATCAGGAACAGATTGCCAAAGCTGTGGCCTTTGAGGCCGCGCCCGGCCTGAAAGCGGTATTGAAACAGCCTCGACAGAAGGTCCGAATCCTCACTCAAAGCCACCATGCAGTTACGGATGTCGCCGGGCGGCAGGACGTCGAATTCGCGGCGCAGGCGGCCGGAGCTTCCGCCGTCGTCCGTTACCGTGACGATGGCGGTGATGGCCAGCGGCGGGGTCGCTTCATTGGCTGTGCGGGCATAGCGCTTCAAGCCCTGCAGAAGCGCCGACAGGCCGTTACCGCCTCCCATCGCGACCACACGGAGTGGGGAATGATCTTCCATGAGACTTGGCGTAGGAGCGGGCGGTTTTCGCCCCCGGCGCGCCGCGTGGCTTCTCCGCTACCAGCCCTTCTTATCAGGATAGAGCAGCGTGTCGAAAGGCGGTTGGTGCGCCAGAGGGGCGAAATCCTGATCCTGCCTGGCAATGATGCGGTTGCGGGGCTCCAGTTCTATGGCCCGCCTGAGGCTTTCATACGCGCGCATGGGATCGCCGCCCAAGGCCTGCGCGAGAGCCAGGGCATAGTGCACGTGATCGGCATTGGGCGCTATCTCGAGGGCCTTTTTCAGGTGCACGCAGGCCTCGGCCATGTTCCGCGTATTGATCAGGGCGACGCCGTAGTTGTAATAGTCTTCGGCGGAGAGCAGGTTTACCGGAGCCTGTTCCAGGCGCCGGTCGCACATCGCGATATGCACGCGAGCCCGTTGTGCTACGTCGCTTTCCGGCCCGCCGGCGGCGTTGACAAACAGCTCGCGGGCTTCCCGCAGTTGGCGCGCGTGAAACAGCTTCATGGCAGCTTCGAAGGCGCCCAGTTGCTTGCGGGGGTCGTTGGCTTGTGCGTGGGCGGCGGCCACGCGCGACGAGACCGGAGCCCGGTCGGGGCTTGGTTTGCCGGCCGGCGGTTTGGTCACACGCCGTTCGTTGCTTTTTGGTGCTGCGCTTTGGTTCTTCCCGGTCATGATCCACAAAACCGTTCAAACGACAGGAAACGATTAGGCGTTTATACCAGACCGCGGTACACGGGCGCAAGCGGTGGCAAAAGGGCGGAAAAAGACGTTTCTCTCATAAGTGGCGGGATTTGGAATTCGATAATATGGCGGAATGCTTCGAAAGTGCGGTTTGTTCCTTGCCTTCGCCTCCCTGGTTCTGGCGGCCGACACCAGAAGCCTGGACGGAATCGATGCCTTCGCTGACCAGACGCTGAAGGATTGGAAGTGCGTCGGGGTGGCGATTGCCGTAATCCAGGACGGTAAAGTGATCCTGTCCAAGGGCTACGGCCAGCGTGACCAGAAACACAATCTGCCGGTTACGCCCAAGACTCTGTTTGCGATCGGCAGCTCGACCAAATCGTTCACCGTGACTTCCCTCGGAGTGCTCGCCGATCAAGGCAAGCTCGACTGGGACAAGCCCGTGCGCGACTACCTTCCCGAGTTCCGGCTGATGGACCAGTTTGCCACCGAACGCATGACGCCTCGCGATCTGGTGACCCATCGCTCCGGCCTTCCGCGCCACGACCTGCTCTGGTACAACTCTCCGCTCACTCGAGCCGAACTGTTCGAACGGCTGCGCTACCTGGAGCCAAGCAAGGATTTCCGCACCACCTTCCAGTATCAGAACCTGATGTTCATGACGGCCGGATACCTGGCAGCGCACCTCAGCGACATGTCCTGGGAGGCGCACGTTCGCAAGGCGATCTTCGAACCGCTCGGCATGTCGAAGTCCAACTTCTCGGTCACCGACTCGCAGAAGTCCGACGATTACTCGCTGCCCTATTCCGTGGCGAAGGAAGAGATCGTCGAGATCCCGTTTCGAAACATCGATCAGATCGGTCCGGCCGGCTCCATCAACTCCAACGTCGAAGACATGGCCAGGTATGTGATGATGCACATGGCGCGTGGCAAGGGTGTCCTGTCGGCGCGGAACGCCAACCAGATGCAGAGCCCGCAGATGTCCATTGCGGGGCCGGGTACCGATAAAGAGTTGGGCGCCCAGAGCTACGGGATGGGCTTTTTCCTGACCAGTTATCGAGGCCACTACCTGGTTCACCACGGCGGCAACATCGACGGCTTCTCCGCGCTGGTCACGTTCATGCCGCAAGACAACATCGGCATGATCATCCTGACCAATCAGAACGGCAGCTCGCTGCCGACGGTGCTGTCGTACAACGTGTACGACCGGCTGCTGGGTCTCGATCAGATCGATTGGACCAGGCGGATGAAGGACCAGCAGGCCAAGGCGAAGACCGCGGAAGACGATGCCAAAAAGAAGGGCTATACCGCGCAGCGAAGCGGCACCCGTCCGTCACACGATTTGGAAGAGTACGCTGGCGAATATGAGCATCCCGGGTACGGGGTGGCGAAAGTCGCCATGGAGAACGGAGCCCTGACGTTCCGCTTCAACGGCTTGGGCGGCCCGATGCAGCATTTTCATTACGACGTGTTTGAAGTCGCGGAGAGCCAGCAGAATCCGCTCTCGAAGATGAAGGTGCAGTTCCATACCAACCTGCAGGGCGACCTCGATTCCCTGGCATTGCCGCTCGAAGCCACGGTGAAAGAGGTGGTCTTCACGCGGCTCGGGGACAAACAAATGACCGAGAAGACCTTCCTCCAGCCGCTCACCGGGAACTACCAGCGAGGCGCGGGCACAGTGACGGTGGCGCTGAAGACGGACCACGCATTGTCGGTCACGATTCCGGGGCAGGGCAGCTTCGACCTGGTTCCGGTCCGCGGCACGAAGTTCGACATCAAGGGACTGACGGGCTATGCGGTCGAGTTCAAAGGAAACGATCTGGTTTTCTACCAGCCCAACGGCACATTTTCGGCGACGAAAAAACCGTAACGGTAACGGGGACCCTCAATCGTAGCTGCCTTCCACGAACCAGCCGAGCGGATTGCAGCAAAGCAGATAGAGTGCGCCGTTGGACAGGGCGATGTCCCATTCGTCACTGGACCAGGGGTCGCTAGTCCACCAATCGCCGGAAGTTCGCCAGGGGCCGGCGAGGTTCACGACTTTGCCTCGAATGCCATCGGCGGTGACAAAGCCCGGTTGCCCGGAGCGCAACGCTACTCGGGCAGCGCGCGGAGGCCGAAAGATCCGCAGTGCCAGCCTGGTTTGGGAACTTGGGCCAAAAATCGGCGCCGCTTGCCTGACGCCCAGATTCGCCATTCGAAACGCACCGGGACGGTGAGTATCCAGCAGCTCGGGACAGCCCACGCGGGACGCTCCCACGATCGATTTGATGCGCGCCATGGTGAGTTCGAGCTTCACCGGTTCGGGCGTTGCCGGAAGGAACAGGCCGTTCTGCGCGGCTTGCGGCTTCACCGGGTTGGCGCCCATCCATACATGCACCACCGGATTGGCAGGAGGGTTCGCCGAGAGGTCGAGTTGCAGCAGCTTCAGAAATGCCTTGGTGTCGAGCGACGGAACCGGCAGCCGCAAGGTGCGCTCGTGCGTCGTACGGTTTTCGAGGCGAAGACGCAGGCGCAATTCGTCGGTGGCCAGGGCGCGTGTGGCCAGGCTTGTGGCAAGCCCGTTAAGCAGCCGCGCGAGCAGGAACGCGAGAGGCTCCAGGAGATCCACCGGGTAGTCCAGTTCGATTTCGTCTTCGAAACGAAGCGGATCCTCGAGCGGCACGAGCTTGCGGTCGACTTCGCCGCGCGCCAGCTCGCGGAGCCGCAATCCTTCCGGGCCAAGCCGTTCGGCAATGCCCAGCGGAGGAAGCGCGGCCAACTCCTGAAAGTAGCGAATGCCCCAGCGCTCCAGGGTCTCGTGGAGTTCCTCCGACGGCGACAGCAGTGCGATCGGCAGGCTGCCCAGGAATTTGGCCTCGTCGCCATAAGGGATGACGTGGACGCCGGAAAAACCGCGCGCGGCGCAAATCGCGGCATCGGGGTTGGCCGCAAGTGCGATGCGGGCGTTCACCTGGACTTCGGCAGCGCGGCGTGCAATGGCTGCGGCCACGTCCTGGGGAAGACCGAAAAGGCGGTCAAGCCCGGAAACGTCGAGCGTCACGGTGCCGGCCGCGGTCTGTTCGACCATGGGCGAGAATTCGAACGCCAGCGCGCTCAGATTGCCACTGCCGTGAAGACAGGCGAACATACCTTGCTCCGGTTGCGAGACGCTACCCGCACGACGGTACTGCGCAGCAGGAAGGCTGGGGTTTGGGGGTTGGGGGTTAGGGGTTGGGGAATAGCTCCAGTCGATGGTCCTCGCTGGTCTGCCGATGTGGCGCGGGCACTCGTGCCTGCCGCGTCGGCACTCATGCCGACGCTTGTTGCTCGCCCCCAATCCGATGCCGGAGGGGTTTTCGAACCTAACGCTCCCCGACTCATTGCCATGCTTATCCAGGCAACCCGCTCCCGCCGGCATTCCAAAGTCAGCGAGGCGCAGGTTTTGGCGTTCGATTGCCGGGCCACTGCCACCAGAACGGTGGGCGTGTGCTCCACCGCCCGGCGAAGTCGGAACCACGAGGTGAGCGAGATGCGGCGGGCGGTTGGAACGGGCGTATCGCCGAGGTCCATGACCACGAGGCCAAAGCCGCCACCCTGGATAATCAGGTCGGCAGCCTTGAGCGCGTGCTCGGCATTGTGTGAGGAGCGCACCCAAAGCAGGCGCTCCAGTCGGACCCCGGCAGATGCGGCGGAAGCGGGGTCGAAAGCGTCCTCGGCATCAATCAGGGCGCAGATTTCTCCTCGCACGGTGGCTTCCGCGAGGATCGCCAGCAGCAGGCTGGTACGGCCGGAAGAGGCGGGCCCGATAATCTCGGTCAGGCATCCGCGGGGCAGTCCGCCGGTGGCGCTATCGACTTCGGAAACACCTGTCCGGACCAGTTCCGGGACGGGCCGGGATCGCCAATCCAGGTGGCCGCCCAGGACGGATTCGAACTGTTGCTGGAGCTCGACAACCCCGCCCATATTCGCTATTTCTTCGCCTGAACTTAATTTTTACAGTGTCGGCGGGAAGAAGTCAATTGCGGATCTAAATCAGAGTTAACGGTGTCAAATTCGGATTAGAGGCATATCATGAAGCGTATCGGCGTCACGGTCTGGATTGCTCTCGGGATCGGCGGCACGTATCCCGGGTGGATATGGCTCGAACGCCACAGTGGAGACGTTCGACTGGCGCGAATGCTGCAGGCCAGGCACATCCGCAGAGACCCGCCGCAGCAGGCCGGCTCGGGTACCGCCGTCCGGATCACCCAGTTTTATGCGATCTCCGGCGAAATGACCGATGCCGAGCGGAATACCATTTGCTATGGCGTGGAGAACGCCAAATCGGTGCGCATGGAGCCTCCGGTGGAGCACGTGTGGCCCACCGCGGCCCGCTGCTTTTGGGTAGCGCCCCGCCAGGATACCGAATACCGGCTGATCGCCGATGGCTTCGACGGAAGCCAAAGGACGGAATCCTTCGTTGTGCATGTAAAGCCCGCGCCGCCATCGATTCTGTTCCTGGCGGTAAGCCACAAAGACATTCAGAATGGCGATGCGGTCACCTTTTGCTACGGGGTGACGCACGCCAAAGCCGTCCGGCTCGATCCCGTCGGCTGGTCGCTCGCCCCGACCGCCAAAAACTGCGCGCGCTTCTACCCTCATGCCACCACAAAATTCACCCTGGTGGCCTCCGGATCGGGAAATCCGGATACCGATCAGTTCACCGTCAAAGTTCGGCCGTAGCTTCATTTACACCGTGACAACAACACGCCCGCGCCGCCCCGGATGTTCCACGAGTTCGTGCGCCCGTGCGATTTCCGAAAGCGGGATCCGCTCCCCGATCTCGATGGGTCTGCCGACGCCGTTCCCCCTCGGCTGAAATTCGACGGCTTGGTTGTGGAAACTGACCACCATATGCTCCCGCCTGATGACCTCGCAAGCTGCCTGAAGCACGTCGGCCAGTTCCTTCCAGGCATCGGCTTCGTTCGTGGCCTTCACGGGATGGTAACCGATTTCTGTTCCTCCGCCGCCTTTTTTCCCCGCGGCGTCACCCTTGGTTCCACCGCCGCCGCGTCTGCCGCCACCGGTATTCGGAGGATTGTTCGCGGCGGGAGTTGCCGAGTTGGCCAATCCTCGAACGCATGAGATGGTTTGCGTGCCGAGGATGTGGTTCAACTCGAGCATGGCCTTCCTCTTGTCGCCCGGGACGAAGAATTCGGGTTCGGTGTGAGTGGCGAAGACCTTCAGATGTAGATCATCCAGAAGTTTCCGGACTTCCTTCGTGCGTTCGGGGGTCCAGCTTTCGTACTGAGTCAGTTCCAGACCCTCGTAGCCCATTTGGGAAACCGCGGCCAGAGTTCCGTTGAAATCTCGTTTCCAGTCGGCGAGTACGGCGTAAATCAGCAA
This sequence comes from Bryobacteraceae bacterium, assembly GCA_035501495.1. Classification (GTDB taxonomy): domain Bacteria; phylum Acidobacteriota; class Terriglobia; order Bryobacterales; family Bryobacteraceae; genus JAIQFL01. The sequence continues at coordinate 10,785 of DATJWB010000279.1, read as the reverse complement.
TCCGACCGGAACGTGTTTTCGTTTTTCTTGTGCCAGCAGAGTGGCAGCCGAAGCGGCTGAAATTGCGACGAAACGACGGCGAGACAGCGGGTGTCTGTTCACCATGGCTCGAAAGTCTATCACAAGCGAGTCTGGACTGGACCGCGACGCGGCACCGCGGGTGCGAACCGGTCCGGGGAGATTTCGTCTCATCGATCGCTCCCTGAGTCGCAGCCGCAGGGAGCGATTCGCCGGTAGTGAAACCGAAGTCCCCAACGCGGTAAAGCACCCCGACACCGCGACGAGCGGGCGGGCAACCGCGGAGCCGTTTTTGAGTTGGTCTACTTCCGGGACCCGACCCGATCTCAGTGAGCGGAAGCCTCCGGCAGGTACCGTGACGCCTGCCGGTTGATATTTTCGGGCTTGGCAGCCTGCTTGGTATTGGGCTGAGAAGGTCGAGAACCAGGCGGCTTCAACAGCTTGCAGAGAATCTCACTTTGCGCCGCGTTCGACTCGACGTGGTCTACACCGCGAGCAGTTAGGGCGTAATCCGAATTGTCGGCAGTGAGGATGTATTCCTTGGATCGCAGATACCACATCGTGAAGCTCAGGTATTCGCGGGGGAAGCCCATGCGCTTTTCAAGCTCCAGAAGCGAAACACCCGGGTTGTCGGGGTCCATGCGCCGCTGGTTATACAGCAGGGAAAGAACACCCAGCCGGCGATTCGACTCTGCCTCCACACCAGTGACAAAGTCCTTCAGCTCGAAGATCGGCAGGGGGCTGGACTGGCGCGCCTCACGGACCGCATCGTATTCGGCCCGCCGCCCGGGATCCGACAGTACATCGTAGGCTTTCTTCAGACTCAGGAATTCTTCGGGATCGCCGGTTTCCGGGTTGTCGGGATGGAATCGCGTGGCCATGATCCGGAACACGCGATGAACGGTTTCCATGTCGGCCTTGGGGCTGATCTGGAGAACGTCGTAGTAGTCGGTGTCGGATTCGGTGCTCCGGTGGGAGGCCGGGGCATTGGCGCCGTTGTGGTGCCGGGTTTGGCCGGTAAACTCCAGCCCGATGTGGTAGCGCATTCCACGGCGCGTGCAGTGAGCCACAAAGCCTTCGCCAACCACCGAAGAATCAGTGGCCTTGAGCTGAACCACCGCATCCACCGGGATTTCGCGGACACACTCCAGACCCACGCCGGTGGATGAGATATCCAGACCCTGGGCATCGGCCGAGCAGGTAATTCCATCGCGGCCGCGCCAGGTCACAGAGTACCTCGTGTTCTTCGGCCGTCTGGGTGTTTCGCGTACATCCTGCATGCCATGCTCCTTTCATTCCGCCTCATATCGGCGGAAGCGTGTGGGGAGGGCGCTTCCCGCAACCCCGCATATTAACCATGTGACCGCGGTCTTACAACGTTGACCAGCGTTAGCGTTAGTTTGCTCCGGTACTACAGGGTTAAGGTAACGAATCGTATTCAGGGGGTTAAGCGGTAAAGGCCGGAGGCATGCGGCGCCACTGGAAAGGTGTATCCGTCGCGGGCTTTACCCACTTCCTGGCGCGCCCAGAGATCGCGAATGGCGCAGGAGACCGGAAGGCCCAACTCTTTCCACTCCACGCGAATTCCGGCCGGCCCCTGGTCGCCCACGTTGAACACCGCCAGGTATTTCGACCGGGATCCGGGGATCTCCGAGGTCCAGGCGATTTGATCGCCGCGTGTGAAGAGCTGGCGGCTGCGGACGGCCTTCTGGTCCACTGCCATCACCTCGTCGTTATCGAGGAGTGACAAGGTGAAGGCGTCGTTGCCCGGCAGATCCCCTCCGAACATCAGGGGCGAGCGGGCGATCGCCCAGAGGGTCATCAGGGTGCGTTGCTCGTCGTGGGTCAATAGCGACATGCGGTCCACACCCCGTTCCGCGCGGATGCCGATGTGGCCGAGCGGCAGCATGTCGGCGTCGGGCCAGCCGCCTGGATTGACGTAAGGGCTCCACCGGTCGAGCAACTCGAACGATCTCTTGAGATCCTGCCAGCGGTCCCAGAAGTCGCCCGAGATCCGCCAGAGGTTGGCCACGCCGGCAAAGAAGTCGGCGCGGTTCACGTCAGCGGGGCCCGGCGAAAGGCTGAGCACGATTGGCCGGCCGCTGTTCAGGATGGCGCGATGGAGTGCGGTCATCTCGTCGCCATGAAAGGGCGACGCCATGTCGTCGGCCTTGATGTAGTCCACGCCCCAGCCGGCGTACAGTTTCAGAATGGAATCGTAGTAATCCTGTGCGCCGGGCTTACTCATGTCGAGGCCGTACATGTCGGTGTTCCATCGGCAGATCGACTGGTGGTCGGCGATCTCACCGGCATGGGCAGTGCTGCCGAAGACCGGGAGGTTCGCCTCCACGGCTCTGCGCGGTATGCCGCGCATGATGTGGATTCCGAACTTCAGTCCTTGGCGATGAATGGCATTGGCCAAGGCGGTGAATCCCTGGCCTCCCGAAGCGGATGGAAACCGGTTTGGCGCCGGCATAAGTCTGCCGTAGGGATCCATCACCAGCTCGGTATTGGGCCGATAGCCGTGCGTCTGCGGATTGGGTTCGGACCACTGGATGTCCACGACCACGTATTGCCAGCCATGGCGTTTCAGGTGAGCCGCCATGTAATCGGCGTTCGCCCGCACTTCGGCTTCGGTAACACCGGTGCCATAGGAGTCCCAACTGTTCCAGCCCATCGGCGGGGTGGGCGCTAACCGGCTGGCGGCCGACGCCGTGAATGCAAGCAGAAAGAACGCCAGGAGCTTCATGGTTTCTTTTTACCACCCCGGAGTCCAGCGCCAGCCGCCCTCCAGCCGTGGCGTCACGCGTCCTACGCTGGGAAACGGAAAATGGAAGGCCATGACGTGCATGCGCTCGGCGACGGCCCGCTCCATCAACGCCCGCCGGGTCGCAACCGCCTTGGCCGCGGCGAGGTCGAGACCGTTTTCCCAGGCAGGCTCCTCCAGGTGAAGCGGGTGGACCGCTGCGTCGCCGAGATTCAGGAGATGCTGGCCTTCCGACGAGATCAGGACTGCCAGGTGCCCGGGAGTGTGTCCGGGCGCGGAAATGGCGCGGACTCCAGGGGCAATCTCGGACTCTCCGGCTATCGGTTCGGTTTGGAATCGCAGCGAGTGCAGGCATTGCCGCGCCGTGGCGCGCATCGAATCCCGTACACCGCAGGGCACCCTCAGGCGCCGGAGATCGGCGCAACCAGTCATCCAGAGGTCCCATTCCAGTTCGGCCAGGACGTGGCGCGCATTCGAAAAAACCGGCCGTCCCGAGGAATTAACGGCTCCGCCGATATGGTCGGGATGAGCGTGGGTGAAGATGACGGTGTCGATATCACGCGGCCGGATGCCCGCTGTCCAAAGACGGGCCACGATGGCGCCCCCTGCCGGTCCATGCAAGCCGGCTCCGGCGTCTACCAATACGACATGGCTGCCGGTTTCGATCAGCAGGCACGTATAAGGGCTGAGGACCTGCTCGCGGGGTAGGCGGTGGCCCTCAAACGCCCGGGAGAGTTCGTCAGGATCGGCACTGGGAAAGAACCACGCCGCCGGATAGGAGAAGTAGCCCTCTGTGAGAACCGTGCAGCGGATAGACCCGACCTCAAAGCCGTACGAGCTCGCCGGCATAATCGATACCTAACAGTGTCCCACAGACAAACGGCTCCATAAGACCCTATTATCTGCTGCTGCCAGGAGATTAAGAAAGAGGAGTCCGGAATGGGGAAGGGATCGCTCTGGAGAGCGGACAGGACGGTATGGAGGAGAATGATATTCAGATGGAAAACCGATGGGACCGAAGCCCTCTTTCGCCTCCACGATAACCGATCGGCTAGAGGCAGTCTGAAATCTGTTCCCGCAAACGGTTGGAAACAAAGCGCAAGAATTTTGCGATCGGTTGTGAACGATGGGAAGGTAGGTTCGGCCAGCAGTGACTCAAACATCAGGCGAGCCTGATCGTCGGTAACGTCCGCAGCGGTCTTGGTCTCCACCCGGCATATGCTTTCGCGCCGGGTATCGGACCGAGATGTGGAAAGTCGGCAGGCGGAGCCGATCATGTACCAAAGGTCGGTGCTTCAGGTGACGCGCCCGCCGGAGCCATGGGGCGCGATCTCCAGCTAAGGGGAAGTTAAAAAATAATATGGACAGTCGGCTGAGGATTACATGCGCCGGCGAGGCGAGATCGTGTAGTTCCACGCAGGGTGAACTTTGTGGCGTCGGAGCTGGATTTCGTCAAGCTGCTCGTCGGACACTTTGATTCCGGTCTCGCCGCCGACCCCTTCGTCGGGACCTGGAAGCCTGACCTGACGCAATGGAAGCTCAGTCCGGGCGCGCCGGAAGACCGCAAGCATCAAGTCATTACGTTCGAGTTGGCGGGCCAAAATCAATACCGCGAAATAATCAGCACGGTTGACGGTAGCCCAACGGATAGTCCGCTGCTCATATGGATCTGGGATGTTGATGGTAATGAGCACTTAGACCCGGTTGGTCTGAGGGTCAGGATTGAACATGTAGATGACCGGCACTTGAGGCAAACAGCCAAAGGGCCGAAGGGCACGTCGGTATGGGACTTCGTTGTTTCCGCTGATAGCACGACGCTAACGGTGGTCCGCAAAGGCACCGGCACAACTTCCAGCTGCACGTTGGACGAGTTGCTGCTCTACCAACGTCAACCTACAAAAGATCCTTTCATGGGGACTTGGGAACTCGACATCGCCGGTTCCAGGATAGACAACCCAAAGATCCTCAAACGCATGGAGATGACTTTCACAGAACAGGATGGCGATTTGGCATGGGCCGATGTTCAATACCGTATCGACGGTCGGGTTCTCAGGAGAACCCACCTCCTTCGGTTCGATCAAATGGAGCACCCAAATCCCAATGCCCCGGCACCCAAACAGCCGTGCGGCGTCTCGACGCCACAACGATTGAACGAGTAAGCACGGCGAATGGCAAAGTTGCTGCTGTCGTGATCGACGCTTTAATGCCTGATGGGAAGACGTTACTTCAGTTCGTACACGCCTTCAACCCCGATGGCTCACTCCTGAGCGACGAAACCCAGGCTTGGCATCGCCGTTGATCCCACGTTGAACGAAAGATTTCGGTAGTAACACATTCAACCCGGCCGCGTAGTCCGGTCTGCGAACGGTATAATTGACAGAGTTGCTGTCTACCCGCCACTCCACCCCAATCGGGATCGATTTCGGAACCACAAACAGCTCCGTAGCCTTGGCCAACGGGAGCGGAGACGTCCGTCTCGTGCCGTTCGCGTCCAGCGGCGGCACCACCGAGGCTTATCGCTCTCTGCTTTACCTGGAGCACCTCAAGGAGCGGGGCCGCCTCTCCGTCAAATCGTGGACCGGGCCGGCGGGCATCGAGCAATACCTCGCAGCCGAGACCAAGGGCCGGCTGATTCAATCGCTCAAGTCGCACCTCTCCAGCCGCAGCCTGATCAGCACCGATGTGTTCGGACAGCGTCATACCATCGAGGCTCTGATCGCCCGCATTCTGGCCGACCTGCGGGTCGAGGCCGAGAAACACTTCGGGATGCCCATTCGTCACGCGCTGGTGGGCCGTCCCGTGCGCTACGTCGGCGCGGAAACCGAAGACGACAACGAATACGCCCTCTCGCGCGTCCGCGCGGCCTTTCAGATTGCGGGGTACGAATCGGTGGATTTCGAAATGGAGCCCGTGGCGGCCGCCTATCATTATGAGTCCACGCTCGACCACGACGAGTTGATCCTGATTGGCGATTTCGGCGGCGGCACCAGCGACTTTTCCCTGCTGAAAGTGGGACCCGGCGTCCGGCATCGTGGACGAACGCCCGAGGACTTCCTCGGAAACAGCGGGATTGGGCTGGCCGGAGATGCGTTCGACGCCAAGATCGTGCGCAACCTGGTCTCTCCGAGACTCGGAGCGGGATCCTCGGCGCGGTCGCTGAACAAGGTGCTGCCGGCGGTTCCGAACTGGGTCTACTTCAAGCTGGAGCGCTGGCACCACCTCTCGTTCCTGCGCACCATGAACGTGCTCAATATGCTGCACAGCACCAAGGCGACGGCGTTCGAGCCGGAGAAGATCGAGGCGTTAATTCACCTGATCGAGGACGACCTCGGATACCATCTGCACGCCGCCATCCAGCGTGTGAAGTGCGCGCTCTCGGATCGGCCCGAGGCCGATTTCCGCTTCGTGGACGGGCGCATGGAGATCCATGCCGCTGTCACTCGCCGGGAATTCGAAACGTGGGTGGCCGAAGAGGTTTCGGCGATCGAGCAGTGCGTCGATTCCCTGCTCCACACATCCGGTGTCGATCCGCGCGACGTGGACGCTGTGTTCCTGACCGGCGGCTCGTCGTTCGTGCCCGTCGTGCGCAGGATCTTCGACGTGCGATTCGGAACGGAGCGTGTGCGCTCGGGCAACGAATTCACATCGGTGGCCCGCGGATTGGCGTTGAAGGCCGCGAGTTAGCGGCGGCGCGGCGCGGTGCTTCGTTAGAATATCGGAATACGCAGGTCCAGGGAGAATCATGCCGGAACCGGAAGCGGCAGTCGCAATCGTGCAGGCCCACAAGCCGGAGAGGTCGATTCTGCTGATCCGCCGCGCCGAGCGGGAAGGCGATTCGTGGTCCGGCCACTGGTCGTTTCCGGGGGGGTGGCGTCAGTCCCCGGACCGTGACCCGCTGTGCACCGCGATTCGTGAGATGGAAGAGGAGTGCGGAGTGCGCCTGGCGCGCGAGCAGATGGAGCGCGCCTTGCCCCACACACTTGCCCGGCGAAAAGTCGGGCGATATGTGTTGGTGGCTCCGTTTGTTTTTCGCGTCGAGGACGAGTTCGCAACTACGTTGAATCCGCGCGAGGCGGTGGAAGCCTGTTGGGTTCCGGTGGTGCTGCTGCTCGATCCCCAGCGGCACGCTTTGCGACCGGTTCCGGGCCGTCCCACCGAGTTACTCTTTCCATCCGTCGAATTGAACGCAGTGCCGCTCTGGGGATTTACCTATCGGCTGATTACCGAGTGGCTGGCACTCGGCCCGAAGACCCGGCCGCTGGAGCAGGCGGGTCTCGAGGCTGCCACTAGGGTTTTGCAATTCCTCGAGTCACAGGGACTGACGGTAAAACAGGGCTGGACGGACCGTGCGGATCGAGGGAAGTCGGCGGTGGTCTCGGGGGAGATCCCGGTAGGTGCCGTGCTCGCCCACTTCTCGCGGCCCGAATCCGGCTTTCCCATTATGAATTGCCTGGAGGCGCGCCCCGATCATGTGCGCGTGGCGGGTGCCGTTTGGGAAGAATATTTCATTTACGCTGGAGAGCGCCAGGAGTAAAATGCCAATTCTCCTCGAAATCGCCGAGAATCCGAATTGCGAAGCGCTCGCAGGGCAGGTCTTCCAGTGCAGGTCGGCAGCGCGCGTGGTGACCCACGTACACTGCGAACACGACGGAGCCGCAGGCTGGTCTCTGCTCACAGGGATTCATGAAGGCGGTGCGCCTTGCGCGGCCACCGCGTGCATCGTGGAAGACTCGGGCGAAGGCGCGTGCTTTCTGGTGGTGGGCGGCGAGTGGGGCTTGCGACTGAAGCCGACTGATTCGGCTGACGAATGGGATCTCGCGAATCGCGCCCAGTGGGGCGTCCCTTACCTGCTGCTCGGAGGCGATGGTGCCGATCTGCGGTTTGCGGATGAGTGACTCTGGTTGGTACTAGGGACTGTCACTCTCCCTAACAGTCAGTTGGCCGAAGGCGGCTCCGCGTGATCGATCACGATGACCGGCATGGGCATGCTCCGCCTAATCCGGGCAGTTGCTGGGCAAGCCGCGATCTCGTCGGAGTGACTCCGGCGGTCGCGGCTACCGCGGCAGCTCCCTTCGTGCAAAATCCGGGCGACCTGCTGAGCCTGTTGCCCGGCCGCAGCGTCACCGTCACGATCACCGGCGGCTGGGCGCCCAGACGTTAAAGTGGCGCAGGCACTCCTGCCGAGGCACTCCTGCCTGCCGTGCCCAGAGGGCCCCCACGACTAATCGAGACGCTTTCTCGAGCGTTTTCCGCTGCTTCCCGTGAGGGGTTTTGAAACTGCCGCGTCACCTCCTCCGGTAGACTCTCCGTCGAATCCCCTCTATCCTGGTCTTAATATGATCCGCCGCAGTTTTCCCGCCCTCGCGGCAGCTTTCACGACAGCGGCAGCCGCGTTCCTGGCCGGCGTGCTCGTCGCCCAGCAATCTCACGACCTGGGATTCAAAGACACGCCGATTCTGCCCGGCCAACCGTGGCACGTTCACGATTCAGACCGTCCGCATCCGCGAGTCATCACTCCCGGCGCGACTCCCGGCGCCGCGCCCTCCGACGCTACCATCCTCTTCAACGGCAGGGATCTTTCGCGATGGGCGCAGAAGGGTAGCGGTCCGGACAGCGGCAAGGCCGTCGCGCCGAAGTGGAAGGTGATGGATGGCTATTTCGAAGCCGCGCCCGGCTCCGGAGACCTGTTCACCCGTGACAAGTTCGGCGATTGCCAGCTTCACGTGGAGTGGCAGGAACCTACCACTGTCCGCGGCACCAGCCAGGACCGCGGCAACAGCGGCGTCTACCTGATGAGCCGCTACGAGATTCAGGTTTTGGACGCGTGGCAGAACCCCACATATGCGGATGGCCAGGCAGGCGCGATCTACGGCCAGTGGCCGCCGTTGGTGAATCCCGCGCGCCGGCCGGGCGCGTGGAACACCTACGACATCGTTTTCGAGGCGCCGAAGTTTGAAGGGAGCACGCTCCAGGAACCCGCGTATTTCACGGTGTTCTACAACGGCGTCCTAGTGCACAACCGCAAAACCAGCATGGGCCCGACGATTTACCGCGACGTCGCTCACTATCAGCCGCACGAGCCCCGAGAGCCGCTCCTGCTGCAGGACCACGATCACCCGGTGCGCTTCCGCAACATCTGGATTCGGCCCCTGGGACAGTACGATCGGCCCGAGAAGTAGCCTTGGCCATGCCTAAACCGGGAGCAGCCATCGCCATCCTGGCCTCCGCCTTCAGCCTCTGGGGTCAGCCCGCGCACGATCCCGACGACGTGTTGGAGCAGGTGCGCGCCAGGCTCCGCGGCATGACCGCGCGGCTGCCCCATTACACCTGCGTCCAAACCGTCGAACGCCATTATTTCAAGCCGGCCGGCGATCACAAGGCGCCGCCTTCCTGCGACCAGGTTTCGGCTGACCGCAAGACCGGGCGAACCAAACTGCAACTCTATGCCACCGACCGGTTGCGTTTGGACGTGGCTGTGGCCGATGGACGCGAGATCGTCTCCTGGGTGGGCGCCGGCAAGTTCGATACCCGCCGAGTCGATGAAGTGGTGGGAGAAGGGCCCACCGGAACCGGCGCCTTTGGCGGCCACCTGGTGGACATCTTTAACAACCCCGGCGTGCACTTCGCATATCTGGGCGAAAAGGCCATCAGCGGGCGGCAGGTTCTCGAATACCGCTTCACGGTGCCTGTGCAGGCGAGCAACTATCGCATCCGCGGCGCGGAGGACCAGTGGCACTTCACCGCATACGATGGCTCCTTCCAGGTAGACCGGCAGACCCTGGAACTCGCGTGGCTGGACCTGCGAACTGACGAACTCACGCCCGACACCGGAATGTGTGAGGCGGGCACCAAGCTCGAGTTTCAGCGATTGCGGATCGGCGAGAGCGATTTCCTGCTGCCTCGCGAGAGCGAGTTGCAGATCGTGCAGACGGACGCTAAAGAAACCACCAACCTGACCACGTTCTCCTCCTGCCGCGAATACCATGCCGAATCCACCATCCGTTTCGAAGAAGAGACTCCCGATGAAGGCGCGGCGGGCGCCCAGGCAGCAGCCTCCTTCAAGCCTCTGCCCGAGGGACTGTCACTGACACTGGCCCTGACCGCGCGCATCGACACCGGCACCGCCGCGGCGGGCGACGTGGTAGCCGCCAGAGTCACGCACGCCGTTCACGATCCGAAATCCAAGGCCACCACCCTCATACCGGCAAATGCCATCGCTCGAGGCCGGATCGCGCGTATGCGGCATCGCGTCGGCGGGCCTGACGATTTCGTCGTGCTGCTTTCGTTCGACGCGCTGGAGGTGAACGGCAAGGCCATCCCGCTATTCATCAAGCTCGATTCCGTCGACCAGTTCGAAAAGGCCCAGCTCATGATGATCAACCGCCCGAGAGCGGCCCGTGCGGCCCACGTCCAGGGCCCGGAGACGTGGGGCGCCCTGATCTTCCCGGTCAACGGGAATCACTTCGTGGTCCCAGCCGGCTACGAGTCGCTCTGGCATACCGTATCGCCGCCGACGTCCCAGAAACCGATGTGAGCCCGGTACCGGTCCGGATCGGAATCGAACGGACAATACCTGGTGCGGTTCTTATGGACGGCCGTTGGGTGGCGAAGGCTATTCAGCACAAAGACGTCGTCCGGCTTGTCGAAGTAGTTGGTATCGGGTCGATCGAACGGGTCCTGGCCGACCCGCGCGTCCTCACCGGCGAGCCGCGCGAACTCCGCCCTCATCTCCTCGTGTCCCTGGCCGTCCGATGGCGTGCCAGGGTGCGAGAGGATCGTTCCCGCCGGCCAGGATGGTGAAGTACTCCCCAGCCGGAATTTGCCTCAGGGCGGCTGCCAGTAAGGGCCGACGCAAAAATAATTTCACAGATTCGGTCGGATCGTATAGTTCCACCGCGGAATTACTTTGCCAGGGGTGAAGCGGAGTGAAGAGATCAATTGCGGGTCGGGCGACACAGACTGTGCCGCGGTTATGGGTCTGGTCGTAAATGCAGTAAGAG
>DATJWB010000278.1:0-5887 GCA_035501495.1 Bryobacteraceae bacterium | reverse complement strand
GTGCTTGTCGCCGCGGAACCTCTCCGGCCATGGTTCCGCGTTGCCGGTGCCGGCGTACACCGTGTTCGTTTCGGCATCGTAGGCCATGCCATCCCATACCGCTCCGCCGCCGCCCCACTTCCACCAGTCGCCGGTCCAGGTTTTCGCCGCCGCGCGTTGTGTTTCGTCTTCGAACCCTTTGGAAGGGTCGCCCGGAACCGTATAGAAGCGCCAGGCCCGCTTGCCCGTGGCGATGTCGTAGGCATCGAAGAAGCCGCGAATCGGATGATCGCCGCCCGCCACACCCACCACCACCTTATTACCTGCGATCCGTGGCGCCATGGTCAGCGAGTACCAATCCTGCGGATAGGCCACGCGGTTCTCCCACTTCACCTGACCGGTTAGCGCATCGAGCGCCACCATCCGGCCGTCGTTGACCGGCACAAAGATCATGCCGTTCGAGATCGCGATGCCGCGATTCACCGCGCCACAGCACATGCGCCGCCGCATCCCGGTTTGATTCACCTCCGGATCCCAACGCCATACCTGCTTACCGCTGCGGGCATCTACCGCGAACACGACGCTCCAGGTGGTGATCCCGTAGATGGTGTTGTTCCAGACCAGCGGCGTCGCTTCCTGCCCACCGCCGCCGGCTCCCAATTCATAGGACCACGACAACCCGAGTTTGCCGACGTTGGACGTGTCGATCTGCTTCAACGGACTGAAGCGGGTTTCGGCTTGCGTCAGGCCATAGGTAAGCCACGAGCCTGCCATTGAGTCGTTGGCCGTTCCCGCGGTTTTCAGAATGTTCGCGTCCACGGCGCGCGGCGGTTGGGCGGAGACGGCGGAGATCAAAATGAGAGTGGCGATGCCAGCGGCCAGAAGGAGCTTGCGGTTAAACGTAGTCACGAGGTGAATCCTTAAAGCAGTATGACCGATTTCACGGAAGGTTAGGCGGCGGAATGCGGGTCCCTTTTAGACACGGCTTGCCCATCATCACGTTAGCCCGAGCCTCGATTAATTCCGGAAACTCATCGGTTTCACTGTACTAGAGATACGCCACCGGCACCGCTCATCAGTAGTTCGGGTTAGAAATGGATGCGCTGCCAGTATTCGCTATCTACCGGAACCGGATTCGGGAGCGAGTGACGACCGTCAGCCGGCCCGCGACATCCATTCCAAGAACTTTCCGAATGCGCTCGCGCACAAAGGCGAGCACCGCTCCACGCCCCGCGCTGTCTGGCCGGAACAACACTACTCCCGCATGGCTTTGGCGCCGAATATCGGCGATCCCTTTGTCGAGCGTTAATAGTATCCGTTTCGCATCGGACGCGGCCTCCACGACCTTCGAGCCGGGCGCGCCGCATAGTCCTTCGTCGGCAACGGTGTCGGTGTCGTAGCCCATCGCCCGGAGGTCCGCCGCCAGTTCCACGGGGAGGTTTTCGAGGAGTTTCAGATTCACAGCGGCCGGAGCGGCACCAGCATTTCTTCGTGCGCAAGTTCCGCCGCATAGGCCAACGCCGCTCTAATGTGTTCAGGCCGCAGCGAGAGGGGTAGCTTGTCAGAATCTCTTCTGCATTGGCCCCCTCGGCCAGATTGTCGAGGATCACCGTAACCGGAATCCTCGTCCCATTCGCGCAGATCGTACCACCGCACACGTCGGGTTTGCTTAGAAATTCCTGCCACGCCGCCACCACTACAGTTTCGATCGGCTGGCCACGGCCGTCCACCCGCTACCGCCTCGCTTTCGGTCACCCGCCCCTTCCGAAACAACCTCTCCGTCTTTGGCCAGATAACCGCAACCGGTTTGAACCCGCGCTCTCTCCTCCATGCTATAGGTCAAGAGAAACGTCTGCACCGCGGATCCGGCATTGGTTAAGTTACTCTTTGAGTTCGTCTCATACGCCGCTCACCGGGTTGCTCGCCGGGGCCACCGCAGGACCCCCTTCGATACCCGCGTCATTTTTGCCTAAAATAGAAGAGCTTGCCGTCCGCACCTCCGGCGGCAAATGATTGATCGCGCGATGGATTGCTAAATATGAAGCGTCTCTCTTCCGTGAGTCCCCTGGTCGTACTCACCGCCGCCCTGTGGGTTTTATCGGCCGCGGCCCCTGCGCAGTCTCGCTCCGACTTCGCTCCGGGCGGACCGGACCAACCTCGCGCGATGCTGACCAAGTATTGCTTCACTTGTCACAGCACCCGCCTGAAAACGGGCGGCCTCGCCTTGGAAGCTCTCGACCTTCAAAACGCAGCCAATGACGCGGAGATCTGGGAGAAGGCGCTGCGCAAGCTGCGCGGGCGCTTGATGCCGCCTCCTGGCCTTCCCCAACCACCGCAGAAAGACATCGACGCCTTCTCCGCCTGGATGGAGAACGCCATCGACTCCCACGCCACCGGCCCGAAGGCAGGCTATGTGCCCATCGAGCGGCTGAACCGCACGGAATACGCTGCGTCCGTGAAAACGCTGGTGGGCGTGGACGTAAATGAGAAGGACATCCTGCCGCAGGACATCCGGGTCGGCGGCTTTGACAACATTGCGGCCAGTTTGAGCATCTCGCCTGCGTTCCTGGATCAATACATCACCGCCGCGCGGCACGTTGCCAGCCTCGCCGTGGGTAGCCCCAATCCGCGCGTTTCGAGCGTGAAGTATTTGATCGCGAACGTCCAAAACAATGACGAGCCCTTGCCTCCAGGCACGCGCGGCGGCGTGCGGTTCAAACATAATTTCCAAGCCGACGGCGAGTATCGCATCAACATCAACGATCTTTCGGTGGGGCTGTATACCGGGCAGGTGGAAAACGAGAGCACGCTCGTCATCATGATCGACGGCAAGATTGTGTTTCGCAAACCGGTTGGCGGGCCCGCCGATCTGGCTCTGGCGGTTCGCAAGGGAGCCGATGGGCGCGCCGCGATCATGGAACGCTTCACGAAGATTCCGGTCGAGGTCCAAGCCGGCGTGCGCGACGTGGCCGTCGCATTCATCGATCGTTCCCACATCGAGTCGGACGAGAATGTCGCGAATGCCTTCGGGGGCGCCGGCCTCGGCGGCTTCGGCAGCGCAGCTACTGCCCGCATGCCGAGCCTGAGGGACGGCATCGAAATCTCCGGGCCCTACAATCCCACGGGTATTTCGCGAACGCCCAGCCGCGCCCTGATTTTTGTCTGCGATCCCAAGAAGACCGGCGAGCCTGCCTGCGCGAAGCAGATCACCGAGACTCTGGCGCGCCGCGCCTTCCGCCGGCCGGTTACGGCAGAGGATGTGAATCGCCTCATGCCCTTCTACCAAGCCGGGCGGCAGGATGGGGGAAGTTTCGATCAGGGAATCGAGCAGGTGGTAGCGGCGGTGCTGGCCAGCCCCGAGTTCCTCTATCGCGCCATCACCGCGCCCAAGGGCGCGTCGCCGGACGCCGGGTTCGCTCTCACCGATCTTGAATTGGCCTCGCGTCTTTCCTTCTTTCTCTGGAACACCGGCCCCGACGACGAACTCCTCGCGCTTGCGGCATCGGGCGGGTTGGCCAAACCCGGAGCGGTGGAAAAGCAGGTGCGGCGCATGCTGGCCGATCCCAAGGCCTCGAGTCTGGTCACCAGCTTCGCCATGAAGTGGCTGAACATCGGCGATCTCGATGCCGTGCAGCCCGCACCGGAATTGTTCCCGGCATTCAACGAGCAACTGCGGCATGATTTTTCGACAGAAGCGCAAGAATTCATCAGCAGCATCCTTTTGGAAGACCGCAACGTGCTGGATCTGCTGACCGCCGACTACACGTTCCTGGATGAACGGTTGGCCCGCCACTACGGTGTTCCCGGCGTAGCCGGCCCGCAGTTCCGCAAGGTCACACTGCCGGAACAGGAGCGCTGGGGTCTGCTGGGCAAGGGTGCCGTTCTGCTGCGAACTTCCTACGGCGACCGCACGTCCCCGGTTCTGCGCGGAGCCTGGGTGCTCGATAAGTTGATGGGCACGCCCCCCTCGCCGCCGCCGCCGAACGTGGCCACCAGCCTGGATCAAAAGGCTGGCGACGTGCCGAAGACGGTCCGGGAGCGGCTCGAGCAGCACCGCGCCAAGGCGGTCTGCCGGCAGTGCCACGGTGTGATCGATCCGCCCGGCTTGCCGCTCGAAACCTTCGATGCGATTGGACAATACCGAACCATCGACCGCCAGGCGAAGCAGCCGATTGATGCCAGCACCGTGCTGCCGAACGGCGTCGCGGTCAATGGTCCGGTGGAACTGCGGAAGGAACTGGCCGATCACCCGGCCAGGTTCGCCGAGACCCTGACAGAGCGGCTCATGATGTACGCTTTGAACCGGGAACTGGAATACTACGATATGCCGCAGGTTCGTGCGGTGGTGCACGAGGCGGAGAAGAACAACTACAAGTTTTCTTCCATTGTTTTGGGAGTCGTCAACACGGATGCGTTCCGAAAGCAAGGCGCAGCGCCCTCTGCGAAATCCTCCGGGAAAGAGACCGCAGTGAAGACCGCGGCGTTAGTTAAATGATAGAGGCTCAGTTCACAGGCAGTTACCGAGCCGCGACCGTTAGGGAGCGGAGGCTTGGCGGGCTTTTTCAGCAGCCTGCTAGACCTTAATTCGAATGAGTCAAGTTTTTCACCGCCGAGACACGAGAAGGCCAAAAGGTCCGTCTCTGCGTCTGGGCGGTTATTCATTTTGTAGGCCTGAGGCAGAGCCTCGCTAGGAGATTACATGTTCCTCACCAAGAAACATCTTGACCGCAGAACCGTGCTGAAGGCTGCCGGAGCAACACTGGGGTTGCCGTTTCTGGACGCCATGGTGCCCGCCAGCACAGCCCTCGCCCAAACCGCCGCGGCGCCGAAGGTGCGGGCGGGCTTCTTCTACCTTCCCCACGGCGCGATCATGTACAACACGTCGCATGGTCCGGCCATGGACAAGTGGACGCCCAGCGGCTCCGGCGCCGATTTCAAGCTCAGCCCCATCCTCTCCCCGCTCGAACCGTACAAGAAGTATGTGAACTCGTTCGGCAACCTGGAGAATGCGGCCAGCGCGGGTTCGGTTCATACGCTCAATCCGGCCACGTGGCTCAGCGCGACGCGTCCGGACGCCGGCGGCCCCCGCGCCCACATGGCGACCACTCTCGATCAGGTGATCTCGAAGTTGATCAGTCAGGACACGCCGCTGCCGTCGCTGGAGCTCGCCTCGGAAACGACCGTGCAGGTGGCGGCCGGCGGCGGCGGTTTCTATACCACCCTGTCGTTCCGCGACGCCGAATCGCCCCTGCCCATGGAGTACAACCCGCGGAAAGTCTTCCTCCAGCTTTTCGGCGAGGGCGACACGCCGCAGGAACGCGCGTCCATCAGCCACCAGACCAGCAGCATTCTCGATCTGATGCTCGACCGCACCAAGAAACTCCAAGGCGAACTGGGACCCGCCGACCGCACCGCTCTCGACGGATATCTGGACAGCGTCCGCGAAATCGAGCGGCGAACCCAGAAGGCCTCCGCGAAAGGCACATCGGGCCTCAAGATTCCGGATGCGCCGGTCGGTGAACTGGAAGACTTCGCCGCGCAGGTGAAGTTGATGTTCGACCTGCTCGCTCTCGCGTATCAGGCTGACCTCACACGCGTGGCGACGTACATCATGGTCTCGGAAGGCACGAACCGAACCTACAACCACATCGGCGTGCCGGACGCGTTCCACCCCGTCTCCCACCACGCCAACGATCTGGAGCGACTCAACAAGCTGGTGAAGATCCAGACCTGGCATGTGGAGAAGTTCGCGGAGTTTATAAAGAAGATGGCGGAGACGCCGGATGGCGAAGGGTCGCTGCTCGACCACTCCCTCTTCATGTACGGGTCGAACATGAGCAACAGCGATCTGCACAACAACTACCCCGAGCCGAACATCGTGGTGGGCGGCGGCAACGGAAAGATGAAG
>DATJWB010000277.1:0-35305 GCA_035501495.1 Bryobacteraceae bacterium | reverse complement strand
GGTTGGCACTTCTCCATACGAACTGGCTCAAGGAGCAGGCCGGGCGGCAACTTCCCACGGTGTCAGCCAGCGATCGGCTCGTCATCACGGCTCCGGGTGAGGCGGTGCGAGCGTTCCTGGCGAAGGCAGGCGCAGACCTCGAGGCTGCCGACGAACTCGGAGTACTGCACCGCGTGCAATAGCCGGGACCTATTCTTGCGTCATCTCGTGAAGCTTCAGGACGGTCCGCCAGTTCCGTCCCGTGGAGACGGTGGCGAGCCTGGAATCAAACCAGCCATTGGTCAGCTTGGAGTCGGCGACACCGTTGGGCAGGCAGAGGTAGATATCCCGGCCGCGAACGAAGAACCGGTCGGGCGGCGAACGGTCAGGATCGAGCGCGGCCACGCGTTGCGCTTCGGGGTGGCCGGCCAGGAAGACCACGTGGAGCAGATTCTCCGCTTCTCCGGCCTTCACGAAGGGGTTGTTCGCGATGACGGCGGCCAGTTCTTCGGCACTCCGCAGGACAACCGGAACCCGGAGATTCGAAGCCTGCGCGAGGCTGCTGGAGATCAACCCGGGCAGTTTCTCTGCTCTGGCCGCTGTGGTCCGGAAGACGACGTTGCCGCTCTGGATGTAGGTGCGCACATCACAGCATCCGGCGTCTTCGAACATCCGGGCCAGATCCGCCATGGCGGCCTTGTTCTTGCCGCCGACGTTGATGCCGCGAAGCAGCGCGACGTAAGCGGACGAGGTGGCAGGCCGGCTCATCGGGGCGCCGTCAATAGGGGTGCGGCAGGCGGATGTATTCGAAGTGAGACGGATTCAGCCCGCGTTTGGTCAGCATACGCACACAGTCTACGACCGAATCGCCGATAGCTTCGATTCTGCGAAGGGGGGTGGCTTCCGGTGTGTAGATCTCCAGGGCGACGTACTTACCTGCCAACCGGAGCTGTTCATCGAGCGTGAGGCGGTCCGGGGAGCGGCCGATGGCCTGCTCGAGGTCCTTGGTGGTAGCGGTCATGGTTCAGGAGAATTGTACCAGACCTTACTCTCCGGTCTTCAAGACGGCCGCCACCAGACCTGCGAAAACCGACGGAGCCTCAGCCTTGGCCCACTCTTCATAGGCGCCGGCATATTGTACGGGACTGGTCGCGACTCGCGCCTTCAGTCCCTTCAAGCCGCCGCCATAGGTCTTCTGCCACACGGCGGCGTCACTTCCATTGCGCACGAGGCGGGCGTCAATCTCCATCTGCAGGTTATCGGCGGATTGCTGCAGGACGCACATCGCCTCCGGGCGTACGCGCAGGCTGAAGACGGCATCGCCGCCGGACGCGACCAATTCCAGGATTCGCTTGTCGGTGCCCGAGGCAACGTCGCGGACGGCCGCGAGCACCATGGACTCGGGCTGGACCTCCCGGATGCGCTCCGCGAGTTGGTGAGGTGTCATGAAGCACGAATTGAAAGCCTTGTCGAGGACGGGCGCGGCTTCCAGCACCACTCGAGTCGGCGGGGGAGCCGGGAGCAGGCTGAGGACTTTCTCGCGGCCCTTGGCTTTCGAAAGATACGCCAGCCCGTAGGCCTTGAAGCCCTCCGTGTCGCGCGCGCCGGCATCGGCTCCCTTGGAGAGGAGGAGGCTCACGGTGTCGGTGTACCCATGCTGGGCGGCCAGCATCAGGGCGGTGCGACCGTCCTTGTCCTTGGCCTCGCGCGGCGCCCCCTTTTCGAGCAGCGTGCGCACCTGGTCGGTCTGCCCCCGGCTGGCGGCGTTCAGGAGGTCCGCACCAGGATCCGTTGCACCGGCAGACAACAACCCGAAAAGCAGGAACGAAATCGGGATTCGAAATCTGAAGCGCAAATCCATAACCCCTCGCGGAAGTTTAATGCACGGCCGCGGGCCCGGCGCTGCCCCTGGGTCTTCTCATCAGGAACAGCAGCGGGAGCATCAGGAGGAACACCAGCGCCATGGCGCGAAACGTGTCGATGAATGCGGCCATCGACGCCTGCCGCTGCACCATTCCCCAGATCATGCCATAGGCACGCTGGTTGGCGGAGTAGGGATCGGACCCATGCATCATCATGTTGGCCCCCAGCCCTTTTAAGTAAACCTGGGTCTGCGGGTTGTAGGGCGTAACGTCGGCGCCCAGGAGGTTGGTGTGAAATTGCTGCCTGCGAAACAGGTATGTGGTGGCGCTGGCAATGCCCATGCTGCCGCCCAGATTGCGCATCAGGTTGAACATGCTGGTGGCGTTGCCCATCTCTTCCTTGGGAATGGGATTCATGGTGACGGTAGTGAGGGGCACGAACAGCATGGAGAGCGAGGCCCCTTGGATGAACTGCGGCCAGAAGATATCCCAATAGCCCGTGTTCAGGTCGAGTGTCGACAGAACATAGAGAGTCCAGGAAGCTCCCACGATTCCGACGCCGAGCACCTTGCGGGGATCGAACCTGCCCAGCACGGTTCCCACCACCGGCATCATGAGGAACGATCCCAGTCCGCGGGGCATCATGGCGAGCCCGGCATCCAGCGCGGGATACCCGAGGAGCGTTTGCAGGAAGATGGGCAGCAACAGGAGGCTGCCATACAGCACGTAACCCAGGACGGTCATGAGAAACACGCCGGTGCTGTAAGTGCGCTCCTTGAAGACGCGCAGGTGTACCACGGGATTGCGTGTGCGCAGCTCATAGATGACGAAAATAGCGAGGCCGGCTAGAGCGATCACGCTGAGAACGGCGATCCAGTTCGACGCGAACCAGTCCTCTTCCTGACCCTTGTCGAGCACGACTTGCATCGCGCCGATGGACACGGCCAGCATCCCGATCCCCCAATAGTCGATCCCACGGTCGGAGCGCCGGATGTAGGGGGGATCGAAGATGAAGAGGCGCGTCATGAAGATGGAAGCCAGGCCGACGGGGAGGTTGATGTAGAACACCCAACGCCAACTGTAGTTGTCGGTGAGCCAGCCGCCAAGGACGGGGCCGAGCATGGGGGCCACGACGATTCCGAATCCCCAGAAGGCCATGGCCTTGCCGCGATCTTCGGGATGGAATGCTTCGAGCATGACCGCCTGCGAGAGCGGTTGCAGAGCGCCGCCGGTCGCTCCCTGAATGACGCGGCAGACGATCAGGATCGGGAGGGTGGGGGCGAGCCCGCAGAGAAACGAGGCGGCGGTGAAGCCGAAGACCGCCGCGAGCAAGGTTCGTTTTCGCCCGAAATAACTGGCGATCCAGCCGGTCATGGGCAGGATGATGGCATTGGCGACCAGGTAGGACGTGAGCGCCCACGCGGCTTCGTCCACGGTCACGGAAAGGCTTCCCGCGATATGGGGAAGAGACACGTTGACCACGGTGGTGTCCAGCACTTCCATAAAAGTGGCGAACATGACCGCGACGGCGACAATCCACGGATTCACCTGCGGGTGCGGTGAAGAAGACGGCATCCAACCCCTCGCCTTCTATGATGCCTCATGCGGCTGGTTTCCTGCCGCCGGTGGCGAAAGGCGTCCCGAAGAGTCGGGACGCGGCAGGCAGGAGTGCCTGCGCCACAAACACACTTTCGCTATTTCGGCAACAGATGCGGGAGGTATTGACGGGCGGCGTCGCCCAGCAGGTCGCGATGCATCCGCATGGGATCGCCGAAGAACGCCGCCCCAACGTCTCCGTCCAGAAGGTGCGTCGCCAGCAGATCAAGCGCTTGCGGCTCCTGCCAGAGCGATTCGGCATAGATCACGCGCCGGCCCTCGCGCGGCTCGCCGAGCAGCCTCAGGAAGTATTGCATCATCACCAGGCCTTCCCGAGGCATGTGAGGACCGATAATCACGACGTGCAGACGGCTCCATTCTTCGGCGGTCAGATCCCGTCGAAACGCGGAGACGACGGCGTGGGTGGCATCCAACTGCGCCCGGGTGGCTTCCGTGACATTCTCGAGGACCAGCGGCGCCATCCGGCGCGTGAATTCCACCAGCGAAGCGCGGGCAAAGCGGCGTTTGGAAACCACATCGTCAAGAAAGGCGAGGGCGGCCGCCACGATCTGTTTCTGCCGTGCGAGGGTAGCGGGAGACAACTTCAGGGTGTCCAGGCTCAGTTCGGCCGACGGGATGAGCTCGCGCAGACCGGAAAGCGTCTCGAGGCGATCGTTGTCAAGAGCTCCGTCGCCCGGAGTGAGGGTCACGTAAATGGCCAGCGGGATATGGGCGATGGTTTTGACGGGATCGTAAATCGCCGCTCCGGCGTTGGACTCGGTTCGCTGCCCACTGCGCAGCAGCGTGAAGGTGTCGCCGTTGACCATCAGCGTCGGGCCGGAGGATGCCAGCATGCGCCGCTTGGCCTCGGCATATGCCGCGCGAAAGGCGTTGTTGAGTTCGGTGAGCGGCGCCGGTTGGGCCGGACCGGCGACGGGCATGGTTTGGGCCGGGATGAGGGCGGAAGATAACAGGAAGGCAAGAACCACGGTCGGATTTCGTAAGGCCATGGTTGATTATCCCGTGAGAATCGGGATCAGGCCCGAAGCCCCGTGATACACTTGACCGATGAAGCCAGACCCGGTCCGTTTACGTGCCGCGCTCATTGGGTACGAGAGCGAGCTGGCCCGGGTCGATCGGGCGATCGCACAGCTTCGCCGGCGCCTGGGCCTGCCGCCAATCCTCCACCGGAGAAGCAGCGCACCGCGCCGCCCGAATGGCCCTACGAAACCAGCTTCGAGGTAAGGGTGATGTTGGTGTTGTAGAGCTTCGAGACCGGGCACCCGGTTTTGGCGTTCTGTACCGCGTTATCGAAGGCTTCCTGACTGGCGCCGGGAACCCGCGCCGTCAAATCGAGGTGGCTTTCGGTGATCGCGAATCCGTCCGGCTGTTTTTCGAGGGAAATCGCACAGGTGGTCTCAATGCTGTCGGCAGTCAGGCCGGCCTGCATGAGCTGCGCGGAAAGCGCCATCGAGAAGCAACCGGCATGGGCTGCCGCCAGTAGTTCTTCGGGGTTGGTGCCTTTGCCGTCCTCAAAGCGGGTGTGGAAGGAATAAGGTGAATGGGAAAGCACTCCGCTCGCCGTGGAGACGGTGCCGCTGCCTGCTTTCAGATCGCCGCGCCATTGCGCACTTGCCGTTCGCTTCATGAGTTTCTCCTTTGGGGTGCTTTCCCTTGGATGCAGTCCTTCAGGGAAAGGATGCTTGCGAATGTTGGAGAAAGAACGGGCCGGGCGGGGTGGCCCGACGGCTATCGGAATCGCTTCTTATAGAAGAAGTCCAGGTCGAAGATGCCGTTTACATCGCGCTGCGCCACGGCGGACCATTGCGGATTGACAGCCCACTCGATGCGCAGGATCTGTGGATTGGACTGCGTCACATCGGAAATATAGGTGAAGGTCAGATCTTTTGTGACCTGCTGCTGCAGGGTCAGGGTCGCCTGTGGGGTGGTGGAAGTGCCGGCGATCTGCGGGTCGATCTTGAGTTGGGTGACTCCGAAGAGCCTCTGCAACCTGCCGGAGACGGGGCTTGCGACCGCCTGCCCCAGTACCGTCGAGGCGCCCATCTGCTGAAAGCTCTGTTGCGGGGCGGGTTGTTGGCGGGCGGCCAGGACGGGATCGGTGGTATTGAGCTTGCCCGCCGCCAGCAGCGAAACCAGGTCGGAAAACTGCATGGGAGGGTCGGAGTGGTAGGAGAGTTTCATCTTGTCCATGTGTCCGGAAACGTTGATCGTGACATCCACCCCCTGCACCGATGTGGACAGATCGATATTCAGAATAGGATCGATCTTCGCTGGGTTATAGAACGAGACAACCCCCTGATCAATGTCGTATTTGTTTCCGAAGAATACGACGCGGCCGGACGCCACGGAGACTCGCCCCAGCATTCCGGGATGGTCGATCGAGCCGCGCAGTGCGAGGTTGACGTCGGCCTGGAGGTTCTCGGTGAGCGCGGTATGGAATTGGACACCGGGCGCGGTCTGAATGCGAACATCCACGCGGATTCCGCCGAGCAGGCCGGTGCTCGGCGCGGCGGAGGAAGGGGGCGCCGCGGCGGAGGCCAGGATCGACCCGACATCCCCGTGGGAATGCACGGCGACATCCTGAATCGTGACTGTGCCCGAAAGTTGGCTCCGGGACGTCGTCCCGGCCAGGTTCAGCCTGGCGTTGGCCGCTATGGTGAGGGAGTCGGTTGCCTCCACGTGTACCTGGTCGGCAGCGGCCTGAATGCGGAACTGCAATTCCGGGCCGCCGTAGCTGGCGAAGCCGGTTACGGTGACCTTGCCGCCGCCGGTTTCACCCGTGAGGCTCTGAATCACCGCCTCGGTGCCGTTGAACTGGATGACGCCGTTGCCCTTGGAGAGGCCATTCGGCATGTCGACCATTTGGAACGAGGCGTTCTGCAATTGCAGACGGCCGTTGACCACGGGCTTGGCGGTGGTTCCGGTTACAGAAGCGTTCAACGCGACTGCGCCGGTGGAGAAGATATCGGAGCTGAAAGCCTGGAGCAGATCCAGCTTGATGTTGCCGGTGGCACGCAGGTTCATGGCCTGCAATGCGTTTGCCGCTCCGGCAGGCGTCCCGGAAAGAGCAGCAGTCCCGGAGAGCGACAGATCGGTGAACGGGCCGACAATGTGAGCTTTCTGTATGGTGACTACGGATCGGTCGAGCGCGACCGTGACAGGCCCGTCATTATGCAGTTCGAAGTTCACCCGCGCCTTAGGGCCTTTTGGTGCGTTCAGGGAATGGGCTTCCAGCTTGGACAGTTGAAGGGAGCCTTGCAACGCGTCCGTCTTGGTCACCGGACCGGAGAAGTTGACCTGTCCCTGCAGGGATGCGTCGAAGGGCTGCGCTTCTCCACCCACCAGCGGCCGGAGACCGGCGTACGTGACGTTGGCGAAACTCACTTGCGCTTGCACGGGATAGTCGCCCGTGAGCTGCATCCGGCCGTTCCCCTGAATGTCAGCCTTTCCGAGGTTCGAATTCAAGGTGAACGCCAGCTCCGACCCCTGGGTTTCGGCCTTGGCGCTGAGATCGCCGAGCGGCTTTTGATTGACGCTGATTCCCGTTGCCGAAACATTGGCGTTGAGCGTTGAGAAAAGCGGTGTGGCATTCGGACGCAGCGTGGCGGCGCCATCCGCGACCAACTGCAGGATTCCGGCGAGCCCCGGCTCCGATTGCTGGATGGTGTGAAATCGCGACAACTGCAGATCGTTGCCGCGGGCATGGAATTTGACCTGGCCTGCTTCTAGATTCCCGGCAGGATGGGTGAAGGCGCCGCTCACTTCGACGAAAGAAGGCCCGTCATCGACGCGCAGATTCGGGAGATCGATGGATTGGCTGGTGTAGGCGATGGTGGCTTGAAGGCGGTCGAAGGGCTCTTGGTAGGCGGTGCCCTTCGTGATATCGACCTTGGCGTCGGCGTGAGGATCCTGCAGGGTGCCGGATATCTGCGCCGTGGCGGACATGGTTCCGGCGACCGGCAGGTCGCGCAGGCCAGCCAGCGGAAATACGCGGTCGATCGGCAAGTTGGCGATGGACGCGGTGGCGGTGGTCTGGTGGCCGGCGGTTAGCGACGACTGACCGTCCAGGCGGATGGTGGATCCCGCCAGATTCGAGCTTACGGTGTACCGGATATTCGAACCGCCGGACTGGGCAGTGGCCGTGAGGTCGCCCAGATTCCTGCCTTCCAGTTCGAAGCCGCGGGCCGCGACGTTCGCGTTCAGGCTGGTGAGTTGAAAATCAGTATCCCCATGAGCGGCGGGTTGGAGCGTAGCGGCGGCGTCCGCGTTCAGCGCGACGATTCCCCGCAGACCGGGACGGTCCTTGACCAGCGACTGGAATTGCGCGATCTGGACCTGGTTGCTGGCGACGTGAGCGCGCAGGTTGCCGCGTGAGAGGTCATTCACCGGGTGCTGAAACGTGGCGTTGGCATCGATGCGCGAAGGGCCGGCCGTCCATTGAAGGGCCGGCACGTCGATAGAACGCTCGCTCATGACCGTATGGGCGGACAGGTTGTCGAAGGGCTCGCCTTCCAGAGTGCCCTTCGCCACCGTGAGATCAGCCGTGCCGCTCGGGCTGCCGATGGTGCCGGTGACGTGCGCATCGGCGGTGAGCGCACCGGTGACGGGCAGATCGGTTTGGCCGGCGACCGCCAGCACGTCCTCGAGATCGGCATTGCGGATGGTGGCGTCCACGCGGAGGGGCTGGTTCGACTCGGGCTTCCAACGAACCAGGCCGGCCGAGCCTGAGAACTTCGCCTCCAGAGCCCCACGGGCGACCGATCCGTTGACTACCGAGGCGCCGGTCTGGGAGGCGGTGAGGTCGGCGGTGAAGCTGGTGAAGGGACGGCCACCGACGGAAAAATTCGTCATCGATGCATGTGCGGCAATGCGCGGGTCGCTGAGCGTACCGGTGACGGTGGCATCCACGGTTGCCGCGCCACCGTTGAGCGCGACTGGCACAGCTCCGGCGAGCGGTTGAAAATCCTTCAGATTGCGGGAGACCAGGTGGACTTGAACCCGCTGGCCTGCCGAGGGCGATATCCCGCCCGAAAGTTCCGCGCGCGTGGCCGGGAGCGCGATGTAGGATTCACTCAGCGTGACGGCTCCGGAGCCGGCATTGTAGCCGGCATTCAAGCGGCCGGAGACCGGGACGCCTCGCTGGCCGGGCGCGATTGCCAGGTTGGCCTTCGCGACGAGCGCGGAAGTGTTCTTCAAGTTGCCGCGCGCCTCGACAGAGCCCGAAATCACGCCGCTGTATCCCAGGGGTTGCCAAAGCAGGATGCGCGACAATTGTTCAATCTCGAAACCGTGCAGGCTGCCGGCAACGTGGAACTGCGCCAGTTCTTCAACCGTGGCGTTGCCCGTAAAGCCGCCGGCCATTGCGTTCAGACGTAAGTCCGCGAGCTCGATCCGGTGCGGATCGGCAGTCACGGCCGAATCGACGCTGATGCCGGAGAGATGGGCCGTTCCCTCGACGAGCGCTACGTTGCGCGCTTCCACATTGGCGGTGATGCGATAGCTGTTGTTCCGGTCAAGCGTGGCACTACCGCCGATAGTGGCCGTGCCTTCGGGACGTTCGGGGACTTTGAGCAGGCGGCCGATTTCCCCCAAAGCAAGCGAGGCGTGGAACTGCACGGTGTTGGGCGCGCCGGAAGCCTCGATTTTGCTCTGCCCGAGTACGACCTGTGCATTGCGCACCTGGATGCGGTTCTGCTCGTCCAGGAAAACCGACAGGCCCGCGGTGAGCGTCGCCGGGCCGTGAGCGGTATCGAGCGGCATGGAGAGGCCGGCAGCGCGCCTCGCCTCATCCAACGCGACCTGAGCGTTGACAGTGGCGGACGTGCGGGGGGCCACCATGTGCTCCATGGAGCCGGAAATCGCAACTCTCGATTCGGGAGTGGTGAGTTGGGCGTTGGCGATTGCGATCCGGTCCTTTTCGAGGGTAATCGGAAGCTTGACGTCCACCTTCAACGGAGCCTGTCCTCCCGTTCTGACCAACAACGGACTGATATCGATTTCGCCGATATAACGCGGGTTCAGCGGGTCGTAACCCAGTTGGGCGCGCAGGTTATCACCGGCGATATTCAGATCCGTCTTCCGCCGGCCGAAGGCCAGGCTGCCGTCGCGCAACTCGAAGTGCCCGATCGCCAGATCCACGATGGTTTCCAGGCCAGTCTTGCTGGTGCTCGGCTGCTGCAGCCTGGGGGCGGGGATGTTAGTGTGTCCGTCCGGGTATACGATGACATGGGCTTGCGGGGTGTCCACGAGGAGCGAGCGAATATCCACGAAGCCCTTGAAAGGCGAAAGCAGCTTGAGATCGACTTCCAGCAGTTTGACGCGCAGAAGCGGTGCTTCGCCGGGACCTTCCAGGCCGTGAATCACGAAGTCGCGGACGTCGGCCCGGAGGCGGCTCCAGTCGAAAGCGAAGGTGCCGATCTCGACCTTACCTCCGGTGGCGTCTTCCACGGCGGTTACAATCTTATTGCGAACCAGGTTTCGGAACCAGTCCGTCCGTACGATGACGAGTCCGGCGAGCAATCCGATCACCAGCGGGACGCAAATCGCGCCCGCGACCCAGGCCGAGATTTTCCGGGTGCGGCTCACTGAAATGCCTCCTTCCGGAACTGAATGCGAGTCTGGCTACGCGCTTCCTGGAGCCAGGCGTCCAACTGCTGCTCGGTGCCGGACTGTCGGTCGGCATTGGATGGCGGAGAGGCGCCATTGGCGCCAGGCTCGTCGGGTGGCGCGGGAATGGAGGGAAAACGGAGGTCGGTGAAGCGGAGGGCTTCGACCTGCCACGCCAGGCGCTGCTGCAACTGCTCCCGGGTGATTCCGTAGGTTGCGAGGGCGGCCTGGAAATCGGCAGTGGCCGGATAGCGTTCCTGCCGGAACTTCTCGAGGAGGGATTTGGCCTCGCTCTCGGACAGCTTCGGATAGTTGCCAGCCGCCATCTCGGTGCGGATGAGTTGCTGGTCTACCATACGCTCCGCGGCATCGCGACGCGCCTTGGGGCCGAGATCGAGAGGCTGATTGTTCAGAAACTCGGTGAGGCGGACTTCCTGGAGGACCTCCGACTCGGTGATCACAGTCTTACCTACGACGACCGCGACCCGATCGATCACAGCGGCGACGCAAAGGAAAAGCGCCAGAGGAATGCAGGCAATCGTGATGTGGCGGGGGCACTCGTGTCGTGCCGACGCGGCAGGCACGAGTACCCTGGCCACATCGCCTGAGATGATTCGATTCGTTGCCATGTCAAAAAGCCTGCCCGATTGAAAAGAAGAACTGAAAATGATTCACGCTTTGAATGGTTGGAGTGGCTGTGCCGAACAACAATTGCTGGTAAGTACCCTTGAGACCGTTGAAGGTCGGAGGGTTGATGCTGTAAGCCAGGTCGAGCCGCACGGGGCCGACCGGCGTCCGGTAGCGGATTCCGAAGCCCACGGCGTGCACCATGTAATCGAAATCCGTGAGGCCTTGCTGGGTCGTCCGAAGAGTCAGACTGCTCAGGTCCGTGAAGATGTTTCCCATATCGTGAAAAAGTACGCCCTGGACGTTGTCGCCGATGAGCGGGAAACGGGCTTCGGTGGTGTGGAAGAGGAGCGCCTCTCCGCCGAGCGGAAAGCCGGTGATGGCGTCGCGCGGACCTGCCTGGTTGTCGGGGAAGCCGCGCATCGAGTTGCTGCCGCCGCCGAAAAAGCGCTCCGAAATCGGGACATAAACGAAGGCGTCCAGGTCGGGCTTGTCGGGAATATTGAACGGGTGAATCCAGCCAAACTCGGTATTACTGGCGAGCACAAGGGTCTTGAAAAGCGTCTTGTAATAGGAGTTGCGCACCAGGATTCGCACGAAGTTGACGCTGCCGCCAAAATATTGCTCCGCCAGGCTGAGGTCGATCGTGTTGTAAAGCCCGCGGTGAGCATCCGCGGGGTCGTCGCGGCGGTCCTGAACCAGGTTGCCCGAAATACTCGCAATTCGCGCCGGCTGCGCCACCAGTGGAATTAACTCGGGGCTGATCTTCAACGTGTTCTGATCCACCTGCACGTTGCGCCAGGTATATCGCCACAGAACCGTAGTTGACTTGGAGAGCTTCTGAGACAGTTGTGTCGAGCCTTCCAGCCGGCGCGCTGTGAATGTGAGGACATCGCGGGTGTTGTCGTAGAGCGCCGTAAAGGTAAGGTTCCGGCCGGCCACGCCGGTGAACTGCGGGATCGCGTAGGTTAACGAGACGCGGCGGTCGAGCGTGGAATAGCGGCCTTTGAAGATCAGGCTTTGGCCGAGGCCCCAGAGGTTCAGACGACTGAATTCCAGATCGACGCGCGGCGCGATTCCGGCGGTGCCGGTCGGGGAATCGAGGCTGGTCTGACTTCCGCCGAACCGCGCCAGTTCAGCGCCAAAGCCCAAAGCCAGCGGGTAGCGATGGCCTTCGGTGAAATGGTAGAGCACATATTTGTTTTGCGTGTCGCCGTCCGGATTTTGGATGGCCATATCGACCTTGTCAAAGACCCCCAGGTTATAAAGGCGGCGCTGCATATTGCCCATTTCAGTCCACGACAGGGGATCACCCGCCTTTAGGGTAATGCGAGGATTCAGATACCGCGGGCGCGTCGTATGCAAGCCGGAGATCAGCACGTCGCGAACGTAACGCGGCTGGCCTTCGACGATGATGTAATGCAGACTCATTTCGTGGGGCCCGGGTCCGGGAGCGCCGCGCCAGTCGAAACTGACATCCGGGTAGCCCGCGGACTGGTAAAGAGTCACGATGTAGTCCCGATCCATGGCGACGCTGACGTCGCTGAAAGGCTGCCCGGCGGAGGAACTCAACATGGCGAGGATGGTGCTCTTGTCCGGGCGGGTAATGCCTTCCACGTCGAGCGCGGAAACGAGGTATTGCGGCCCTTCCTCGATCGTTAGCGTGACCGCCACCTCACCGGTCTTGCCTTGATAATCGTCGGTGACGGTGGTATTGGTCTTGACGTCACGAAAGCCGTTTTCGCGGTATAGAGCCTGAATGGACTGCTGGTCGCGGCGGGCAAAGCCTTCGGTGTACCGGCCACGGCGAAGGCGGATGAATCCGGCCGGCTGGAGGAACATCCGTTCCCGGATTTCGCTGGTTTTGAAGTAGTGATTCCCTTGGATGTCTACCTTGACGAGCTTGTGCCGCTCGCCAAGCGCGACCGTATACACAATGTCTTCCTCATCGGAACTCGGCTGCTTCGTTTGGAAGTCTACCTGGACGTCGAAGTAGCCCCGGGTCTGAAAGTAGTCGCGGAGGTTCCGAACGCCGGTAACCAGCAGGTCCCGGTTGACGGTCTGCTCGTCGAAAACCGGAACGTACCTCTGGAGGTCGCTCTTCGAGATCTTGGCGCCACTGGCCGTGATCTTCACGATGGGCCCGGAGTCAACCTTGATCGTGGCATGGGCGCGATTGGTTGGGGCGTCGTAGTCCACGTGATCGAGGATGGCCGAGCCGGTGAGGCGGTCCTTCTTGTCGAACTTCTTGCGGATGTTCTGCACGCCGGACTGGGTTTCGTCGTCAGTGGCCGGTTTCCAGCGGAACCACCCTTTGTAGCTGGCAGCCTTGGCGAGGTCGGACGGAGGTATCCTGGTTTCGCCCTGTATCGCAGGCAGAGTCAGACGAGCGCGCTTGCCGGAGTTGACCTGAAAGGTGAATGAAACCTGCTGGTGTTCGGGGTCACGTTCGACCTTCGGCTCGACTGTGGCGAGATAGAGGCCATTGCGCTGAAGCAGGTCGCCGATCCCTTTTTGAGCGGCATCGAGGTCTTCTTCGTTGAAGGGAGTTCCCAGATCCAGCCTGGCGGCATTCGCCAACTGACCTTCGTTGGGCGGCGAATTCATCTTGCCCCGGACCTCCACCGGTCCGACGAACCATTGCTCCGACGTGCGAATGGTAAGGATCACGCCGCCGGGAGCGGGGGCGAATTCGACGTCGATGACGGCATACTGGCCGGTGCCGTAGAGTCTGTGGATGGCGTCGCGCACATCTGCAAGGTGCAGCGGGGCACCGGGCTGGAACGGCACCAGGCGCGCAAGATCCGCACGCATCACGGGCTGGGTTGGAGGATCGTAGCGAATCTGCGTGATGGGCTTACCTTCGTAAGCGGCGGCCGGGGCCAAATCATCGGCCAGGGAAACAAACGGCCATTGCAGCAACCCCATCCCCAAAAGGCAGCCCAGCAGCGCAGTTTGCGAGGCCATATCTGGCGCCAAGAGTGCACGTTTACGGCCCTAGTGCGGCGATGCACAAATACCGCGGACCGCTACGATGATCCTTCCTCACCCTTACAGAGATTTTAACGTACGACGCCGGCCTCGGGAGATTCGGTGTGTGTCATTCTGCCTAACGCTTCGATCCGCGCGGAGCGCTGCCGGGAAGGATTCTGGTCCGCAATCTGGCGCATGTTGGCAAGAAGGGCGTGCGCGGCGGCCATCTGCCCGCCCTCCGCGTAAAGTTGCACCAGCCCGTCCAGCCCGTCCCAATAAGCCGTCTCCGATTCGGCCCGCAGCACGGGCAGCGTGCGGGTCATTTGCGCCAGCAGCATACCGGCTTCGCGAGGCTCGCCGGATTTCCAGTGGCAGCGAACACGAACGGTCCAGGCTTGCCAGTTCTTAGCCCGGAGATCGCGCGCATCCTGCTTCTTGTAGTCTTCGGTATACCAGTCGAAAGCACGGATCCGCTGGCTGCGCCATTCGGACTCGGACTGGCCCTGCATGGCCACTTTGGCAACCTGGTGCGGGTCGTCGCCCTGGCGGAGCAACCGTTCCGCTTCGTCGATCCTGGTGGTCGGCTCGGGAATCGGGGGCAGGCGCCAATCGATTGCGCCGGAGGGGCACAGGCCGAAGTATTTCGCTCGTTCGACCGATTGCCTTTCAGGATCGCCGTACCGCTCGGTCCCGTAGATCCCGGCCAGCGTCCGATGGGCGGGAGCAAACTCCGGATGCGCGCCGAGGAGTTGGTTCAATCCGTCGATAGCGGCGGGGGTCGTCCGTCCTACCAGCGTGCGCCAGGCGAGATACGCATACATCGGATTGCCAGCATGGGCCTCTTTCAGATCGTCGTATTCCCTGGTGAGATAGCGAAGGTGGCCCTCGATGCCGTGCGCCTGCATGGCGTCCTGATAGGCCTCGTGAACAAACAGGTCATCCGGGTAGCGGTCGCGCAACGCTTTAAAGGGAACGGTGTTCCGAAATGCCGCGAATGGCTCCGTGATGGGGACAGCGGCGGCCTTCCGCAACTCCTCGCGGACCTCCGGAGTCGCATCACACAGACTCGGCTTGCTCCACAGACTTGCGGAGAAGCAAAGGATGAGAAGAAGGCAAGCAAAATGTCGGGCCATGGGGTGATCCTTCTGCCGCGCATACAGCGGGGCAGGGCCGTCTCGAAGACGGCTTGCCCCGCTATGCTTCAGGGGAACGCGGTTACAGAGAGCGCAGGAAATTCAGGATGTCCTGCTTCTGCTGCGGTGTGAGTGCATTGAAGGCTTTGATTACCTGGTTGGCCTCCGATCCGCAGAAGTTGTCCGTGGAAGCCAAGGCGTAAAAGGAATTGCCGGACTGCGTCACCCGGTTGAACACTGCGCCACTGGCGTAGGCGGCGCAGTCGTTGCTATTGTCGGCGTGTGCCGCGATGGCCTGGAGCAGGTCCGTGGTGCGGCCATCGTGCAGGAAGAAGATCCGCTGGCCGATGCCCCACAGAGGCGCCGTACGGAATTCATCGGGTCCGGCCGCGCCTTGACTCACGCCGTCCGCCAGGGTCGAGCCCATGTGGTGGATCGCGAAATCCGAGTACGGATGGAATTGGACATTCTCGAAGCCCGGGAACGTGGAGGTAGCGCCGCCATTGATTCCTCTACCGTTTGTTGCGACAGTCGTCAGAGTCGGCGAATGACACAGCGCGCACCCGGTCTGGTTAAACAGGTTCTGCCCGTTCAACTGGGACGCCGTGCTCGTGACGGGAGTGGGTGGAGCCAGAAGTTGCATGAAAGCGGCAAAGTTGACAAGGTCGG
The DNA here is from genome assembly GCA_035501495.1 of Bryobacteraceae bacterium. GTDB lineage: Bacteria > Acidobacteriota > Terriglobia > Bryobacterales > Bryobacteraceae > JAIQFL01. The sequence continues at coordinate 19,839 of DATJWB010000277.1, read as the reverse complement.
AAGACATCTCCGATACGGTGCCATGAGTGGTACCGAAGTTGGGGTTGGAAACGGTCTTGCCGTTTACGACGGTTTGCTGCTGGGGATTGATGATATTGATTCCGTCCTCGGGCGAATAGTTGTAAGTGCAGTTGGCGATGGTGGTTGCCGGGGTACCCCCGGGAAACCGGTCGTTCGGGAAGATGTTGTTGGTAACACCCTGTTCCACGTTGTAGGCTTCTCCGGCGAACATCAGCAGCGATTTGTTCTGAGCCTTCCAGCCGAACCGCGTCACCGTGCCATCGTTGCCGCTGGTGTTGAATCGCCCGCCAATCCCGAGCGCGGCCCTCTGCGACGCCGTGCTCGCCAGGTTGGCTTGCAATGCCGAATCCGAAACGGCTTCCACCAGTCCGTTCCCGAAGGTGGGTGTCGGGATGCGGAAGATCGCGTTGTTATTGACGATTTGGGTGTGGAAATCCGGTTGAGCAAGATCGCACCCCGGCGCGTCGGTCCGGCCGGCAATCGTGAAGATGTCGTGCACGCCGCCGTCCGGTGATCCATCGGAATTCTTGATGAAGCGGACCTCGCGGACCGGGCCGCTTGCCGAGAGAAAGTCAGAGGTGTTCCCCGGGTTCGATGCGCCGTCGGCGTGTGCCGCGGCCATCTGTGGATTCACCGCCGGGCTGCTTCCTCCGATCGCCGGCTGGGCATGGCACCCGGCGCAACTGTTCATGTTGAAGGCGGGTCCCAGCCCGTTACCGCCCTCTATGGTTCCGGAAACGGAATCGATTTCCTGAAAGCGGCTGAGCGTCTGCAAGAAAAAGTCATGGTCAGCCTGGTTATTCGTCGGGTTTGGATCCAGGGTGGTGAACGTGCCACCAGCCCCCGGGGGTCCGCCTCGCACCCCAGGGTCCTTGGGAATTGCTGCACTCGAAGTTGTGGGAGTCGTGATGGGCGTCGTCGAAGTCGTCGGCGTTTGCGCGAGCGCGGCAATGGCTATCAGAATTCCTGCACCCAGACACCCGTTACGGAGCCAGCTTTGCTTTAAGTTTGTTCTCGGCATGATGCGTCCTCTCTCGCGGTAATACTGGTAACACTTGTGGCCGCAGATACACCTCCGGCCAGTGTTCTTGTAGTGAATCGCCTAGGGGGACTTTTCACGAACCCGGAAGAAAGAATAGAATGATATGGTCAGCTTTCGGATACCATCTATCTGGTTTCCGGGAGATCGGGCCCTCGCCCCCCAGCGGGGGCCCAAACTCTTTCAGAATAAGTTGGGCTGACAGCCGTTGGCGCCCCAACGCGCCAATTCTAGTACGGACAGTACGAGTGCCTGCAGAAAAGATATTATGGAGGAAAAGTCGAACCGCGCACAACAGAGATTAATTGCACATGTGTGCTCGGTCATACTTATCGGACGTGTGCTGTAACTTACACTGCCAGCTTCTTCCACCAAATCACCAGGCCGGTTACCACCATCGCGACGAGCAGCAGGCTGGACAACGACATGAGAAAGTGGCCCGCCAATCCACCGAAGTCGCCGGTGTGAATCGAGCGGTTAAAACGAATCCAGCGATACCCGAGCGAATCCGTCAGGAAATCGTGGACCTGAAGCACGTTGCCGGTGTAGGGATCCAGGGTGACGCTGCTGTGAGCGCTTCCCGAAGTCTCCTCGGGCACGCGCATGATGAAGGTGAAGGCTCTTTTGGGATTGAGCGGGACGTTCATGCCATCGATGAATGCGGCCGGCATCGTCCGATGGGCTATTTCCATCGCGCGGTCCACACCGATTGGCGCCACTCCCGGCATGGGAGCGGCTTGCGGCGGGCGCGCAAACGACGGCCGCGACGAGCGGGTCAGCGCGTAGATCGCGGACTCGCCGGACTCGAATCCGATCAGGATGCCGGTGAACCCGGAGATCCAGAGGAACAACCCCGCATAGATGCCGATCGCCCGGTGCGTATCGAAGCAGCGGCGGAACCATGAGCCGGTCCATTTCAGGGAGGTCCGCCTGGTGCGCCACCACAAGACCAATCCGGTTGGCACCAGCAGGCACAGAATCAATCCGGCGTAGCTGATAATGACCTTGCCGGCGGGAGCGATGGCCGCCCGGCCGTCCGTAGCCAGGCGCAAGTGAATCTGGTGGATTGCGCCGAGCGTCTTTTGCGTTCTGGTGGGGCCGGTAATCCGGCTCAGGATCGTGCCGTTGTACGGGTTCACGGTAACCACCGAGCGGTCGCTCAACTGCATCGATTGCGCGAGGTTCCTTTGCGGCAGAAACTGTACCGCGCCGACCCGGGCCGGTGCAGCATGCGCTTCCACGCGGGCGATCAACTCACTTTCCGCCAGCGGACTCGCTTCGGCCGTCACGTACCATCGGCCAGGATGGAGCCAGTGATCGAGGTCGCCCTCGAAGGCCATGATGCTGCCGGTCAAACCCAGAACCACGAGGAAAATGGCAGCAGCCAAGCCCAGGTACAGGTGGATCTTGAGAATGAGATTGCGCATGGCTGGCCTCTTGCAGGTATTATTGACGAAGACGTTCGTCATTGTCAAAGAGCAGCCGCGCGAGGCGTTCGTCCGTCAGGCCGTCGATTTCGATTACCTTTGTCCGGCTGGTAGCGCCGAGCACGATGCGAACGCACGATCGCGGAACATCCGCCAAACCGGCGAAGAACCGAACGCACTCTTCGTTGGCCTTGCCCTCCACGGGCGGGGCCGCGAGATCGAGTTTCCAGGCGTCGCCGAGCTGGCCGGTGATCGCCGACCGCCGGGCGCGCGGATGCACTTTCACCGTGAGACGCGCCATTCCACCCGGGTCCTCAGATTGGCAACGCCCGCTCCGGCGCGCGCGTCCACCACATCGAAGGCAATGGCGTCGTCCAGCCAGTCGTGGCTGGTGCCGTCAGCGTTCTGCGTGGCCACGGTCAACGTGTAGGTCTGCGGCGTGAGCCAGCACTCGATGCGGAAGTCCACCTCCAATTCGTCGCCGGGCTCGAAGTCGCCGAGCGAAACCTGCTCGATCCGGGTGTTGGTTCCGTACACATCCATGCCGATGCGGGTGCGTATCAGGATGCCGACCATGGGGTCCGATTTCGGCTGGTGAAAGCGGCAGCGCACCCTCACGGTGACCGGTTCGCCGCTCGAGACCAGCGAAAGCACTTCGCCTCGCGCGTTAAGGATCTTAATTCCCAGAATCTCGCTCGTGCCGTCGCCGTGGCGGAAACTGCCGCCCACTTTGCTTGAAGCGCGCTCTTCCTTTTTGTTCTGACGCTCCTGGCGCTCGAGCACCAGGCCTATGTAGCGGTTGATCACGTCCTTTGGCTTGCCCTGCGCTTCCATGCGGCCATTCAGCAGCAGGATGGCGCGGTCGGAAAGCTGCTTCACCAGGCCGAGGTCGTGGGAGACGAAGAGCACGGTAATTTTCCGGTCGCGGAGTTCGTGGAACTTGCGGACACAGCGATTGGCGAAGACGGCGTCGCCGACGGCGAGGGCTTCGTCCACGATGAGGATTTCGGGGTCCACGTGGATGGCGGTGGAGAATGCCAGCCGCACGTACATCCCGCTGGAGTACTCCTTCACTGGACGCTCGATAAACTCGCCGATTTCGGCGAAGGCTTCGATGGAAGGCAGCGCCTTCGCGATCTCCTGCCGGCTGAGACCCATGATCTCGCCGTTGAGATACACGTTTTCGCGGCCGCTGAATTCCGGGTTGAATCCTGCTCCCAGCTCCAGCAGCGCGGCGATTCGTCCCCGCGTCACGACGCGGCCGGCAGTCGGCTGCAGAATGCCGGCGATGATCTGCAGCAGAGTGCTTTTGCCGCAGCCATTGGGTCCGACCAGGCTCAAAGTCTCGCCCTTATCGACGGTGAAGGCTATGTCGCGCAGCGCCCAGAAGTCCGTGTGCCGCGCGCCGCTGCCGGGGATCATTTCGCGCAATCGGTCGGAGGGTCGGTGGTACAGGCGGTAAAGCTTGGAGACGTTCTGCAGAAGTACCAAATTCGATGATAGCTCCGTGATGCACTTACTCCGGCGCCACCTCGCGTCACTGCCGCAACGCTGCCAGCTTTTCCGCCGCGAGCTTTTGTGCGGTCGCCAGGGCGTCCGCCGCGGGCACCTTCACATCCGGCTCGACGCCGGTGCCCTCCCAGTTCGTCTTGGTGATCGGATTGATCGCCCTCGCGAACGGCACACCAATCATGAAATGGTCATCGATGCGGTGGCCGGCAACCGGATGGGCGCCGCCGCCGGTGGTCTCGCCAACAATCGTGGCGCGTTTCAGGTTCTTCAGGTTGTACGTGAACTCTTCGCCGCCGGAGAAGGTGCGGCTCGAAGTGAGGACGAAGGCCGGCTGGGTATCCAGGCGCTTTCCGACCACGTCGTCGAGCGTCCAGAACTCCTCGGTCGCACCGCTCTTGCGCGTCCAAAGATCGTTCAGGTGAGTGCGCTTCGAGAACAGATAGGACGAAATGTAGGCGACCATCTTCGGCTGCCCGCCGCCGTTGTCCCGTAAATCGAAAATGACGGCATCCACGTGAGCCAGGAAGTTCATCGCCGCCGTTGCCGTGGGTCCGCAGACCGCCGGATCCGCGAACATGTTGAACTTTACGTACCCGACGTTACCGGCGAGGTGCTCCACCTTCTCGAAGCCGCAGTTGAGCCGCTCCATCTGACGGCGGTTCTGTTCGGCCGCCTGGGGATTCGCGCCCGGTTCGCCCGTGGGCAACTTCACCGGGCTGAAGTCCACGCGCAGGTGCTTATCGTGGCTGACTTCCTGCAACTGCCTGGTAAGCGTGCTGGCGAGCACGCTGCCGTTCGTCACGGAATCGTATTCACCGCGCTTCTGCCGGTCGCGGAGCATCTCTTCCATCTTCCTGGCGGTGTCGGGAAAGACGTAGAACTCGTTCAGGTTCGTAATCGCACCATCGATGACGCGGGGAATGGTGGCGGCATCGATCTTGAAGTCCGCCGCGGTGACGCCGCGCGGAAGAGCCCGAAGGCCGAAGCCGGCAACCACCGCGGGATCCTCGTCCTTGACATCGATCATGCTCATGACGATGCCGTCTCCCTTGCGGCCCTTGAGCTGCACTTCCAGGTGCAGGCGTTCGCTCATATCGATCGACACCAGGTCGAAGCCGCCAGTGGAAGCACGGATCGGCATATCGCGCTCCGCCGACGCGGCCGGCTGGTATTTCCGGTAGTAGGCGTCAATCTGCGCACGGTCGCCGCTGTTGAATGCATCGAGCCAGGCTTTGAAAGTGCGGCCCGCGGGGGTGTCGGGGAGGGCCGGCTGCGCACAGGCGTATACCGCGGCCACGGCCAGAACAAGGCAGCATCGGGACAGCATGATACTCAGACGCCGGTTTGCGCACTTTTGTTACGGAGCCTCTCCCGGCGCGCCCTGATGGACTAAAATGAACTCGTCAGGCCCGGCCAAGAGCCGGCACTGCCCCACGGGGATGCAGATCACTCTCGACGACCTGCGGCGCTTTGCGTCGACTCACAGTCTTTTCGGACCCACCACACTGAAGCGCGCCGTTCACCGGCTGGGATTCGTGCAGGCCGATCCGATCCGCGCTCCGGCTCGCGCCCAGGACTTGATCCTGCGGCATCGGGTGAAGGATTACCGCGCCGGCGACCTCGAGCGGCGCTATGCCAGACTAGGTATCGAAGAGGACTTCTTTATTCCCTACGGCTTTGTGACGGCCTCCGTCCAAGCGCTGATGCATCCGCGGCCGGATATCCGCTCCCCTTGGGAGAGCAGCCGGCCGTGGCCCGAGGAACGCACCAAGCGGGCGGAACTGGTGCTGGCGTTCGTCCGCGAGCGCGGGGAGGCGCACCCGCGTCAGGTCGATGCGCATTTCGCGCACGGCCGGGTGAAGAACTACTGGGGCGGGTCGTCGAGCGCCACTACCCAACTGCTGGAGGCGATGCACTATCGCGGCATGTTGCGCGTGGTCCGGCGCGAAGACGGCATTCGCATCTACGCCGCGCGGCAATCCGCCCCGCCCACGGAAGATGCGGCGGAGCGCCAGGCCCGGCTGGATGCCTTGGTGGACATTGCCGCGGCCATCTACTCGCCCTTGCCTTTGAAGGGCCTGTTGTCAATGGTCGGCCACCTGCGCTTCGCCGTTCCCCAGTGGCGCCACGAGTTGAAAGGCGCTTTGAAGCGCGCCAAACAACGTCTCGCGCAGGCCTGCGTCGAGGGCGTCGATTGGTTTTGGCCTTCCACGGAAAAGCCGGCAGGCCGCGAACGCCCGAGCTTTGTGCGATTGTTTACGCCCTTCGATCCGGTGGTGCGCGACCGCACGCGTTTCGAGTTGCTCTGGGGATGGGTGTATCGCTTCGAGGCCTATACCCCACCACACAAACGCAAGATGGGATATTACGCGATGCCGCTGCTGTGGCGCGACCACGTGATCGGTTGGGGCAACCTCGCCGTGAAGGACGGTACGCTCGAAGCCGAATTCGGCTATGTCGATGGGCGCCCGCCGCGCGACCGGCTCTTCCGCCGCGAACTGGAGGCGGAGATGGATCGCGTCCGCGTCTTCCTCGGACTGTGAGTCTCCGCCTCGCTGCCAAGGTCGCCAAGGGCACGCTTGACACCGGTAATAAAAGGTCGGAACATCCGAAATAAAGGAGTTCACACATATGCGGCCCATTGAGCCGACGCGCAGAGACCTGCTGATCGCCGCCGGAGCACTCGCGTCGCGGGCCTTCGCGGTGCCACTCGAAATCGCCCGGCCCGTGGTCAGTATTGCCAGGATTCGCAATGATGACACAGCCTCCGCTGTGGAACGCGCAATCGACCTGCTGGGGGGAATTCGCTCCATCACCCCAGGCAAGGATCGCATTCTGCTCAAACCCAACCTGGTGTCGCCCGACCCGCGCGCCACCACCAAGCCCGCCGTCATTCGCGCCCTGGCCCGCCTCATGAAGGCGGCCGGAAAGGAGGTGTCGATCGGCGAAGGATCGGCAGCCGCCGACCCGTTCAACGCGCGAGGAGCCGAGGTGTTCCGCACAAGCAGAAAGGACCTGCTGAACGGTCTCCAACAGGATGTCTTCGACCGGCTGGGCTACACCGAGCTCGCGCGATCCCTGCGCCTGCCGCTGGTGAACCTCCACACCGGCGATCTGGCGGAGGTCAAACTGCCGGGGGCGTTGGTGTTCGACACTCTTACGCTGCATCGGGCGCTACTCGAGACCGACTTGCTCTGCTCCGTCCCAATGATGAAGACGCACACCCTCGCCTGGGTCACGCTCGGAATGAAGAACCTCATCGGTGTCTATCCGGGTGCGGTTTACCAGGCGGTTCGCGGCCGAATGCACGATCTCACCGCAAAGGTCGAGCCGTCCGGCACCGCGGCAGCGATTGTGGACATGGTGCGGGCGAACAAACTGGGCCTCGTGGTGATCGATGGATCGACCGCGATGGAAGGCGACGGCCCCTGGGGTGGCACGCTACTGCCCATGGGAGTGATCGTGGCCGGCACCAATCCGCTGGCCACCGATATGGTGGCTGCCGACCTGATGGGCTTCAACCCGTCGGAGGTCCCAACCTTCACGTTGGCCCGAAAGGCCGGGCTCCGTCCCGAACGGCTGGACGAAATCGAAATCCGCGGCGAGTCGCCTGACAGCGTCAGAAGGCGCTTCGTGCGGCCTCAGGTCGTGCCGTGGGAGGTCGCTCGGACCGTCTGGGCGACTCGCGAGGTTTAGCGGACATGGCACACACCGTACATCCCGGGCAGCAACTGACCGGCAATCCGTTGCTGCAATTCCAACGGGAGGCCCGCCTCAGCTTCGAATCGGTGGCCGGCGAGCTTCCGGCGCACATCCGCCACCAGCCAGGGTTTCCGCGCCTGTGGGCATTCGCGAAGGCGATGTTTTTCCGGCTCACGCCCGCCCGCCGGATCGTCCTGCTGTTTGCGCTCGCGTTGATGGTGAACTTTGTTTTGAACGGGAGCGAAGCTTCCGACACCTCGTACCGGCTTCTGTTGTCTGCTGTCTGCCTGCTGGTCCTGCTGGCCCTCGAACTGGCCGACCGCGTCGCGTTGAAGCGCGATCTCGAACTGGCGCGCGATATCCAGGGCTGGCTCGTTCCGCGCTGCGCGCCCGAGCAGGCTCTCCTCGACGTCGCCTTTCACACCCGGCCAGCGAACACCGTTGCAGGCGACTATTACGACGTCCTGCCATTGCCCGGCGGCCGCGCGGCGCCCGCGGTTCTGTTCGTAGTGGCCGACGTCGCGGGGAAGGGCATACCGGCGGGGTTGTTGATGGCCTGCTTCCGCACCTGCCTGCACACTCTTGCCGACACCGCCCGCGACCTCGCCGACCTGGTGGACCGCCTGAACCGGTCCTGCTGCCGCGACAGCAACCAGGGCCGCCGCTTCACCAGCGCCTTCCTCGCCCAATATGATGGCAGCGTCCTGCGCTACGTCAACGCGGGGCACAATCCGCCGATGTTACGTCGAGCAATGGGCGCGATTACGCAGTTTGGAGCCAGCGGCGTGCCGTTTGGAATGTTCCCCAACGCCGCTTACGACGTATCGGAGGTCCCCATCGAGCCCGGCGACCTGCTGCTGCTGTACACCGATGGTGTGGTCGAGGCGGAAAACGATGCCGGCGAGCAGTACGGGGTCGACCGCCTGTACGCATTGCTCCAGACAGCCTCCGGCACATCGGCGCAAGTTCAGGAGCGCCTGTTAACCGAAATCGAAAGCTTCACGGGCCAGGCTCCGCAGCACGACGACATCACCTGCCTGATCGCACGCTTTCCCGCGCCGGTGCGAGAATGAGAGGGTGTCACGGGCCGGCAGGCGGATCGGAATCTGTTGGGGACTTGCCTGCTGGGCTTTAACGGGCCAAACCAGGACAAACCGCCTCACTCCACTGCAAGATAGTAGCGAGACCCTGGCCGGGCAAGAGGAGTGCCTTTACCGCCTGGACCTTCCACCTGGCAAAGTCGCGGAGCTTGCCATAGATGGGTTAAAAAATAACATGGACAATCGGCTGAGGATTACGTGCGCCGGCGAGGCGAGGTCGTGTAGTTTGTGGGCCGCCGCCTGCGTCCTGGCCTTTCTGTCGCGCCGTGCGTGGCGCGGACGCTCGCGTCAGTATCCATGGCCCGCGCCGCCCCACCGAAACTCGTGAGGACCCGCGCGGGAGATGTGGCGCAGGCACTCCTGCCTGCCGCGTCACGACTCATCGGGACGCTTTTTTGGCCGTCCACGAGGCCCGGTGCCGGGCAGACGTTTCGCGTCTACTATCTCGGCACTCCTCACACGTTTCGTCTCGCCGGGGGCGATGCCTAAGCTTCACGATCAGTGAGTCGCATTGGGCAGAGAGTGCCTGCGCGTGGTACGGAGGCTGCTGGCCCGGTCTGCTATCATTTCTAACCTTGGACTGCGGCCGTATTTTCCCGGCCGTGTGCAGAAGATCCTCATGGCAGACCCCGCTGAACGGACGCCTGGACGGGCGGGCGGATGGAAGCTTGACCGCGAAGCCTTCGAACGATTGCTCCAGGCCCTGGACGCCGACCGGGAGGCGCCAGTTCCCGATACGAATTCCTGCGGCGCAGATTAATCGATTTCTTTCCTGGGAGCGATGCCGGGCGCCGGAAGAACTCGCGGACGAGACCTTCAACCGCCTCGCCCGCCGCGTCTCGGAGGACATAGAAATTCCGAACGTAGAGCGTTACGCCTACGGCATTCGCCCGAATGCTGATACGCGAGGAGGCTCGTTCTCACCACCATCGCGAAACGGCGCTTCGCGAAATCCATTATCTTGGTGGACAGGCGAAAGAAGATTCCACAGGGGAGGCGAACGTTCTGCCGATTCTCCGGCATTGCCTTTTCCATGCTGCCAAAACCTGCCCGCGACCTGATCGAGCGGTATTATGCTGAAGATCGCGAGGGACTGGCGGGGTCGCTGGGGATTTCGCTGAACGCCCTGCGCAACCGTGCCATGCGCATTCGCGACCAACTGTTCGATTGTGTTGCCCGGAACCGTGATGTCTCGTGATTTCCGCCATTGTGAATAGGAACGATGTGATCGCCATATCTGCTGCACGAGATGCCCGAGGCCGACCGCGCCGGGTTCGCCGAGCGATGGATGGCCGATCCGGAACTCTACGAGCAGTTGCGCATCGCCGAAAGCGATCTGCTGGACGACTACGCGCGCGGCGTACTGTCTCCCGAGCGGCGCGCCCAGGTAGAAGCGTGCCTGCTGCAATCCGAGCCGCAGCGGCAGAAGTTGGAGTTCGCGCGAGCGTTGCACGCGGCTGTCGGTACACGCGCGCGCCGCCGGGTTCCGTGGGCGTTGCTCGCCGCGGCGGGATTCGCTGCGGCCTTCATGGGGCGGCTTTCTGGTTCGGCGAAATGAACCGGAATTTGCGCACCGAGGCCGCGAAGTTACGCCAACACGCCCAGCCGCGGCCGGTCGCGACCATTTACGCAGTCCCGATGGCATCCGATGGGCTCCGCGGCGCCGGCCGTGAACCGACGCTCCGTGTGCCCGACGGCGCGGAGGTGGTTCGCTTCGTTCTCGAGTTGGACCCGGGAGACGAACGAAGCTCTCGCTCCGCGGTGGCGACCAGTGCAGGCCGCACGGTGTGGCGGGGCGAGCCGATCCAGCCGGAACGCCGCGATTCGGTATTCGTCGCTCCGGTCTGGATACCCGCAAGCGCGCTTGCATCCGGCTCCTATGAAATCCAGCTCGACGCTGCAGGCAGCGCGATCGGCTACTACCGCTTCACCGTCGCCCCGAAGCAGCCCTGAGAACGGTTCCCTCACGGTCAGGCACGCTTGCATCGAAGACCAATTGTGACGTCAGTCCCGCATGAGATCATCCGCGTACGCGAACAGCGCCGGGGTACCACCGGTGTGCAGGAAAATGACGGTCTCGGCCGGGTCGATCAGATGCCGACGGACATGGTCGATCAGGCCCGCCATGGCTTTGCCCGTGTAAACCGGATCCAGGAGAATCCCCTCGGTGTGAGCAAGCAGGCGAATCGCTTCCAGGCAGCCGGCCGTGGGAATCGCATAACCCGTTCCGATGTACCCTTGATCGGTCGTTACCTCTTCTGGCTGAAAGCGGCACTGGATTCCAAGCGCACTCGCCGCTTCGTTTGCTATGCGAGCGGCGCGCAGAATTTTCTCAGGTTCGCCGCCGCTGACGGCCACGCCGATTAGCCGATAGGGTGCGGCGTACATTTTCGCTCCTACTGTGAGCCCCGCCTGTGTACCACGGGACCCGCTGGCGTAATAGAGACGGCTCGGCGACTCGCCCATCTGGAACAGTTGGCTCACGAGTTCCAAAGTGCAGGCAGCGTATCCGAGGGCGCCAATCGGGCTGGAACCTCCCACCGGAATTAAGTATGGGTGCTCGCCGCGCCGTTCGAGGTCCTCCATCAGTTCGGCGATTCTCGCCGCTTCCAGTTCGCCGATGGCCAGCTTAGGGTCTGGATTCGATGGAATGAAATACACTTCCGCACCAAACAGACGATCGAGCAGAAGATTGCCTTGTAAGAGGGGATCTTCGCGGTCGCAGGTCAGCACCAGGGCCGCGTTCATACCGGCCGCACGCGCGGCCGCCGCGGTCATGCGGGCGTGGTTTGACTGCACGGCTCCAGACGTGACCAGAACCGTTGCGCCGGCCCGGAGTGCGTCACCCACCAGGAATTCCAGCTTACGCGCTTTGTTGCCGCCGAAAGCCAATCCGGTCAGGTCATCCCGCTTGATCAAGATGCGGGGACACGAGGCTGGCCCGCCTAGTGCATCCCGAAGCCTCCTGGCCTCTGTTACCGGTGTTGGCAGCGTGGCTAATCGAAATCGTGACTGTGCTCCGATAGACATGGATGGTTTTGCTCCGTCAGGCCCCGGCAGGGGTCTTTTCCAGTCTATCCTCCGCGACAGCTCTTCCCGGCCCAATCGCTCCACGACCGATCACTCCTCCGGGATCATAGCCCAGACTCCCACTCCCGGCAAACAGGGCAAGAAGCGCGAGACCCCTGCGGAATCGGACAGCCGAAGCCGACGCGGCCTCGAAGAACCATTGGCGCCGAGCGACACAGTGCGCGCCCGACAAGCGCCGAGATGAGTCTCGGCGCGGCAGACAGGAGTGCCTGCGCCATGCCGCCGGCGACGCTACTCGGGTTCGGCGCCTTCAATCAGGTCGGGACCGAGGTCTTTTACCAGCTTGTCTGCGAGTTGGTCGAGTTGCTCCTTGGTCATGGCATCTATGCCCATCTCGAGCGACCGGAAATTCAGGCGCGCATCGTTCAGCTCCTTTTCGATATCCGTTAGCGGCACGTTCTTAGGCGCGACACCCAGAAATCTCGGACGGGTCGGGACGGTTGCTCTCACTTTTTGACCATCGACAATCAGCTCCAGCGGGCCGTCATCCCCAAGCAATAATCGCTCGATGTCGCGCACGATCTGTCCTTCTCCAGGCACAGACATCGCCTTACGAATGGCGTTCAGGTCTTTTTCGGGTAAGCTTTCCAGCACTTTCATCAGCCGTTCTCGTATCGCCCGCAGCTTCTCTGCATCTTTGCCCAGGTTTGCGCCGCTCTTGAGGATCAGGTCAGCAACTTCCGGATCAAGGGCGGCGATCCGCCTGAAAATGCCGCTATTCCGGCGCCACTGTCCAGCAGCTTCCAGGACTCCTTCGATGATGTCGCTCGTGGTGGCGCGGCGCAGGCCCGAAAGACTCTCGGTCAAACCGCCGGCAGCGAACTTCCCTGCCTTTGCCTCCAGCACCGCGACGATCTCGAAGTAGCGGCCCCGCCGGATCCCAATGATGCCATCGGTCAGCATGGCGCCGGCTGCGTCCCCGATCCGGCTTCCTTCGATGAACTCCAACGGCTCTGTGAAATCCCCGAGTCCCAACGCCTCTCGCCCCGCCTGGGAGGACAACAAGTCGCGCATACGCACCGAGGCGAGCTCCTCGAGCAGTTGCCCGCGTGCTCGCCCGATAGCACCGCGTGCTATACGTTCCAACCCGCCTTCTTCGGCCAGCCGGTGCGCCGCGCGCACCACCCGTTCGATCGCGCCGTCGCTCAAACGGCTTACGACGGGAAAATCCGCCGCCAGAGCCGACCGGATTCGGGCTATGCGCGCCGTGGACAGCAGGGTTGGACTCGCGTGCGCTGTGGATGTGACAATCGCTCTCAGCCGTTCGGCGGCGACAAACGCCTGCAGGGAGTCCCTACCGCCAGCCTGGATGTATTCGGCGTAGGCAAGGTCGCGCTGCAAGACCGCGGCGTCTTCCGCGATTTTATCGGCTAAAGCCTTGGCGGTAGCTTTATCGGCTTTCGCGGCTGCGGCAGACCTGCGTTCGAGGTCCGCGAGCCGTCCTTCGAAGCTCGAGTTTCGACCGAGCTGCCTGGCAAAACGCTCGCGCATCCACTGGCACGGTTCACTGCAAATGACCAAATGGCCGCCCTCGGTGACTTTTGCCGTATCGCCCGTAGCCGTGGCCGCGGAAGCGAGCAGCCCCTCTTCGTCCTTTGCTTCGCGTTCCGCGAGTTCACGCAGGTTTTCCAGATCGCGACTTTCTTTGCCAAGAATGCGCTCTGCCGTCGAAACTCCTTCGCCGGCGCGAGCTTCGGAGACGATGCGGCGCGCAAACTCTTCGCTGCCTTCGGGGACTGCGGTACGCACGATTCGCTCCGCTTCCTCCAAGGTGCGGGCCGCACGGATTTCCGGAATCAACGCGGCGAGCTTTTCAAACGCCTTCAAGGCCGCACCGGTGTCCGCGAGAAACAATACCGCGTCCAGCGCCAGCCAAAAGGATGATGGTTTGTCGGCGGAAATGGCCAGCGCCTTATCGAAATCGGTTCCCGCGAGCGCGCTCTGTTGAAGGAATTCTTCTCCGTGCCTGAACAGTGTGTAGCCGGAGATTGCCGCCGCGGGAATCAGTGTAGCGCCCTCCGTAAGCGGCGCGAGCAGCACCAGCGCAAACTGCAGGATTGGGAGTCCGATGCTCGCCCAGAAGCCTTTGTCGTCTGCGTATTCGACCATCTCTTCAGTAAGCCACCAGCGGATAGTCAAGTCCTCGGGGACGTGCATGCGCGCCCGAGTCGCGGCGATGAGCCGTGGAAGCTTCCAGATATTAAGCTTGTCCTCATCGAGATCGCCCCGGACCTTCGCGATATTGCCAAGCTTATCGACGATCACGGCCTGGATCGAGACCATCACGGCCATGGCGTCAAAATTCGGGAAGAAGCCCACCCGGTGAAACACCGAACTGTCGTCATCCCCGATCCAGCTTGCCAGGATCGGATAGAGCCGGACGAGCTCCGCCTTGCGCACTTGAAAGAGACGAGTCTCCAGATCGATGTCGCGTCGATCTTTCTCGATCTGATCAGCCATCAGAATCGTTTCCGGGTCATCTTCTTTGCCCGGCACGTTCTGCGCCTTGAGCCGCCGGAGCGAGGTGATTTCCTTCTTCAGGTTTTCGACGCGATCGTCGCGCTGGGCGCGCAGGCGTACAAACAGGTTTACGGCCTCTTGCAGTTCGCCCAGTTCCGGCGTCTGTTCCAGTCCTGCTTGCGCGAGGGTGGTTCCGAGGGGCCGGTCTCCCAAAAACTCGTTGGCGGGAATTCCGTAGCGGACTCGCTCGGCGTTGAGGCGGTCCTCACTCTTTTGAAGGAGTTCGCGGAGTGTTTCTTTCGCCGTCTTCTCGAACTCCCTGAGGAATTCTGTGTTTTCCCGTATCAAGATGTCGAGCTGCGTCTGAAGTACCGGGAGCAGGGCGCGCTTCAACCCCTGGAAGATCTGCCGGGCCTGGTCCGAATCGCGGCTCCGGTCGTCCAGGTCGCTCTGGAGGTCGTCGATAAACTCCGCAGGGCTCTCTCCCGTCTCGACAATGAGCTGCTCCAGGATGTAGCGGATGGAGATGGGATCGGTCGTGAGTATGCGGCCTCGAAACTCATACTTGGAGTCCTCTCCGGGTTCGGGGGCAGGCAGTTCCACGAATCGCCGTCTCGCTTCAATAATCACCAGGTAAAGATTCTGCTGGATAACGGCGTGTTCGGGGTCTTCGAACGCGAGCTGGCTCAAGCGCTGCCGCAGATGCAGGGACTCGGACTGCAACTCTTCGTCGGACAAGGTCTGTGTGAATTCCGGCTGGATGGATATGCGGGTAAGGTCGTGTTCCGCCTGCCTTTGGATGGAGCCAACATCAGTCGCTGACAGGCTGGGCCGCGGGACAGCCCGGTCTGACGATGCTACCTGCTCTGCTGCGCGTTCCGCCTCTCTCTCCAGCGAATCGTCTGGATCGATGTCCAGATTGTCGGAGGGAGCGGCCTGACGCGCGAAGGACGACATGCCCCGCTGCTGGACGGTATGGGCCAACTCATGCGCCAGGAGCCGCCTACCTTCGCTGCTCTGAGGCGCGTACTTCCCGGCCGCGAAATAAATGTCGAGTCCGCTGGTGTAGGCTTCCGCGCCCAGCGTCCTGGCGGACCCTTCCGCGGCGGGATCGGTGTGCACCCGGACATCTCCAAAGTCATGGTGGAATCGCGACTCCATGAAGTCCCGCGAGCCGTGATCCAGCGGCTTCCCTCGAGTATGCATCGCCTCATGGACGATCGCCGGCAGCGCGGAGGGACGGGCACCGCCGAGCGCCTCACGCTGCAGGAAATGTTTCGCGCGGCATTCCTCACATTCGCCGCCGGATCCGGTTTGACCTCCGCAAGCACATTTGCGCTGGATGAGGCGTTGCACAGCAAGATTCCCGACCGTTCGCTGCAGTTGGAGGATCGGGGGAATCGCGGAGACAGATGGTGCCGGAGCTGCTAAGGCAGGACTTTTTTCAGAAGCTGCTTTCGCCGACTTGGTTGGCCCCGCTACTTCTTTCATGAGGACGCCGTTTCCCGATCAATCGTGGATGACTTGGGAGGAAATGCCACTGATCGGGTTAATATCATGAGCAAAGACGGAAATCCCGGACCCGCTGAGCATGTTCTCCAGCACCTCTTTATAGAACCGGCTCTTGAACTGATGGACCGCACTCAAGGGATCCAATGTGATGTCCGTGATGACTACCTCCCTCTCGTCCAAAAAGAACTCCACGATGTCGGTCTCGCGGGCACCGACCAGGCCCGCGCCCATGTTTTTTCGCCCGGCGCCGAACTGTTTGATGAAATCGGGGTGGTCTTGTAGTCTCGCGGCTTCGGCCTGCAACTCGGGACTGCCCCGGTCGGCGATGAAGCGGTCTACCGGCATATCGAGAACAGTGGTATCCACCCTGGGCAGCAAGCCTTGAAGCCCCTTCTTGCCTAAAGCCGTGACCTTGCTCTGCAGAGATTTGGCCAAAGACGTGAACTTCTGCTTGTGCCTGGCGAAAGTAGTCGGCGTCTCTTTGCCTTTCCAGTATTCTCTGTTCTGGGCGACGGCGCGCTTTTCAACGAGTCTCCCATCCACCTTCTCGTTCAGTTCGTTTCCAAGCTCCAGGTCGCATGCCTCATCCGAGTGGCGGCACCAGGTGCGTGCCTGCTTATCCCGTTCGAAGTGATGCCCTTCAGCATCCATTTCCGCGTCATTTTTCGAATTTTGCGGCGCTTCCGCTACATTGTCCGGAGTCTCGATCAGCTCGCGAACCTCGGTTTCCAGTTCGCCCGGAGGAATGCCGTGTGCCTTCGCGACATCGGCGAGGCTCGGCTCGGCGGGATGTTGCGCCGGCTGTGCGCCCTCCACGGTACCGGCCGACTCGTGCGGCTCGCCGGCCGTTCGCGGTTCGGCCGCCGGAGTATCCGGATGTACCCCGGCGGTAGCTTGTTTCTCGGCGTTCGCAATGTCCTCGAGAGTATGCCCGACCTGCGTATCAATATCGCGAGCGATGGCGGCGTGCGCGTCGCTCAAATCCACTCTGGGCGCGGCGCGCCAGGCTTGCCATGCCGGACGGATCTTCGAGCCTGCGAAGCGAAGACCTTCGACCCCGAGCCTGGCCCATCCGTAGTAACCAGCCAGGCGATTGACCGCATCCATCGCTTCCAGGAAGTCCTTTCCGTAAGGAAGCTCGGCGATCCAATCGCGATTGAGGTTGACGAGTGACGACACCAGCGCAATACCCCAAGCTACACGATCGGCGATTGCCAGAAGACGCAACAAGCCTGCTTCCGGCAATCCACCCAAGGGTATGGTGGCTATGGTGAGCCCCAGGACGAAAGACTGCTCTGCCAGGGCAAGAGTCCGGTTTTTGCTCTCATTCGCAAAGTCGATCAGACCGATGGCCGGCATGTCCAGGAGCTTTTCGTTATCGTCATAAAGCCTTACGGTCACGAGCTCATCGGGCTTCAAGGGGATCCAGTCGAGAAGACCGGTATCACTTATGCCGAACGACGCCTTAAGAGTGTCAATATCTTTTCTGAACTCCGAGCATTCGTAGATTCGCACGGAATTGTATTTGACCTTGACCATGCCATCCGAGAGTTCCGCCTTGAGGGGCGCGTAACAGTCTCGGAGGAACCTCTGGTATTTCACCGGGAAAATCCGCGGGTGGCCCTGGTAGGCTTCATAGTCGTGAAGCGAGGTTCGGCCGGCCCTGACCTGAATGATGCGTTCCGCCTCATATCTCTCGAATGCCGATACATCACCAGTAATCAGCGCGTCGTACAGAATGTCGAGGACCCCCAGACCCTCCTGACTTGCGGCGAACTGGTTGAGCCTGGTGTTGTCGATTGCAGCGACCAATTCCGCCGCTACATTGTCTTCCCATTCGTCCGGGAGCTTCTCGAAGACCGCGCGGAGGAAAGCGTAGGGGTCGGGGCGGCGGTCGATCTGCGCACGGAGTTTGCGGGCCAGGTCCTCTGACGCCGTATCGACGTCGACCCCGTCGGCAATACTGTCGCGAAGCCGATCGACCAGCGATTCGGGAGTAGACTGATCTTCCGTGAACGCGTAGAACTGCGCGGTCGATTGGCGCTTACGGGCGCCTTCCAAACCGTATTGCTCGATACGGGCGGCCTCGGCTCTCTCAAAGCCGGAGACGTCACCGGTAATCATGGCATCGTACAGGATGTCGAGTACGGCACGTCCCTCGTCCGTCGCCGCGAATCGATCCAGCTCCAAATCGTTCAGCAGGGCGACAAAAGCGGCGGCCACATTGTCTTCCCAGGAGCTGGGAATGATCTTGAACAGGTCGCGGATGAATGAGTACGGCTCCGGGTGGGCCAGGACATAAGCGTGCAGTTTGCCGGCCAGGTAATCCGCGGCCTTGTCGATATTCGAGAGCCGATAGACGGTGTAGAACCGGCTGTACAGGTCTTCCGGAGAAGGATTCTCTCCCAAGTCCTCGTCGATGTTAAATAAGAACTGACGGTGGACAGAGTGGAGCGATCGGGACTGCTGCACCACGTGGGTGAGTTCGTGGGCCAGGAGTTGCTTGCCATGCTCGGTGTCCGGCGAATACTGGCCGTCCGCAAACACCACGTGGTCGCCGGCTGTATAAGCATTGGCCTGGATGGCGCGGGCGGATTCCTGGGCTTCGGGTCCGGTATGGACGCGAACGTCGTCGAAACGGCGGCCGAAGCGGGGTTCGAAGAAGCGGCGCGTGGCACTATCGAGGAGGCGGCCGGGGGAGCGTAATACGCGTTCGACGATGGCCGGGGCGTGGCCGGCGCCGGCGGCGGGACCGGATGCCCAGCGTTGGACGGATATCGCTTTCTGGCGGCATTCCTCGCAGGGCTCATCTGACCCCTCGCAGGCGCAATGCTGAGCGGGGGAGCGCATCACCTCGCCGGCTACGAGATCGGCTTCACGCTCATCGGGGTCGTCGGGATGGGAGATGGCGAGTTTGGCCTGAATGGCGCCGCTACGCAAGAGCTGCTGGATGGCGCGATTCCCCACCTGCGCGTTGAGATCGAGCATGGGATGCGCCGGGGCAGGTTGCGGTGGTGTGCGGCCTGGGGTGGTCACTTTGGAGGAGGTCTTCGTCGCATTTTGGAGAGCTTGTTCCATAGCCGTATTCCTGTTGATCAGGCGAGGCGCGGGTCACCTTCGAAGATCCGATCAGTGCCCGCCCCGTGCTCAGGGGGCAAACAAGATGGCAGGCCCGGTCCGTCTCGCGAAGTCCTGAACCGCCTGGGGCATCGTGCCGCCCGACTTGTTGACCAACTGCTGAAGCTTCCGCTCTTCCAGGTCTTGGAGTACTTCGTTCGCGGTCCTTGCGGCTTCCGGGATGGACCAGACGGCCTCCGCTAGTTGTCCCGCTCCGAGTCCGCCGGCGATGCCGCCGACAATACCGGTGACGACGGAACAGACGGGCGCGCCGGGGCCGCAGACCAGTCCTAGCGCCACGCCACCGGCGAAGCCACCCAGGAAGCTGCTTCCGCCCACAACGGCCACGTGCGCTCTCTCGCCCTCGGGTGCCGTTATGATGTCGTAGCCGAGCTTGACGCCCCCCGCGACGGCGAAGACCCGTCCGCCCCACTTGAGCACCCTGAGCCCGGTGGAGATCCCTCCGAGCTTGGGACTGCCAGTGGCGCCCGGCATCTCCACAAGCGGGGCGTTCGACTGCGGATCCATCATCCCGTAGATCTTCCCCTGGGCCGCCTGGCCGGGGTCGGAGATGTCGACGATCGGTTCCTGGCCGGCGACACCGAAGCGGCCTCCTAGCGGGCCCTCCGCCTTTCGAGTCGCCCACAGACCACAGTTCGTTCCAACGCACCCGAGCGGGACGTCGAACTCGCTTGCGTACGTCGACGGCGGGGCTGAGTAGAGAGGCGGCTCGGGGCCGGTGGGCGTGCCGAGAGTCGGCAGATCCGCCGCGAATTTGGCGGCGACCTCGGGCGTGACGGGATACTCGACGGTTCGAACCGAGGTGGAACGAAACATTCCGGGGTCGGAGGTGATCTCC
>DATJWB010000276.1:0-8944 GCA_035501495.1 Bryobacteraceae bacterium | reverse complement strand
TGCACACGCCGCTGATGTCCCTGACGAACGCGTTGGACGCCATCGCCGTAGTCGGCGCGATCATCCTGGCGGGTGAGGGCAAGACCACGCTGGCGACCATATTGGGAACGATTGCGATTGTGGCGGCCACGAGCAACATTGTCGGCGGCTTCATCATCACGGACCGCATGCTGAAGATGTTCAAGACCAGCGGGCCGAGGAAGCCGTGACGACATGATGGCGACTGAACACATCATTGAAGTCACATATCTGATCGCCACGGCGCTTTTCATTCTTTCGCTGAAATGGCTGAGTTCCCCCGCAACCGCAAGGCGCGGCGTGTGGGCGGGCGAAGCGGGGATGTTGCTGGCCATCGTGGGAACCTTGATGCACAGCGGCCTGAGCTACCGTTGGGTGGCGATCGGGCTGGTTCTGGGAACCATCGTCGGCGTACCACTTGGCAAAGTGGCGATGACGGCGGTGCCGCAACGGACCGCGTTGAGCCACGCGTGCGGGGCGTTGTGCGTCACGCTGGTGGGCACGGCCGAATACTATCTGCGTGCGCCGGACGTGCCGGGATTCATGATGGGCGTGCTGTCGCTGGAAGTCATCCTTGGCGCGCTGACGTTCACGGGCAGCCTGATGGCCGCGGGGAAACTGCAGGAGGTGTTGCCGCAGCGGCCGATTACCTACAAGGGGCAGAACTTCGTGAACCTGGGCATGCTGGCGATTGCGATCGGCATCGCGGCGATGCTGGTGATGCACCCGGAAAAGATGCACCTGTTCCCGTTGATGATCATCATTCCCCTGATTTTCGGCGTGATGATGATTATCCCCATCGGCGGAGCGGACATGCCGACGGTGATTTCGCTGTTGAACTCCTACGCGGGCTTGTCGGCGGCGGCGATGGGCTTCGTGCTGGGAAGCAAGCTGCTGATTATCGCGGGGGCGCTGGACGGCGCTTCCGGCTTCATTCTCTCAGTGAACATGTCCAAGGCGATGAACCGGTCGTTCACGAACGTGCTGTTTGGCGCGTTCGGACAGGAACAGAAAGCGGCAGCGGGGGCGAAGGAGGCGCGGCCAGTGCGGAGCGCTTCGCCGGAAGAGGCGGCAGGAATATTGGCGGCAGCGAGCAAAGTGGTGATCGTGCCCGGCTACGGAATGGCGGTGGCGCAAGCGCAGCACAAGGTGCGCGAGCTGTACGACGCGCTGACGAAGAAGGGCGTGGACGTGAAGTTCGGGATTCACCCGGTGGCGGGCCGCATGCCGGGGCATATGAACGTGCTGCTGGCCGAAGCGGATATCCCGTACGACAAATTGCTGGAGATGGACGAGATCAACGGGGATTTCCCGCAGACGGACGTGGCGCTGATCATCGGAGCGAACGACGTGACCAATCCGGCCGCGCGGGAAGACACGAGCAGCCCGATTTACGGAATGCCGATCCTGGATGTGGACAAGGCGCACACGGTGATGGTGATCAAGCGAAGCATGGCCGCGGGATTCGCCGGAATCGATAATCCGCTCTATTACATGGACAAAACGTTGATGCTGTTTGGCGACGCGAAGAACTTCGTGGGATCGATCGTGAGGGAATTGGCCGGCGGACACGGCTGATTCGCACGTGCAAGATGTCGGGGCTAAAGCTCCGGCCCCTATAGCCCGATTCATGGGCTGATGTTCGTGTCTACGGGCGGTCTGGGCTTTCGAGCGCCTTCCAGAGGCCCACGCCGGTCGCGCCGCCGATAAGCGCTGCGGAAACGAGCAGGAAGTGGCTCTGTCCGGGAGCGACAGGCGGGCGTCCTTTCACCATCTCGACCGGAGCACACGGGCGGTGTTCGTGGAACCGGTGGTAATCGTCGTCATCCGGCGAGAGAAACTTGTTGTAGCCGATGTTGTTCAAAGCCCGCACGCGGTAGGCTTTTCCTTCTTCCATGACGCGAGTTTCGGAGCCGGCCTGGACAGTCACGCGCCCGCGCTGGCTGTAAACGGTAATGTCGCAGGGGTCATCAATCGTGACGCGGCCCATATCCGGCACGGTGGCCGCGGGCGTGACACGAATGTCCGAGGCGACAATCACGAGATTCTCTTCGGTACCCGGCGTGTTGTAGATAACCGTGCCCCGGTTCAACTCCACGATGGCGCCATAAGGCGCTCGATAGATGTGCGCGGAGGAGGAGGCTTGCAGTTCAAGCGAGAGGCCGCCCACGCGCACCAGGAGCGTTCCATTCTCCGGCGTGTTCAGGTGATCGCCGGAAAAGACGGTCGAGCCCTCCGTGGTAACCAAGTTCCCGATGCGGCCATTCGACGATTTCCCAACGAGACCAAGCGCAGGGTTTTGCGATTGCGCCTGGGACCGGGCGGGGATAAGAGTGCCAGCCATGACAATGCATAGGAAGAAGGCAAGCAAGCGGACGGTTTTCATGGCTATTCGATCTCCTTTGGACAGAGGGTCGGCGTGGAACACCCATGGTGAAAGTCCTTCGACGACGCCGGAGCAGTGTTGGAACTGGAAGAAGAAGAACTGGCCGCGAAGTGGAATCTCATGGCCGGGTCGCCGAAGAGAATCCAGGTGCGGCGAACATCGTTATCGGTGGTGACCGACTTGGCATTGAGGACCAGGCGGCCGATGGTCTGGTTCGGATGGGCTGTCCATCCGTTCAAGAACGCGAGATTCATGGAAACTTGCGGAGGCTGATTGGTGAAGCCTGAAGAGGCCCACACGGCCACCGCGCCGCCGTTCGGGGCGAGGAGCAGCGATTCGGCAAGGCTTTGGGCGTACACGTCCTGGAACAAACCGTTGAGGCAATCAGCCAGGAGATAGACGGGGAGCTGGCCGCCGTTGGTGAGCGCAGCCGCATCATTGGTGTCGAAGATATCCGCGAACGACCATTGCTGTTCGGCGCCGTGGCCGTCGTAATCGACCAGCAGCGCGCCGGTGTTCAGCGCGGCGACGATCTGCGAGCGGGCTGTAGACGGATCGACGCCGTCGGTGAGGATCTGGGATGCCTGAATGGACTTGGGCAAGATGGCGGATTCGGAAGTGACGGCGGACGTGAAGTTCGCGTCCACGTTCTGGTCCGCGATCAGAAGGGCCTGGGAATTCCAGGCGCCGGCGGAATTTCCCTGTTCATAACCGACGATCTTGGAAACGACGAGATCGATGTCCGCGGCGGTCCGAACCGGCAGGCGGCCCGTGGGGATGGTGGCATAGCCGTTCTGGAGGAAGTCGGTGAACCAGTCGTCGGAAGCGGTCTTGAACGCGGCGGTTTCGATCATGCGCGTGGGAACGAAATCGAAGTCGCCGAAACCAAGATAATTTCGGGGATCGAGGGAGGCGCCTCCAACCAGCAAGACGGCTTGGGGCTTGCGCCGCACGTGCGTGGCCGCGTCCTGAAGGTAACTGCGGATGGCGAAGGGGCTGCGCTCGCCGTAGTTGTACTCGTCATAGAGCTGCGTGGTGGTGACCACAGCGACCTGGTAGCCCTGCGACTGGCGCAGGTTCACGAGCGGCGTCAGGTGAGAGACGAAATCCGGATGTGTGATCATGACGATGTCCGCGCCGGCGTGCCGGTCGTCGAGGAAGGTCGGCGTGTGATAGGCCAACGAGAGCGGGGAGGACAGCGTGTCATCGGAGAAGGCCAGCAGAGTGTGCACAGCCGGCGACCCGCCGGGGATGACCACGGAAACCGTGTAGGCTCCCGAGTCCAAAGCCACCTTACCGTTGAGTTGAGAAATATTCAGCGGGTCGGTGATATCGAAGACGCGGATTTGCTGGCTGGCAAAACCGGAGATGTGCAATTCGGAGCCGGAACCGGCCGTGGCGCGGAGCCAGTCACCGTCGGCGGAATACGTGTGCAGGTAGTGGAGCTGGATGGACTGAACGACGCTCACGTCATTGTCGCCATTGAGCGCGGTCAGGGTCACGGTATTGTCGCCGTCCACGACGAGCGAAGGATCGACGGAGAAGGATTGCGTCGCCAGGATCTCACCGTAGAAATTGAACGTGCCAACGGGCGAGCCGTTGAACTGGATGGAGACGGAGTGCTCCTGCTGATCTGTCGCCCCCTGAAGAGTGAGATCCAGAGTGAGCGGTTGTGAAGAGGACGTATCCCTGTGAGCGATGGTCAGGATCTGGTCGACCGGATCCGAAGTAACGACCGCGCCGAAGAAATTGTCGTTGTTTTCGCCGTTCAGCAGCGCGGCGAAGTAGACGGTGCGATCCTGGCAAATGACGGTAAACGGGAAGCTCGTGGGCGAGTTTCCGCCCGAATTGGAAACAGGCGACGGGAGAATGCGCCTGCCGGAAGAGTTCTCGCGAATCAGCCAGTAGACGCGCGTCCCGGAGAAGGGCGTGTCGATGCCCGTGCCATAGAATTCGACGGCGTCGGTGGGAGAGGCCCATCCGGAAGAGTGGCCGACGAGAAGGAGCGGCTGCTCCACGCCCTCGGCATAGAGGTGGAGTGAACGCAGATCGGTGATGGCGTCCAACCCTGCGGCAAAGAGTTGCGCAAAAGGAATGTGATACCAGCCTTCCTGGTCGACGGAGATTTGCACCGCGACATGGTCGGCGACATGGAAGGGCGGAACCTTGGCCTGAGGCACCGGAAATGCCGGCAGTGGCGTACTCAGCCGACGCGTGGCGTTCCGCGGTGGAACCACAGTGCGGAGCTGACCAAGGGCCGGTGAAACACCGGGAGCTTCCGCAATCTGCGCACGCACAGAAACGGAAGACGACGCGGCGGCAATTTCTTCGGGATACGCGGGGCCGTGAAGCGCGCGGGCGCCGTTGACGTCCACATCTTCGATCCAATAGGCCGCATCCGGAGACGGGTGAGGGTCGATCCAACTGTAGGACTTGGCCGCGTGTTGCGGCTTGGACCCCCGCAGAAGCAGGGCGGAACCGGCGATGAGCGCGGGATCGAGGCGGTGGCGTCCGGACGCGTCTTCCCGATAAACGTGGAATCCGAGATTGCGCGATTCTTCATGCGTGCGCCAGACAAGGCGGACGGAGCCGTCGGGTTGTCGATAGGCGGAGAAAGAGGAAATATCGACGGCGGTCGGATACTGAATCGTGGACTGGAAGGAACTACTGGCGCTTTGATTGGGATTCCAGTTGACCGTAGCGGTGTTCGTCGAGTAGGAACTCGAGCTGATAACCATGGCGGTAGTGTTGATCGTGACAACGGCGACGCTGCCGACTCCCAGACTTCCGATAGTGCAGGTGACCGTCGGCGCGGAGTAGCTACAGGTGCCCTGGCTCGAGGACGACGACACATAAGCCACCTGGGAAGGCATGCTATCGGTGACGACTACCCCCTGCGCCACCGCGGGACCGCCGTTCGTTACCAGGATGGTGTAGGTCAGAATCGTGCCCTGGTTGACGGGCTCGGGCGAAGCGGTCTTTACAATAGTGACAATAGCTTGTGTGGGGGAGGCAACGGTTGTATTGACCGTGGCTGTGTTGTTTGGGGAATACGGATCGGATACGGAGCTTGCGATCGTGGGAGTATTCGTGATGATCGTGCCCGGGGCCGTGCCGGCGACGACTTTCACAACCAACGGGAAATTGACGATGGCGCCGACCCCAAAGGTCTGGCCGGAATTGAGCGTGCACGTGAAGGTGCCCGTGGCGCCGACAGCAATCGAATTGCAGTTCCAGCCGGAGGGCGGCGCGAACGCGGAGGCAAGGACGGTGTTCGCCGGAATCGCCTCGGTGAACGTGACGGACGTGGTGCCCGAAGCCGTGATGGCCGCCGGACCATTATTTGTGACGGATTGAGTATACGTGATGTTGTTGCCGGGTGTGACCGGGTTGGGTACCCCGGAGGCGGAGACGGCGAGATCCGCCTGACCAGGGGTGGCGACGATCGTGGTAGCGATGGCGGAGTTGTTACTAGAATTGGGATCGGAAGTGGGCCCGGCGATGTCCGCCTCATCCGAGATCACGGTGCCTGCGGCGGTCCCGCTGTTGACGTTGAGAACGATGGAGAAGGTGGAGCTGGCCAACGCGGCGAAAGTACCAGTGGTGCAAGTGAAGGTGCCCGTGCCGCCGACGGGAATAGTGTTGCAGGACCAGCCGGAGGGAGGAGTGAACGCGACACCAAGGGTGGTATTGGCGGGGATGGTCTCGGTGAAGACCGCCCCGGCGGCCGCCGCGGGACCGTTGTTGATGACCACGGCGGTCATGGTGACGTTGGTACCGGCCGTGACCGTGGGCGAAGAAGCCGTGTTGGTGATCGCGAGATCGGCCTGCGTGGCCGAACCAACGGTAGTGATGGCGGTGGCCGTGTTGTTGGCGAGATTCGGATCGCTGGTGCCGGAAGTGATGTTGTCGACGTCCACAATCATGGTCCCCGCGGGAGTTCCGCCGACGACCGTGAGCACCGGAGTGAACGTGACCGAGCCGCCGCTGGCAAAATCTGGATTCGTGCAGGTAATCGTGCCCGTACCGCCAACGGCAGGGGTCGTGCAATTCCATCCGGCCACCGTGTTGATGGACTGGAATGTCGTGTTGGCAGGGGTAGCCTCGCTGAAGACGGCGTTGACGGCATCCAGGGGGCCGGCGTTCTTCACCGTTTGCGTGTAGTTGATGGAGCCGCCCGGGGCGACGACCGTGGGGGAAGCCGAATTGGTTACGGAAAGATCGGCAGAGGCGCAGTAGGCGCCCGATTGCGTGCCGGGAGTTTCCGTGATGATGTGCGTGGTCGCCACGATGCCGGCCTGGCCGGGAGTGGCGCCGTAAGAGTCCTGAACGAGCGTGGTATAGCCGTTGGCGCCGCCGTTTACGCTGGCGCTCGCAGGCGCCGCGGTAAGGAAGATGACGCCGCCACCACCGCCACCACCTGGACCATGGCGATTGTTGCCGGTTCCGATGAAAGGAGTGCCGGCAGCCTGACCCGGCCAGGCATTGCCGCCGTTGCCGCCGTTTGCGTTTACGGTGAGACCACTGAGGCCGCCGCTATTGGCGAAGACGAGGATCGAGCCGCCCGCGCCGGCGCCACCCGTGCTGTCGTTGAGAGTGCTTTGCGAGGACTGCCCGTTTGCGGTGATGCTGCCCGTTCCGGTAACGCTGCCGGCATGCACGATGACGATGCCGCCGCCGTAACCGCCGCTGCTGAAAATTCCGTTGCCGTTGCCGTTGTTGGTGGAAGAAATGTAGTAAGTGCCGTTGTTGGTCGTGCCGGCGCCACCAGCTCCACCCATGACAAGCGCGCTCGTGGAAGCCGGGAAAGCCGCTCCGCCGAATCCGCCGTCGGTGGAGTTGGTAGCGGCCATACTGTCCCAGCCGTAGCCACCTTGCCCGCCTGTTCCCCCGTTGGCGCCAGCGCCGCCGCCGGAATTGTAATCGTTGCCGGTGGGATGTCCGTCCGTGCCGCCGCCGCCTGCGTTGCCTGGAGCGCCACGCGCGTAGCTGCCGCCCGGAAGCGTGTCGGCCGGAGTGCCACCAGTCGTGTCGGTGGCCGTGCTAGCGGTAGTGATCGAAGAAGGCGCAATGTACCGAGGAGAACCAGCGATGCCTTCGCCCTTGGAGCCATTGGCGGCCGTTGTTGCCGCAGTGACATAGTCCGTGGCGGCAGTGCCCGCAGCTCCGGCAAGCAGACGCCCCGCGCCTCCGCGGAAGCCGAGCCCATCGACCGAAACTGTGCCGCTGAGAGTCAACTGAGAAGAAACGTCAATGGCGAGAACGCCTCCGAGGGAGCCGTTCCAGGCAAACGGCACGAGACCCGCGCCGAGAGTCGCGGTGGTGTATTGAGGAACTCGAATGACCTGATAGGTCTGCTGCGCCTGGGTGGTGGTGGCGGTGACTTTCGAATAGCTGTTCAATAGACCACCCGTCTGCCCGGAACCCATGAACTGGAGGGTGCCGCCGCCGACAGGAACGGCGCTGGTAGCGGTGACGAATTCAAAGAGGCCGGAGCTGCCAAGGCTCGTGGAACCTGAGCCGGGATCGCCGGGAAGACCGTCGCCGTAATCGCTAGCGTTGTTGCTATCGATGGACGCGGCCTGCATTTGAATGATGAGGAGAAGGTCGCCGACAGCAACAGGCGTGGCAGCACCGCTGGACGCGCCCAGAACAACCGAGGTCGAACTGGAAGCCAGAGTGCCGGTGTTGGCAGGCGGGAAGTAAGTGTTGACGATGCCGGTGAGTGTGCCGCCGGCGTGGTCGGCGCCAGGGGTGGCACAGACGAGGGGTTGAACCACGGTGTAGCCCGTCGCTGAGTCATTCGCGCTGTTGGGGTCACCGGAAAGGGTGAGGCTGGCGGTGTTGGTTACTGTAGTGGCCGTGGGGGGAGCCTTGACAGTGATCGAGATGGTGGCAGTGGCGCCAACCGTCATCGGACTCGACGTGATCGAACAGGAAATGCTCGTGGTACCGGAACAAGTCCAGACAGAGTCGTCGGTAGAAGAGGCCGTGTAAGAAACAAAAGTGACGCTTGCAGGGAGATTGTCCGTCAGGACGCCGCCGGTGATGGGAGCGTTCAGCTGGCCGAGATTCTGGATCTGAATGGTGTAGGTGAAGTTGGAGAAGACAAAGACGGGAGTGGGAGAAACCGACATGGTGAGCCCGAGGTCGGAACTGGTGGTCGGTTCGACGACGACGGAAGTGACGCTCGTGTTGTTGGAGGGGATGGGATCTACGAGAGTGGAATTGGTGACCGTAGCGGAAGATTGGATGGTTGTGCCCGCAGCCGTTCCCGCAGAAACCTGAAAGATGACGGTGAGGGCGCTGGCGGGGGCCCCGCTGGCCAGCGCGGCATTATAGGTGCACACGACAGGACCGGCAGTGCCGGCGGTGGGAACAGTGCAAGCCCAATTGGTGCCGCCGTTGGCCTGGAACGTCGTATTCGCCGGCGTCTGCATGTACACCGTGATGCTCCCGCTGGCGGCGCCGGCCGGGCCGTTGTCGGTGACAACTTCCGTGTAGGTGATGTTCTGGCCTGCGGCCACCACGTTAGAAGAA
>DATJWB010000275.1:0-3808 GCA_035501495.1 Bryobacteraceae bacterium | reverse complement strand
GCTGGCGAGTTTGGCCGACTCCGAACGGAAACGCTCCAGCGCCGCCTTTTCCTCGCGTTCGAAGCGCTTCTGGCGGAGCGATAACTCGTCGAAGGCCACCAGGTGGCCGTCAAAATCGGCTCCGTCCACGCAGGCGAATTTCATCTTGCCGCCCACGGTTACGCGGCACGACCCGCACATCCCGGTGCCATCCACCATGATCGAGTTGAGGCTGACGACGGTAGGGATGGCGAGCGGCCGGGTGACCTCGCAGCAGGCTTTCATCATCGGAATGGGGCCGATAGCGACCACTTCGCGGACGTCCTTTTCGCGGCTCAACAGATCGGCTAAAGCGTGAGTGACGAAGCCTTTGCGGCCGTAGCTGCCGTCGTCGGTGGCGACGATGAGTTGGTCGCTGCAGGCCTCGAACTGGTCTTCCCAAAAGATCAGGTCTTTGGTGCGGAACCCGATGATGGAAATGGTGCGATTGCCGCGGTTTTTGTACTCGCGCAATTGGGGATAGATGGGAGCCACGCCCAGGCCGCCCCCTACCAGTACCACGGTGCCATCGAGCTTGCGAATCTCGCTGGGAAGGCCGAGCGGACCGATGAAGTCGAGAATGGCGTCGCCCTCGCGCAGAGACATCATCTCCATGGTCGTCTTGCCGACCGCCTGGATGACCACGGTGACGGTGCCGCGCTCGACGTTGAAATCGGCAACGGTCAGCGGAATTCGTTCCCCATGCTCATCGATGCGAGCCATGACGAAGTGTCCGGGCCGCGCCGCCCGCGCCACGTCCGGCGCGTTCACGTCCCAGAGGAAGGTAACGGGTCCAAATTGTTTCCTACGAGTGATGAGAAACACCACACCCCCTCGAAGGCTTATCATAACAGATTTTCAGATAAAAGGGACTTCTTCGTCTGTTTGCAGTCTAATGGAACGGCAGACAGTGCGGAATTTCCCCGCACTCCGGAGAAGTCTGAGGCCTTGATACCCTGACCTTCTACACAACAAGCCATACTGATTCTCAGCGATCGATTCCGGCGATCGGTACGTAATTAGGGCCACCGGAGTTAGCGAAATATGTTCTGCCGCGAGAATGTTTCACGTACTCATGTCAGCGAATCCCATTTCTACGGATTGAAACTGTATCGCGACGATTCGAGCCAAGGCGTTGGAGCTTCCTCGAATCGGCGGTCCAATGCTGGAATGAGCTGGTGGATACCGCGCCCGCCCACGCTACTATGGATCGCATGCGGACCTTAGTAGTGGCAATGGCTTTCGCCGTTGGTGCCTGTGCGCAAACTCCGGCCTTCACGCTCGATCAGATCCTGGGATTCTCGTTTCCGGCGGAGCTGACCGCTTCGCCCGTAAGCGGCAAGGTGGCCTGGGTATCGAACCTCCGGGGCGTGCGCAATATCATGGTGGCCGAACCGCCGCGCTACGAGGCGCGCAGGATCACGTCCTACGACGCCGACGACGGGCAGGAAATCCAGCAACTCCGTTGGAGCTTCGACGCCCGCGCCATTGTGTATGTCCGTGGCGGAACCGCCAATCCGGATCTGGATCCGAAGGGCGTCTCCGAAGATCTGTGGATCGCAAGCGTGGACCAAAACGCGCCCCGCAAGCTGGGGGCGGGCAGCGACCCGGCAGTCTCCCCTCGCGGCGGCGTGGTCGCCTTCATTCGGGGCGGACAGGTCGTCATTGCCCCAATGAGCGAGATTACGGCGAAGGCGAAGGTCATCCACACCCGCGGAACATGCTCGCGCCCGGCGTGGTCGCCCGACGGCGGGCAGGTGGCTTTCGTCAGCTCCCGCGGAGATCATTCGCTCATCGGGGTCTATGATGTCGCGCACCAGATGCTCCACTACCTCGATCCCGGTACGGACTACGATAGCGAGCCCGCCTGGTCGCCAGACAGCCGGACCATCGCGTTTCTGCGGGTGCCCAGCAGCGGTCTGCGGCCGGTCCGCCAGGCCGAGCGGGAAGGGCTGCCGTGGTCGATCCGGATCGCCCCCGCCGACGGCGGCTCCGGACGCGAAGTCTGGAGGGCGCGCGAAGGGCGCGGCAGCGTCTTCCACGGTGTAAATGCGGTGAACCAGATTCTGTGGTCCGAGAGCGGCCGGCTGGTGTTCCCGTGGGAGGGCGATGGCTGGACGCACCTCTACTCAATCCCCGCCGATGGCGGGACGCCGACTCTGCTCACGCCCGGCGATTTCGAAGTGGACGACGTCGCGTTGGCGGCCGGACGGCGCGACGTGGTCTTCTCCTCGAACCAGGGCGATATCGACCGGCGACATCTGTGGAAGGTGGCGGCGTCCGGCGGATCGCCCGCGGCGCTGTCGTCCGGATCCGGAATCGAATGCAAACCGGCGCTCACCAGCGATCCGAACGTGATTGCCTTCCTCCGGTCGGATGCGCAGCATCCCATGCATCCCTCGGTCCTGATTGCACGCGAGCCACGCGACCTTGACCCGGCCGCGATTCCGGCCGCGTTTCCCGCCCGGAGCATGATTACGCCGGAGCCGGTGATTTTCGCCAGTGCCGGAGGCCTGCAGATCCACGGGCAGTTGTTTCTGCCGCCGGGCCGCGGCGCCTCCAGCCGATCGCCGGCGGTAGTCTTCTTCCACGGCGGTCCCCGCCGTCAGATGCTGCTGGGCTGGCACTCCATGTACTACTACTCCAACGCGTACGCGCTGAATCAGTACCTCGCGAGCGCCGGCTACGTGGTGCTGGCGATCAACTTCCGCAGCGGGATCGGTTACGGGCTGGATTTCCGCGAAGCGCTTCACTACGGCGCATCGGGCGCTGCGGAGTTCGCCGATGTGCAGGCCGCCGCCGACTACCTGCGATCGCGGGGCGATGTCGATCCGGCTCGCATCGGAGCATGGGGCGGCTCCTACGGCGGTTACCTGGTGGCCATGGCGTTGGCGCGTGCCCCCGATCGCTTCAAAGCGGGCGTGGATTTTCATGGGGTTCACAATTGGGCGACCGAACTCGGCATCCCGCCCGCCGAACCGGATTACAAGATCGCTTTCGACGCCTCGCCCATGGCCGACCTCAGCCGCTGGCGGGCGCCGGTATTGTTGATCCAGGGCGACGACGATCCCGATGTCCAATTCAACCAGACCGTGCGCCTGGCTGGCGCCCTTCGCAAGCAAAAGGTGGAAGTCGAAGAGTTGGTCTTCCCGGACGAGGTGCACGATTTCCTGCTCTACCGGAGCTGGCGCGCTGCTTACGAGGCTGCCGTGAGTTTTCTTGAGCGAAAGCTCTGAGCGTGGCTATTTGAATTCCACCGGCACGCTCGCGGCGCTGATCTTGCCTTCGAGTCCCTCTTGCACGATGCCGCGAAGCGTGTAGCTCCCGGGAGGCGCGTGGAAGGGCAGCAGGACGTTGAGCCCGTCGGGAGCGAGGGCGTCGAAGGTGGCCTGTTTGAATGCCATTTCGATCTCTCCCTGCCTGCCTGCGATGAAAGCGCCGGTCTGGCTCATGACAGCCAAAATGTAAGTCAGCTTCAGCGAATGGCGGTCCGCGCTGGCCGTGAATTTCATTTTGCCCACGTCGAGGTGAATTGCGACCTGAAGCGAGGGACTGCCATTCTCCGGCTGACCCGCCCTCCAGCCTATCCGGACCGGCACCTCGTCGAGCGTGTCGGTGGCCAAGGCCTCGCTGTCCAACCGCGTGGGTTTGCGGTGTTCCTCGGGCGGAGTCTTGCTCGGAGCGCTATAGCCCATCCTCGACTGCAACGCATAGTGATGCCCGCCCGGGAGTTTCACTTTGAGTGAGTGGTAGCGCCCGTCCGGTGGAGCGTCCGACGGCGAGAAGCCGA
>DATJWB010000274.1:0-35967 GCA_035501495.1 Bryobacteraceae bacterium | reverse complement strand
TCCGGCTGGCCACCATGCTGCGCGAGAAGCACGGGACCAGGCTGCCTGCCGACCTTCTGGTGCAGGACTGGGGCGTCACTTACGACGAGCTCGAACCCTACTACTGGCAGGCGGAGCAGATGATGGGTATCGGCGGCAAGGCGGGCAACCTGCGCGGCCAGATCGTGGAAGGCGGGAATCCGTTCGAGGGGCCGCGCTCCCACGAGTTTCCCAACCCGCCGCACAAGCCCACGTGGCTGGTCTCGCGGTTTAACCAGGCGGCACGCGAACTCGGATATCATCCGTTTCCCACACCGGCGGCCACGCTCAGCCAGACTTATCGGAATCCGGACGGGGTCACGCGCTCGGGCTGTGCGTACTGCGGTTACTGCCTGCGCTACGGGTGCATGATCGGAGCCAAGGCTCAACCGACCAACACGTTGCTGCCGGTGCTGACCGGCCGCAAGAATTTCACGCTGCGGACCGGATGCAACGTGCGGCGCATTGCGCATCGCGAGGGCACGGCAACCGGGGTCACGTATATCGGCGAATCGGGCGTCGAGATTGAGCAACCCGCGCACGTGGTGATTCTCGGCTCGTGGACGCTGAACAATTGCCGCCTGCTGCTGTTGTCGAAGATCGGCGAGCCTTACGATCCCGCCACTGGGAAGGGGACACTCGGCCGCAACCTGACACACCAGGTCGGGACGGCGACGCCGATTTTCTTCGAGCGCCCGCTGAATGCGTTCATGGGCGCGGGAGCTCTCGGCGCGACGCTCGCGGATTTCGATGGCGATCGGAATCTCGATCCTTCGATGGGTATTCTACGCGGCGGCCAGATCCGTGTCACAAGCGGTGGCGAAGCGCCCATCGGCTCGTTCGGACGGATTCCTCCCGGCGAGACCGAAGCTAGCTGGGGATCGGCGTGGAAGAAGGCGGCGCTCAAATGGTGGGACCACGCATCCAGTATCACGAGCGAAGCCGAGCACCTGGCATACCGCCAGAATTACATCGATCTCGATCCCACGTATACCGACAAATTCGGCGATCCACTGGCCCGCCTGACCCTGGATTGGACGGACCATGAGCGGCGGCAGGCGGAGATGACCATACAGGTGCAGGCGAAGGTGGGCAAGGCGATGGGCGCGAGGATCGGGAATCCCGCGCGCCGCGTGGCCGGACGCTATTCGACGGTGGAGTATCAGAGCAGCCACGTTTCGGGAGGCGTGGTAGCCGGCACCTCGCCCGAGAACAGCGTGCTGAACCCCTGGATGCAGCACTGGAGCATCCCTAACCTGTGGGTAGTCGGGGCTTCCGGATTTCCGCAGAACTCTTCCGGGAACCCCACGATGACGATTCTCGCGATGGCCTACCGGTCGGCCGACGTCATGATTAAGCGATACTTCAAACGTCCTGGATCAATGGCATGAGACGAAGAGAGTTCCTGGTTATTCCAGCGCGCAGTTTGGGGGGCGTTCTGCTGTATACGCTGGCGCGCGAGCCGATTCGCCTGTATGCGCAGGAGAGCCCGCAGAAGGGGACGCTGCGAGTGCCGCTGCGTTTCTTCACGGCGGACGAAGCCAAGATCGTGACAGCGGCCTGCGAACGCATTTTTCCCGCCGATGACAGCGGACCTGGGGCGACCGAAGCCGGGGTGGTGATCTACATCGACCGTCAGCTCGCGGGGCCCTACGGGCGCGACCAGTATCGCTACACGAAGGGGCCATGGGTGCAGTCGGTAGCCGAGCATGGCAACCAGGACAAAGCCACGCCGCGGGAGATTTATCGAGAGGGAATCGGCTCGCTCGGAGGTTTCACCGAGTTGCCGGCCGGCGAGCAGGACGGTAAATTGCATGCCATCGAGAAAACGGCATTCTTTCAACTGTTGCGGCGGCACACCATCGAGGGGATGTTCTCGGATCCACTGCATGGCGGGAATGCGGAGATGATCGGGTGGCAATTGATCGGATATCCCGGGCCGCGCATGAGCTACCGCGAAGAGATCGGCCAGGATTCGGGAGAGGCCTGGCGGCGGAAGCCGGTCAGCCTGGCGGAATCTCTGGGCCATGCAGTCAGCGGGATGGAAGAAGAGCAGTAATCATCAGGATTTCGGGTCTGTAACTACAAATCATTTACATTCCGGAACAAATAAGCTGTTCTGTCTCGAAGAGTACCGATCAAGTCAGTGGCCCCAGGCATGCGGAGCAGCCTTAACGCCGCTGAAGCCTTGACACCATCTGCCGGAATTTCCGAAACTGAACTTAGTAATCACAATCGACTTAGCCACGAGTCGTTTCGAGCCGGAAACGCAGCTATCCCGGAGTCTGGCTCTTGCGCCTCAAGTTGAGGACACGATCTTCCAAACCCGGAAATGGAAACCAATGGATAGACCCTCGACCAATCGCGAACCCCTGATGACCACCGCAGCGGTAGCAAAATGGCTGGGAATTTCAACCCGGGCAGTGTGCCTTTGGGCGGAGTGCAAAGAGATTCCGGCGATCAAGATCGGCCGGCAATGGAGATTCCGCCCAGACGAGTTGTCCGAGTGGTTGAAGAGCCCGAAACCCGAGAAAGTGAAAAACGATCCGATTGCCAGGCGCATGACGGCGACGACTTGAACGACTTACGGCGATTTGCCGCAATTGCGGAAAGTGCCGCAATGGGCGCATACAGCAGCCCGGCGCGTGTGGCAAGATCGGGGGGTGACGGCATCCTCTAATCGATACCGTCGCAAACAGAATACTCATCAGGCAAGCACGCTTGCGGACAGGTGCGGTGCGTCTGTCCGAACGATGAAGCCAAACCAAAAAAACGTTAAGGAGCCCAAAGACAATGATGCACAATCCCTTTCAGAGCTATCAAACGGACCCCACACTGGCAGCGTATGCCGGTTTCTCGAGCCCTTATGGGTTGCAGACCCCGCAAGTCAATCCGTCGGTGAATCCGATCGCGGCCGCTCTGGGTGCGGCTTGTTCGACCTCGGGTCTCTCGCCGCTGGGGCAGACCGGGTATGCCGGCATGCAGGGATATGGCGGCATTCATCCGCAACAGCTACTACAGCTCGCTTCTTTGTTGGCCTCGCAGGCTGGGATTCCCCAGGCATACGGAATACCGAATCCGTACGTCTCCGCGTTCCAAAACCCCTGGATCGGACAGCAGAATCCGCTGTTGACTGCCGGGATTCAGAATCCGCTGCTTCAGAATCCGCTGCTTCAGAATCCGTTGTTGACCGCGGTGCTGCAGAACCCGCTGCTGGCAGCCAGTCTCCAGAACCCGCAGGTCGGCCACCATCACTTGGGACAGTTGGGCGGGCAGTTCGGGCCGCAGCAATACTCGCCGTTCGGGCAACAGTTGGGTTCGCCGTTCGGACAGCAGATCGGTTCGCCGTTCGGGCAGCAGCAGTTCTCCCCGTATGGACAGATCGGAACTCTGGCGCCGCAGACTTGGGTAGGTCAGGGCGGTCTGGGCTCCCAGATTAATCCTCTGATTGCGCAGCAACTGGCGTCCCGGCTCTTTCAAACGCCGGGACTGACACCGTGGGCGGGATTCTAGCGAAGAACCGTGAACCGCGAGGGCCACGGAAACATGGCGAAACAACGGGGGCGCGCCGGTGGTCTTCCACCGGCACGCCCGGAGGCGCCGGCGCTGGCGAGCGGTGAGACCACGCCGGAGAATGTAGCGGAGAACATTGTGCCAGAGGACACCAAGCGAATGTCACCATACGGATTGCAGGGACAAGGACAGTTTCCGCAGCTTCCGAGGGAGGGAGTCACGGTCATCGGAGAAGCGGTAAGAAGGGTTCCGCCGGAGAGCGCGGAGTTCCTGATCGAAATCACCACCAGCGGGCCGACGGCGGCGCACGCGCTGAGCGAGAGTCAATCGAGGGCTTCACAGATCGCCCAGGCGCTGCAAAGCATGGGCGTCCAACAGGCCGATCTGCAGACGGTTTCGCTCAACGTATTCAACCTGTACGCTCCGATCATGCGGGGCTTGCACGCGGGTTCGCCAACTCCGCAGATCGGGCCGGGATTCTCGCCGCTGACGCCCGGCCAGCCGGAGGTGCAATTGGGTTCTTATCATGCCCGCAACGTGCTGCGGGTGAATGTGCGGCAAGCCGGGCGCGTCGGCGAAATTGTGGATGCCGTGAGCCGGGCCGGGGCCACGGTGGCGGGCTCCTTCTCATTTCAGGCGAGCGACGAGGCGGCCGCCAGGAAGGCGGTGCTGGAAGCTGCCGGGCGCGATGCGCGGTCGAAGGCCGAAGCTTTGGCGGCGGCGGCCGGGAGGCAGATTGCGGAGCCCGTCAGCATCACCGAAGACTGCATCGTTTCCAACGGAGCTTACGCCATATTGCGCGCGGCGGCGCCTTACGCGTTCGGGGCGGGCGGACCGCAGGTGGCCGGAGAGCTGGAATACTACGCGCGGGTTTCGGCGAATTTCCGATTCCAGTAAGATTTTTGAGGCGGAAGGACTCCCAGGCTTGAAGCCTGACCTACGGTCGTCCACAATCGACTTATGCGCGATGACGGACTACCCTGCCTGGATATGCTCGAGGCGACCCCTGGCATCCTGCGCGGCCTGATGTGCGAAGTGTCCGGCGAGGATGCCCGGTGGAAGCCGGCTCCGGACCGCTTTTCGATCGCCGAGGTGCTGGCACACCTGTCGCACTCGGAGGGGCACTGCTATCGGGCGCGCCTCGACCGCTTCCTGCTCGAGGACCGGCCCGAGTTCGAACCCGACGACGCCCAGATGTATCTCCATCTTTACCGGGATGCGGATCCCGAAGACTCTTTCGATCACTTCGAGGAGCAGCGCGAAACCAATATCGAGCACCTGAGGAAGCTTCCCGCGAGCGCCGGCGACCGCCCCGCATTCCATCGCGAGGCCGGGGAAATTACACTGGCGCAGATGCTTCACGAGTGGGCGCTGCACGATCTGGGGCACATCCGCCAGGTCGCGGAACTCGTGCGGGCGCGGAAATACCTGGCGGGAGCGGGGCCTATGGGAATGCCATACCAACTGAGACCTTAGCCGCGCTTCAGCAGGCCGATGGTATTCCCGTCCGGATCCGCAAACCAGGCGAAGGTCCCAGTGGGGATCTTGACCGGCGGCACCAACGTCTTTCCGCCCAGTTTCGCGGCCTGGTCCAGACACGTCTGGATATCCTCCACTTCCACGTAAAACATGGTGTAATGCCGGGGCTCGTGACCGAGCGAAGTGATATGGCCGGGAATACCCTGCTGCGTGCCGGTGTCGATCGTGGCCGACGGGCCGGCCCGTTGTGTCTTCCAGCCGAACAGCTCGGCGAAAAAGTGCTCGGTGCGGGCCACATCGGTGCAGCCAATCTCGAAATGGACGACGGGGTTTGCCATGCTGGTTTCTCCAGGCGTTCGCGATTGTCCCCAGAGCGGCAGGGCCGCGCCCGCGAACATCAGAACTGTGCGGCGCGTGTGCTGATTTACCAATCGGTCTTCCTCCATGCGATGTCCTCCAAATGCTACTGGCCCGCACCCTGCGTGACGGCAACCGTCTGCCCGGCGATGGTGACCGATCCGGTCAATGGCAGCCCGCTCGAATTGGGTGAGACCGAGAACGTCACGGTTCCGCTTCCGTTGCCGGGGCTCCCGGATGTAATTGCCATCCATCCGCTGTTACTCGCGGCCATCCAGGGGCACCCGGCGGAGGTGTTCACCGTGATGCTTGCCTGGCCTCCAGCGGCATCGAACTGCCGGCTCGTTGGCGTGATGGAGTAGGAGCAGTTCAGAGCCTCCAAGGATACCGGAACGCTCGCCCACCAGGTTCCCCACCTTCCCAGGTAGTGGTCGGTAGGGGTGGCGGCGTATTGCTGAATGGTCCAGAACGTGAGGCCGTCCGCGGAGTCCACCACCGTGCCGCTGACGTCGCCCCAGCGGTTGCTGCCCTCATCGGCGCCGATGCCGGCGTAGGGGGCTTCGCCGGGTTTGAAGAGCACCGGCGTCCTCATCGCGCCGGCGGGATCCTGGGCCTTGCGCCAGGAGAAGGCGGCGCCGGGATAGTCGTTGGACGTGAAGCGGGAGTAACCGATGAGCACGTCGCCGGCGCGGTTGACGGCGATCGAAGGAAAGGCATAGAAGGTGATGCCTTGCGGGTCGTCGATCCGGCCGAGTTGCACCACGCTGAGGGCCGACGGGTCTATCTGAAACCACTGTATGGCGGCACGAGTGGGCGATCCGGCAGGGAGGAAGACGGTGTGCGTGCACCAAACGGCGGCATTCCGGAGAACGCAGTTCTGCAGGCGGCTGTCCCCGGTGTCGATTTTGTACCAGATGCCGCGCTGGGGCGCAAAATCGCCGAGCGAGGACCCCGCTTCCGCCCACGGATCGGGCAGCGGGAGTTCCGCGGCGCCGGGAAGAAAACTCTCCGAGCCGACCGGTCCACGAAGCAGGCTGACGCGAATGCGCCCGGCGCCGGATCCGGTGAACGCCTGCGCAAAGTAGAGCGTGTCCGTCTGTTGATCGAGGTCCACTGCCGGCGTCAGCGGGCCTTGGGAGTCGCTGAAGCTGCTGTAGGCGGCGGTTCCGGTCTGGTAGAGGGTGGCTTTGTCGAATGCGTAGAGCCGGGTTTGGGGCGCTGCACCGGCCGCGGGAAAGGCAAACAGATTGGCGGTGAGCACGATCCAGCTTCGACTGAGCCCCAGCACCGGGTAGTCTACCCAATAGCCATCCGGTCCGACGGGGATCTTGAACTGGTTCCAGATGCCGCCCGGATCGCCGGTCGCGGAAATGGCCAGCAGCAGGGCGGAATCGGCGGCAGCGGGGTTCACACCCGCCGACGCGATCCAACGATCGGCAGAGGCGTCATAAAGGACGCGGGGGTCGAAGACCTTGGCAAAGGTGCCGAGGCCCGACCAGAACTGCGGCAGGTCGATGGGAAAATCGGGGCGCATCACTCCGGTGCGCGACTGGATGGCCACCTGGGAGTTCAGCATGGTGACCACGTCGGCGGGCCCCACGGCGCCGCCGGTATCGGGCGGTGTGGCCTCGTAGACATCGAGGAGGGCCTGAAATCCTGCGAACACCGCGCCGGGGGCGGTATCGTGAGGAGCGGCGGCGCGGTCGAGCGCTCTTGCGGAGGGCACGGTCGAGAGGGCTCGAGCAGCCGGCAGACGTTTGGGACGAGGCGTGGATCTCGGATTTGACGTCCGGATGCCGGCGCGCGCGATCGCGCTCAAGTCCACGGTGATGGGCACGCCGAGCATGTGGCGGTCCTGGGCGAGTGCGCCCAGACAGAAGGCCAGCAGGAATGGGAGGCGGCGTCCCATTGTCGAGAACACGGCGGTTCCGGGGTATTATGCATCATTTTGATGCCGGAATTCTCTACAATTTTGGATCAGCTACAATTTTGTGTGCGTCGCAGGCGGCGTGAGACCGTTTGCGGCCGATGGGAGGCCCGCGAATAACGGTGAATGCCGGACTGTACATTCTGAGCGTACTGGCGGGAGTGGCTTTTGCCGCCACCGAGGCAACGCCCCGCGCAGCACTCCGCCAGCCGGTACCCAGGGAAGTTCTGGCCTTCTATTACGGGTGGTACGGCAACCCCGAAGTGAGCCAGCGCTGGTACCACTGGAAGAACGTAGATACAGCGAGGAAACACATCGACGAATCGACGCACTATCCGGTTCTCGGCCCGTACGACAGCCACGATCCCAAGATCGTCGAGACACATTGCCGCCAGGCCGCGGAGGCGGGCCTCACGGGTTTCATCGTGAGCTGGTGGGGCAAGGATAGTTTCGAGGATCGGGGCATGCCCCTGATGCTCGCCACGGCGCAAAAACACGGGCTGAAGATTACCGCATACTACGAAACGGTGCCGCCCCGCGATCACCCGTCTGTGGAGGGCGCCCTTGCCGACCTGACATATCTCACCGTAAAATACGGCCAACATCCCGCCTGGCTCAAGGTTGATGGCAAGCCGGTGATCTTCGTCTACAGCCGCGCATTGAACGAACTGAAACTCGATGGGTGGAAAGAGGTGATCGAGGATTACACCTCCAGAAACCCGGCCGGCGCGGTCTTCGTAGGCGACCAGATCTCGGCCGAAGCGGCGCAGGTGTTCGACGGAATCCATACCTACAATCCGACCGGACTGACGAAAGGAAAGTCGCTCGCCGCGATTCAGAGCTGGTCGAAGACTACTTTTGCGCAATGGGTGAAGACTGCCGGCAGCGGCCGGATCGCCTGTGTGACCATCATTCCGGGTTTCGACGATTCGGTCCAGCCGTCGCGGAAGCCGCCCAGGCCGGTGACGGACCGCTACGGCGGAAAGACCTACCGGGTAATGTGGCAACGCGCGGTGGCAGCCGGCCCCGACTGGATTCTGATTACGAGTTGGAACGAGTGGCACGAGGGTAGCGAAATCGAGGCTTCGGTTGAACTCGGCGACCGCGAATGGAAGACGACGGCCGAATTCGCGCACAAATTCGCAGCGAAGAAGCCGCGGCGCGGGTCGCCGTAATGCGGAACGGACGCATCGTTGCGGGTAGAATGCAGCGGGTTGGATCCGCCGAACGCGCACCATTCCAATTACAATCATGACGTACTGTTGAACGAGGGTCGTTCTTACAGCTCATCCGTGACGCTATGAAAATTGCATTGCTTTTACTTCTGAGTGGTTCGCTGGCGGCATTCGCCGGCGATACTCTGACGGAGAAACCGGACCCCCAAGCCGCCGGCATGAACCCGGAGCGGCTTGCCATGATCCCCGTCCGCATGCGCGAGTACGTGGATGCCGGAAAGACCGCCGGGGTGGTCACGATCGTCGCCCGTCATGGGCATGTGGCGAGCTTCGATGCCGTGGGTTATCAGGAACTGGAAGGCAGGACTCCCCTGCGCACCGACACGATCTTCCGGATCATGTCGATGACCAAGCCGGTCAGTTGCGCGGCCATCATGGTACTGGTGGACGAGGGCCGCGTGGCGCTGATCGACCCCGTGGAGAAATATCTGCCGGAGTTCAAAGGCCTGCAGGTAAACCCGTGCGCCGGCCGCGCCGGGAGCTATCATTGCGGGCTGCATGCGCCTACCCGGCCGGTGAACATCCAGGACCTGATGACGCATACCTCCGGATTGCCGGGCACGGCTCCGCGTCCGAGTGGAAATCCGGCGCAGACTCTCGCCGAATCCGTGGGTGACGCCGCGCACGCGACGCTGCTGTTTGAGCCTGGCACAAGCTGGAACTACAGCCAGATCGGGTATGCCGCGCTCGGCCGCATCATCGAGGTGGTCACGAAGCAGAGTTTCGATCGATTTGTGGCTGACCGAATTCTGATGCCGCTGGGGATGAAGGATACGTTCTTCTTCATTCCGCCGGGCAAGGAGAGCCGCATTGCGGCGGCCTACACCTATCAGCCCGATGGATTGAAGCGGGTAAACACGCCGGTATTGAAGTATCCCACTCCGCAGGGCGGGCTGTTCAGTACAGCGCTCGATATGCTCCGCTTTCACCAGATGATGCTGAACAAAGGAACGCTCGACGGCCGGCGCGTGCTATCCGCGGCGGCTGTGGAATCGATGACGGCGTCGCAAACCGGCCAGAT
Source organism: Bryobacteraceae bacterium (assembly GCA_035501495.1). Classification (GTDB taxonomy): domain Bacteria; phylum Acidobacteriota; class Terriglobia; order Bryobacterales; family Bryobacteraceae; genus JAIQFL01. Next base: position 26,417 of record DATJWB010000274.1, on the reverse strand, counting down.
GGAGCAGGTGGGTTTCGCGCCCGGCGTCGGCCACGGGTTCGGGTTCGAAGTGGTGCGCGAGGTATCCGGGACGTTTCGCGGCAACTCGATCGGCAGTTATGTCAAAGGCGGCGCATATCGCACCTACGGCTGGGTAGATCCCGCCAAGGATCTGACCGGCATCCTGATGATGCAGCGGACTAACGGGGGTGGCGACACCGCCGACGAGATCAACAGCTTTCTGTCGCTGGCGGCGGGCGCGATCGACAAATAGCGAACTCCGGATTGCGCTGACGAAGCGTGATTCCTTCTAGACTGGAGAGTATTCGTTCGTACAGACGCGGATCTAAACCGCGCGAGGAGGCCATGACAGCGGGGCGTTGGGAACGGGTTAAAGCGGCGTTTGAGGCGGCCCGTGAAATGAACGGCGCCGAACGTCAAAAGTATTTCGAGTCCCTGAGTGCCTCGGACCCCGAAATCGTGGAGGAACTCCGCGGCTTGCTGGCGGCTTACATCGACTCGGAAGCCTTTCTGGCGACGGCCGGCATGAAGGACGCCATGCGAGCCGACTTCGCCGCGGCGGGGCTCACCCTGATCGGACGGCGGCTGGGTGTTTACCAGGTCACGGAGTTGATCGGCGTGGGCGGTATGGGCGAGGTCTATCGCGGCGAGCGGGTGGATGGGGAGTTCCAGCAGCGCGTCGCAATCAAAGTGGTTCGCAGCGCGGCCGATGCCTTCTCGATCGCCAGGTTCCGGACCGAACGCCAGATCCTCGCCAATCTCACTCATCCCAACATCGCCCGGCTGTACGACGGGGGAACCACCGAAAGCGGCGAACCCTACCTGGTAATGGAGTACATCGAGGGCCAACGCATCGACGAGTACGCGAAAAGCCACAAGCTGACCGATGCCCAGTGCCTGCGGCTGCTGCAGACGATCTGCGGCGCGGTCCAATACGCCCACCAGCACAACATCATCCACCGCGATATCAAGCCAGCAAACATCATGGTGGGAGCGGACGGAGCGCCCCGTCTGCTGGATTTCGGCATCGCCAAGCTCGCAGCGGCGGATAGTGGCGCCACGGCTACAGCTACTCACGCGCGGGCGCTGACACCGGAGTATGCCAGCCCCGAACAATTGTTGAACCATGCGCTGACGCCTGCCTCGGACGTGTTTTCGCTGGGGGCCATTCTGCATGAGCTGCTCAGCGGCGAACGGTTCCGGCCGGATCCCGCCGGGGCCCTCCGTCCAAGCCGGCGGATCAGGCCGGAGCTTGCCCGGGTGGTCGCCAAGGCCACCGCGTCCAACCCCGCCGAGCGCTACGCTACCGCCGCGGAGCTATCGCAAGCCATCGATCAGGCACTCGGCAGTCCCTCCCGTGTTGGCGTGATTGCCGGCGCCGTGGCTGTCCTCGTTCTCGGGATCCTGATCGCCGGCTACCTGATCGGGCGTGGGCGTTTCGGCTATCCGGGAGGCCGCGGATCCATCGCGGTGATCGAGATTGAGAATCTCTCGCAGGATCCCTCGCTCGATTGGATGGATCGCGGCATCTCGGAACTTCTGACCACGGGGCTCGCGCAGAGCGCCGAGCTCGAAGTCATCTCCACGGAACGGATTCGCGGGCTGATGGGGCGGCGCGTCAAAGGCGATGCCAGGCTGCCCGCGGCATTGGTCCGCGATGTGGCAGCGGATGCGAACGCGCGCTACTTCGTCAGCGGCGCCCTGATGCGTGTGGGACCGCGGCTCCGGCTCGACGTGAAGGTGCAGGACACCTCTTCGGGGCACGTGCTCTTTGCCCACCACGTGGAAGGCGACGATGCGCAGGCGGTCTTCCGGATGGCGGATGAAACCGCGGGGATGGTGGCCAGCCGGGTTGGCGGGGCGGCCGGTAAGAAACCGGCATCGAGCCAGGGGCTCACCGACAACGTGGAAGCCCTCAAGGCCTACTCCGAAGGCATGCGGTTCGCGGACCGGTTCCTGATCGGCCAGGCGGCGCAGAGTTTCCAGAAAGCCTTCCGGATCGATCCTCATTTCGCCATGGCGCACTATCAACTGGCGATGGTGTCGGGTCCCTGGAACTGGAAGGTCTGCCGGGACGAGACGCAGCAGGCCGCGAGCATCGGCGAGAGCCTCGCCTTGCCGCGCAGCCAACTGCTGAGGATCCGGATCATGAATCTGTCGTGCAGCGGGCAGTTCGCGGAGGCGGAGGCCGCCGCGCATGAACTCACGTCCGGGAACCCGCACGACGCCGACGGCTGGAATGAGCTTGGCCGCACGAGCTTCGACGTTGGGGACATGGCGGAGTCCATGCAAGCGGCGGAAAAAGGCCTGGCACTCGATCCCAAGAACGCGTCTCTCATCGGAGGGGGATGGTGGCTTGCCTGCTGGACCGGCGACTTCGCGCGCGCGATGAAGTTTTCCGAACAATACGTGGCGCTGATCGAACCCGGAGACGCGAACGGTCTGGACTACATCGGCGACACGTACTCCCTGTTCGGACGACTGGACGAGGCCGTGGCGCCGTACCGGAAGGAGAACCGGTACGACAAGCTGGCCTTCGTCTGTTTGCGGCAGGGGAAGTACGATGAGGCGGAGTCGCTGCTGCGGCGCGATCTCGAGAACTTGCCGCCGAACGGCCCAGCCCGCGGCGGCAGGACGGGCTTTCTCGGAGACACGGAGGTGGCGCGAGGCCGCCTGGACCGCGCGGTGCCGTATTTCGAGGAAGGCGCGCGCCTGTATGGCCGGCAGATGTGGTTCGGCGCCGACGTCCTGCTGAAGGCGGCGCAGGTATACCTGGAGGAGGGCGCTCCCGCGAAGCTGCTCGAACTCGCGGACCACCAGTCGAACCCCTGGCGCTCCGGATTCCGAGGCATGGCTCAGCTTCTTTTAAACAAGCCGGCAGAAGCGGACGTGGAGTTCGCGGCGTTGCGAACGGATATTTCGCAAATCATGGGTGATGCCATGGCGAGCCAATACGAGCAGCTCTATCGCGGCCTGGCGGCGTACTATGCGCACAAGCCGGCCGATGCCATCGGGCTGCTCTCCGGTCTGCCGTTCCTCTACCGGATGCACACGGCCCTGCCCCTGGGGCGCGCCTACCTCGAGCGCGGCGACCTGGCGGCAGCGGAACGCGAGCTGAATTTCGCTCTCAAGGCGCAAGGCATTTGGGCGATCCCGGTTTGGTACGAGCGGCAGAGCATGCTGGTGCTGCTGCTGACGCACTACTACCTGGGAGGGGTGATGGAGAAGACGGGCCGGTCAGCGGATGCCGCCGCCCACTACCGGGAATTCTACAGGCACTTCGAGCATTCTGCGGCGAAGCTGCCGCAGATCGCTGCGGCGAAGGCCGCGCTGGCGCGGTTGGCGAAGTAGGTGGTTCAAAAAGTCCCAGCTCGGTCCCAAACGAAAATGGGGTTCACCCCGCAGCTTGTGGAAACAGACCCGCGCGGGAGTAACGTACAGTCACCTTTTCTCTCGGGCAGCCGGCGTGTTAATAGAAAACCTGGTAGATTTCAATATTGCCGTAAAAGGGGTTAGAAACATAGCCGGCCAGGCGTCCATGACTCCGTACAAAACTGGCTTGCTGACTACGCTCCGCCGCAAAACTATCGATCCCGTGGCCTGAGCCGTGCATCATCACACGGTCAAACAGTATCAGATACTGTGGTCGCAGAATCTGTCGTGCAAACTCAAACGGGGTTCGATCGAAGGAGAAATAGGTGCGATCATGCAACGCCAGCCAGAAGGTCCCCGCGCCGTACACGGAGGCCTCGAGCGGCACGATTTGGCGCAACTGGCGCGCGACATCCGGATAGCTGGCCGTCCGGAATTCGTAAAGCCAATAGACGTTGCCTGCCACTTGCGTCAGCAAGACCAGCACCAGGGCGGCGACCGCGATGCGGCGCCCTTGCGGCCGGTAGTGCACTGCAAAGTAGGCGAGCACAATGGCAAAGAGGGGAGCCGGCAAAATCAGATAGCGCGGGCCCTTGTTTACCATGTAGAAGAACCACGCAACGGTCACTGCCAGAAAGGTAAGTGCTGCCAGCGCCAGCTTCCGGTTGTGACGGAAGAGAAACAGGAACGCTGCTCCGAGAATGATCGGGAGGTGAATGCGCATTGGAATGTGAACGGGCAGCGGGACTCGTTGACTCGTGAAACCGACATAATCAGACCATCGGTCGGCTTCACCCAGGATGCGCTCCGCGAAGGGTTCCCGCATTTTGCTGATATACATGTCCTGGAAGCCGGCCACGTGGGCAGCGTCGGAGAAACACCAGAAGAGGTACGGAACCAGCAATGATACGGCGCTAAGCGCGAACACCAGGGCGAACGGCCGCTTCCATATGTTCCAGCCGTATTCCATTAAGAAGAAAAGCAGGAGACTCGCAAAGACTGCCAGTGAGAGCGGGTGACAGAGCATAGCAAGGCCGCAAGTCACACCGGATAGGCAGGTAAGTCGAAGGGAGCGCCGCTGTATGGCGCGGAAACATAAAAGCGTGGCGAGCCAGCAGAGCAAGGCGTTCTCCGCTTCTGCACGGGTCGTTCGGGAAGCTACCACGATGAAAGTATCGGTCGCTGCGATTAGCGCCGCAAGCACTCCGCACGATGGCCCACCGATGTCAGATGCCAACAGAAACACGATAATCACCAGGCCGACCCCGGAAAGTGCGGAGACGAGTCGAGCCTGGGGAATGCCGAGTCCGAAGAGACGAAATGAGGCAGCGAGAGTATGGATATAGACCGGAGGCGATACATCGGCATGGAACCGCGGGTCCGCCGGAAACGTTGGCATGCGTACAACACCTTCTCGAACCAGAGTCCATGCCTCGGTAGCGAGCCAACTTTCGTCTTCGACCCAACGCGTATGAATCAAGGTCGCTGATTCGACCAAAAGGATTAGACAGGCGGCCCCTAGCGCCCACCAGCGTCGTTGCTGTAGATAAGTCTCCAATTCCGGCAGCTCCTATCTCGGTTTTTGCCTTCCATTCCAGACGCGACGGGCTCGTCCCAAATGTGGAATCTGTACATTATATTCCGGGTCTTTCAAGTAAATTGGTTGATTTCGCAGGCTATTACAGCGGTCTCGTACTGATTTAACTCATCCAGTACCTTTAGGACGGGCGTCCTGCATCGTTTGTCTCACAATTCCAAAGGAATAGGCAGTCAATCGAGGGGTGGCGACAGACGTACTAATCCACCCGCGCAGCCGATTCCTGAAAGATGCACTGGCGTTAGTGGTTAATCGGTTGCGATGGCGCTCCAGTACTCGGTGAAAAGCCGTTGGCAGATCCATCCGGTCTGTACCTGCGGTACTGGTAAACAGGATTTCAATTCGATGGGCAACCCGACAATACCCTCACCCAACGCGGTGGACCTGACGGCGATCTTGTCCCACAACAGCGCCAGTCCGCTTCGGATCGTGGTCGATTTCCGCGTGATGAGAAGGTGCCCGAGTCGCTTGAGCCGGAGGAGTAAAAAGCTGAGGATGGCGGCAGACTTCACCGCCGCAAGCTAAAAGACCGGTGCGCTGCCGGTCATGCGGGTACGGATAATCGGACACGCCGACAAGGGCTTCCAGCGGGGCCCGAAATTCGGGCAATCGCGACAGGAGAATGTCCGAGGCGGATCGGAAACTGAATCGCCTGGTGGAGGTCATATCGGAACCGTGGGGCACGCCCGTACCGGACAAAGATGCCGGCGCAACAATTCGCGATGTGCTGGACAAGTTTCTCAACGGGAAGATGACGATTTATGCGGCAGTCTAGTTGAAGTGTAAAGGGCGTGCGCCTTGTCTTCGCTGAAGGCGGCACCCACCGGGGCACCGTGCTTGATATGATGGGCCAGGTGGGTTGCGGCAGTTTGGGCCCGTAGCTCAGGTGGATAGAGCATCAGCCTTCTAAGCTGAGGGTCGCTGGTTCGAGTCCAGCCGGGCCTACCAGAACACAACCCTGCTGCCGAAACGTCATTGGATCCACGCGCGTGGCCCCTCCGGGCCGGACTTCCACCGCCGCTCAGGTTCATGCTCGCGCCGGCCAGATACGCGGTCAGATTCTCGAAGCCGGGATTGAGGCGCTCCCTAGTAGATGAACATGGGAATTGAAGCTGAATTGCTACTTCGACGGCCGATGCTCACGATCCGATCGGAATTCGCAAAGGGCAGGGCCTTAGAATCACCGCGTCCACCACTAAAAAAATCGCGGCCATTGCGGTAGTCATAAAGCCGGGATTCCGCCGGAGAACGCAAAGGCGTATCACAGGTCGCTGCGCACGGACTCCCTTTCGTCGTTCTCTATGAATGCGGACGTCCCCGTTGCAGCATTTGTTTCAACTCACAATTGAAAAAGGCCGCGGGCGCTTGCATTTCGGCAGGGCGTCTGCTATAACTGTCCCAATTCGGCGCCGGGTGAAGCGCCCCGCTAACTTCCATTCCCTCTCAGTCGAGTCGTGACCATGTCGTTGCCATTTCGATTTTCCGTTTTGGAGGCGACCAAGAATGCTCAGATCGATGCGACGTCTTCTGTCTGTTTCCGGAATCCTGGCGGGAGTCACCCTGACGTGTGCAGGCCAGACTTCCACCTCGCTGCTCAGCGGGACGATTTTTGACCACTCCGGAGCGGTAGTCACCGGCGCTGGTGTAACGGCTGTGAACGAGGCCACGGGGACCATTCTCAAGCAAATCTCCAACAACTCCGGCCTGTACGCATTTCCCTCGATTCCAGTCGGCGTCTACACGATCGTGGTCGAGGCGACCGGCTTCAAGACGGAACGCCAGACCGGGAACACCCTGGTGGTCGGGACGCCGCTCACGGTCAACGTGACGCTCGAAATCGGCAGCGCCACCGAAGTGGTGAAGGTGGAAGCTTCCGTGGAACAGGTCAATACCGCGAACGCCACTCTCGGCAACGTCGTCGAGAAGCAGACCGTGGTCACGCTCCCGCTCAACGGCCGCAACCCCCTCAACCTGATCGTCCTCGAACCGGGAGTGACTCAGCGCAGCGGCACTACGATTAATGTCAACGGCATGCGCAGCCAGGCGGGGAACGTCACGATCGACGGCATCGAAGCCAACGAAGCCTCCAATCCCACCCCCACCAACAATGTCTTCCGCATCAACCCCGACAACGTCGAAGAGTTCAAGGCCACCACCAGCAATCCGACTCCCGAAGAGGGCAAGAATTCCGGGCTGAACGTCTCGATTGCCACGCGCTCGGGCACCAACCAGTTCCACGGGTCGCTGGTGGAATACTTTCGCAACAACGACCTCAACTCCAACGAGTTTTATGCGAACGCCCAGGGGCAGCCCCGCGCCAACCTGAAGGCCAACCAGTACGGCTGGGAGGTGGGCGGGCCGATCCGCAAGAACCGGACATTCTTCTATTCCGCCTGGCAGGGGCAGAAAGTCAACCTCTCGCAGGCCATCGACAAAGCGTTCGGCTCGATCCCCCGCGTCTATACCGCTCAGGCCTTGTCCGGCGTGTTTCGGTACTTTGTCGCCGATCCCGCCAGCCCGCTGGTGATCAATGGGACCAGGATCACCCAGAACTCGCCGAGCCTGGTGACATCCACCGGGGCCCTCGCGCCGGGCATCCGCAATTGTGCCAGCCCCACTGACGTGAATTGCGTCCAGAGCTACAACATCTTCGCCAACGACCCGCTGCACATCGGCGGCGATCCCGCGGCGTTGAGCCTGCTCAAGAGTTATCCCGCGCCCAACGACTTTGCGGCCGGCGATGGCCTCAACCAGGCCGGCTATTTGTGGAGCGCACCCTCTTCCGTGCGGGGACCGCGCAACCTTCTGCGCATCGACCACACCATCAACGACAAAAACAACATCTTCTTCCGTGCGATGTGGGCCACCGAGCAGCAGCTCAAAGGAGATCTGCTCAATGGCCGGCCCGCCATCTTTCCCGGCTTCCCGCCGCGTGGCGAAGTCTACCGGCCGGCGGATAACTTCGCGCTGTCCCTGCGGTCGCTGATCACGCCGCACCTGGTGAACGAGCTTACCGCCGGCTTTGCGCGCTTCACCTTCCTGTTCACCTACGGCGATTCCAACCCGAAGTTCCCGAACAACATTCCGGCCTACACCTTCAACAATGTGGACGTCGATTACATCTTTTCGCCTCACTCCGAGCGCACCCTCAATACTCCGCAGCTCATCGACAACATCTCCTGGACGCGCGGCTCTCACGTCATCAAGGTGGGAGCGAACATTCGCCTCTATCAGCAGAACGATCAGAGCGGCAGCGTGGCAGGCATCAATGTATTACCGTCCATCTCCTTAAGCGCCTCGCTGAATCCTCCCGGCGCGGCATTCAACCTGCCGTCCATCGCCAACGGCTCCGCCGCGGGGATTGCCAGCACCGACAACACGCGCCTGCTGTCCGCGGTGAACGATCTTCTGGGCATTCCGGCGACCCTGAAGCAGGGCTTCCTGGGCAACCTCAACACCAACTCCTTCCTCCCGCTCCACTCCGGCAATTACCTCTCCGTCTGGTATGTAGGCGAGCGCGCCAAGCAGTTCAACGCCTTCGCTCAGGATGAATGGCACGTCCGCCGAGACCTGACCGTGACCTACGGCTTGCGCTGGGAGTACAACCGGCCGGCCAGCGAAGTGAGCGAGACTCCCTACGTTCCCGATAAGCCCATCGACGGGTCGCAAGGCTCAGTCACGTTCGCAAAGGCCGCAAGCTGGTGGAAGCGAAGCAACCTGGACGCCTTCGCGCCGCGCATCGGAATCAGCTGGGCGCCGGGAGCGAGTTCGAAGACCGTGATCCACGCCGGATACGGGATCGCCTTCGATTCGATCCCGACCTATGCGCCGGCGGCGGCAGCCAATAGTGTGCCTGGGTTAGCTTATTCGTGCACGGCCACTACCTACGGAACTCCTTCCACCGCGGGTTGCGGCACCGTGCCGGCCAATACGCGGCTTTCGCAAGGCTTTCCGCAACAACTCAGCATCCCCACGGTTCAGCCGTCCAGCTTCCTGTCGCCGCCCCCGGCACTTCTCGGCACCGCCCCAAACATCGTGGTCTTCGACCCCAATTTCAAAACCGCGACCGTGCACCAGTGGAACCTCACCGTGCAGCGGGAACTTCCCGCCGGGTTCGTCCTCCAGACCGGGTATGTGGGCAATCGCGGAGAGCGCCTCTACAGCCAGACCGACGCCAACCAGATCAGCGCCGCCCCGATTCTGCCGTCGTTCTTCGCCATGCAATCCAACCTGTCCCAAGGATGCAAGCCCGATGGATCCGGTTGCCCCAATGGCGTGGTTTCCACTCCCGTGCCTCTGGTGACCAGCGGGATTGTGACCAGCTCTTTTGTCAACTCCTCTACCACCATCACCGATCTGCAGCAGAACGCCGCTGGTAATTTCGCCGGGAGAATCGAGCAAACCACGCTGGCCGCCCACCTTCGCCCCAACCAGCAATTCAGCTCCATCATTTTCCTATCGAACAAGGCCGATTCCGTCTTCCACAGTTGGCAAACCACCGTGCGCAAGCGCTTCTCAGCCGGCTTCCTGATGAACTTCTCGTACACGTTCGGCAAAGCCATTGACAACCAGTCGGGCGACCCTGTCGGCACCAGTTACGGCCCCACTACCAGTTCGGCTGTCGATAGCAACAACCTCCGACTGGACCGTGGCCGTGCCGATTTCGATCAGACCCACGTCGCCATCGTCACCTGGATCTACGAGCTGCCGTTTGGCAAAGGCAAGCCCCTGCTGAAATCCGCCAACCGCGTGTTGCAGACTGTGATCGGCGGCTGGAGCCTCCAGGGATTCAACAGCTACATGTCCGGCGAGCCGTTCTCGATCTCGAGTGGCGCCAAGACCGACCAGTTCGGCGCCAATGCCCGTGCCGTCGTGGCCGGCTCCACGGCCCCCAGCGACGCCCTCCAGCCCGGCACGCTAGGCCCGGTCTTCTTCAAGAACGCCAGCAGCTTCGCGCTCGCCGCTCCCGGCACCACCGGCATGGGCCGCAACGTGTTTCAGGGGCCGGGCTTCTGGGACACGGACGGCGCCCTCTCCAAGAGCTTCCAGGCCACCGAGCGTTTGAAATTCACCTTCCGTGCGGAAGCGTTCAACGCCCTCAATCACGCGAATTTCCGCAAGCTCGGTTCTACCAGTGTGGGATCCACCAGCATCCTCTCGTCGAACTTCGGGACGGCGTGCTGCCAAACGCAGAGCACCTCCACCTCCACCGCGATCGTTTCGAACGGAGAAGCCTATCGCGTGGTGCAATTTCTCCTCAAAGCGACGTTCTGAAACAACTTCCCGACGCTGCGGCCTGCGCGCGAAACACGGAAGCGCTATCGCAACGGCGAACCCACATGATCGGACTGGAGCGTTGTAGACTGGACCGAACAGGAGGTTCGATATGGGACAGACGCTTCGTCCCGTTCTCCGTCTCTTGCTTTTGTCCGCAGCGGTCCCGGTTTTGGCGCAACAAAGCTGTCCGAACGTCACGGTGGTGAAATCGAAGAGCATCTTCGACCAGGTGGTGGCGTTCCTGGCGGATCAGAAGGTCTCGATCGCCGGTCAACTGGTGGGATTTATTGCCGACTTGAGAGAGTCTCCCAAGCTGGCTGCCATTGGCGACGGTATTGGGTTGGCGCACGAAGTGGCCGACTACATTCAGAAACATACCGGGACGGCGCCCACAAACATCGAACTATGCCCCGCGCCGCCCGGCTTCAGGACGCCGTTCGGCGATCCCCCTTTTTCGATCCTCGGCACGCGTTCGGACCTGCAGAAGCTCACGGGCAACGGCTGGAACAGTTCCATCAATGAGCTGTTGAAGCCTTATGAGAGCACCAGTCCGGCAATTCCCAATCTTCAATTTCACCGATTGATTAATCAGCTCGGCTCCAACTCCGGCAATACGCCTGCAGTTGGACAATCGGGGCAAAACCCGCCGCAGGGAAACAGAATTCAATTCCCGCCTTGGCTCAATGCAGTTGCGGCTCCCACGCAGGCGACGGTAACCGGCGTGGTGCTGGACGAACACGGGAATCCTGTGAGCGGCGCCGTCGTATCGCTGGTGGCTTCGTTCATCACCACAGCCCAGCCGCAATGGCGGATGACGTTTGAAAATGGATTCTACTCGTTCACGGATGCTCCGGGCCTGTATTCCATATCGGCCCGCCTGAGCAGCAGCATCCAAGGCGGCGAGATGCGAAGCGACAGCCAATTGGTGAGTCTCTCGAACGGCAATGACTCCAAGGTCAATCTCTATCTCCATCCGCTGGCCCGCACGCCGATCTCGCAACAAATCAGCCCGGAGCAGAAATCGATGATCATCGATTTCATCGCGGCGGCGGATCGTTCGGAAACGAGAGCGGCATTCGACGGCGACAGCAGCTACCTCAAGCGCTTTTACGCCGGCCCGGCGCTGGCCAAAGCTCGCGTGAACTTTGACGATGAGAGAAGATCGGCAAGGGTGCCGCGGTTGGAGAGCGGCCAGGTGCGGGAACTCCGTTACGAGCCGGCGAACTTCTCGATTGAGGTCGATACCGTCGAAGTCTGGTCAGAGATTTTCTACGACCCGAAAACCGGCCGGCAGATTTCCACACAAACGGGCCGCGAGACGCCACAGACTATTACGATCCGGCAGAGTCGCGACGGCTGGTACATTACAGAGGTTCAATTTCACCACTGATCGGTTTCGCGCCCGCAGGATTGCCGAGACCGACGGCCAGCCTGGCCAAAGGCCTGCCCGCCCGCTGTGATACGCTGCAGTCCGTGAACCCCAAATCGTCTCTGATTTCCAGCCTCCTTGTCCTGATTCCGTGCCTTCTTGCCGCGCAGGGGGATCGGCCGCTCGCGTCGCTACCCTACACTCCGGTCCTCGAGCCCGCATTTCTCGACCGTTCCGCCGATCCGTGCGTCGATTTCTACCGCTTTGCGTGTGGCAACTGGAACAAGCTGAATCCCATCCCTGCCGACCAGGCGCGCTGGAACGTGTACGCCAAGCTCGGCACCGACAATCTGAAGTTCCTGTGGGGCATCCTCGAAGAGGCAGCCAGGCCGGTGCCCGCCCGGTCACCCAACGAACAGAAGATCGGCGACTATTTCGCGGCTTGCATGGATGAGCCCACCATCGAGAAGGCCGGACGCTCGCCGCTCGACAGGACGCTCTCCGAAATCGTCGCACTTGCGCGCGTGGCCGACCTCGCGCCGCTTCTCGCCCGCCTGCACTTGGAGTCCGGCGACAGCGCTCTCTTCGGATTTGGCTCCAGTCAGGATTTCGCCGACTCCAGCCAGGTGATCGCCTTTGCCTCCGCCGGCGGACTCGGCCTGCCCGACCGCGATTACTACACGAAAACCGATGCCAAGTCCGTTGAGACGCGCAATCGTTACGTGGAGCACGTAGCTCGCGTGTTCGAGCTGCTCGGCGATTCGCCTGATGCCGCCAGGGCCGAGTCCCGGACCGTGATGGCGATCGAGACCGCGCTAGCCCAGAAGTCCCTCACGATGGTCGAGAAGCGCGATCCTTACAAGCAGTTCCACAAGGTCACGCGCGCCCAATTCCTGAGCCAGAATCCGGCCTTCGATTGGGCGGCCTACTGGAAGGGTATCGGCCTGGCCGCCCCCGCGCAGGTCAACGTCACCGAGCCCGAGTTTTTCCGGGAGGTGCAGCGCCAGCTCGAGACGCGGCCTGTCGCGGACTGGAAAACCTACCTGCGCTGGCACTTCGTGCACGACAAAGCAGCCTACCTCTCCACACCGTTCGTGCGGGCGAATTTCGATTTCTTCAGCAAGTACTTGCGCGGCGTGGCCGAACTGCCGCCGCGCTGGAAGCGCTGCGTGCGATATATCGATCGCGACCTCGGCGAAGCGCTCGGCCAGGTGTTCGTGGAGAAGACCTTCACCACCGATACCAAGGCCCGCGCGCTGGCGATGACCCGTGAAGTCGAAAAGACCATGGAAACCGACATCCGCCAGCTCACCTGGATGGGAGACGCCACCAAACAACAGGCCCTCTTGAAGCTGCACGCCATCGTAAACAAGATCGGCTATCCGGACAAGTGGCGCGACTACAGCGCGGTGCGCATCGATCGGCGCGACTTCCTGGGCAACGTCAGCCGCGCCACCGAGTTCGAATCCAGGCGCCAGTTGAATAAGATCGGCAAGCCCGTGGACCGGACCGAGTGGCAAATCACGCCGCCCACGGTGGACGCCTACTACGACCCGCAGATGAACGACATCAACTTTCCCGCCGGCGTTCTCCAGCCGCCTCTGTTCGACCCGAAGTCCGACGATGCTCCGAACTACGGCAATACCGGCGCTACCATCGGCCACGAACTCACCCACGGCTTCGACGACGAAGGGCGGCAGTTCGACTCCAAAGGCAATCTGCGCGACTGGTGGACCAGACAAGACGCCGCAGAGTTCACCAAACGCGCCGCCTGCGTGTCCGACCAGTATTCCCACTACACCGTCGTGGACGACGTCAAGATCAACGGCAAGCTCACCCTGGGCGAAGATGTGGCGGACCTGGGCGGCACCACCCTCGCTTATCTTGCCTGGAAGGACGCCACCCGGGGCCAGGAGTTGCAGTCCATCGGCGGCTTCACGCCCGAGCAACGCTTCTTCATCGGAATGGCGCAGTGGGCCTGCGGCTACGAACGGCCGGAGAATAAGCGGCTCAACGCCATCACCAATCCTCACTCGCCCGACGAATACCGGATCAACGGCGTGGTGTCCAACATGCCCGACTTCTCCAAGGCCTTTTCCTGCAAAGCCGGCCAGCCCATGGTGCGGAACCCCGTCTGCCGCGTCTGGTAAGTCGTCTGTGGCGCGGGTTTTCATCAGTTCCTGCGGCGGGCCTATGAGTACGGACGACTCCGCGAGGCCGGGAGTTCGGAGTCTTCATCCGGCTGTTTTCCGGGTGCCTCGTGGACAGCCTAACCGTCCGCAATATAGTCCGTCTATATAATCGGCTGTCTATCAGCGGCAGCCGGCCCGGATTGCAGCTTCGCCAGTGGCTGGTGGGGGCCGAAGTGTCGTTAAGCACCCTGTTGCTGGTGCTGGCGGGATTGCTGGTCAGCAGCCTCTGGCACGTGCTCCACGTGGACCGCGGCTTCACCGCCGGCCGCGCGCTTGAAGTCCGCGTGTCGCTGCCATCGCGCTACCGCTCCGTTCAGGACCGCGCCGCTTTCTTCGATCTCGCGGACGAGCGCCTTCGCGCGCTTCCCGGCGTCAGCGCGGTGTCCGCCTCCAGCCGTGTACCCCTCACCGGTGAATCCAACGTCAACCACGTCAGCCTGGAAGGATCCGCTGACGGCGCCCTCGATCCCGCTACCAGGCAACTGGTGATGGTCAACGACCGGTTCGTCGGCCCCGGCTATTTCAACGCCCTGGGAATTCCCCTCCTCCGCGGCCGGACCATCGAACCCGCCGACCGTGACCGCAATGTAGTGGTGATCTCCGAAAGACTGGCGGCGAAGCTTTGGCCGGGGCAGAACCCGCTCGGGAAGGTCATCATCAGCGCCGGATCGAGCGTGTCACACGCCGAGGTCGTTGGCATTGTGGGCGACGTCCACAGCACCCGCCTGGAACGCGACCCCACGCTCATGATCTACGCGCCGTACTGGAAGTCTGCCTGGCAGGTGTCGGGATGGGTCATCCGCTCTTCGGCAGGATCCGGACTTCAGGAGGAAGTGCGGCGCACCATTCAGTCGATCGATTCCGGTATCCCCGCGCCGCGTATGCGCAGCATGGAAGAGCTCGTATCGGAGTCCGTCGCCGGGCGGCGCTTCCAGATGGATGTCTCGGTGGCCTTCGCAGTCGCGGCGCTCCTGCTGGCCGCACTCGGCATCTACGGGGTTGTGGCATACGGGATCGCGCTGCGGCGTAGAGAACTGGGAATCCGCATCGCCTTGGGCGGAAGAGCCGGCCAGATCCGCCGTATGCTGGTGAGGCAGGGGCTGCGCCCGGTCTCCGCCGGCTTGGCATGCGGCATGTCTGCGGCCCTGGCCGCCGGCCCGCTGATTCGCAGCCTGCTGTTCGGAGTCAGCGCCACCGACTTCCGAACGCTCGGGGCCATGGCGCTGGTGCTCGCCTCCGTGGCGCTGTTGGCCTGTGTGTTGCCGGCGCACACCATCACCCGGATCCACCCGATGGGGGTGCTCCGTGAAGAGTAGACATCCGATTGACAACGTCCGGCCTGCAGTGCTATTTTAGCAGCATTATGCTGTATAAACAGCACTGGCGCGGGAGGGCCGCGGCCTTCGCGCTCCTGTCGATCGCGGCGGCCTCGGCCCAGAAGTTCGACGTGGCCTCCGTCAAGCCGCTTCCAACTTCTGCCGGTTTGTTCACCATGAACGGAGGTCCCGGCACCGCCGATCCGGCCCGCATCAGCTTCCACAATGTTCCGCTACGACGCGTGCTGCTGGAGGCGTACCCGGTCCGGAACTATCAACTCATCGGTCCCGACTGGCTGAACTCTCTTCGCTACGATATCGATGCCACGATCCCGCCGGGCACCACCAAAGCGCAATTCCAGGCGATGTTGCAGAACCTGCTCGTGGCCCGCTTTCAGATGGTTGTCCGCCGCGAGTCCCGCGAGATGCCGGTCTACGCCTTGCTCGTCGCGAAAGCCGGCTTGAAAGTCCGGGAGAGCGCCCTGGCAGCGACGGGCACGCCGCCCGACCAGTTGGCAGTGGTTCAGAAGGCCGAGGGCAAGGACGGATTCCCGGTGGTCTCCATGCGATCTCCCGGCGTGGTGATCGAGACGATCAATGGCCGCGCGCGCGTCACCGCCAAGGACGTGTCGATGGCCAAATTCACCGACTTCCTGACGGGCCAGGCCGGCCGCCCGGTACTCGACAAAACGGGCCTTACGGGCGTCTACACGTTTGAGCTTTACTTCACTCCGGAAAGCGCCATCTCCTCAGACAGCCCCGAACCCGCCATCTACGGGGCGCTCGAGCAACAACTCGGTCTCCGGCTGGAAGCGCGCAAAGAGCCCGTGGAAATGCTCGTCATCGATCGTGCCGAAAAGGTGCCCACCGGAAACTGACGTGGGCAATCGCGGCGAACCGCCGGCCCGGAATTGCACCCGAAGACCGATCCCCGGGGCTAAGATAGCAGAGACCGTCATGACGCAGCCATCCAAACCCCGCCTCGCCTGGTTCAACGGCCAATTCATGCCCGAGAGCCAGGTCCTGATCCCCTTCCGCGACCGCAGCTTCAAATACGGCGACGCTGCCTTCGACATGACCCGGACCTTCAACGGACGCCCGTTCCGGCTCGAGGAACACATCGACCGTTTCTATCGCTCGCTGCGCTATCTGCGCCTCGACCCCGGCATGAGCCGGCAGGAAATGATCGGCGTCTCGGAGCAACTCCTGGTCTGCAACGAGCCTTTGCGCGCGGCGGCCGGCGATTGGTGGCTGGGCCAGCGCGTCACCCGCGGCGTCGATCCGATCGGTGAGGAAGTGCCCGCGCACCTTGGCCCCAACGTTATCGTGGAATGTACACCATTGCCGCTCCAGGCGCGGGCGCGTTTGTTCCGCGACGGGATCGACGTCTGGACGCCGGCCCAGCGCCGCGTCGCGCCGGATATGCTCAGCCCGCGCGCCAAGACTCACAACTACCTGAACCTGATCGTCGCGGAGCAGTCGGTGAAAGCCCACGATCCCGAGGGCTGGGCGGTGCTGCTCGACATCAACGGCAATCTTGCCGAAGGGAGGGGCAGCAATATCTTTGTGGTGCGCGCGGGAACGCTCTATACGCCACGAGAACGCTACGTCCTTCCCGGCATCAGCCGCCAGATGACGCTCGACCTGGCGCGCAGGCTCGACATTCCGGCGGTCGAGGCCGACATCGACCTCTTCGATGCGGCCAACGCCGACGAGATGTTCCTGACATCCACCAGCCTCTGCATCGCCGGAGCCCGCAGTTTCAACGGCGCAACGGTTGGAGACGGCCGCGTGCCGGGGCCCATCACCAGACGCCTCACCGAAGCCTATATCGCCGAGGTGGGCTGCGACTTCGTGCAGCAGTATCTCGATCGGCTGACCTGACGTGCTCGTTCCCGTTTTCGGATGGCGAATGTCTGCGCCAACAGGCTCATTCCTGCTGGGTCAGACGGTCCTTATACAGCCCGAAGACGCGCTTGAAGTCCAGCGCGATCATCACCTGCACGGGAGTGGCATCGGGAACGCTCCGGCGATCCAGGGGTACAGTGGACCCATAAAACCGGCCCCAAGCGGTCAGCACGTCCAGGTATCGCGTGTCCGACCTGGTCACAAACCCGGGGTCGATCAGATAAGCCGCTGCCAGGGAGTCCCACATGTACCCGGTGGCTTCCGGGTGCTTCAAAAACGCCGGATACCGATTGCCTAAATCCTCGCGGAACAGGTCGGTAACGGGTGTTGGTACGGCCACAACCTGGTCGAACTCGCTCTTATGGAGAACCGCGGTGTTGCAGATGTCGAGCCCGAACATCACTTTCTGCTTGATGCGTGAGCGAAGAACGATCCGCGCCGCCTCCGGATCGAACCAGAAATTGAATTCGGCCGATGGACTGGCATTGCCAGGCACCTGAACATTGCCCCCCATGAAGACGATGCGCTTGATCTTGGTCTCAATCTCAGGACGCAGGCGCAGCGCCAGCGCGATGTTGGTCATCGGCCCGATCGCCAGGATGGTGATCTCTCCCGGGTGCCGCTCGATCTCGGAGATCAGGAACTCGACAGCGCCTTCATGGTGCGGCTTCCGCTGGCTGAGCTTGAAGCCGGGCGCGGGTTTCACGTCGGCCGGATTATCGGCGAACGCGCCTATGAACTCCAGCTTTCCCCATCTGCGGGCGCTCTCGTGAGCCATGGCGCTGGTATGTACCAGGGGGCCCGCCGCGCCGGTATAGACCGGCACCAGCGGCCGCTTCAGGAGGTCGAGAATGTGCAGCATGTACTCCGCCCCCTGGGCGGGCCAGACGTTGCCTGGAACGACCGTGACGCCCGTGACCGTGACCTGAGCGGGACTGCGCAGCAGCATCACCAGTGCGGCGCCATCGTCGCCGAACAGGCCGGAATCCGTGTCGAAGACAACGATGTCGCGCCCGGCCGGCCAGAGAGCCGGTACCAGGAGAAGTCCCGCGGCCAAACGCAGCATGAAATTTCAATATAACGAAAAACAGCGCGGCACATTCCTCGACGCGGATGCGGAGTTTAGTTTGCGCTGACGAAACCTTGATCCTTCGGATCCACTTCGATCGTGACATCCTTGAATTCGTCGAACAGGCCGGCATTGTGCATCTGCCAGGCAATCGGTCCCATTTTGCCCGCCGCGGGATCCTGGAAGTCCAGCACCTCCACGGCCTTGCTCCCGACCGGTTGGGCGACCGCCATGCGAGCGGTCCCCTTCGCGGCATCCGCTACGATCTCGACCCGGCTCCATTCGTGGACGTCGAAATGCGTCTTGTTGACCGTGGCGAACTCCGCGCCGCCGTTGTTGTTCATGCCCGGCCGGTAGTCCCAGTGGCCGCCATTGGGAACCTGAAACTGAATGCCGGCGAGCGCATCGAAAGGCTTCTCGCCGGGTTGGGGACGCGTGCAGAAGATCAGGATGCAGGCCTGATGGTCGGGATTGCCGGAGACGTGCCGCATAGTGAACATCAGGCGGAATCGGCCGTAGTCTCTGGCGGTGTAGATGACGCCGCGCCCGACTCCGGTGCTCGCCATGGCGCCATCCTTCACGGTCCATCCGGTGGTGACGCTCTTCGCCAATTCCGCCGGATAGGCATCCTCGAGCAGCAGCTTATTCAGTCGGGCCAACTGCTGGCCGCGTGGGTTCTGCTGGAGCAACGCCGCGGTCTCAGGCCGGAGAGCCGTAGCGCGGAACCGAGACTTCTCATAGATCGAGGGTCCGCCGATGACCTGATTCAGGTTCTTGACCAGCGCGGAGATTACGGCCTTGGCATCGGCGTTCGATGGGGTGTACGCGGCGAGACCGCTCTTCACCGGGTCCTCCAACTGGCCGCGCAGATAGGCGGACAGTGGATCGGACCCGTTTGCGAGTTTGCCGGCAAAACCAGCCGGATCGGTGATGCCGCCGGCGGCAAGGATAGTGGCGTTGTTTTCGATCTGGATCCATCCGTCCAGGGTCCTGCCGTCGAAGAGCGGCGCCGCTGCGCCGGACTGCGGGCGGGCAGCCAGGGCGGCGCCCAGGCTCATTCCCGCGAGCTTCATCCAGGTCCTTCGGGAAGGCTGGAACAGCCGGTTCGGCATGGCAACTTCCTCCTTCAAGCTATGCGGGTATTATACTGGCAGCCAGTGTCACGCACCGCCGAATTTTTGAAAGCGCGCGACTTTTTGCTGGCGCATCGCACCGATTACGAGGCGGCGATCCGCGGTTTTCGCTGGCCGGAGCTCGATGAATTCAACTGGGCGCTGGACTACTTCGATGAACTGGCGCGAGAGAACACCCAAACCGCGCTCCGGATCGTTGAGGAAAGCGGCGCGGAGACGCGTCTCAGTTTTGCGGAGCTCTGGGAGCGGTCCAACCGCGTGGCGAACTATCTACGCGGCGCGGGCGTGGGGCGCGGCGACCCCATCCTGGTGATGCTCGGCAATGAAGCCCCGCTGTGGGAAACGTTGCTCGCAGCCATGAAGCTGGGAGCCGTGATGATCCCTACCACCGGGCTGTTGGGGGCCGCGGATCTGCGGGACCGCCTCGAACGGGGAAGGGTGGCGCACGTGATTGCCGGGGTGGCACACGCGGAGAAGATCGATGAGGCGATGGCAGCTGCCGGCCTGGGTGGCATCTCGCGCATCGCAGTAAACGGCGAGGTCTCCGGCTGGTTGCGTTTCGACGATGCGCGGCAGCAGTCCGTGCACTTCGAGCCCGATGGCGCGACGCGCGCCACCGATCCTCTGTTGCTCTATTTCACGTCCGGCACGACCGCGTTGCCCAAGCTGGTGCCGCACACGCACCGAAGCTACCCGGTGGGGCACCTTTCGACGATGTACTGGCTGGGTCTGCAGCCCGGCGACGTGCATTGGAACATCAGCTCTCCCGGCTGGGCGAAGCATGCCTGGAGCTGCTTCTTCACGCCGTGGGCTGCGGGCGCAACCGTGTTTGCATCCAACTACTCGCGGTTTCGAGCCACGGACGCGCTCGAAATCCTGAGCACCAGGGGGATCACCACGCTGTGCGCCCCGCCCACCGTGTGGCGCATGCTGATCCAGGAGAGGCTTGCGGAGTATCGGGTGTCTTTGCGAGAAGCGATCAGCGCAGGCGAGCCGTTGAATCCGGAAGTAATCGAGCAGGTGCGGGCGGCTTGGGCTCTGACGGTTCGCGACGGTTATGGCCAGACGGAAACCACGGCCCTGATTGGGAATTCGCCGGGGCAGCCGGTGAAGCCCGGGTCGATGGGACGGCCGATGCCCGGTTATCGGATCGTGACCGCCAGCGACGGTGAGATCTGTATCGACCTGTCGGCGCGTCCGGCCGGGCTGATGCCCGGATACGTCGTCGCTGCCGGAATGAGCACCGGCGTGCAACGCGGGGGCCTGTACCACACGGGAGACATCGGGTCGTGCGACGAGGATGGATACTTCACCTACATCGGGCGCGCGGACGATGTATTCAAAGCGTCGGACTATCGCATCAGCCCGTTCGAGTTGGAAAGCGCGCTGATCGAGCACCCGGCGGTCGCTGAGGCCGCAGTAGTGCCGTGTCCGGATCCCGTCCGGAGTTTCGTGCCCAAGGCGTACCTGGTTTTGACCGCGGGATACAGTCCCTGCGAGGAGCTCGCTCGCGAACTGTTCGTGTTCATCCGGCAGAAACTGGCGCCTTACAAACGCATTCGGCGGCTGGAGTTTTCCGACCTGCCGAAGACGGTATCGGGCAAGATCCGCCGCGCGGAGCTGAGAAAGGCCGAGCAGTCGCGCACCGGGCGCGGGCGCCTGGAGTTTCTGGAAGATGATTTCCGGTAAGCCGGCTATTTCCCGACCCAGCAGGGTGCCCGCTTGCCCAGGAACGCACCGATGCCTTCCTGAGCGTCGGCGGCCAGGGCGTTCATCGACATCACCTCCTTCGCGTAGGCATAAGCTTTAGGCTGGTCGAGATCGATCTGGGTGTAGAAAGCCTGTTTGCCGAGAGCCACCACCAACGAACTCGCTTCGGCGACCTTGCACGCCATCTCCCGAGCGGCCGCGGACAGATCGGCTGCCGGCACCACCGTGTTGATCAGCCCCCAATCAGCGGCGGTACGAGCGTCCACGATTTCGCCGGTAAGGAGCATCTGCAACGCCCGCTTGCGGCCAACGGCACGCGTCAGGGCCACCATCGGAGTGGTGCAAAACAGCCCGATCTTGACACCCGGAGTGGCGAAGCCGGCCCCCTCGGCAGCCACCGCGAGATCGCACGTGGCCACCAACTGGCATCCGGCTGCCGTGGCGATCCCCTGGACCTCCGCGATCACCGGTTGCGGGATAGTCTGGATTCTGGTCATCAGCTCGGTGCAGACGTCGAAGATTTGGCGATAGTCGTTGATGTCCCGGCCGGTCATCTCGCCCAAGTCGTGGCCGGAGCAAAAAACCTTGCCCTCCGCCGCGAGGATCACCGCGCGGATCTCGCGGTCCCGCCCGATCTCGTCGAGGCAACGGATGAGTTCCAGCATCAGTTCGAGCGATAGGGCATTGCGGCGGTGGGGCCGGTTGAGTGTCACTACTGCCAGGGGCGGCTCGACATTCACTAGAAGATTTTCGAAAATCATGCGGATGTACCTGTTCCGCGCGTTCGCGCGCGCAGTTCGTTCTTGCGGACCTTTCCGGTGGAGGTCCGGGGGAGCGGTCCGAACTCCAGTTGCCGGGGGCACTTGAAATGCGCCAGACGCTCCCGGCACCAGGCGATCAACTCCCCGGAGGTTACGGAAGCGCCGGGTTTCAGCCCTACGTAGGCTTTGGGCACCTCTCCCCATTTTGCATCGGGGACCGCGACAATAGCGACTTCCGCCACTGCGGGGTGGTCGGCCAGGACCTTTTCGACTTCGATGGAAGAGATATTCTCGCCGCCCGAGATGACGATGTCCTTCTTGCGGTCGCGGAGCTCAATGTACCCGTCCGGGTGGCGGACGGCGAGATCGCCGGAATGGAACCAGCCGCCCGCAAAGGCCTCTTCGGTGGCCGCCGGGTTGTCGTAATAGCCGAGCATGACGTTATTGCCGCGCATCAGGACTTCACCCATGGTTTCGCCGTCGGCAGGAACGTCGCGCATGTGGTCGTCCGCCACGCGGAGATCGGTGCCGGCCACCAGGTACGCCACGCCCTGCCGGGCTTTGATCTGCGCCCGCTCCTCGCACGGCTTCTCGTCCCAAGCGGACTTCCACGCGCAAACCGTGTGGGGCCCGTAGGTCTCGGTGAGACCGTAAACGTGCGTGATCTGCGCGCCAGTCTCTTCCGCCGCGCGGATGACGGCCGGAGGAGGCGGGGCTCCGGCAGTGACGATCCTCAGTGGGCGGGAAAAACGGATGCCTTCCGAGGCGCAGTGATAAGCCAGGGAAGCCACGACGACGGGCGCTCCACACAAATGGGTGACGCCCTCGGCCTCGATCAGCCGGACCATTTCGCAAGGATCGGGACGCGGCATGGCGACGTGGCGCCCGCCGGCCGCTGTTACGGCCCACGGGAAGCACCAGCCGTTGCAGTGGAACATGGGCAGCGACCACAGGTAGACGCTGCCCGGATTCAACCCATGCTCGGTGATCTCGCCGAGGGCATTCACCCACGCGCCCCGGTGGGTGTACATCACACCCTTGGGAAAGCCGGTGGTGCCGCTGGTATAGTTGATGGAGATACAGGCATTCTCGTCGATCTCGCGGGTTCGAAGGGGAGCGCCGTCCGGCGCGGCGCGCAGGAATTCCTCGTAATCGTCGATGATGCGCTCCACGGCGGCGGACTCCACCAGATGCCGTAGTGGCGAATCCACGAACAGCACTTTCGCTCCGCAGTGCCGCAGAATCCAAGCCAGTTCCTGGGATTGGAGGCGGGTGTTGAGCATCACCAGGACCGCGCCAATTCGCATCGGGGCGAAATGGGCTTCGAGCGCCAGGGCGCCGTTCGGAGCCAGCACCGCCACGCGGTCGCCGGGCTCAACGCCCAGGTTCTCGAGCGCGGCGGCGAAACGCTCGACGCGATTCTGGAACTCGGCATACGGGAATCGCCGGTGCCCATCGACGACGGCGATCGCCTCGGGGTAGACCAGCGCGCTGCGAGCGAGAAAGTCGAGCGGCGTGAGAGGGGAGATCATAAGGTCCGTGGCTGATTGTACTCCAGGGCCCACGGCGGTACGCAAATTTCCTTTCACGGCGTTATGCTGGCATTACGCGCCGGTGCGGGCGGGTTGGCGAATGGTTGTCGGATCTCAGATTCGGAAGGTATCTCTCGCTCTGCTGGCCATGTCTCCCTGGCTGGCGGCACAGGTTGCCGTGACCGGCCGGGTCATCGACGACACGGGCGCGGCCATTGCCGGCGCGAGGGTGGAACTGCGGCCGATCGAGGGCGGGCCGGCCACGGTAGCTTCGTCGGACACCGCGGGAATCTTCAAAGTGAATCTTGCCGCCGACGGCGAGTATTCCATCCGGGCCGAACGGTTGGGATTCTACCTGTACCAATCCAAATCGCAGCCTTTCGCAGCGGGGTCCGCGGAGCTGACCATCACGCTCAATCACCTGCAGGAATTCTCGGACAAAATCGACGTCACCTACTCTCCTCCGGCCATCGACCCGAAGCAGCCCGCCGATCGCAAGGAGCTGGACAACACCGAAATACAAGCGGTGCCGTATCCCGCGCCACAGGACTACCGCAACGCTCTGCCCCTGGTGGACGGGGTGGTGCAAGACAACTCCGGGCGGGCGCATTTCAACGGCGGCGACACCAACCAGACCAATTACCAGCTCAACGGTTTCAACATCTCCGATCCGGTGACCGGGCGCCTGGAGACGCGCGTCAATATCGAGACGATCCAGGCAATGGATGTCGAAAGCAGCCGCTTCTCCGCGGAGAACGGACGCGGTTCCGCGGGCGTGCTGGATCTGGAGACCAAGATGGGGGATGACCGCCTGCGATTCGGCGGTACCAACTTCATTCCCGGAATCTCCAGCGACGGCGGCTGGCACGTCAACAAATGGACGCCGCGGGTGGAACTCTCGGGGCCGCTGGCTAAAGGCCGCGCCTGGTTTCACAACGGGATGGATGCCTTCTACAACGATGACATCGTGCAGGGGCTCCCGCGGGGCCAGAATCGCACCAGGGGTTTGACCCTCAGCGACCTGAGCCGCTTTCAGGTGAACCTGACCCCCACCAATATCCTGACCGGGGGATTTCTGTTCAACCTTGCCGACAATACGCACTACGGCCTCAGCTTCCTCACCCCCGTCGAAACCACCACGTCGCACCGCCAGTGGCTCTATATGAGCACGATTCGCGATCAGTCCTACCTTTGGGGCGGATCTCTGCTGGACGTGGGATTTGCGGATTCGCGCGGCGCTTTGCGCGACGTTCCCCAAGGCGACCAGCTTTATCAGATCACCCCGTTCGGCGACCGGGGCAACTACTTTGCGGACCTCGACCGGCATTTCTACCGCCAGCAATGGGTAGCCAACCTGTTTCTCCGGACCCGGCACCTGATGGGCACCCACCAGCTCAAGTTCGGGATCGACTTCGAACGCGAAGCCTTCCACCAGGAGACTACGCGCCATCCTTACGAGGTGCTGCGTGAGGACAACTCGGTTGCGCGATACGTCACCTTTCTGGGTAATCCTTTCGTGGCGCGCAAGAATTTCGAGGGTGCGCAATATATTCAGGACGCCTGGACGCCTGGCGAAGGGGTCGTCCTGGAAGCCGGCCTTCGGGCGGAGTGGAACGAGGTGGTGCGCGACCTGGAGGTGGCGCCGCGCCTGGGCATCGCCTGGGCTCCGGGACGCTCGCACGACACGAAGATCTCCGCCGGCTGGGGTATCTATTACGATTCCATCAGTCTGGGGATCATCAGCCGCCAGCAGGACCAGGTGAGCGTGTCCACTTTTTACCTGCCGGGCGGAGTGGTCGAAGGTCCGGTGGTCACTTCGTTTCTGGCGAATGACCGGTCGTTGCGCGCGCCGTATTATCAAACCGCCAGTTTCGCGGTGGAGCGAAAACTTCCGGGCGCTTTTTTCCTGCGGTCGGGATATATGCACAGGGCCGGAAACCGCGGGTTCACGTTCCTGCCACCGCCGGGGATTGTGAACGGGCCGCAATTTGCCGGCACGATCAGTTTCCAGCTCGCGAACACCAGGCGCGAACGTTACGACGCCCTGGAACTGTCGCTGCGTCACACCTTCGCCGGAAAGTTCGAGTGGTTCGCCGGGTATACGCGGTCGAGTTCGCGTTCGAACGCGGCTGTCGAGTATAGCCTGGAGAACCCGATTTTCGGCCCTCAGGGGCCCGGTCCGACCCCGTGGGATACGCCCAACCGATTCCATATGTGGGGCTGGGCGCCGCTCCCCGTGCGCGTGCTGCCGCAGCATCTTCGTTTTCTGACGCGCAACACCACTGCCGCCTACCTGGTGGAATATCGCACCGGCTTTCCCTTCGGAACCGTGGACGAGGAGGGGCTCATGGTGGGGCCTCCCGAATCCCGGCGGTTTCCCGATTACTTCAACATCAATCTCCATCTGGAACGTCAGTTCCGCGCATTGCACTACCTGTGGGCCTGGCGTTTCGGTTACAACAACCTCACCAACAACGGAAATCCCAACGTGGTGAACAACGTGGTGGGGACTCCGCAGTTTCTGACGTACGGAAGAGGACAGGTGCGTGCGTTCAGTGTGCGTTTACGCCTGTTGGGACGCAAGTAGAACCGGCCTCTAATCCGCGCATGTGAATTGTGGACCTTCGGGTGCTCCACACGGAGACTGAGGTCTCGAAAAAAAGATGAAACTCCTGGCAGTAGCTGCAACGATGATCATATCGGCCACGGCAATGCTTGCGGACACGGCGGAGAAAAACCTGGCCGAGTCCGCGAGAGTGTTTTCCGAGGTCATGGCGACTCCGGACAAGGGGATCCCGCAGGACCTGCTCGATAAGGCCCAGTGCGTCATGATTCTTCCGGGATTGAAAAAAGCGGCCTTCGTGGTCGGCGGCGAATACGGACGCGGGTTCGTCACCTGCCGTAACCACAGCGGTACGGGATGGGGTGCTCCCGCGGCGATCCGGATGGAGGGCGGCAGCATCGGTTTTCAAATCGGAGGCTCGTCCACTGACATCATCATGCTCGTCATGAACCAGCACGGACTCGACGAGCTGTTGAGCGATAAGTTCACCCTGGGCGCGGACGCTTCGGTGGCCGCCGGACCCGTGGGCCGCACCGCGAATGCCAATACCGACGTGAAGCTGAACGCCGAGATCCTGGCGTGGTCGAGGTCCAAAGGACTGTTTGCCGGCGTTTCCCT